>JBMZBC010000085.1:0-556 GCA_049611965.1 Schleiferiaceae bacterium | reverse complement strand
CAATCTCCCGAAACCGGGCGTAATCCCAATCGCGGCTGTACGCCGACGCTCCACAGATGATGAGCTTGGGCTTTACCTCCGCTGCAGTCGCGGCCACCTTGTCCATGTCGATCGTACCGGTCTCCTTTTCCACGCCGTAGAAATGCGGCTTGTACAGCTTGCCCGAGTAGTTTACCGTGGAGCCGTGGGTCAAGTGACCGCCGTGGCTCAAATCGAAACCAAGGATGGAATCGCCGGCGTTGAGCACCGCGAGCATAACAGCCGCATTGGCCGAAGCACCCGAGTGCGGCTGGACATTGGCCCATGCGGCACCAAACAGTTTGCACAACCGATCAATCGCCAATTGCTCGACTTCGTCCACCACTTCGCAACCGCCGTAATACCGGCGTCGGGGCAACCCCTCGGCGTACTTATTGGTGAGCACGCTGCCTTGCGCTTCCATGACTTGGTCGCTGGCGTAATTTTCACTGGCAATGAGCTCAATGCCCTCCACTTGACGGTGGTTTTCACGGGCAATCAGGTCGGCAATCTGTTGGTCGCGCATGGAATCGATTTT
>JBMZBC010000084.1:0-586 GCA_049611965.1 Schleiferiaceae bacterium | reverse complement strand
CTTCCTCTGTATCAAATGGAGTAAGAGTCACCACTGGACCGAATATTTCTTCTTGATTGGTGCGGCAGCCAGCCGGTAAATCTTCGAAAACGGTAGGGGCGATGAAGTAGCCTTTTTCACATCGACCCTCAAGTTGTACTCGATGGCCTCCGGTGAGCAGGGTACCGCCCTCTTCCTTGGCGAGTTCGATGTAGCTCAGTACCTTCTCCATGTGCTCTCTACTTACCACAGCGCCCATTCGTGCCTTGTCAGAAAGTGGATCTGCAACTGTAAGACCGTTGACACGTTCTAAGAAGGCTGCTTTGAACTTCTCGTAGATGCCTCTTTGGATATAAATGCGAGACCCACACAGGCAAATTTGCCCTTGATTTGCAAAAGATGCCCGTACGGAAGTGTTTACGGCGTCTTCAAAATCACAATCGTCAAAGACGACGTTGGCGTTCTTTCCACCTAATTCTAGGCTTATCTTCTTGAACATGGGTGCCGCCACCGAAGAAATAGCTTTGCCGGTTTGTGTGCCTCCGGTGAAGGAGATGATATTGGTGTCATTGTGTGCAACGATGGCCGCACCTACTTCCGCACCCAA
>JBMZBC010000083.1:0-605 GCA_049611965.1 Schleiferiaceae bacterium | reverse complement strand
GGAAGAAGGCGCCTTGAATGCCACGGGCAATCAAAAACTTCTCGAGCTTGCCTTCGGCCTTTGGCAACTCCTCTAAGGATTTCTCTAAGCTGGTGTTGTCATAGTACGCTTTAAAACGCGCGTAGTCTGAAGGGTAATCCTGATTCAAATCGGGTAAAATGGCCAATAGCGCATTGATGAAATTGCCTTTTACACTCATCGCATTGGCTCGCGCTTCACTATCGTCGAGGCGAATAATAGTCTCCCCTTTAGAGAATCTAGTCCCTTCCAAGAAGGCACGGTCGCTGCCTTTAAACGTTCCGCTTACCTCAGCAAGCAGATCTGCTCTGTTGGCAGCATTCAAACGGCCGTATACCGTGATCGGCAAGGCAACTGTATCAAGCTTTGCGTCTACTACACGGACCTGAAGCTTGATGTTATCTTCTTTGATTTCTTCCTTAGTGGACATGCCCCCTAAGGTCTTGGAAACGAATAGTCCTACTGCTAGGATAGCTACTGCAATGATCGCATTTTTAATCCACTTCATAATTTTCTGGATTGAGGTTGTTTGTGATTTGTCGTAATGTTTGCTCTGTAATTTCTCGAGCTTCTTTTGATATTCCTTT
>JBMZBC010000082.1:0-605 GCA_049611965.1 Schleiferiaceae bacterium | reverse complement strand
GGAAGAAGGCGCCTTGAATGCCACGGGCAATCAAAAACTTCTCGAGCTTGCCTTCAGCCTTTGGCAACTCCTCTAAGGATTTCTCCAAGCTGGTGTTATCGTAATACGCCTTGAAACGGGCATAGTCCGCAGGGTAATCCTGATTTAAATCTGGTAAAATGGCCAATAGAGCATTAATGAAGTTGCCCTTGACGCTCATCGCGTTGGCACGGGCTTCACTATCGTCGAGGCGAATAATGGTCTCTCCTTTGGAAAATCTAGTCCCCTCTAAGAAAGCGCGGTCGCTACCTTTAAAGGTTCCGCTTACCTCAGCAAGCAGATCCGCTCTGTTGGCAGCATTCAATCGGCCGTATACCGTGATTGGCAAAGCAACTGTGTCAAGCTTTGCGTCAACAACACGGACCTTGAGCTTGATGTTATCTTCCTTAATTTCTTCCTTAGTGGACATGCCGCCTAGGGTCTTGGAAACGAATAGTCCTACTGCGAGGATAGCTACAGCGATGATCGCATTTTTAACCCACTTCATAATTTTCTGGATTGAGGTTGTTTATGATTTGTCGTAATGTTTGCTCTGTAATTTCTCGAGCTTCTTTTGATATTCCTTT
>JBMZBC010000081.1:0-628 GCA_049611965.1 Schleiferiaceae bacterium | reverse complement strand
CGTCCTACAACTCTCTGGCAATTCCTCCGATGCCCTAAGCCTCCTCCTCAGACGCCCCGGCCACAACGACTCCACCCTCGCATCCCTTCCCGGCTACCTCAACCAAAGCAACCCAACCCTTAGCCTCACCCTCACCCGTGATTCCACCTATACCTTCAGGGTGTACGACGACCAAAACCTCCTGCTCAGCGCCACCGACAGCACCCTGCGCAACTCACGCCGGTTCACCCTCTACTGCAAATACACCGCCTCTCGTGTGGATAAGTTTTTGTTTTCCACATTGCACCTCGAAGGTCATGCCTTCCAAGACACCTTGCCCCCACGTCTAATCTCCATCGCCCAAGAATCTCCCCGCGTCGTCCGCCTTACCTTCAACGAGGCCTGCGTCCCCGCCCCAGGCGCTCTCAACGGCCTCATTGCCTACCACCAGGGCACGGCCATCGATACCGCACTGTACCCTGAGCTTGATGGACGGAATTGGACCTGTACTTTTCCCCAACCCTTACCCCGCACCGCGCTGGCCTTTCTACTTCAAAACACCGTCGACACCGCCCAAAACCCCTCCGGCAACCTCTGGGAATTCCTCGACATCGATTACCTCCCCGAGCGATGCATGGCCATCACCGCC
>JBMZBC010000080.1:0-629 GCA_049611965.1 Schleiferiaceae bacterium | reverse complement strand
GAGGCCTAAAGCACTAATAGAGATTTTGTTTTCAGACAACGCGAAAGCGCACGCAACGAGGGGGTTTATTAATATAAATGACTGAGTGAGTACGTTTTCAACACCGTTTGAGAGCAAAAGATTATTAGTGAAGAGGTCTCAAGTCGCAATTAATCTTGCCCGCTTGTGCTATATGGTCAAGCGAGTAAGCGCATACGGTGGATGCCTTGGCAGTTGGAGGCGATGAAGGACGTAGTAGCCTGCGATAAGCTTCGGGGAGGTGGCAAACAACCTTTGATCCGAAGATTTCCGAATGGGGAAACCCACCTGGTACAAGCCAGGTATCGTACACTGAATACATAGGTGTACGAAGCGAACCCGGAGAACTGAAACATCTAAGTACCCGGAGGAAAAGAAATCAACCGAGATTCCCTTAGTAGCGGCGAGCGAACGGGGATCAGCCTGCAAGTGATAGTAGAAGTATTAGTGGAACAGTCTGGAAAGTCTGGCGATAGAGGGTGATAGCCCCGTACACGAAAATGCTTTTATGGTACTAAGCTTGCGACAAGTAGGTCGGGACACGTGTTATCTTGACTGAATATGGGGGGACCATCCTCCAAGGCTAAATACTACCAACTGACCGATAGTGA
>JBMZBC010000079.1:0-636 GCA_049611965.1 Schleiferiaceae bacterium | reverse complement strand
GAATAAACTCTACGATCGAAAAGGCCCTTAAAGAAGATATTGCCTCACTTATAGCTCCTGGAGTCGATGTTGAGATCGACTACCTGTGGTCTGGGGTAATGGCCTTCGGTTCTAATAAGCAACCTGTGGTTAAACGGGTAGACGACCATATGGTGGTCGGTGTGCGGCTTGGTGGAATGGGCGTGGCTATAGGCGCACACGTTGGCTTAGATCTTGCTAACGAAATGTGTTTATAACTCGTTGAATAACAAGTTTTTAATTCATTTTCTGGTTACACTCAGTTAATAGTTGGGAGTGGTCGTTTCGTACTTTGCTTAAAGAAATGTGTTTATTATGACTGCTATTAAAACTGATGCCGACACCTTCATCAAACAACGAATGATGGCTTATTTGAAAGATCAAGGTTATAACTTTTACCAAAGTGCCACCTTACTCAAACTAAGCGACGAAGAACGGGCTGAAATGAGCCGCTATTGGGCGGAATAATCTACAGTCTGTAACCTACCGTCATCGTGTGGTAGTGTGGTGCGGATAGCGAGAAATTATGCTGGTAGAAATACCCGAAGCTCACCTTGCCGCCTAACATCTTTTTATTGGTCTCTAAACCGACTCTCAACCGGCGACTTAAGTTCCCGT
>JBMZBC010000078.1:0-636 GCA_049611965.1 Schleiferiaceae bacterium | reverse complement strand
GAATAAACTCTACGATCGAAAAGGCCCTTAAAGAAGATATTGCCTCACTTATAGCACCTGGAGTCGATGTTGAGATCGACTACCTGTGGTCTGGGGTAATGGCTTTCGGTTCTAATAAGCAACCTGTGGTAAAACGGGTAGACGACTATATGGTGGCAGGTGTGCGACTTGGTGGAATGGGCGTGGCTATAGGTGCACAAGTTGGCTTAGATCTTGCTAACGAAATGTGTTTATAACTCGTTGAATAACAAATTTTTAATTCATTTTCTGGTTACACTCAGTTAATAGTTGGGGATGGTCGTTTCGTACTTTGCTTAAAGAAATATGTTTATTATGACTGCTATTAAAACTGATGCCGACACCTTCATCAAACAGCGAATGATGGCTTATTTGAAAGATCAGGGTTATAACTTTTACCAAAGTGCAACCTTGCTCAAACTAAGCGACAAAGAACGGGCTGAAATGAGCCGCTACTGGGCCGAATAATCTACAGTCTGTAGCCTACCGTCATCGTGTGGTAGTGTGGTGAGGATAGCGAGAAATTATGCTGGTAGAAATACCCGAAGCTCACCTTGCCGCCCAACATCTTTTTATTGGTCTCTAAACCGACTCTCAACCGGCGACTTAAGTTCCCGT
>JBMZBC010000077.1:0-642 GCA_049611965.1 Schleiferiaceae bacterium | reverse complement strand
CAGATGGCGACAACATCAGATGGCAACGCAACAACTACAACTTCTATGAAGGTGCGTATTGTGTAAAGTTGGACAACTACAATAATGTGGCAGACAATACCGATGCTCTTATCACCGATAAGATCTACGTGGGTGGAGCGAAGAGCATGAACTTCAGCTTTAAATATGCTGTGGCAAGCAAGCCGGGCTTTGCAGGAGACCGCATTGTCGTTAGTGTCAGCCAAGATTGTGGGACTACATGGAACAGCGTTCGAACCCTTCTAGGACCCCTTCTATACGCTGCAACCAATAAGGCCAATCCTTGGAATCCAGCGTCGCAGAACAACTGGAGAAGCATCAACATTAATATGAGCGATTATGTAGGCACTAATCCTATTATGATCAAAGTAGACTTTATTTCAGGCGGCGGTAACAACGCCTTTTTGGACGACTTCCAATTAACTACTGTATTAGATTCAGAAGAATTTACGGCGGAGGACATCACCCTTTTCCCGAATCCTTCGAACGGTTCATTTAACGTTGAAGGCCTTCCTGTAGGAACAGACTACATCATTACAAGTGTAGATGGCCGATTGATTCAGCAGGGCCAATTGAACACGGAGCGCACTATCGACATTAACACTGCCACAGGATATTACATCT
>JBMZBC010000076.1:0-642 GCA_049611965.1 Schleiferiaceae bacterium | reverse complement strand
CAGATGGCGACAACATCAGATGGCAACGCAACAACTACAACTTCTATGAAGGTGCGTATTGTGTGAAGTTGGACAACTACAATAATGTGGCAGACAATACAGATGCCCTCATTACTGATAAGATCTACGTGGGTGGAGCGAAGAGCATGAACTTCAGCTTCAAATATGCCGTAGCAAGCAAGCCTGGCTTCGCAGGAGACCGCATTGTCGTGAGTGTAAGCCAAGATTGTGGAACTACATGGAACAGCGTTCGCACCCTTCTAGGACCGCTTTTGTATGCAGCAACGAATAAGCCTAATCCATGGAATCCAGCATCACAGAACAACTGGAGAAGCATCAACATTAATATGAGCGATTATGTAGGCCCTAGTCCTATAATGATCAAAGTTGATTTCGTTTCGGGCGGCGGTAACAATGCCTTCTTGGACGACTTCCAATTGACCACGGTATTGGATTCAGAGGAATTCACCGCAGAGGATATCACCCTTTACCCGAATCCTTCGAACGGTTCTTTTAACGTTGAAGGTCTACCTGTAGGTACAGACTATACCATTATTAGCGTAGACGGCCGATTGATTCAGCAGGGTCAATTGAACACGGAGCGCACTATCGACATTAACACTGCCACAGGATATTACATCT
>JBMZBC010000075.1:228-678 GCA_049611965.1 Schleiferiaceae bacterium | reverse complement strand
ACTATGTGACTAGTTTCTATAATAGATGCAACAGTTAATCCTCTGTTGCCTGGCATCGTTACATATTTTGCAAAAGGACCCATAAGCAATTTCATGCCTATACGTTCTATCAGATCTTTTACGTCTTTACTCGCTTGTTCTTCTTTGACGGGCGGATTGAGTACTTCCGATCTTATTATTATGTGCTTGTGTACAAGCGGTTTCACCAGATCTATTTATAATAGAGTTGGAGCGGGTGAGGGGAATCGAACCCCTAGCATCAGATTGGAAATCTGAGGTATTGCCATTATACGACACCCGCATTTGGTGCTCCGGGAGAGATTCGAACTCTCACGCCTCTCAGCACTGGTTCCTAAGACCAGCGTGTCTACCATTCCACCACCAGAGCGTGGTACACCGTACGGGAATCGAACCCGTGTTGCCGCCGTGAAAGGGCGATGTCCTAACCGC
>JBMZBC010000075.1:0-218 GCA_049611965.1 Schleiferiaceae bacterium | reverse complement strand
ACACTCTTTTGGAGCATACTGTCAACCTTTTAGTACTTCATCAATGTGTATTGGTGTAAAATTAATTTGTTCAACACAAACACACTTGTATGGGCCTTCCGGACTAGGATTACTATGTATATGTCCATGAGCATTTATTCCTGGTCCATTATCTCCCCATCTGTGTCTTTCATCAAGGGTACTAGCATGTAATGGAGTATGAGTACAAATTATACCCG
>JBMZBC010000074.1:489-696 GCA_049611965.1 Schleiferiaceae bacterium | reverse complement strand
GTCCCGCGCTACTCAGGATACAGACCAAATCAAATTAACCAACATACGGGACTATCACCCCCTATGGTTCCTCTTTCCAAAGGATTCTGTTGACCTCAAATCATCTTATGTCTGTCCTACAACCCCAACCATGCCGAAACAAGGTTGGTTTGGGCTGTTCCCCTTTCGTTCGCCACTACTAAGGGAATCACTAATTGTTTTCTTTTC
>JBMZBC010000074.1:0-479 GCA_049611965.1 Schleiferiaceae bacterium | reverse complement strand
TGTTTCAGTTCTCCGGGTTTGCTCCTTTCGGTGACATGTCTTCAACATGCCGGGTTACCCCATTCGGAAATCTGCACCTCAAAGACTATTTGCGTCTCAGTGCAGCTTATCGCAGCTTATCACGTCCTTCATCGCTGTTGTGAGCCAAGGCATCCGCCAACTGCTCTTGATTACTTATTAAGATTAAATTTTTCTACCAGTATGTCAAAGAACTTTCCTAGTGGAGAATATCGGAGTCGAACCGATGACCTCCTGCGTGCAAAGCAGGCGCTCTAGCCAGCTGAGCTAATTCCCCATCTTACGGCAGTAGTCCTTCGCAGATTTGAACTGCGGACCTCTACATTATCAGTGTAGCGCTCTAACCAACTGAGCTAAAGGACTAACTATAAGACGGAAAAAGAATGATGCAGCAGCCCGTTAGATTCACCGTCGTTCGTTTCTCTAAAAAGGAGATAATCCAGCCGCACCTTCCGGTACGG
>JBMZBC010000073.1:0-710 GCA_049611965.1 Schleiferiaceae bacterium | reverse complement strand
CTTTTCCATTTTTTCGCTTACCTCTGCATTGCCACCTTGTGAAGCAAAGTACGCGGCAATGAACGACGACGCTACTTTACCTCCCATATCTTCCGATAGGGCGTCAAAGTCCATAGTTTCTAACCACGCTTCAAGTGCTTCTTTAGACGCATAAATACTGTTGTCATAAACATCATTAACAAGGGCGCTTAAATCTCCGCCCATACTGTCGCGAACCTCAGCGAAAATACTTGGCTGTTGGTCTGCAGAAACGTTTTCCATCCACATGCCCCAAAGCGCCTGAGCCAACTTGCGATCAACATCTGCTTGGTATTCACTGAAGTGATCCGTTGCATATTCCAGAACATTTTGCTTGTCCACGTCTAACTCTTCTGAGCTCTCCAAAGCGCCAAGCATTCTGTTTAGTCGGAATGCATATAATGGCAAAGAAGCGCCACGAATACCGCCTTCCATGAGGTACACTTGACCTTTGACGGTAGCATCGGTAGCTGCATACGCTTCATCCAATAGATCCAAAGCCCCGGCATATTCCGAGCGGCTTTCGTCGCCATTCGCCCAAGCGAGGTACGTTGCTTCAATAGCTTCTTTCTTCGATTTTACACGGTTTTTCTTCAACTGCTCAGTCTGACCAATGAAGTACTTCCAGTAGTTGGCCGTAGACGCATAGTTCGATGCCAATGCGATACGCACTGCATCATCCGCATCCATAG
>JBMZBC010000072.1:0-764 GCA_049611965.1 Schleiferiaceae bacterium | reverse complement strand
TGTTACCACACCCGCAAAATATGGTGGTGCGGCGTGTGGTCCAGAATCAGAAGAAAGAGATGTTGCCATGACAAAAGTTCATTGTGCGACTAGTAGTTGGAGTGGTTGGACTGATACGGGCGAACCTAACAGAACAGAACGGGAATGGATGTGCAAAGGTGCCAGAGGGTGTGGGCATTGGGGTCGCACAATATCATACAAAAAGCAAAAAAGAACTCGAAGTATCACGAGACAACCGCAATGGGGGGGAAATGGATGTCCACATTTAGTAGAAAACAGGGAAGTCGCCTTGCCACCACCACCTCCACCTCCACCTCCACCACCTCCACCTCCACCACCGCGAGAGCACACAAGGACTAGGAACCCAGCGCGGGAAAGTGCGGGAAAATAGTCATGTACCCGAATACCATTTGGGCCATAAAGATTCGAACTTAGATTGTAAGTGTAGATTAACCGGTTTATTAATCGGTGAGTTAACAAATATCGTACCTTGAGATCCTTCATTTTCTACCAGATGATATTGTCCTTCCGGTATAAAAAGAACATCACCCGCGCGAATAGTTTTGATTTTGAAAGGTATTCCATTTGCACGTAAAATTTCGGAAACGGTTTCAATGTTTTTACCCGCGAATTGTAACACTAATTTTCGTTCCGTTTCGAGATCATCTAGGTCGAAGAGTAACCATCGTTTTTTTCCATGTAGCATATACACATATTGGTCATAACAATCAAAATGTGAACTGTACATCCACGGTGAATTCTGA
>JBMZBC010000071.1:0-825 GCA_049611965.1 Schleiferiaceae bacterium | reverse complement strand
CGTGAGATGTTGGGTTAAGTCCCGCAACGAGCGCAACCCTTATCCCTAGTTGCCATCAGTACGGTGGGCACTCTAGGGAAACTGCCGGTGATAAGCCGGAGGAAGGCGGGGATGACGTCAAGTCCTCATGGCCCTTACGTCCTGGGCTACACACGTACTACAATGCTACGGACAAAGGGCAGCAAGTTCGCGAGGACAAGCAAATCCCATAAACCGTGGCTCAGTTCAGATTGTAGGCTGCAACTCGCCTACATGAAGGAGGAATCGCTAGTAATCGCAGGTCAGCATACTGCGGTGAATACGTTCCCGGGCCTTGTACACACCGCCCGTCACACCATGGGAGTTGGTTCTACCCGACGCCCGTGCGCTAACCTTTTGGAAGCAGCGGACCACGGTAGGATCAGCGACTGGGGTGAAGTCGTAACAAGGTATCCGTACCGGAAGGTGTGGCTGGATCACCTCCTTTCTAAGGATGATCTTAGTCAGATAAGCTTGCTTATCTCGTAGATCACTTAGCAGAAGCAGCAAACAAAGCTGCACAACAGGTTACTCGTAACCTGCCGGACCAGGCTGTCCCCATATCTCTTCAGAAACATCAGACCTACCGGTCTGTACTGGGTCGGTAGCTCAGGTGGTTAGAGCGCACGCCTGATAAGCGTGAGGTCGGAGGTTCAAGTCCTCCCTGGCCCACCATACTTAGGGGGCGTAGCTCAGTTGGGAGAGCGGTAGCTTTGCAAGCTATAGGTCGTCGGTTCGATCCCGTCCGCCTCCACCAAAGTTGGGCCATTGGCGCGTCGCGTCAGAGGGTTGAGCGAGGGCTAGTAG
>JBMZBC010000070.1:0-894 GCA_049611965.1 Schleiferiaceae bacterium | reverse complement strand
AAGACTTTTCAACGTCAACTGGTTCGGTCCTCCGGTAAGTGTTACCCTACTTTCAACCTGCTCATGGTAAGCTCATTCGTTTTCGGGTCTAATTCATACAACTTATCGCCCATTTAAGACTTGCTTTCGCTACGCCTACACCTAGACGGCTTAAGCTTGCTGGATAAATTAAGTCACTGACCCATTATACAAAAGGTACGCCGTCACTCTAAAAAGAGCTTCGACTGTTTGTAGGCATACGGTTTCAGGTTCTATTTCACTCCCCTAATAGGGGTTCTTTTCACCTTTCCCTCACGGTACTAGTTCACTATCGGTCACTGAAGAGTATTTAGGCTTAGAGGGTGGTCCCCCTATATTCAAACAAGATTTCACGTGTCCCGCTCTACTCAAGAACTATATTAAACATTACTCCTACGGGACTATCACCCTCTATGGTTAGTTTTTCCAAACTATTCAAATTTTTTTAATAAAATTACTGGCCTATTCCGCGTTCGCTCGCCACTACTAACGGAATCTCAATTGATTTCCTTTCCTCCGGGTACTGAGATGTTTCAGTTCTCCGGGTTCGCCCCCTCTCGGGTGACACTACAGTGCCGGGTTTCCCCATTCGGAAATCTGCGGATCAAAGGTTGCTTGCACCTCCCCACAGCTTATCGCAGCATGCCACGTCCTTCATCGCCTCTTGTCGCCAAGGCATCCACCAGATGCTCTTCTCAAGACACTTGCTTGAAGAGATTTTGATCCACTTAAGGATCTAAAACTCGCGATGTGACCTAAATTAATAGACCACGTCTCCCTCTCGATCAGAAACCAAGGTTCGCGCCGGCGAACCTGGTATCAATCTAGAAAGACAGATGTATCTAGACCTCAACGTTGTCTGTTCATTCAAAGCCC
>JBMZBC010000069.1:0-900 GCA_049611965.1 Schleiferiaceae bacterium | reverse complement strand
ACATCAGCTTTAATACGTTTTCTCTAACGGTCTTTTTTTGATTCGCCAAAGCCCTTCTGCGCTTGGCCAACCAGCCTTTTTCCGGAGCAAAAATCAATGAGCCAAAACCAAAGATTGCTAAAATTATGACTACCCAAGGGCCCGTAGGCATCTTTGGAATTGCGCTAGAAATGTAGGTACCCGTGATGGCCGAGCTCGCCGCAAAAACAGCAGCAAGAAGCAACATAGTGGGTAAGCTTTTTGTCCAAGCTCGAGCGGCTGCCGAGGGAGTGATCAAAAGGGCCGCCATGAGCACCACACCTACCGTCTGAATACCAATGGTGATGGCAAGAACGGTTAAGACGGTAAAGGTGAATCGGATAAACGTAACAGGAAGGCCAATGGCAGCGGCAAAATCCTCATTAAAAGTCATCAATTGGAACCCCTTGTAAAACAAACCTACACCCACCATCAAAAGCACGGCAAGCGCAGAAAAAACGTAGACATCATCCATGGTAATCGCTGCAGCCTTACCCAAAAGATAGCGCTCTAAACCCGCCTGCTGACCCAAGCCAGATCGTTGGATCAAAGACATTAGCATGATGCCAAATCCAAAGAAAGTGGAAAGCACTAAACTAACCGCGGTGTCGCTTTTTAGCTTGGTTCTGCTTTGTATATAACCAATGCCGTAATGCGCTATGAGTCCGCTAATCAAAGCACCCACGATAAGAAAAATGGGATTGCGGCCATCGCCCAATAAAAAAGCCAAAACCACTCCCGGTAAAAGGGCATGTGCAATGGCATCTCCAACAAGGCTCTGCCCCTTCAAATAACTGAAGGCGCCTACCACCGCTGCCGAAGAAGCGAGCAATGTGGTTCCGATGAGTACCTTGAGGAAAATAGGATCCATGGCTTACTTCT
>JBMZBC010000068.1:0-906 GCA_049611965.1 Schleiferiaceae bacterium | reverse complement strand
GGTGAATACCGTTGGCAAAGAATACGCGCTTGGCGTACACTTCGAATTCTGCATATTCAGCAGATTCCTTGTCTACACTTTCGCTAGAAATAATCGCTTCTAGTGCACGACGGATTTCTAGGTTGTGACGGTAATTACAATCCCACATAATATCGCGCCCTGCCAATCCGGCCTGAGTGAGGTGGTAGGCATAGATGCGTTGCTGTGGAGTGAGGTCGTCCCACGATGGGATTTGGTAGCGGAGTACTTTGATATCTGCAAAGCGGTCTACCTGCCACTGAAAGTCGCTGTGATCTGTTTCGGTGTGCATTTCTTCTTGAGGGTTGCAGGAGCTCAGGGCAATAGCTGCCATTGCTCCCATGAACAATACTCTTTTCATGTTTTACTGGGTAATTAGACCGGTAAGATAAGGCAGAAATACGGCGCTCAACAATTGAGTATTGAATTCAAAAAAAACCGCCCCGAGAGGCGGTTTTTTTACTATTGAATGATGATTCTCTTCGTGCCTTCAGGGATTCCGTTGTCGTTAAAGGCCTGCAGGATATATGTTCCGGGCGGTAAATAACTAATGTCCCAATGTTCATTTTGTTTATGTAATTCCCATTGCTCACCAGTCATATTATAGATCATGGCTTTCGAAGGACTAGGTGTAATAGTAATGCCCTCCGTTGCGGGGTTTGGATAAGTTATATACTGGATAGTCTCTTCCTCTAGTCCTACACTGGACGATACTTGGAAAATGATAGATAAATCTTGGGCCAAGAACCCATCGGTTAAGCGAAGCGCGAGTATATACGGAGTGCTTCTTGTTTGAGCGTGTGCTCGTACCTCGACTTCGATGTGGAGAACGAGGACAAGAAGGTGGATTCTTACACAAGGAGTACATTGGGTAGATGCACCTTCCAT
>JBMZBC010000067.1:0-1008 GCA_049611965.1 Schleiferiaceae bacterium | reverse complement strand
CGCCGTTTGAAAACGCTACCGACTTTGACCATAGCTCAATTTCTAATGCAGATCGTCAAGCACTTAGGGATTGGTGTCAAACTTTGAATTTATAATTAAAGTAAGTTATTCTTCTGTGTACGAGCTGCTCGAGACTTTCGTGATTAATTCCGCCATTACAACCATTTGTTTTGTTTTGATTTCGAGAAACCAAAACAGGGTTTCTTCGGTAATTATTGTTGCATATCTGCTGTGTGTTTGGGGAACGGTCAGTTTAGGCGATGTTAACCTAGACCTTTCGTTGCAGCTGCCTTTAATAACTGTTTTTGTAGCTTATTGGAACTTGAATAGAATTCAGAATAAATACTGGGCCTTATTGATTGCCGGTGTTCTGCACTCCGCGCTCCCGTATCTATTCGATTTGTGGGAGGGGTTCGGAGTAATTTACCTCGTATGCTATATTATCTCCTTAGGGCTGATCTTTAATATCTCAAGGACAATATGGGCTTATCAAGAACTTATTTTAGAACATTTTTCGTTCACAAAAAATAAATCTTTGAGATGGGTGCTATTGCTCATAGGTTTACTAGTGGCTCAGCATATTTCAATACTGGCAGGGATTTTCTTCGAATTTCAAAGTGCTCCTATATTGAGTAATCTTTCTTTATTAGGACAAGTCATTTTGCTAGGGACAAAAACCATTAACTCAACGACAGCAACATTTATTAAACATCGTCCACCTGGTGATAAATTGAAATCTCCATGTACAGATTTGACGGATTTTGAAACATACCATAAAACAATTTTAGATCAAGAGCTTTTTACGATTCGTGATTTAACATTAACAGAATTGGCTCGAATCTTAGGCATATCGAACCGTTGTCTTTCTAAACAAATCAAAGCGTCCACTACAAAGAACTTTTATGGATACATTAACTCTTTAAGAGTCGATAAGGTCAAGGAATTAATTATTCAAGATGGCGATAAATATACCTTGTTCGCATTAGCAGAAAGGTCAGGTTTCAATTC
>JBMZBC010000066.1:0-1009 GCA_049611965.1 Schleiferiaceae bacterium | reverse complement strand
AAAGGTTTAGCTTTGCCTAAAACTATTTATAGCCAAAGTGAAAACTCACTCGGAAAGCGAAGAAAATTACATCAAAGCCTTGTATCATTTAGGCGGCGGTAAAGCAGTATCTAATGGTGCGTTGGCGCAGCGTGTTGGAGCAAAGGGTCCTTCTGCCACCCAGGCGGTTAAGCGATTGGCCACCAAGGGCCTCGCTGAGGTAATTCCGTACAAAGGCGTAAAGCTTACTTCGGATGGACTGGCCCTGGCCAAGCACATCTTGAGAAAGCACCGTTTGTGGGAAACCTTTTTGGTGGAGAAATTAGGATTTGGCTGGGAAGAAGTGCACCCTTTAGCGGAGCAGTTAGAGCATGTGCAAAGCCGGGAGTTAGTAGAAAAATTGGCTACGTATTTGGGTTCGCCTATTCACGACCCACACGGTGACCCGATACCGCAGGCAGATGGCGCCATACCCCCAACGATGGGTAAGCCGTTGCAGCAGTTTTCCGAAGGCAGCCGATTACGTGTAGTTCGTGTGGAAGACGCTGGAACCGATTTCTTCAATCAGCTTGACCAGCTTAATATTAGCCTTGGCAAAGAATTTACCCTGATTTCCATTTCTAATTTTGATTCAAGCATTCAACTCAAAGCCAAGGATGGATCGCTGTTTTGGCTGAGTCATAGCATGTCCTCTAACATTTACGCGATCGCCTTATGAAAAGATTAATTGCTCTGTTTTTTGTAGCCGTTTCAGTGGTTTCTTGCCAGCAACAAACACCTGTTGAGGTTCTTGCCACTACTTCGGTGATGGCCGATGCAGCGCGTCAGATTTTACCTCAGGAAATTCGGGTGGTTGCCTTAATGCAGAGCAATATTGACCCGCATTCCTACAAGCCAGTAGAGAGCGATGTGGCCAAGCTCAACAGTGCAAAAATTGTCCTTCACAACGGCTTGCATTTGGAAGGGAAGATGACCGATATCTTGGAAAAGGTAGGGCGCAGCAAACCCGTATATGCCATGAGCAGTGCGT
>JBMZBC010000064.1:0-1135 GCA_049611965.1 Schleiferiaceae bacterium | reverse complement strand
AGAAGTAAGCCATGGATCCTATTTTCCTCAAGGTACTCATCGGAACCACATTGCTTGCTTCTTCTGCAGCGGTGGTTGGCGCCTTCAGTTATTTGAAGGGACAGAGCCTTGTTGGAGATGCTATTGCACATGCCTTGTTGCCCGGAGTGGTTTTGGCTTTTTTGTTGGGCGATGGCCGCAATCCTATTTTCCTCATTGTAGGTGCTTTGATTAGTGGACTTATTGCGCATTACGGCATCGGTTATATCCAAAGCAGAACCAAGCTCAAAAGCGATACTGCGGTTAGCCTGGTGCTTTCCACCTTCTTTGGATTTGGCATCATGCTGATGTCTTTGATCCAGCGGTCTGGCCATGGCCAACAGGCGGGTTTAGAGCGCTATCTTTTGGGAAAGGCTGCGGCGATAACCATGAATGATGTTTATGTTTTTTCCGCGCTCGCCGTACTCTTGATGATCGGTGTAGGGCTCTTTTACAAGGGGTTCCAATTGATGACCTTTAACGAGGATTTTGCATCAGCCATTGGTCTTCCTGTGCCTTTAATCCGATTCACGTTTACTGTCCTCACAGTTCTTGCCATTACCATTGGCATCCAAACGGTAGGTGTGGTGCTCATGGCAGCCTTATTGATCACTCCCTCTGCAGCTGCTCGAGCTTGGACGAAAAGTCTACCCACCATGTTGCTACTCGCTGCTGTTTTTGCAGCGAGCTCGGCCATCACCGGTACCTATATATCGAGCGCTATTTCAAAGATGCCCACAGGCCCTTGGGTGGTTTTGGTCCTTGCCTTTTTCGGCTTCGGCTCCTTGATTTTCGCCCCGGAAAAAGGGTGGTTAGCCAAGCGCAGAAGAGCCTTGGCGAATCAAAAGAAGACCGTACGAGAAAACGTATTGAAGCTGATGTATCAGCAAGAGGAGCGCAATGAAGTGAGTGTTGTGCTATCTGCTGAAAACATGTTGTCCATTAGAGCAATGCGACCAGAAAAACTGCGGAATGCTCTGAGAGATTTGAAGCGCCGATTGCTCGTTGTGGAGCACGGTAGCGGTTATGCATTGACTGAACTGGGCCGCAGTGAAGGCCGTAGAGTAGTGCGTTTACACCGCCTTTGGGAGCTGTATTTGACAGAGCGCTTGGGCAT
>JBMZBC010000063.1:498-1140 GCA_049611965.1 Schleiferiaceae bacterium | reverse complement strand
CCCACGAACTCATGCGCCCTATTAAGACTCGCTTTCGCTGCGCCTACACCTAACGGCTTAAGCTTGCTAGATAGACCAAGTCGATGACCCATTATACAAAAGGTACGCTGTCAGGGCTTATGCCCCTCCAACTGATTGTAGGCGTTCGGTTTCAGGTACTGTTTCACTCCCCTCGTCGGGGTGCTTTTCACCTTTCCCTCACGGTACTGGTTCGCTATCGGTCAGTAAGGAGTACTTAGCCTTCGGAGGTGGTCCTCCGATCTTCAGACAGGATTTCACGTGTCCCGCCCTACTTAATACGTCCAATCTTGCTTCTCGTACGGGGCTGTCACCCACTATGGCCACATTTTCCAATGTGTTCTGATCACAATCATGGCTCGGCTGGTCCGCGTTCGCTCGCCGCTACTAACGGAGTCTCTATTGATGTCCTTTCCTCCGGGTACTTAGATGTTTCAGTTCCCCGGGTTTGCTCTTCAAACCCTATTTTATTCAGGTAAGAAGTACTTGGTTCAGCCACTTATTGATCACCAAAGGTAACAATAAATAACTGTCAAGTGGGTTCCCCCATTCGGAAATCGCAGGGTCAAAGCCTATTCTCGGCTAACCTACGCTTATCGCAGAGTATCACGTCCTTCATCGCCT
>JBMZBC010000063.1:0-488 GCA_049611965.1 Schleiferiaceae bacterium | reverse complement strand
CGCCCTATAGATTCAGACGGCGATGGCCCTAAAGGGCCGGGTTTCCCCATTCGGAAATCCACGGATCAAAGCCTATTCGCGGCTCCCCATAGCTTATCGCAGCGTATCACGTCCTTCATCGCCTCTTACTGCCAAGGCATCCACCAAACGCCCTTTTCGCGCTTGATTTGATCCAGAAGAAGCTAGGCTTCTTCTAGTATCAAAAGCATCACTTTCCCGCTCTTCCATCTGGTTCGTCTGGAAGAACATTTTCGCATAGTAAACTATGCATTTAGGTTAGTGTACTTGACTTGGAATAGTTACATGCTTTGTGGCCTGCCCGAAGGCATCCACGATCATAGGCGCACTGCCTAGATCAGCATGAAACTGATGTTTTGATCTCTCTATACGATGTCAATTCGTCCGATTGGACGGCAAAGCAGTCAGACTGCTTAACGGTCAAATCGAAGCGGTAGGATGGTGGAGCCTAGGAGGATCGAACTCCTGAC
>JBMZBC010000062.1:0-1477 GCA_049611965.1 Schleiferiaceae bacterium | reverse complement strand
AGCAATGTGGTTCCGATGAGTACCTTGAGGAAAATAGGATCCATGGCTTACTTCTCCGGTTTGTTTTCCTTGAATTCTGGTTCGCGAAGTGGGAATTCTTCGGTACTGATCAAATCGCCCAGCTTAGAAAGCACGGTCAATCGACCACCGTAAGCCTCTTGAAGCAATTCCTTGGTGAACACTTCCTCCTTTGGGCCGGCAGCAACCAATCGTGTATTCAACAGAACAATGTGATCGAAATATTCATTTGCCGTCTGAAGATCGTGGTGCACAATAATTACAGTCTTGCCCTGGTTCTTCATCTCACGCAACAACTGTAAAATAGCATCTTCCGTTGCTGCATCTACCCCCACAAAAGGCTCATCCATCAGATAGATGTCCGCCTGTTGCGCCAGAGAACGTGCAATAAAGACACGCTGCTGCTGACCGCCGGAAAGCTGAGAAATCTGACGGTGGGCAAATTCTAGCAAATTCACTTTTTCCAAAGCTTCTGTTGCAATGCGCTTATCTTCTTTGGAAATGCGACGGAACAAATTGTTCTTGCGGTAGCGGCCCATCAAAACCACATCCATGACGTCGGCAGGGAAGTCCCAATCCACGCTTTCACGTTGCGGCACATAGCTCACGCGCTCACGAACCTTATCCAAAGGTTGGCCGAAAATCTCCGTGTATCCACTGTCCGGTTTCATCAGACCCATAATGGTCTTCAACATCGTCGTTTTACCCGAACCGTTCGGACCTACGATGCCTACAATCTTGCCCGTAGGCAATGAAAAGTCAACGTCCCATAGCACAGGTTTGCTGTGGTAGCTGACGGTTAAGTTGTGTACTTCTATGCTCTTTTCCATCATTTCAAAGAGTTTAAAATTTGTATCGTATTGTGTTTGAAAGCACCTATTAAAGTAGCCTCCGGAGTGCCTTTTTCACCAAGCGCATCAGAAAACAATGGCTCGCCTAATTTCACTTCGCCGCCCTTCTGTTCTACCGCTTCCTTCAACGCCTCAATGCTTTTAGAATTCACAGAGGTTTCAGTAAAAACTGTGGTCAATTCTCTCTCGATAATAAACTCCGCGGTGCTCCGCATGTCGTTCACTCCAAACTCTGCCGCGGTGCTCACCCCTTGCAGTCCCTTTACCTCAATGGCGAATGCACGACCGAAATAAGAGAAGGCGTCGTGCGCGGTTACCATAGCTCTATTAGAATCTGGAACATCCATAAGAGCAGTAGCGAAATCTGCATGTGCTGCGCGCAGTTCTGCAGCATAGCGCTCTGTATTGGCAATAATATCGTCGCTATGCTCCGGGTACTGAAGGGCCATAAATCCACCCAGACCTTCCGCGCAACGCGCCCAAAGGTTTAGATCAAACCAGATGTGTGGATCATGAACGTTTGGCCCTACCTCTATAAGGTCATTTTGCTTCAACGCACTGCTCATGGCATATACGGGTTTGCTGCGCCCTACCTTTTCCAAGATATC
>JBMZBC010000061.1:0-2704 GCA_049611965.1 Schleiferiaceae bacterium | reverse complement strand
AAGAGAACAACCCGCATTTGCTCCGTGATGTGCTGCCGAAGGGGGCTAGCATCTACGGATTAGGTATCGCCCTCACTGATATGGACGCTTTGTCCATGGTGGAGCACCAAGAATCGTATACGGCAAACCTCAAGACCCAGTACGAGAAAAGACGCAAGCAGGTCCTGAGTTTTATGCCGGACCCTACGACACATAGCGCTTCGACCTACGTGGTACGCAGCGGCGATTACCTAGGTCGAATTTCATCGAGAACAGGCGCGAGTGTGAGTGATATCCGCAAATGGAACAAACTCAAGGGAAATACCATCTATCCAGGTCAGAAGCTTACCGTTTGGATGCCTAAAGGCAAGGAGGTAAAAGTCGAGGCGGTTGTTGCGGCTCCTGAGAAGAAGGAAGAGAAAAAAGAATTGGCCACAGCATCTACTGCGGACGGTTCGTTCTTAACCTATGAAGTTAAACCGGGCGATACCCTGTGGAGTATTGCACAGAAGTTTCCTGGAGTGAGCGCGGATAATTTGAAGAGCTACAACAAGATGGATGCGCTGATCAAGGCCGGCGAGCAGCTCAAGATCCCGACACAAATGATTACGGATTATTCACCTGAGAAATACCCTGGGGCGCAATAATCGATGAATAAACCAGGACAATTTTTCGCATTTCTTTTGGTGCTGGCACTCGTAGTGAGTGGGCTCAGTTTGCTCATTGGTGGACGCTCTGTGGTACTGGGCGATGCAGAGCTCAGCTATTACAGTCCTTCAGAACTCTTTGGCCCGCTTTGGAGCGGTTCAGATTCCGTGGTGGTCGAGGTCAAAGAGAACGAAGCGTTAGACGCTTTGATTAATGAGGGTGATTCTGTTTCAGATATTCTTGTAGATAGTGCCTCAACTCAGGCGGTGCCTCCAACAAACCTTGTAGTAAATGAAGCTGCACCACGCGATACCACTATTCAGGTGGCAGATATCTTGACCTTTGCACCGTTCTTTGATGCTTTGACAGCGTTAAAGAGTAGCAGTATAGAAAATGTACGTGTTTTGCACTTTGGCGACTCCCAGCTAGAAGGGGACCGCATCACCATGCAACTTCGAGATGCCTACCAGCGTCGTTACGGCGGTACAGGGTTCGGTTATGTGGCATTAGAGCCTTTAGTGGCACCTTCTTCCTTGGCATTTAATAATTCAGAAGGATTCATTCGTAAAACCGTCTTCGGTCGCAGAGATACCGCCTTTAAGGACATGAAGTACGGCCATTTGGGTTCGTTTACCTTGCTCGCTCAGAAAGACAGCGCCTCGTTTGAGGGACGTGTTTCTTTTGCTAAGCGCAAATGGGGGTACAGCCGTGCGAGGAACTTTACCACAGCTAAAATTCATTTGGAAGGTGTTGCACCGACCAAGGCGGAGATACTGGTCGCCGATACGCTATTCTCAACAAGGGTCTTTCCTGAAGGGGAGTGGACCTTGGCCTTAGATGTTCCTACTACAGACGAGTTTGAATTGCGTTTGACTTCTTCTGCACCTTCACGCATCTATGGGATTAGTTTTGAGAGCCCGTATGGCTTCCACGCAGACAACGTGGCCATGCGTGGGGCTTCGGGGATGATCTTCTCGAAAATGAACGACGAACAGTTCTCGGCGAGCTTGAAGCGCGAGGGCTACGACCTAATCATCCTTCAGTTTGGTGGAAATGCGGTGCCGTACCTCAAAGATGAGGCGCATGCAGGTCGTTTTGCACGTGCGTTGGGTCGTCAGCTCAGCCACATCCAAAGGTTGTATCCAGAGGCCGCATTCCTATTCATAGGCCCTTCAGATATGGCGCGCAAAGAAGGATTAGAGATGAAATCCTATCCATTGATTGCTTCCTTGAAGGAGCAACTTCGTACAGAGGTGATGCGCCGCGGTGCGGGGTATTGGGATCTGTACGATGTGATGGGCGGTGAAGGTTCTATGGTAGCCTGGGTAGAAGGTGATCCAAAGCTGGCCGTGAAGGACTACATCCACTTCACACCAAAAGGAGCCTCTAAGGTGGGCAATGCCTTGGTGGAAGCGTTAAAGGAATTGGAACAAGAATATGCTGCAGTGCAGGCAGAGATTGCCACGGAGCAGCAACGTGTTGAAGATAGCATAGCAACCTTTAAAATGAGCCAGGGTACTGGTGTAACGCCATGATGAAGCGGTTCTTCATATTCGTTTGTTTTGGGGCTTTGAGCCTCAGTGCACAAGACCATGTGGAGGCCTTGGCATTGAAATATCCGTTTTTGGATACGGCGAAGAACCACATTCAGTACTTCGGGAATACAGATGCTCTGGAAGGATTCTTCACCAAGCTCGACAAGGCCATCTTCGAATACGAAGGGAAGGTGAACGTTGTGCATATGGGCGGCTCTCACGTACAAGGCGGCACATTGAGCCACACTATGCGGATGAATTTGGGTCAGTTGGCACCAGAGCTCAACGTGGAGCGTGGGTTCTTCTTCCCACACCGTTTGGCCAATACCAACATGCCGCGCAACATCTACATCAACAAGATTGGCAAATGGGAGGGGTGTAGAAACAGCATTCCGAAGAACAACTGTCCGTGGGGGTTCTCCGGTATTGATGCCATTACCTACGATAAGGACGCGGGGTTTGTGCTTCAGAGCTTTGTCGATGACAATAAGGCGTACAAGTTCAATGAGCTTCGCATCTTCGAACACATGGCATCCAATACG
>JBMZBC010000060.1:0-2819 GCA_049611965.1 Schleiferiaceae bacterium | reverse complement strand
AGATTTCACCGAAGGCGCGAATATCCTCGAAGTTATTGTAGAGCGGCACAGGTGCCATGCGAATAACATTGGGTTCGCGCCAATCGGCAATTACGCCGTGCTCCATCAAATAGTCAAACAGCGGTCTTCCGTAGCCGTGAACGAGCAAGGAAATTTGTGCACCGCGCTCTTCTTTTGGAGTAATAATTTCAAAATCACTGCCCGATTCTTCTGCCACAAACTCCAGTACTTCCTGCAAGTACCCCGTCAGTTTTCTGCTTTTAGCACGTAGGTTTTCTACTCCTGCCTTATCGAATAAATCGAGGCTCGCGCGAAGCGGTGCCATGGCCATCACTGGTACGTTCGAAAGTTGCCATGCTTCTGCCGTTGGTATGGGCTTAAAGGTCTCCGGCATTTCGAATCGCGTTTCTTTATCGTGTCCCCACCATCCTTCGAAACGAGGGATATCGGCCTTGCCGTGGTGGCGTTCGTGCACAAAGTACCCGGCCGTTGCGCCAGGACCTGAGTTGATGTATTTGTAGTGGCACCATGCGGCGAAATCTACATTCCAATCGTGTAATTTGATGTCGATATTTCCTGCGCCGTGCGCTAAATCCCAACCGACCGTAATGCCTTTGTTTTGTGCATAGGCAGTGAGGTGCTCCATGTCCATGACTTGACCGGTGTAGTAATTTACCCCGCCGATCATCATCATGGCGATTTCGTCCCCATGAGCATCAATGGCAGCCATGAAGTCTTCTTTGTGGATATGGTGTTCACCCTCTCGCGGTTCCACCTCAATCAAGTGTTCTTTTGGGTCGAGCCCGTGGAAGCGCAGTTGAGAAGCCAAGGCGTATTGGTCCGAAGGGAAGGCTTTCGCTTCACACAAAATCTTCGTGCGCTTTCCTTCCGGTCGAAAGAAGCTCACCATTAATAAATGCAGGTTATTGGTCAACGATCCCATGACCACGACCTCTTCAGGTTTAGCCCCAACGAGTTTTGACAGGCTTTCGGAAAAGAATTCATGGTACGGCATCCATGGGCGGCGGGCGTGAAAATGCCCTTCTACGCCCCAATTTTTCCAATCTTCAAGCTCTTCATCGAGGTATTTTTCGGCCAATTTTGGCATCAGCCCCAGGCTGTTGCCCGTGAAGTAGAGCGTTTGCTTGCCGTCGATCACGGGGAGGTGAAATTCGTTGCGGAAGTGGGCCAATGAATCATTGGCATCGAGTTCCTGTGCGTGAGCTTTACTGAGTACGTTCATGGTTATATTATGGGTGGCTTAAAGGTAGGGCAAAAGCAGTACTAAGCCCAACAGTAGCCAAGGTAGACCTTCAAGAAGAAAACTGTAGTAAAGATCTCCGAGTTCTGCACGGGCTACACTGATGGCCACTGCAAAAAATGTGTAGAGTAGAAAGGTAGGCAAAAGGGGGAGCCCAAAAGTCAAAATAAGGACGGCGAAGCTTATCCAAATCGCAGTATGAGCGAGGTGAATACTGTTTCTAGGGCCTAGCAAATGCGGCAATGTTTTGATGCTTTTTGCGTCGAGCTTCACATCCCTTACATCAAAAGGAATGGTCAGTGCCATGGTCCAAAAGAAGCGCTCAATGAGCCACCAGGTCCCCGGTTCGCCGTTCCAGATAGCGGGCAAGAATCCTGTAGTGAATGCCCAAACGAAGGAAATGACAAAGAGCTTTAAGCCGGGAACCGAGCGCAATCCGCCGCCTTTATTTCTCATGATCCAAGGCAGTGGGTAAAGGAGTGCCACAGCGGCACCAATAAGATAGTGCAGAAACAATCCTACGGAACCTATGCGAACGAGTTCGATACAGGCGAAGGCCGCGCCGCCAACAATACTCAGCTTGGTGAGGTTTGGCATACTCTTTCTCCAAGCGGTAATTTTTGAGGTACGGTCCGCCTGAGAAGGCCCTTCAAAATAGCGTGCAAACCCATAGACGACAAGGGTTCCGGCGGCATTCAGTACCGCAAGGCTTTCGTGATGAGCATCGATGATAATTTCAGTGGTTTTGGTCAATGCATAGACGGCACCTGCCACCCAAAAATTGGCATAGACAAATACCCGCAGGAAGCCTGCAAAATTGTTTATAAAACCGTTGAAACTTCTTTCCATTCTTGGGTGTTAAAAATACGTTATGTAACCTATGTATATAGTACTTTTGTAGTATTAAAATCAACCCTTGTATGAAGCGCAATTCTTTTGCCTACCGCCACATAGGACCGAAAGCTGTAGACGTTGATCAAATGTTGTCTGCCATCGGTGTGGATTCTATCGATACGCTAATCGACCAAACGGTACCTGCTGCCATTCGAGCAGAGAAGGATTTAGATTTAAGTGAAGCAATGACCGAAGCTGAATTTGGTGCCCACATTACAGCGTTGGGTGAAATGAATTCAGTGTTCAAGACCTACATCGGCATGGGGTACCATCCGACGGTTTTGCCAGGAGTGATCCAAAGAAATATTTTGGAGAATCCAGGGTGGTATACTGCCTACACGCCTTACCAAGCTGAGATTGCTCAAGGTCGTTTGGAAGCCTTGATGAACTATCAAACGATGGTAGTTGATCTAACAGGCATGGAGTTGGCAAATGCGTCACTTCTTGACGAAGCAACAGCTGTCGCTGAAGCGATGAGCATGTTCTACGGAGCAATGCCCCGTGCGAAGAAAAAAGCCGGTGCCAATAAGTTCTTTGTAGACAACAACACGTTTCCGCAAAGCATTGCCCTACTAAAAACGAGAACCGAACCTATCGGGGTGGAGTTGGTTTTTGGTGACTATCAAACTTTTGAACCTACGGAAGATTTCTTCGGTGCCATGGT
>JBMZBC010000059.1:0-2903 GCA_049611965.1 Schleiferiaceae bacterium | reverse complement strand
AGTGCAACTTCAGAAGCCTCAGAGGCCTCAAACAAAACACTCCCCGTACTCGGGTTTGGTAGGATACCTGTTTCGATGTTCAACACTACCTCTTCAATACTGATACTGTTGAAGGCCTTGCCTTGGTAGTAGTGCAAACCACCACTCATATTGCCAACGATAACATCTGGGTAACCGTCCGCATTAAGATCGGCAACGGCAGGGTGTAAGCGCTTTCCAGAGCTTAGCATATGTGCGTCCGTTTGATGAAGCGTTGGCGTAAAGTTGAAGCGCATATTTGGACGCTTCTTGTTCTTGCTGAGATAGGGCATGAGACAACCGTTCTTGGTAATGCTGTTCCAACCTGTTATATCGCCGATGAGCACAGAGTTGAACGAGGTGCTGCCTAGAACTACGGGTATATCTCCTGTCTGTGCATGCTTCGAGAAGCAGACTTGTACTAGGATGTGGTCGGTGCCGTTCCAGGCAAAAGGAGTGGAAAGCTGAAGGTCGTTCCATCCTGTAGTCATCACGCGAATCCCATCATATACTTGTGTAAAGCCCGAATTTTGGAAGGTAGATTGTGCAGTATCGCTAATGTGTTTGATGCTGATGGTGAATCCTTGCGTGAGGTAAAGGTTGGTATTGGTTCCTATTTCGAAGCCGATTGAATTTATTTGACCAAAAGAAGCGCCGGCCGCGAGCAATTCATCTTTCGTATAAATGATTTGCATGCGTCCATTGCGCTTGGAACCGCCAAAGGGTGTCTCCTCGCGGGTGGTAGAAGAAGTGGTGCCGCTTCCAAAAACAGCATCTACATTCGTCGCTCCAGCCATGATTGTCGCCAACGAATCTAGATGCACAATCCCTTGGTCTTCAGAACCGATGAGTAGGGTAGTGTCAGCGCCATAAATAACCGATGGTACAGAATAGCCGCTTGGCGCAAAGGGGGAACTCATATCTATACCTACCCAATTCGCATCGACAAGGGAAAAGATGTTTGGATACGTACCGGTATGCTCATAATAAGCTACAGTTCCAGCCTCGTTGCCAATCATTAAGTCTAGGTCTCCATCGCCGTCGAGGTCGCCAAGGGCAGGTGTGCTGTGGTTGCCAACATCAATGTTTTGCAAGCCGCCTTTGTAGGTGAAGGATGGTGCCAGAAATGTCCCTGTGTTTTCGTAGTAGAAAATCTCACCGGTCATAGCACCAATAAGCAGGTCAGGGTCATAGTCGCCATCAAGGTCGCCAAAGGCAGGACTAAGGTCTTCGCCCAAGTTGTTGAAGCCGGCGTTCACGTAATCGGTATTGGTCAATTCAAATTCAGGCGATGTATTTGTGCCAACATTGGTGTAGAGATGCAAAGAGCTCTTGTAGGTGCCTGGTGCTAAGTAGGCGCCCTTGCCTCCGACAACTAAATCATAGTCCCCATCGAAATCTAAATCCACGAGGGCGGGGCGCGCAGTGGAGCCGAGGTCAATCATTTCGTCAACCAAGAAACTGCTGTCTAAAGAAGCAAAAACAGGGTTATTTGAAGCCCCTGTGTTTTTGTAGAGCCATGCATTGCCTTGATTTATGGAGCCGTTCAAATTTGGAGCTACAAGCAAGTCAGGAATACTGTCAAAATCGACATCCTCATAAAAGGCTGCGGGGAAGTACTCGATATTCGTAGGAATGCTGGTGGGGAAGAGGGTATCCTTGCTTGACATGTAGGCACTGTCGATATGCCCGCCATTGAATGCGGCTACCAAGTTGGTAAAGCTCACATCGCCAAGCAGTACATCGGTCAAAGTATCTCCATTGAGGTTCAGTGTTAGAACTGTTGATCCAGCATGAGCACCTCCGGCATTTTTTTGGCTGAATTCCATTTTCTGGACTCCTTGACACGCATCCAAAGCAAGATCATTGCTATTTAGGCCTTCCTCGAATCGACCCCAACACGTGGTATTCATCGCAAAGTCTAAACCGTTGGGGGTAAGGCCTTCGTGCCATTCGATGGTCGCGCGCTGTCCGAAGGTTAGCACGTCCAAATCACCGTCGTTGTCAATGTCGTCGATGGCAGGTATATCACTGCTAAAGTTGTAGAGATTGGCTGTGGCACTGCCTACATTCGTGGTTAGATAGGTGCCTGTGAGCGCCCAGTCAAACTGAAGAGAGTCCGTGCTGTTGTTGGTCCAGACGCCCATCCCGCCGAGAACATAAGCGAAGAGGTCTTTCTTTCCATCGCCGTTGTAGTCGCGAAAAAGCCCCCAATATTGAATTTTTGGCAAGCTGTCTGCATATGCTGGTGCCGGTACCCATGTGTTGTTTTCTGCTAGGAAGGTGAGCCAGCGGTTGCCTTGACGGTCGAAGGCTACGAGGTCTTCTGTACCGTCTAAATTGAGATCCACACGGGAAAACTGAGGTAAATCGGCCCCGCCCATGAAAGCCATACCTAGCGTATCACTCCCTGTAACCACTGTTGGGCCTTGGGTCCAGTCAAAACTTAGTCGGTTGGACTGTCCGCACAGATCCATCTGAGCAAGCAGGACCGTGAGTAGGATAAGGAGTGTTCTTTGTATCATATTTCAAAGATAACTCGCAACAAGATTCATACCGCATTAAAAATGGTTAGGTTAGCCACCCCGACTTAGTTATATTTGCGCGTTATTGGAAAAAAGAAATAATCCACACAATGCAAAACAAAGGATTAATTACCGCGTTCGCGATTGCTCTAGGGTTGGCCTCACTATACCAGCTCTCTTTTTCATGGGTAGCGAATGGCGTAGCAAGTGATGCAGAGGAGTTCTCTGCGGGTGATTCGAAAGTCAAAGCAGCTTACCTTGACAGCATGATGACGCAAGAGGTATACCCAATGTTGGGATACACGTATGCTGAGGTTAAGAAGCGTGAAATGAACTTAGGTCTTGACCTTAAAGGTGGTA
>JBMZBC010000058.1:0-3000 GCA_049611965.1 Schleiferiaceae bacterium | reverse complement strand
CCGCTCTTACTCGAGCATCTACCAAGCGACTATTGATTTCTGTAAGGAAAATGGCGCGCTTGACCCAACCACTATGGGTAGTGTAAGTAATGTCGGCCTAATGGCACAAAAAGCCGAAGAATACGGTTCTCACGATAAAACCTTCCAACTCAGCGAAGCAGGAACAGTAGAAGTCGTCGCTAATGGCGCTGCGCTACTTACACAATCTGTAGAAGCTGGTGATATTTTCCGCATGTGTCAAGTGAAAGATGCACCTATCAAAGACTGGGTGGGTCTTGCAGTTCGCCGAGCACGTGCTACGAAAACTCCTGCAGTGTTCTGGTTGGATGACAACAGAGCACACGATTCAGAGCTCATTAAGAAAGTCGAAGCCTACCTACCAGAGCACGATGTAGAAGGTCTCGATGTATTTATAATGGCACCGAAAGAGGCAACGACCTTCAGTTTGGAGCGCATCATTCAAGGTGAAGACACCATTTCGGTTACAGGAAACGTTCTGCGTGATTACTTGACCGATCTGTTCCCAATTCTTGAGGTGGGTACTTCAGCAAAAATGTTAAGTATCGTTCCACTAATGAACGGCGGAGGCTTGTTCGAAACTGGAGCTGGTGGTTCTGCCCCTAAGCACGTTCAGCAATTGACCGCGGAGAACTACTTACGTTGGGACTCACTGGGTGAATTCTTAGCACTGGGTGTAAGCCTTGAGCACTTTGCGGAGAAAGACGGCAACGAAAAGGCAGCTGTGCTATCGAGCACACTTGACGATGCAACCTCAAAGTTCTTGGATACAGATAAGAGCCCTACACGTCGTTTAGGTGGCATTGATAATCGCGGCTCGCACTTCTATTTAGCCATGTACTGGGCACAAGAATTGGCAGCCCAAGACAAGAATGCTGAGCTCAAAGCAACCTTCGCTCCACTTGCTGAGGCGCTTGCTTCAAACGAAGAAAAGATTGTTGAAGAGCTTATTACTGTGCAGGGAAATGCCGCTGATATTGGTGGATACTACTTTATGAATGACGCACTCGCTGGTGCCATCATGAGACCGTCAAGTACTTTGAATACTGCAATTGACAACTTCTAAACTAGGGAGTACTAGAAAACAAAAACCCGGCGCTGCGCGCCGGGTTTTTTATGCTTAAAATTTTCTCGTTCCAACTATTTGCCAAAAGCAAAAATCAAAGGAATGTGTAACCGCTCGGCCCAACTCTTTTCGTCATGGGCGGCACCTGGAAACTTTTCTGTGGTCCAATTCTCCCCCAGCACAAATCCATTTTCCATTAAGACTTCATTCACCTGGTTCTGAAAAGGTTCATACATCCCATCCAGCGTCTCTGTTCCATAATCGAAGTATATCTTGCCAACGCGCTCGGGAATAATGTTCTGCTTAACGTAGGCATTAAAGACAGTAGGAATTTCCTCATTGGGAGCAAAGCCTCCCGGCCAATGAGTACTCATACAGAGCGCCGTACCAAAAATATCTGGATACTCTCCAATCGCATACATACTCATTAATCCGCCCATAGAACTGCCCATGATTGCCGTAACTGAAGGTTCCTTATATACCTTAAAGTATTCCCAAACAATTGGAAGTACTTCATTAGTAACATATTTCAAATAGGCATCACTATTTACCGAGAAAATGGTATCCGAACCGTAGCGCTTTGCAATCTCGTTCATGACAGAATCTGAAAAGGTCCCTTGTAACTTCTCTGCAGGTTTTTGCGGAAAATATTCAAAGTTGCGTTTTTGCCCTCCATTGTATAGAGCAACAACGACTGTTGGAATAATCGCCTTTTTCCCTAGCAAACTATCTATAATTTCATCCACGCGCCATTCTTGCCCATTCCAAGTTGAGTTTCCATCAAACAGCATCTGTGCATCGTACATACAAAGTACAGCGTGTTTTCTTTTCCCGTCGTAGGCACTTGGCAGCCAGATGTCTATGGGGCGATCAGAAATGAATTCGCTTTCTATTTGTGCACGAAGTAGTGTACCAGAGCTCACGCCTGATACGGTGTCAAATGAAACCAACGGTTCATTTTCCGCATTGCCCCCTGCCGGTGCCTGTACACAACTCCATAGCAGAAGACTCGAAATTAAAAGTACTAGAACCCTCATGATTATTTTACCCATAAAATTACGGTCTCCATTGGCCCCACTTCAATGGCGCCGTTACTCAAATCAACCTTTTCCTCGGTGATCAAATTTTCACCACTTGTAGCCCCCTTTAGTCCTTGCGAGTATCTAGCGAGGTCAATGGTTTTGCCTTCTTTATTGCGGTTGGCAACCACCATAATATTTTCAGATTCAAAAGTTCTGAAGTATACATAAACTTCATTTTGAGGAATGTAATGCAATAGTTCTCCAGAGTTCAGCGCACAGCTGTTCTTGCGAAGATTGGCCAGAGTTTTGAACCAATTCTGCGCCTCCAATTGCTGCGGTGTTAGGCCTTCACCCGTAAAAGCATTCACAGGGTCTCCTTCCCAACCACCCGGGAAATCAGTGCGGATAATACCATGATCATTGGTTCCTGGGTTGGTCATTAAAATTTCAGTTCCATAGAAGACCTGAAGGGTACCTCTCATGGTAAAATAGATGCTCATCGCCATCTTCCACAAATCAAAATCTTCATCCAACTGTGTGTAAATACGGCTCATATCGTGGTTGTCCGGGAATATCATGATGTTATTCACGTCACCGTACATGTAATCATTAGCGAGGCTTTCGTATACCTTGGTCATACTACTTCTCCAGCCCGTTTCCCCTTTCAGGCCTTCGGTTACCGCAGTCTGAAGCGGGAAATCCATTACACTCGGTAAATAGCTCTCGTAACCGTCGCCACGTACAGCATCGCTTTGCCAATAGCTAATCAATGAAGGATCGCTCACCCACTCTTCTCCAACGATGTTAAAGTTCGGGTACTCGTCTAATATTCCTTTGGTCCAATCGGCCAAAAACTGCTTATCTGGATATGGCCATGTATCCATACGAATCCCG
>JBMZBC010000057.1:0-3131 GCA_049611965.1 Schleiferiaceae bacterium | reverse complement strand
TGCGAGATGAACTCGACGAGTTTAAGTAGGCCTAATTCTACTAAAATTCTTGGCTGGCTAGATGCCTTGTACTGACCGTCTAACTCATTGAAGACCTTCAATCCGTGCAATAAGAATCTTGTTGAGGTTGCTACGCTTTGTTCGAGGTAGCGCTGCTTGATTGCTGGACCAACTTCAAGAAGTTCCACCGTTCTGGGCTCTCTAGCGACCAAGAGATCTCTAAAGTGCTTGGCCATTCCTACAACAAATTCGTGGCCGTTGAATCCTTTCTCTAATACCTCGTTGTACAAGAGGAGTAAATCCGGATAATTGACTCCGGCGGCGAGGTCGATCGAGCGGAAGAAGTAGTTGTAATCAAGGATGTCCAAAACTTCTACAACCTGGGTGTAGGTGAGCTCGCTGCCCGAGAAGCTGACCATACGATCGAACAAACTCAAGGCGTCTCGAAGAGCGCCATCGGCCTTTTCTGCGATCATGTGCAGGGCTTCTGGCTCTGCTTGCACACCTTCCTTTTCGGCTACAAAAGCTAGGTGTCCTGCTATATCATCTACCGTGATGCGCTTGAAGTCAAAAATCTGACAACGCGACAAAATGGTTGGGATGATCTTGTGCTTCTCTGTAGTTGCTAGAATAAAGATGGCATGCGCTGGCGGTTCTTCCAGTGTCTTCAAAAAGGCGTTGAAGGCCTGCTGAGAGAGCATGTGCACCTCGTCAATAATATAGACCTTGAATTTTCCTGTTTGCGGAGCGAATCGAACTTGATCAATTAATCTGCGGATATCATCCACAGAGTTGTTTGATGCGGCATCCAATTCAAAGATGTTTAATGCCAATTCTTCTTCGGTCAAATTCGCATCGCCATTGATGACCTTGGCTAGAATACGGGCACATGTCGTTTTTCCAACACCACGTGGACCGCAGAAGAGCAGGGCCTGCGCCAAATGATCACTGGCCACACTTTTAAGCAGTGTGTCAGTAATATGGCGCTGTCCAACCACCGACTCAAAGGCCTGCGGTCTGTATTTTCTTGCTGATACGATGAATTGCTCCATACCACAAATATAAGCGACCTTTGCACCTATAAGATGTCCGCAGAAAAAAAGGCTGTAAACACGTTGCTAACATTAGTTGGAACAATAGGAAAAGTCTCGTACATTTGCACTCCTTAAATTTTAAGTTCAATTAATTATGAATCAGTACGAAACCGTTTTCATTTTGAATCCCGTTTTATCTGAAGATCAGGTAAAGGAAGCGGTAGATAAGTACGTGTCATTCTTGAAAGAGAGAGGCGCGAGCATTATCAACAAAGAAAATTGGGGCCTCAAGAAGATGGCTTACCCAATCCAAAAGAAAAAAAGTGGCTTTTACCACTTTGTAGAATACACAGCACCTGGTGAGGCAATTGCACCGCTAGAAGTTGAGTTTAAGCGTGACGAGCGTATTATGCGCTTTTTGACTGTTAGAATGGATAAATACGGTATCGAATACGCTGCGAAGCGTCGTGCCAGAGTTAACGCTTAAAAAGTAGAAATTATGGCAACTAGAGGAAACAAAGGAACGAGAGGAAAAGGTGATGTTCGTTACCTACAGCCTATCAACGTAGAAAGCGGCAACCAACAGAAGTACTGTCGTTTTAAGAAAGCCGGTATCAAATACATCGACTACAAGGATCCAGATTACTTGTTGCGTTTTGTAAATCCACAAGGTAAAATCTTGCCACGTCGTTTGACCGGTACTTCATTGAAATACCAAAGAAAATTGTCTACAGCTATCAAGCGTGCTCGTCACATTGCATTGATGCCTTACGTAGCTGATAACCTTAAATAATTCAGTACCATGGAAATCATTCTAAAGAAAGACGTAGAAAACTTAGGTTTTGCTGATGACGTGGTAACTGTAAAAGACGGTTACGGTCGTAACTTCTTGATTCCACAAGGATTCGGAGTATTGGCAACAGAGAGCGCTAAGAAAGTATTGGCTGAGAACTTGCGTCAACGTGCGCACAAAGAAGCTCAAGCTATCGCTGATGCAAAAGCAACTGCTGAGAAATTGGTTGGTGTTGAGTTGAAGATGACTGCTAAAGTAGGTACAGGTAACAAGCTTTTCGGTGCGGTTACTAACCAAAACGTAGCAGACGAACTAGCGAAGGCTGGTGTAACACTTGAGAAGAAATTCATCCAAATCGTGGGTGGTTCTATCAAGGCACTTGGTCACTACACTGCTGCAGTGCGTTTGCACCGTGAAGTTGTAGTAAACTTTGAATTTGACGTTGTAGCGGAAGCTTAAACGACAATCCTATATCGCGAATGCGTGAAGCCGTCCCTCGGGACGGCTTTTTTTATACTTTAACCACCATGAAAAAGAAGACGAAAGCCGTCGACAAGAAGGTCATACCTTACCTTAGTGCGGGAATGATGATAGGACTTCTTATTGGTTCACTTACAGACAACATAGGATTGTGGCTGTCTCTTGGTTTAGCAATAGGGGCGAGCGTAGGATACGCTCAAGTAGAAAAGTAATAACCTACTCGTAGCGCAGGGCTTCCACGGGATCGAGGTCTGCGGCCTTTGTTGCCGGATACCATCCTGCTGCAACACCCACTAAAACGGATATCACGAAGGCCACAATGATCCAGAGCCAAGGAATGAAGAAGAACCCACCAATCTGGTTCGCTACGACATTTCCTATGATAATCCCGAACACAATACCTGCCCAGCCACCGATCTGCGTAATCATTACGGCCTCGGAGAGGAACTGAGAACTAATGGCCCTCTTGGTGGCGCCAATGGCCTTACGAGTACCGATCTCTCTGGTACGCTCGGTAACACTTACAAGCATAATGTTCATCAAGGCAATGGACGCACCCAGCAGAGTAATAGAGCCAATGATAAAGGCACCGGTGGTCACCATGTTTAAATTGTCAATTAAACTCTTCGCGACGCTATCACTACGTGTGATGCTAAAGTTGTCGCGTTCTTTTGGGACCAATTTTCTTACGCTACGCATCAAAGCCATACATTGTCCCTGCACGGCGTCTAGGGTTTCAGCACTCGGTGCATTGACACTCAAGGTGTAGTTTGGCGAACCGCCTGAGAAATTTGCACGTGCATAGTTTAATGTAACCCAAGCAC
>JBMZBC010000056.1:0-3276 GCA_049611965.1 Schleiferiaceae bacterium | reverse complement strand
TCCCGAAATCTGGACTCACTTCATACATGCTTCCTGGATGCGCATACCCCCAGCTGCGGGTCATACGGTGCAAGTAATCCAACGCCTTATCTGGACGGCCGTAGTTGTTTTCCGCTATAGCCGCTACCCCCGTAGGCAAGGTCATTACAGCGCCTACATAGGTAAAGGTCTTTTTACGTTTGGCAAACCCGTCGGTATCTGTTCCTGCACTTTCATCACGATCGATGCCGGTGACAAACATCCCAAACGGATTCGTGTATTGCGCTGCTTTATCCAATGCTTTCAGCGCATATTCCTCAGGTGCAAATCCCACCTCCATTGGGGTGTTGACGATCCAGTTGTGGTGGACGCTGTACGGGTACGAAGTTGGTGACCAATTCACTTCTTCAATATCCGGCATGCTGCGCAGCATATCTTCTGAAGCGATTTTTTTGGTTTCTTCCAATTCTGCCACCGCCCATGGTTTGTCCAGTTCCTTCGCGCGCTTAATGGCATCTTCAATAAGCGAAACGGCTTGTGAAGGTGTACCGCGAACATCGGCATAGGCACCAGCGCTTTCAATCCAGTAGTATTCATTGATGTACTTAATCAATCTGGCAGCGTTTTTACCGGCCCATTCAGCTATGCCCGCATCATTGTCCATCGCCAAGGCTGCTTGGTGAAGTGCCTCCCAGCCTTGCACGCTATAGGAAGCGACATCAATCATCTCTCCATCCATGCCGTGGATTTCCATCATGCCGTAACCATCCGGGATGCCGTTATTATCAAAGTCCTGTTTTTCAAGCCAACGCATGGATTTGAGCATCAATGGATACATTTCTTCGAGAAATTCACGGTCTCCGCTCCATAGGTAAGTATCCCAGCAGGCGGTGACAAATTGTGGCGTTTCATTCAGATTGCCGGGGTTAAATACCGCGCCATTGGTGGACATTTCATGGATGATTTGGCCCGTGCCGTTGGTGCGCTCGGAGGCTGTGGCAAGCAATCGTAGCATGCTTTTGCTCAGGTCGTACCGTCCTACTGCATTTAGGCCAAGAATGCTGAATTCTGAATCGCACCCAAAGAACCAAGGGTAGTCTTCAATACCTGCTGCGAAGCCATAGCCAAGGGTGTCAGCGTCCATTTCCAGCCAGATCGCGTTGTGTTTTAGCCAACGAAAAACGGTTTCGAGCTGTTCTTCGCCTTCGCAGAAAAAACTGCTGTTCCCGCTGAGTTCAAAATGCTTTTGTTCTTTCGAATACCAGAGATCGCTCCAGCTTTCAACTGCGGCCAATTCTTCAGTCGCCTCTTGGTTTGTGAGTCCGCCGGCGATGTAGAACTGATGGGTTTTTGACGGACTGCTTGTGAGGTGTGTGGGTGTTATTGCTCCTTTCGAGGAAGCGCTAATACGTACTTGCCATCCGTTTTCTGCATCGGTTGCCGTCCATTGGTTGTTCTCTGTTGCAATGATGTCAGTGCTATCGATCATGTTTGTGCGCTCGCCGAGCCAAGTTGGACGAAGGTCTGCTCTTGGGTAAAAGAGTAGTTGCGCCTTCGGGAATTCGCTCATGTCGTATTCGACTACCATGCCTTTGGCAGGGTCGGGGATGAATTGGGTACGAGTAATGGTTTTGCCTTGGATGTTGTAGGTGAATATGGAACCAAGGGCAGTAGTGCTGTAGGTAGTGGCGCTATCCAAGTAAACGGTATCTCCTTTGTGAATCATTGCGGCAGAAAACCCGTCGAGGAGTTTGATAGGATGTGCCCACAGACCGCCCATCTCACCTTTAATGTGCCAACCGATATCCGGGAAGGTGCCGTCTTGAAATCCGACGCAATACGCATGATTTCCAGGGGTCATCTGTTTAGAATGTAGATAGTTTGCGGTGCCTTGGAGGGTTTCCATGGTGCTCATGCGCTCGACCAATGGATAGTCAAGCTCTTCGGTTTGAGGAGTGGCACATGAGGCTAGGACTAGGCTGCAGAGGAAGAATAGTTTAGTATTGTTAATAACTTGTTGATAACTATCTCTAAGTACCATAGTTTGTGGGTTGCAGAGTTGTCTGAATTGGCAGTGTAAGCTACTTTTGCAGCATCTTAATAAAACAAGAATACAACATGTCTCAATTAGTTGGTAAAATCACTCAAATTATCGGTCCTGTAGTGGACGTTCGTTTTGAGGGTGCCGCAGGCGAGCTTCCAAAAATTTACGAAGCTCTTGAAGTAACAAAATCAAACGGCCAAGTGGTTGTTCTTGAGGTGCAGAAGCACGTAGGTCAAGAAACTGTTCGCGCCATATCTATGGATTCTTTGGACGGATGTCGGAGAGGTCAGGATGTAACTCCAAAAGGACAGGCAATCACGATGCCTATCGGCGATCAAATCTACGGTCGTGTATTTAACGTAGTTGGTGAGGATATCGATGGTATCGGAGGTATTGATCGTTCTAAGGGCCTACCTATACACCGTCCAGCGCCTGCGTTCGAAGATTTGAGTACATCTACAGAGGTACTTTTCACAGGTATTAAAGTGATTGACCTTATCGAGCCTTACTCGAAAGGGGGTAAGATTGGTTTATTCGGTGGTGCCGGTGTAGGTAAGACGGTATTGATCCAGGAATTGATTAACAACATTGCGAAAGGCCACGGTGGTCTTTCTGTATTTGCCGGTGTTGGTGAGCGTACTCGTGAGGGTAATGACCTTATGCGTGAAATGCTCGAATCTGGCATTATTAATTACGGCGACGATTTCATGCACGCCATGGAAGAAGGCGGTTGGGACCTTAGTAAGGTAGATAAGGAGTTGATGAAAACTTCTAAAGCAACCTTCGTATTCGGTCAGATGAACGAGCCTCCAGGTGCACGTGCACGTGTTGCCCTTTCAGGTTTGACATTGGCAGAGTACTTCCGTGATGGTGAAGGTGACGGTCAAGGAAAAGACATCCTTTTCTTCGTTGATAACATCTTCCGTTTCACGCAAGCAGGTTCTGAGGTATCGGCACTTCTAGGTCGTATGCCTTCTGCGGTAGGTTACCAGCCAACCCTAGCTTCTGAGATGGGTGCGATGCAAGAGCGTATTACTTCTACTAAGAACGGTTCTATTACTTCGGTTCAAGCGGTATACGTACCTGCGGATGACCTTACGGATCCGGCTCCTGCAACAACTTTTGCTCACTTGGATGCAACAACGGTATTGTCACGTAAGATCGCTGAGCAAGGTATCTACCCTGCGGTTGATCCACTAGATTCTACGTCAAGAATCCTTTCTGCAGACGTTCTTGGAGCGGAGCACTACGAA
>JBMZBC010000055.1:0-3323 GCA_049611965.1 Schleiferiaceae bacterium | reverse complement strand
CGTGGCCAAATAATGCTTCGTCGTGCGTATACGTTGGACGCGCCGGAGGTGGTGAAGAGATGGGGGGTAAGCGCGGTGTATTGCACTATTTACATCGTACAGCCATCCAAGGACACCCGGACGATATCACAGCCATTACTCAGCAGTATCAGCCAGGGGCATCACGCCCAGAGGCCATGCCGCATGTATTCCGTCAGCATTTTGAAGAATTAGAAATAGGTTCCACGGTATATACCGCTAAGCACACGGTGACCGAAACGGACATTACGAATTTTGCCAATGTGAGCGGCGATAATTTCTACGCGCACATGGACGCTACTTCGCTCGAGGGCACGATCTTCGAGGGCCGAGTGGCGCACGGATATTTCATCCTGAGCAAGGCAGCAGGATTGTTCGTCGAGGCGAAGAAAGGTCCGGTGTTGTTGAACTACGGTATCGACGAATGCCGATTCACCAAGCCCGTATACCCAGGGGCAACCATCGGGGTGAAATTGACCGTAAAAGAAAAGATTGATCAAGAGAAGCGCAGTGAAGACGATGTGGCTAAGGGCATCGTGAAGTACTACGTGGAAGTCTACGACGATACTGATGAGGTAGTTGCTGTCACGACCATCTTGACCATGGTGAAGAAACTAGACCAGAGTTGATGAATATTCAGCAGAACAAAATACCCAAATACTATAACCTATGAACGAAGCAGTGAACCAAGGCGGTGTGAATGTTGCCATTGACGAGCGCGGATTAGCAACGGTAGAATTTTTCCACCCATTGTCCAATTCTTTGCCGGGCAAGGTCCTCGCGAAATTGGCCAATACCATCACTGAATTGGGCGAAAACGATGCGGTGAAACTCATCCTTGTGAAGAGTGCAGGCGAACGTGCCTTTTGTGCCGGTGCCAGCTTTGACGAGCTCATTGCCATTGAAGATTTGGAGACCGGAAAGGTCTTTTTTAGCGGCTTTGCCAACGTGATTAACGCCATGCGCAAGTGTCCGAAGCTCATTATCGGTCGCGTTCAAGGAAAGGCTGTTGGCGGTGGTGTAGGCCTCGCTTCTTCTGTGGACTATTGTTACGCCACCAAGCACGCGGCGGTAAAGCTTAGCGAGTTGGCTGTGGGTATCGGACCGTTTGTAGTGGGTCCAGCGTGCGAGCGCAAGCTTGGGTTGGCGGGTATGTCTGATTTGGCAATAAATGCTACCGAATGGCGCTCTGCGGAGTGGGCGTTCCAGCGTGGATTGTACAATGATATTTTTGAAGATGCGGCAGCGATGGATGAGGCTATTGAAGCCTTGGCGGGCCAATTATTAACCAAATCCGTGCCTGCTATGCGCGGGCTTAAGAAGGTCTTCTGGGAAGGCACAGAGCATTGGGACGAGCTGCTTGCGGAGCGTGCTGCGATCAGTGGGGAGCTCATCCTGAGCAAGGAAGCTAAAGACGCCATCAACGCTTTTAAGAGCAAATAATGCGCATACTTTTTCTAGCCGTTTTACTAGTGCCTTTTGCTCTTATGGGACAGAGCGATTCTGCTGAAGTGGGTTATAAAAGGCAGGCGATTTACAGTGTTTCAGGTGCCTTTACGGAAGTGGACAATTGGAATGCGGGTGGTGAGAACAGCTCTAATGTGAGTTTTTTGTTGCGCGAGAACTGGATCAATAAAGGCTTAAATTTCACGACCGTTCACCTTCTCGAAGGAAACTACGGCTTGAGTAGACAGGCAGGCACACTGACTAAAAACGCTGATCGTTTGGAATTTACCACAACACTTACGGGTTCTCCGAAAGTGACAGAATGGAACCTATCTAGTCAGTTCAACGTACGTACACAACTTGCGCCTGGCTATGCGCAAGGAGACACTTCGGATGTACCCATATCGAATTTTGGCGCGCCTATTTATGGCCAGTTTTCATTTGGCGTAGGAAACAACTCGTTCGAACATTGGCAAGTCTTTTTATCGCCGCTGGCCGGAAAGAGTACCACGGTTTTAGATGCTGATTTAAGAAATAAAGCCGCTTTTGGTGTAGACACTGGAGCCACATGGCGTTTGGAGGCAGGTGCGAAGATTACCTTGAACTACAACCAACAATTCAGCGAAGTATTTTCGGTCACTGCGAAGTCCGATATTTTCTACAACTATTGGGGTCCGCTGTCAGCGACGGATTTTATGCTAGATATCATCGCTCTGTACAAGATCAAAGAGGCATTTTCGGTCAATGCTCATGTCCAACTCATTCGTGACATCGATCAAATAGATGCATGGCAACGCCGTTCGGTGTTGGGTGTAGGCCTTGCTTATACAATCAAATAGTTTTTCTCAACTTTCTCTCCCTTCTCCAAAGCAAGAAAAAGAGGAGGATGAGCCCCGGTTGGAGCACCACAAAAACGAGAATATTGGCGAGGTAGTAACCATAGCCGTATTCGCCCGGTGCGCCGCCCATCACTTGAAGGATGTAGACGCACTGCATAAAGAAATCAGTGATAAATTCTTCCATAAAGTTTTAACGCGAGGCGAAAAGTTATCGTACAAAAAAAGCCACCTCAACGGGTGGCTTTATAAGTCATATCAGTTAGAGGACTACTTCACAAACACCTTGATCGAAGCGCTCATGTCGCGGCCGTAAGAAGCGTGTACGCCGTTTGCGAATTGCATGCCCAAACGAACTTCTCCCATCGGAAGGCTTACTGTATCTGAAGTTTGTCCGCCGCCGTAGTGGATATTTACACTATCTGCAGGAACCACCTCGCCTTTAGCTAGGAATGCGTTGCCGATCAATAGATGGTGATGGCCTGTCCCTTCCACAATCTCACCCGCTGGGCGAACATCCATGCCTTCTACACCGAACTCAACGTATACCGGATTACTCACGGTGTCGCCGTTTTCAAGGTTGGCAAAGAATACGCGGCCGGTGGCTTCGTCCATTTCCTCAGGAGCCATGCTCTCATGGTTGTGGTCGTGACCTTCGTGGTTTTCTGCTGGAGCTTCGGCAGGCTGGCTACAGCTAAATGCGATAGCGCCTAGCGCTGATAGTAGGAGTGTTTTTTTCATGTTATTCAAAGTCAATAAGTACGTTATTCTTTTCAACAGCATCACCCACCGAAACGTTCACGGATTTTATTGTTCCGTCTTGTTCGGCCTTGAGCATGTTCTCCATTTTCATGGCTTCCAAGATGAGTAGGCCTTCACCCTTGGCAACGGTTTGACCGGGCTGCACCATCACGTCTAGGACTTTACCTGGCATAGGTGCCTTGAGTTTGGAAGCCTTCGCAGTGTTTGTGGCAGACATGCCCATCTGCTCTAGGAGCAGGTCGTAATGGTCCTTCGCGTTGA
>JBMZBC010000054.1:0-3516 GCA_049611965.1 Schleiferiaceae bacterium | reverse complement strand
ACGCACTGCTCATGGCATATACGGGTTTGCTGCGCCCTACCTTTTCCAAGATATCCGTCATCTTTCCCTCCAAATGCAAGCCGTTGTGAAGGACAATTGTTGCGCTATTTAACTTGGCCACATCGCTCTCCACTGGCTTGTAGGAATGCGGGTCTATGTTGCTCTGCATAAGGGCAACCACCTGAATTTCCTCAGGTAGAATCTGACGTGCCGCATCGGCCATCACCGAAGTAGTGGCAAGCACCTCAACAGGGGCTTGCTGCTGGCAGGAGAACAGTGAAATAGTGGCTATGACTAATGCGATTGTTCGTTTCATAGCGCGATTGCGTAAATGTTAGAAGACATACTGTGACTCAGCCAAAACAGCGAACCGTCGGTCGCTTTAAGCTGTATGCTTGAGTCGAAATTTGAAATGGAAATCAGGGTAAATTCTTTGCCCAGACTAATATTGAGTTGGTCGAGCTGATTGAAGAAGTCGGTTCCCGCATCTTCCACACGAACGATGCGAAGACGACTGCCCTCGGAAAACTGCTGCAACGGCTCACCCATCGTTGGGGGTATGGCTCCATCTGCCTGCGGTATGGGATCACCGTGAGGATCATGGATAGGAGAACCCAAGTAGGTGGCCAATTTTTCCACTAATTCCCTGCTCTGAACGTGCTCCAACTGCTCCGCCAAAGGGTGTACCTCTTCCCAGCCAAAGCCTAATTTCTCAACTAGGAAGGTCTCCCACAAACGATGCTTTCTCAAGATGTGCTTGGCCAGGGCCAACCCGTCCGAGGTAAGCTTTACACCTTTATAGGGAATAACCTCAGCGAGGCCTTTGGATGCCAATCGCTTTACCGCCTGTGTGGCAGAAGGGCCTTTGGCACCTACGCGCTGCGCTAGGGCACCATTCGACACCGCATCTCCACCGCCCAAATGATACAAGGCCTTAATGTAATTTTCTTCGCTTTCTGAGTGAGTTTTCACCTTGGCTATAAATAGTTTTAGGCAAAACTAAACCTTTGTGCTCACATGCGCAACAAGCCTTAAGGATATCTTGAAAGAAGAATGTACCTTGCACTTCGTGAAGCAGAACACTTACTTTATTTCCGACCTCCACCTCGGTGCGCCTTCCCTAGAGCAGAGTCAACAACGCGAACGGAAAGTCGTGGATTTTTTGAAGTCCATTGAAGACGATTGTGCAACGCTTTTCATCGTTGGCGACCTGTTCGATTATTGGTTTGAATACAAAAGAGTCGTTCCACGGGGTCATACTCGTTTGTTAGGCACCCTAGCAAATATGGCTGACAAAGGCATGAACCTGCATGTTTTTACTGGAAACCACGACTTATGGATGACCGATTACCTTGAAGAAGAATTAGGCGCCACTGTGCATCACCAGCCCTTAAGAATTCAATTAGGTACAGGCCAATTTTACATCGCCCACGGCGACGGCCTTGGTCCAGGCGACTTGAAATACAAGATGATAAAACGCATCTTCACCAACCCGGTCTGTCAGTGGTTGTACAGACGGCTTCACCCCAATTTCGGGGTCGGTTTCGCTGCACGGATGTCGCGCGCCTCGCGAAATTCTCAAAGCGACGATGACCATGCTTTCCTTGGCGACAAAGAGCGCCAGCTCCAACACAGCTTATCAGTTCTTGAAAATGAAAACATCGACTTTTTCATCTACGGACACCGACACCACCTCAAAGATTTACCGATCACTCGGAAGCGAAAGGATGGCACTAAAATTGACTCTAGATACGTTGTATTGGGCGATTGGATCTCCATAGATTCTTTTGCCAAATGGGACGGAACAACCTTAACAACTTCATCCTACTCCCCTAAACAATGAAAAAACTACTTCTCCTTGCGGCCCTTACGATAGGCCTTTCTGCGAGTGCTCAAGACTACAAAGGACATTACGGCATCGGCCTTGCAGTAGGCGAGCCGAGCGGTTTTAGTATTAAGAAATTCAACAATTCTAGCGAGGCCTTTCAATACACCGTAGGCTATAGTACAGGACAAAACTCAGGCATCAACCTTGGTGTAGATTTCCTACTACATAATTACGACTACATCAGTGCAGAACGCGGCTCCATCCCTTTGTATTATGGACTAGGAGTACACGTGAAGAGCTACGAAAACGAGAACCAAATCTATGCACGTGCACCACTTGGAATCGCTTATGAACTCCACGATTTACCGTTGGATATTTTCTTCGAATTTTCACCTGGATTAGCGGTGGTCCCCACCCCTAGCTTGGTCATGAACTTCGGCATCGGCGGCCGTTTCTACTTCGACGTGAAGCGCGCTGTGGAAAAGCTCGATGAAGCGATATAACTTCGATAAAATAAAACAAAAAGCCCGAGCTCACGCTCGGGCTTTTTTGATCTTTAAAATCGGCTTCGCGAATTACTTCGCTGCAGCATATTTCTCAGCAACTGCATCCCAATTCACAACATTCCAAAATGCTGCGATGTAGTCTGGACGACGGTTCTGGTAGTTCAAGTAGTATGCATGCTCCCACACGTCCAAGCCCATGATTGGGTGACCGCCACAGCCAACGCCTGGCATCAACGTGTTGTCCTGGTTTGCAGAAGAACATACTTCTAACTTACCGTCTTTAACACACAACCAAGCCCAGCCTGACCCGAAACGAGTCGCAGCAGCAGCATTGAATTTTTCTTTCAAGCCGTCCAACGAACCAAATGCTTCGTCAATAGCAGCTGCAAGATCTCCTGTTGGAGCGCCGCCGCCGTTTGGAGAAAGTACTTCCCAGAACAGGCAGTGGTTGTAGTAACCGCCACCGTTGTTGCGGATGGCTGCATTGTCTGAATGGTTTGCAAGCAACTCTTCGATTGACTTGCCTTCCATATCTGTTCCTTCAACTGCTGCGTTGAGCTTTGAAGTGTATCCTGCGTGGTGTTTCCCGTGGTGGATTTCCATGGTACGTGCATCAAAGTGCGGTTCTAGCGCATCATGTGCGTACCCCAATTGTGGTAATTCAAATGCCATAATGAGTAGGGTTTTTAATTTTTTGTAAATCTAAACTATTCAGACCACTTAGGTGAATTTAATATGTTAGACTAATTTGTCCAATTAAGAGTCTTTGGATAAACGCGCCAACATATACCGCTAAATTTTGTAATGAATTTTGGTTCTTGCCGTTATAAAATTTAAACAGCAAAATTTGATGAAATTCAAATTCCCATTTTTCATTGTATTGTTTGTTTTCTGTCTTGTAAATACTTTCTCTTGTAAGCATGGAATTCATAGAGGTACTTCAAGCAATAGAACCGCCCTTGATCACGCCTATGCTTGTCAAGATGTCTTGGGGCCTCTGCCCAATTTTAGTTGTGCTGATGCCATTGAAGTGCCGACCACCAAAAACGGAACCCCGGTAACTTTTGGGCCAACCGCAGAGGGCGGCAATGGAAGCACCAATCTGGACTATAAGGAATTAATACATAAAGATGGCGATAAATATACCTTGTTCGCATTAGCAGAAAGGTCAGGTTTCAATTC
>JBMZBC010000053.1:0-3833 GCA_049611965.1 Schleiferiaceae bacterium | reverse complement strand
CACCTAAAACTCGAAAAAAGGCAATAATACTTCTCATAAAAACAAGGTCACGCGAATATACTAATTATGAAAAGGCAATTTTCTCAGTAAATGAGATTATTAGCGTCTTCATTAATACTCCGAAATAAGATACCGATTCAGGGTTTTCATTTATGAGACTACCAATTCCATCGGTCCTTGAAGGTATCCCGGATATCAATGCTCATTTTCCATCGAAATCCAGCCGCTGCATCAACGGGTTGTAATAGGTAATACACCCCAAATCGCGTTGGGGTATCCCACAACCTCACCTTTTTCTCAAGACCTAGAAACGACTCAAAATGGTTGATTTGTTCATCCGGCACAGATAAAAAAGTAGCACCCATAGAAGTTCCCAAGCCAAGCCTTTTTAAACCAGGAATCTTACCCAAAAAGAAACCGTCAAAATGATGAATGTAGGACCCGGTTACATAAACACTTGGAGATGCAAAAGTCTGCTCAAGGCTCTGGTAGGTATACAATGGATGGGTAAAAAGGAAGTAATCCCCTCCTCTGAACCATTTGTATTCAATAAATCTCACGGTGGAAGGATCGTTCAAAAAACCACCCGAACTAAACCTGTAAAATGACTCTCCTAGAGGTCCAAAGCGAAGCATATCGTCCACCACGAACTCGTATTTTGAAAATTGAACATCGCTCCCAAAAAGATCGGGTATACCCTGCTTAAAGGTGAACCTGAAGTCAGGCCACTTGCTCGAAAGCACGATCTTCCTTCTTCCTTTGAGGTAATAACGCTGGAACGGACGAATCAAAACTTCTATCCCTAACTGTGCCACTGTATACGATTCGAAGGGTGCCGGTTGATTTCGTGTACCAAACAAATCATTTGTCCATTGCGCGAATTGTAATCCTTCAATGCTCGAACGAGTACTGTACTCCAGTCCTAACCGCGTGTAAAATCCATTAAACCACTCATAACGGTGGTAGGCTTCAACAGTTTGCTTTCGAATGAAATTTGATCTCGCGAATATTCCCGCTAAATCTACACTTTGAGTTATGGGTTCGTAATCGTCTGCAACAACCAGGGAAATTGAACCGTTGTGCATCGGGGCATAAGTATACTCGACATCTAATGAACCTTTCAAATCGTTATTTAAGAAGCCGTAGTTCGGCACGAACTGCCCCTCAACACTCTGATAATTTGAAAATCGCTTAGAGCCTATGAATGCTGGGGTCCACCTTGTACCTCCAATACCCACAAAATTCCACTGACCTATGAGTGGACTGTAGTAAAAGAAGGTTCCCTTACTACGCTTCCTGTATCCCACACCGCTTACCAAAGGTTCGTACCAATGAAACTCATTATATACAGCATCAGCACTATCGAGGTATTCATCAGAATTTAAATAACGAATTAAGCTGTCTTGCTTTCTGGTCCATGCATCTACCTCTGGATCGCTACTCCGGTATTGTTGCCAGTAATCCGGATCAGAATTGGCAGCCTCAGGGATGTAAGCCACCATCATAGGGCTAGTTTTCTTCGGCTTATTGATGGTGTTTACACTGATGACCTCCTGCTGAAACTCGGTTTTAGAAAAGCGCCAAATAAAGTTCTTGGTATAAAATGCTCCTCTGCTGCTGTATTCTTGCTCAATATAAACATCACCATAGCTGGCTTTTATGGAACGTACTCGGAAGTCATCGCCACCTACGGTCATTGTGCCTTTCCATCCTTTCGTGGATTTTGGAGCGAACGAAATAGTATACGAATAATCGCTCTCGTCCTCGAACTCACCTGTGAGCTTGAACGTGGTCCTGTAGAAGGTGCCTTGACTTAAAAGCCCAGGAATCGCTACAGCATCAATTAAAGCATTTTCTACACGACGTAGAGGTGTCCAATCTGTATTGCTATAATTCGATAGCGGGTATTCTTTAAAAGTACCCTCGTCTAAACCATCAGTAGGGTCAAAATCGGTTTTAAAATCAAACTGGGCAGATGCTTGAATACTGTTACCAAAATCTGCCCGAACAGCCTTATAGTCCTTGAACGCCTCGACTTCCTGATACGGTACAGTATTATTGAAGTAAATGGAGGAAACTTGTTCAAATCGTAACTCCTTCCCGTTTTCTTTCCGCGAAGCATATATCTTGATATTGTCCGGCCGAAGAAGCTCGTAAGCCCTGAGCGCTTTCATGGCATCTTTGATAATCGCTATGGCTGGATCTTCATTGTAAACCACAGTCACTGGCGCCAATAAGGTCGAGGTATCGGTTTGCGCTTTCAGCGGGGCAATGGCTAGCACGAAGGCAATAAGAGTAAAAAAGCGTTGCGCTAATTTCATGGTATAAAGGTAGAACGAAAAAACCCGCGCTGGCGGTACCAACACGGGTTTAACACATAATTAGCTAGAAAGTTAATCTAACAGTCGCTTCTTACCTGAAGCATTCCACCCCATTGAAATTCCGAAGCGGTACGAGGTACCGTCTTTCGGAGGAATGAAGTAGGCGTTCACAGGGAAGTTCATCTCCCCGCTTTTAATCGTTTTTCCAACAGAGAATACAAGAGCTGTTGAGATGGCAATATCCCCTCTACTGTCGAGTTGACCGTCCAAGGTGCGTGTAAAATCTATGGTCGGACCAAAGGCAAATTCCCACCCGGTATTATTGTTTCTAAGACCGTTTAATAAAGTCAAGTTTGGTACAAATCGGTTCGATTCTAGGCCACTGATAAGTGGAATGAACTCGGCAAGAGCTTGCCAATTACCAGTAGTGATATAGGCTTTTTCAAATTGGTATCCAAACTGCGACATGAGCGGAATTTGCATATCGAAACCACCCTGGTCGTAAGGCTTGGCGAGAATTTTAGCATTATCACCCAACACAAAGCCGAATCCCATACGAGGCCCTTCAGCAACAATGGTTCTATCGAACGGATTGTTCAAGATGTTCTCGTAGTCGTTCGCTATAGTAACTCTTCTAACTAGCTCCGCATCATTTTCAATACCCATCATGTCGTTCAATGTGAGTTCCGCCATTAAAAGATCGTTCTTAGGCACATCGACATAATTTCTATTTGCACTGTTTACAAACGAGCCTTTCTTTACATCAAAGAGACGTACTGTAGTACTTACTTTTTCACCTAACAGGTTCATGGAGCCTGTCAGAATGAAATCCACGTCCAACTTGTCTCCAAGTTCCTTCAAACAGATTCGAGAGAAACAACCAGTAAAATCGACTTCATCGCGCTGAGAAATGTATTCAACGTCGTAGTTATCGATCACTTCATACCCACTCATATTAATCATTTCAAGTGTAAGTTTTTGAATGATCTGGTGGCGTTCTACTTCATCGTAACCGCGCGTATCAAAGTCCAATACAGCTACAGAAGGTACATTTTGTGCAAATAGCGAAGTCGCAAGCGCAACAAGTAAGATTGATAATTTAGTTTTCATGACTAATTGTGTTTAAAATTGATACTGCTAAGATGCAGCCTCCAACAATGGTCACGAATTCTAAAATTCTCTTTATCGATTCATTTTATCGCAATAAACAGACTTGATAATGTTATTTTGAATCTTTTTGTCTCAAAATTGAAACTTATTAGACTTTTCGAAAGCTCTGTAAAGACCGGCCCGCGATACTCCAATGTATTGAGCAAGGGTAACACGATCCATGTGCTTGTATAAATCTGGACGATTCGTTTTCACCCACTCTACCCTATCAATCGTTCTACGCATCCGCAGCATGATCAATCGGGCACGTCGATTTTTTTGAATTTCAGCAGTTCCGCTCAGATAGAGTAATTGAAGAAGTGGATGCTTCGCATTGATTCGTTCAAAATCTTCGTATTTGAA
>JBMZBC010000052.1:0-3999 GCA_049611965.1 Schleiferiaceae bacterium | reverse complement strand
TCTTATGTGGCCTACCAGTTCGATTTAAATACCACAAGGTTTTATCGCCCAACGACACAGGATACAGCTGCGGCTTGGTATACGGGGCATAATCATCATCGTACTAATGCTTACACTGTCAATGAGCGGGTGACCTATGAATGGAATCCACTTCATACCACGACAGCGGGTATTAATCTTCGTTACGACGATATTCGTTCTAATGCTTTAGGAAATGTGGGAGTCGTTGACCAAACACCAATCCCAGGATGGCCCGGATCGTATACGCGATACCAAGATCAACTCAACATCAGCTATTTCTTGGAGCACCGCTACACATCGGGCCCGATGCGTGTTACTGCAGGGGTGATGTTGAATCAGCGCCAATTGGGCGAGGAAAATTTTGTGAGCGCGTGGAGCCCTGGGGTTGATGTAGCGTATAAATTAGGAAAGGTCACCACGGCTTATGCGTCAGCGGACCAAAGTGTGCGCTATCCAACTTATACGGATTTGTATTATGCTCGTGGTAATGCTTTTGGTTCCATCGATCTGCAGCACGAGAGTGCGCTTAATCTCGAAGCAGGACTTCGCAGAGGGGTTGATAAGAACATTCGCTACAATGCGGCACTTTTCCACCGCCGCTCTGCCAACCTCATTGATTGGGTGACGTACCCGGGTAATGACACAGCCTATGCACAGAACATTACCGCTTTGAATTTAACCGGTCTCGAAGCCAACTTCGGCTATTATGCCTCGAAGCGCAAAGACTTTGTGCGCAGCGTAGTAGGTTCGGTTCTTTTCATGAACGGCTCGTCGCCTGAGGTGGATTACAGCTCCTTGTATGCGCTCGATTATTTAGCGGCCAAGGCGAATATCACGGTGAACAATAGATTGGGTAAGGGCTTGTACTTGAAGTGGGCGTTGACTGCTCAAGATAGAGTGGGTACTTATCGAGATGCAAGTACTGGTAATGAGGAGGCTTATGCGCCGTTTGTTATCGCTGATGCTAAATTGTACTGGGCACCGATTGCGGGAATCACGCGTCGCCAAATCCCGTTCCAAGCCTTCGTCAACATCAATAATGCCTTTGGCACTCAGTACTACGATCGTGGCAATGTGGCTCAACCGGGACGCTGGATCAGTACTGGGTTTGAATTGCGATTTAGATAAGTCGAAAATTTTTCAAGCTTAAAAAAAAGCGCCCCGTCAAGGGCGCTTTTTTTATTTCAACTTCTCGTTGTTGTGATGTCTGTCGTGGTCGCGTTCGCGTTTAACGTTCATTTTCTTGTCGAAAGCGGCTTGTAGGTCTGTGCCGGTTTGGTTCGCCAAACAGAGCACTACAAAAAGTACGTCGCTCAGTTCTTCGCCAAGGTCTTTCGCCTTGTCGCTTTCCTTTTCACTTTGTTCGCCATAACGGCGTGCAATGATGCGTGCAACTTCGCCCACTTCTTCGGTGAGCTGTGCCATGTTGGTCAATTCGTTGAAGTAACGAACGCCATGGTTGGCAATCCACTCGTGTACTTCTTCTTGCAGTTTACCCAGTGGTAAATCCTTAGGGACGTTAATCGGGTTTAAGGCCATTATTCTTTGTTTTTTGAATCGATCCATATGGTAACAGGACCGTCGTTAATAAGTGAGACCTGCATATCTGCGCCAAACTTCCCGGCTTTAACAGGCAAATCACTTACATGCCATAGTTGCTCCATGAAGTACTCGTACATGGGTTCCGCATGCGATGGGCGAGAGGCCTTCATGTAGCTCGGGCGGTTTCCTTTTTTGGTGGAAGCGTGAAGGGTGAACTGTGAGATGACTAAGAATTGGCCACCAGCTTCCATCACGTTTCTATTCATCACTCCCTCGCTATCTGGGAACAACCGCATACGTGCAATTTTTCCGCAAAGCCAATCTGCATCCTCTTCAGTATCAGCAGGCTCCACACCTAAAAGAACCAGAAGTCCTTTTTCGATGGCGCCTATCTCTGTGCCATCCACTACAACACTTGCTTCGCTAACGCGCTGTAGTAGAGCCCTCATTTAGTTGAAGGCTGGGTTTGGGAAGACGATTAACTTATCGCCGTGCACGCGGTACAACTCGTCCATGTTCTCATTGATTGCACGGCCCATACCGGTCAAGCTGGTTGCTTCTCCTAGAGACGTGGTTAATATGAGTGCAATTCTGTTGGATTCCGCCATCTCAAGCATCGTAATGTTGCGGCCGATTTTTCCATAATTAGGGGTGCCGTCATAAAGTGAAGGCATCACAACAAGGTTCTTCGTTGCCAAATCTTCGACGGTAGGAAGCACCTCCTGCTCTTCAGCCATGAGGATGACTTCAACACCACTTTCTTGACACAGCCTTAGAAATTCTAAAGCGTCTTGATTGTAGTCGAACCTGCTTACTTCTTGCGCCTCACGGATTCTAAGATCAAGCGGTCGGTCGTTATTGTCGAAATACCTGTTCATGGTATTTTGATCCAGCAAAAGGAACGGTACATCAATGAAAACAACGGGACCCTCTTTGATGCTGCCAAGCTTACGTTGAAGCTGATCAGAAGCATACTTGAAGGTTTGTTTGTTGATGAATTCAAATTCACTTGACTTTCTCCATTCCAGCGCTGGGTTTACCGGTGGTGGGGGCGGAGGGACGTCTGCGACAGCTTCCTTCTGAGTGCCACATGAGGCAAGGCCTAATGCGCTAATGGCTAGTAGTGCGATAATGTGTTTCTTCATCGTAATCGTTTAGTTGGTTAAGATAACTCTCGTATCGAGTCGGTGCAATTTTATTCTCTTCAAGTGCTTCCTTTACCGCACATTGCGGCTCATTGACGTGCAGACAATTGTGGAATCGACAATCTTTACTGAGCGCAAATAGTTCAGGAAAGAAATGACTGATCTCTTCTTTTTCCATGTTGACCATCCCGAAACCTTTGATACCCGGCGTATCAATGATGTCCCCGCCAATGGTAAGTGGATGCATCTCCGCAAAGGTGGTAGTGTGCTGTCCCTTTCTGTGGCTATGGCTCACTTCACCCGTTCTCAGGTCCAATTCCGGTTCAATAGCATTCACCAAGGTGCTCTTTCCGACACCACTATGTCCGCTGAGCAAGGTGGTCTTTCCCTTCAGTATATCTTTTAATTCCTCTAGCCCTTGACCTTCAGTAGCGGAAGTTTTCAAGACTTTATAGCCGATAGCGCTATACACAGCCTCTCTGTATTCAAGTTCCATCATCTCCTCTTCGCCATACACATCTATCTTGTTGAAGACGATTACTGTAGGAATGGAATAGGCCTCGGCAGTGGCTAAGAATCTATCCATGAAGCCGGTAGAGGTCATCGGCTCTGCAAGGGTCGTTACTAAAAGCGCTTGGTCCATGTTGGATGCGATGATGTGTACGCGCTTGCTGAGGTTGACGCTTTTGCGAACAATGTAGTTTTTGCGGTCTTCAATGGCTTGAATGATGCCTTGGCCTTCGTCTTTTTCTTCCAATTCGAATTCAACGAAATCGCCTACTGCGAGGGGGTTGGTACTCTTAATACCGGCCACACGAAACTTCCCCTTGATTCTACAATCAAAGAGATCGCGGTTTTCCAAATCTCTGACTTGGTACCAGCTTCCCGTACTTTTTAGAACTACGCCTTTCACAGGGCGCAAATTACGGAATTAACGCTTGGCGTACATGTTGTCGTAATACTCTTGATACGTCCCTGAGGTTACGTTTTTCAACCACTCTGCATTGCTCAAAAGTCACGCTCGGCGCCCAGCCCAACTCCTTGTTGATCTTGGTTGCATCAATGGCATACCTGCGGTCGTGACCCGGACGGTCTTTCACATAGGTAATGAGCTTTTCACTGCTTCCTTTTTCACGGCCCAATTTTTCGTCCATCTGCGCACAAAGCACTTTGATCAGATCAATGTTGGTCCATTCGTTGAACCCACCAATATTGTAGGTCTCGCCGTTCTCTCCTTCGTGGTACACGAGATCAATGGCACGGGCATGATCCACGACGTACAGCCAGTCTC
>JBMZBC010000051.1:655-4075 GCA_049611965.1 Schleiferiaceae bacterium | reverse complement strand
GCTTCTTAGACAAGGAGCAGCTCACTGCCGACGACCTCAGCTTGGACGAGCGCCCGATCAACCAGCACTGGAGCTGGGACCGCATCTTGCGTTCGATCTTCATCAAACAAGCGGACGTCTTGCAAGGCTACTACTTCTTGAACCACTTGTACGAGCAAGAGGAAGTGAAGCGCAACTTTGACTTCTACGAGCCAAAGACTGTTCATGAGAGCTCGTTAAGCCCTTGTGTACACGCAATCTTGGCGGCACAGATTGATTACCCTGAGAAAGCCTATGAAATGTATTTGCGTACCTCTCGTTTGGACATCGACGATTACAACCGCGAGGTTCACGAAGGGTTGCACATCACTTCGATGGCGGGAACATGGATGTCTGTAGTTCAAGGTTTCGGCGGTATGAAGATTCGCAACGAGGAGTTGCACTTCACGCCAAAGCTTCCAGCACAATGGAAGGGCCTTACCTTCTCTATCCTTTGGAGAGGTGCGACGCTCAGAGCAAACCTCACCTTAGAAGGCATGACCATCGAGAACGTAAGTGGCGCTCCAGCCAAGTTCGCGATCGACGGCCAGTGGTTCGAAGTTGCTGCCGGCGAAAAAGCATCCACTGCAGCTGCTGCAATGGCATAATGAATTGATACTATCTTAGAAAGGCGCCACGTGCGCCTTTTTTTAGCCCACAGAACATGAAGAAATTTTTAACGGTACTCTCCATCAGTGCAGCGCTCGCTGCCTGTGACGTTCAGCCCTCAGCACCCCTTCGCATGCAGGCCTCTGATCTGGCTTCGCCCCACGTTCATCACGGTACGATGAGTGATTTTGTGGATAAAGACTATCTAAGCGGCGAATGCGAATTTCCAGCTGGTATTGATCTGTATTTCTGGCACACAGTCACGGGCACCCTCGAGCATGAACTTAACGTAGCACATATAACAGGACCTAACTCGAGCATGGATGTGCCCTTCTTTAGAGGTGCAAAGCGTGCCATCACCTTGAGCATTCCTGGTTTCGAAGGAGAAGAGGTGAAGGTCAAAGGTGTATTTAACGCTTGGAACAGCGACGCCACCTTCTTGGAATGGAACGGTAGTGCTTGGGAAGCGCCTTTGGTGCTCGCACCGGGTGAATATGCCTACAAACTCGTCGTGAACGGCGAAGAAGTATTAGACCCTTCGAATGAAGTAACCGTGCCCAATGGTTTTGGAAGCTTCAACAATGTTTTGACTGTAGAAGGCGGCGGCGGTGAAGCACCTGTAGCTATTGATTTCCAGTTTGTGAGTGAAGGGTCGTTGCGTTTTTCTGCTATCCCTGAAGACCAAGAGGTACTGGCCTTCTTCAACAACCGCGTGATTGACGTTGTACGCGATGAGGATGGGCTAAGCATTACTATTCCAGAAGAAGCGAAGGATTGGGAACGCGCTTGGATCCGATTATATACCGCGAGAAACGGCCAGCAAGGTGGAGATTGGTTGATCCCATTAAAGTATGGTGAGGTGGTTATTGATACGAAGGAATTGGACCGTAAAGACTGGCATACTTCCATCATGTATTTCGCGATGGTGGACCGATTCTTCAACGGCAACCCAAACAACGATCAGCCCGTTCAAGATTCTACTGTACACCCTCGCGCCAACTACCAAGGCGGAGATATTGAGGGTATGCGCCTAAAATTGGCCGAAGGGTATTTTGATGCGCTACACACCAACACACTTTGGATCAGTCCAATCACTCAAAATCCAGAAAATGCTTGGGGCCTTTGGAACCAAGGCGGACCCGTAAGTACATTCTCTGGATACCACGGCTACTGGCCCGTTAGCAACATCAAGCCGGACCACCGTTTTGCTACGCCTGAAGAGTTGCATTTGTTCCTTGATGATGCCCACGCGAAAGAGCAAAATGTACTTCTTGATTACGTTGCCAACCACGTCCATGAGTTACACCCGGTGTACCAGAAACACCCAAATTGGGCCACCAACAAATACACCGCAGACGGACGACTCAATACCCAGCTTTGGGACGAGGAGCGCTTGACGACTTGGTTCGACACCTTCATGCCGACCCTTGAGCTTCGCAACGACACCGTTGCCGACCTGATGAGCGATAGCGCGCTGGTTTGGATCACAGAATACGACTTCGACGGCTTCCGCCACGATGCGACCAAGCACATCCCGATGAATTTCACGCGTTTGCTCACCCAGAAAATTCGTGCCGCCAGCGAGGATCATGTGTACCAGATAGGAGAAACCTACGGCTCGGATGAGCTCATTGCCAGCTACGTCGGTAGTGGTAAGGTCGATGCCCAATTCAACTTTAACCTCTACGATGCAGCGTTCGAAGCCTTCACACAAGAAGGAGCCACGTTCGACCGCCTGCGCAAGGCTTTAGAAAGCAGCCTCACCTACTATGGTCACCACCATTTAATGGGGAATATTTCAGGAAATCAGGACAAGCCGCGCTTCTCCTCTATGGCCTCAGGACACCTCAGCATGAGTGAAGACAGTAAGCTTGCCGGTTGGACACGCGAGATCCCAGAACCTACTGAGCGTGGGTATCGAAAAATGGCGGCGATGCACGCCTTTAACATTGCCGTTCCTGGTATTCCTATTCTCTACTACGGTGACGAGATTGCCCTTCACGGCGGAAACGATCCGGACAACAGAAAGATGATGCCGTTCGACTTTTCACCACGCCAGCAGGAGCTCTTTGATCGCATTGCGCAATTGAATGAAACTCGAAGCCAACTCATGGCCTTGAATTACGGTTCAACGACCGTTTTCCAACCTGAACCACACCTGCTCATTATTGTGCGCAAGTACATGGAACAGGAGGTGCGATTCTTCTTTAACAACAGTAATGAAGACCGCTACCTAGAAGATTGGGACATTACTGTTCCTGCAGACGGCGAAATCTACCAAACCCGCAATTGCGGCCAATTCAACCAAGACTAATTCACTTACCATGAAAAGAACATTATTAGCGCTTAGTGCAGCATTCACTATCGCTGCTTGTACTGCACCGGAATCGGCACCTGAAACCACTTCAGCCTGGGAAGATGCAATGCTTCCGGAGTGGGCGAAGGACGCGAACATTTATGAGGTCAATATCCGTCAATACACGCCGGAAGGAACGTTGAATGCCTTTAAGGAGCACCTCCCACGATTGGCAGAAATGAACGTAGATATCCTGTGGTTCATGCCCATCCAACCTATTGGTGAACGCAACCGAAAAGGCGAGCTTGGCAGTTATTATTCCATCCAAGATTACACCGCGGTCAACCCGGCCTTCGGAACGGTTGAAGATTTCAAAGACATCGTGGACGAAGCACACGCTTTGGGCATGCACGTATTGCTCGACTGGGTCGCCAACCACAGTGCTTGGGACCACCCTTGGGTAGAAACGAACGACGATTTCTATACCCGCGATCAAG
>JBMZBC010000051.1:0-645 GCA_049611965.1 Schleiferiaceae bacterium | reverse complement strand
GCTTTTGATCGACTCTATGGCTGCAGAAATGGATTGGTGGGTGAGCAACACGGGCATCGACGGATTCCGCTGTGATATGGCCGGAATGGTGCCGTACGCTTTCTGGGAGCATACCATTCCGATGCTGCGCGAAAAGCACGGACCCCTTTTCTTCCTAGCGGAATGGAGCGAGCCGCATTTGCTCAGCACCTTCAACGCGGATTACGGTTGGGAGTTGCACCACTTAATGAACGATATAGCCAAAGGCCACAAAAGCGTTCACGAACTCGAAGTATATGCCGCTAAAAACGATACGGTTTACGGCGACGATGCAATGAAGTTGTACTTCACCTCCAACCACGACGAAAACAGCTGGCAGGGCAGCGCTATCGAGCGCATGGGTAATGATGCGCGCGCCTTCTTTGCCATGGCTTTCATGATGGACCAGAGTTTCCCATTGTTGTACACCGGTCAAGAAGCTGGGATCGATTTCAGATTCCCATTCTTTAGTAAGGATACTGTAGGAGTGGATTGGTCTGCGAATGCTGATCATGCCGATTTCTACGCGACGCTTTTCGAGCTAAAGCACAACCATCCCGCTTTGTGGAATGGGGCTTACGGTGGCGAAATGACCTTGACCACAGATACCGTGGCGAACACTGTGAA
>JBMZBC010000050.1:0-4244 GCA_049611965.1 Schleiferiaceae bacterium | reverse complement strand
ATGGTGTCGTTCATACCGGCCAGCAATGGGGGGCGGATCACAGCCCAGAGATTGATTTGAATAGCGCGAGCGAGGTGAGCGTAGTTAGTGGTGCTGCTGCGATGCGTTATCCAGGCACCCACATGGGCGGGATTGTGATTTTAGAATCGGGGCCAATTCCTTTTGATCCTCACATTCACGGAAAAATCCGCTCCACCGCCGAAAGTAATGGTCGTGGAGGTACTGTCAACGGACAATTCTTTAAGGGCTTAGAAACGCTCCAATGGCGTGTAGGAGGCACTTTGAAACAGTACGGCGACCGTCGTGCTCCAAACTATTTCTTAAACAATACTGGGACGCGTCAAGCACACGCGAACGCTGAACTGCACAAGCAATGGAACAATACCCTTGAATGGGAAGGTAAATACAATTACTTCAACGCAGAATATGGTATCATGCGCGGTAGTCACATTGGCAACTTAACTGATCTCGAGAGCGCCTTCTCTCGCGAAGTACCGTTTTTTACAGATTCTGCCTTCTCCTACGAGATTGAAGCACCGCGTCAATGGGTTCAGCACCACCAACTGAAATCTGGTCTTAAAAAACATACAGACTTAGGAACTTTAGAGTGGCATCTTGCCGGCCAACGCGATCAGCGCCGGGAATACGATGTACGCCGCAGCGGCAGAAGTGATATCCCAGCCCTATCATTATTACAGTACAGCATCCAAAACGAATTGCTTTGGTCGAACGAGTGGCTAGAAACCGGCTATCAATTCTTAGGCAGGAACAACTGGAACCTACCAGAAACAGGCATCACTCCTCTTCTACCCAACTATACAGCATTCACCAATGGTGCTTTCATCGCGTTGGATCGCGCTGTCGGGGGGTATGAACTGGAGTTTGGTGCTAGGTACGACTATACATTTCGAAACATTGCCAAGCTATCGAACAGCGTACCTCGAGTACCTCTGTACTACGACGACAACTACCACAACTTTAGTCTCTTGGGTCGCATTAGCCGGAATTTAGGGAGCAAATGGCAAATTTTAGCGGAAAGCTCCCTGCGCCAAAGGCCGCCTGAGATTAACGAAATGTACGCCTTCGGATTACACCAAGGTGTGAGTGGTATTGAAGAAGGGAACCTGGAATTGGACCAAGAAATTGGACTAAAATCCACCCTACAATTAAGAGGTAAGGTGAGTGAAAAACTTCATTTAGATGTCCGGGCCTACACCCATTTCTTTGACGGATACATTTACTTACAACCTCAGCAAACCTTCAGGTTGACCATACGTGGTGCTTTCCCGGTGTTTACCTACGAGCAATGCGATGCGCGTTTATTGGGTGGTGATGCCGTGTTCAAATACGCATTTAGCGAGCACTTGAATTTTGAATCCACTTGGGGGTACGTCTATGGGATGAATACCTCTGAAAATTTGCCGCTAAATTTTATGCCGCCTTTAAACGTCCAAAACAACTTGGGCTACGAAGTTCCTCAATGGAAGAATTGGCGCAATTTAAATGTATCCGTGATGCACAGATATACGGCTCAACAGTGGAACTGGGATAGCAGCCTTGATCTTATTGCGCCACCCGAGAGCTATCATCTTTTCGACCTCTATCTAGGCGCTACGCTCAAGGGGGTTAGTCTCAAACCGAAGTTTAGAGTAGGCATTGAAAACATCTTCAATACCTCTTACCGAGATTATTTGAACAGGCAGCGTTATTTTGCAGACGCTTTAGGGCGTAACTTCACCTTGAGCTGGGTACAAAACTTCTAATTATGGATGCTGCCACTACATTAAAGAACCACGATCTCCGAGTGACCAAGATTCGTTTGGCCATTCTTGAAGCGTTGGGCGACCGTCATCAGGCCAAGCCCTACGGTGAGCTGCAAGCAGCACTCTGTGAATTTGACCGCACGACGTTGTACCGAACGCTGTTAGCGCTCATTGAAAAAGGTCTTATCCATAAGGCGTTAGAAGAAAATGGAGAAAGCTATTATGCGCTTTGTGGCGGATGTACTACCCATGCACACACCCACGACCATATTCACTTTAAATGTAAGGATTGCGGAACGGTAGAATGTTTGCATCTCAGTAGTGAGATAGCATTCACCCTCCCTGAAGTGGTTATAGACAGCTTAGAAATTACCGCGAAAGGGACCTGTAAGGCGTGCAGTACCTAACAGCAACCTGAGCCTGGAGCACAAGCGCTTTGACCTAAGGCAACTTTTGCCTTAGCAGGTTTTTCTGGGATACCACATTTGTCTTTGGCTAAACAGTCTGTCTGGAGCGATTGAAAAACAAACTTTCCTTGCTCGTACTCCAATCCGTAGTTTTCTATGCTTTTTCCTTGAAATTCTACTTGAAGCTCAAGATTTGGATTTAAGCCCAATTGATTAATCGAGGCATCCACAATGCCGGCAAGCTTTTCAATAGATAAGCGATGGTCAAAATCTACATCGATGTACATCTGAAAGTTCACCTTTGAGGTCTTTCTTACGGTACCGCCGCAATCGATAAAAAATCGGTCCATCTGACCTACCTCTGTAATGTGAAAATGAGGCGCTACGGATGTACCGTCTACCTGAATGAATTCCAGGGAATCAACGTGGTCTAAAAAGGTGCGAAAATCTGCGAGTGTCATCATCATATTATCAATCAAAAGTAGCACGCACACCCCAAATAATGGGTGCTCAAAGTATCAGGAGGCTTGAATTTAACCTAACCTTAAAACATCACTAAAGACGCCTCGGGCAGTGACCTCAGCGCCTGCACCGGCTCCTTGAATGACCATGGGGTGGTCGCCGTAGCCTTCCGTATAGATTTCAAATAAGCTGTCCGAACCCTGAATACCTCCCAAAGGGGAAGTTTTATTAACGGTTGCTAGTTCCACCTTCAGCAAAGCTTTACCGCTTGGGTCGATTTCCAAATCTCCTACATAGCGAAGTACCTCATCCTGCTTCAATGCGCTTTTCACCGCAGCGTAATGATCGTCCAAGGCGGGGAAACAAGATTTGAAGTTTTCGTAAGGCTGCTCATTTTGGAAGGCTTCAGGAATGAGATTTTGAATGCTTACCTCGCTAATTTCTGCCTTAACCTCTACCGTTCTAGCAAGAATTAAAAGTTTACGCGCCACGTCCATGCCATTAAGGTCTTCGCGCGGATCAGGCTCTGTAAAGCCGCTGCTCTGTGCTTCGTTCAACACATCCGTAAAGTTTCTATCGCTTGCACTAAAGGTGTTGAACAAGAAACTCATAGAGCCGCTAAAAACGCCTTTGATTCGTGTTATTCTATCGTGGCTGTGGTGCAATTGCAAAAGGGTATCCACGAGCGGCAGCCCTGCACCTACGTTAGTTTCGTATTTGAACGTTTTGCCTTTTCTTACAAGAAGTTTACGCAGGTCATCATAAAAGGCTTGTTCACGGGCATTTCCCTTCTTATTGCTGGCCACAAGATCACAACCTACCTTCACAAACTCTGGGTAATACGACGTGAGTTTCTCGTCCGCCGTATTGTCTACGACTACTAGGTTGGTCAATCCTGAATCTTTGAGCTGCTGGGCGATGGCTGTTGGATCATTTGATGCGGTACTTTGCGACAGTTCCTCTTTCCACTGCTCACCTAGTCCCTCAGGCGAGAAGAGGGATTTAGTGGAATCGGCCACGCCTATTAAACGAACGTCTAAATGACGCTTTTCCTTAACATGCTCGGCGCTCTCAAAGACCTGACGAATGAATGTGCCTCCAACCAGTCCTTTACCAAAGCAGAAGACGTTTAAACGCTTGTACTGGCCCAACAAGGCACTGTGTACCACTTCTAATGCTTTCTTCTCATTGGTACCGCGAATGACCAAGGAAATTTGGTGCCCTTCCACGCTGTTGGCAATCAGGTGCATCCAAACATTGTTGCGTCTTAACTCATAGATGGCACGCTCTAGCGCATAATTATGTCTGCCGACAATATTGAGTATGGTCAATCCTTCAGTCGCCTTAATAGCGGTCCCACGAATACCTTCAAATGCCTTTTCAAGTGCGGTAACGGCACGCTGGGCATCCTTTTGTGAAACCACAAGACCGAGGCTGCGCTCACTAGAGGCTTGACTGACTAGCTTCACGCTAATGCCTTCGTTGGAAAGCGCTCCAAAAGCTGTTGCATCAATACCGGCTACCCCTTCGAATGCGATACCGGTGATACTAATAAGGGAAACATCACTGACCGCAGAAACGGCCTTCATTCCTTTGTCCCCACCTTCGGCAT
>JBMZBC010000049.1:0-4904 GCA_049611965.1 Schleiferiaceae bacterium | reverse complement strand
GCGGGTACTCGACATAAATTTTACGCACCTTGCCGAGAGCGCCTGTAGCAATCTGGTGCTTGGCCTCTTTGACCATCGGATAGCCCGTGTAGGTGTGGGTGAGGCAGAACAACCCCGAAGCATTTTCCACAGCTTGTTCGATAGCATGCGCCTCCTCCATGGAAGTACAGAGCGGCTTGTCTAAAACGACGTGGTAGCCTGCTTCCAAGGCAGCAATGGTAGGCGCAGCATGTACGTGATTGGGTGTGGTAATCATGATGACTTGAACGCGATCCTCTGCTGGACGGTCCAATTCCTTTTCGATCAACTCCTTCCAACTCCCGTAGGCTCTATCTTCAGAAATCCCGAGCTCGCGGGCAGTCTCCAAACACTTTTCAGGCTTGCTCGAGAAGGCTCCGGCAACCAAATCGTATTCGCCGTCCATACGTGCAGCAATGCGGTGAACTCCGCCAATAAAACTTCCTGGACCGCCGCCAATCATTGCGGCTCTCAATCTGCCTTTCATAGATGTGTGATGCGTTTAGAATTGCAAAGTAGCCATAAATGTCCAAAACACACTTCTCCCAAGGGCATTGAATTTGGGAGGCTTCGGAGCCCACTAAAAATCAATGTGACTTTTTGTCACAATAATATACATCGTAAAGTTAGAAAGTGTATCTTGGACACTTGTAACACTAACACTCTTTGAAACGATGACTAACGCGTCTAACAGAAGTGCACTGTTTATAGCCAGCTGTGCAAGTCTTTTGGTAACCAGTTTGAGCTTTGGAATCCGAGCCGGGATTTTGGGTGATCTGGGAGTAGAATTTCAATTAAATACCAGCGAACTCAGTCGTATCGCTGCCACAGCATTTTGGGGATTCCCCGTTTCCATGATCATTGGAGGTGCCATTGTGGACAAGGTCGGCATGAAGAATTTGATGCGCCTTGCGTACCTCGGTCACTTCGCTGGAATCCTTCTCACCATCTTCGCAGGGGGCTTTTGGTCCTTGTGGACATCTACCCTTTTAATTGGCCTCGCCAACGGTATGGTGGAAGCCGTATGCAACCCGTTGGTCGCTTCAATCTATCCTGAAGAGAAGACCACCAAGCTCAACCAGTTCCACCTTTGGTTCCCAGGGGGTATTGTTATTGGGTCATTGGTCGCCTTCGCTTTTGGGAAGGCAGGCCTGAATTGGCAACTCATGATGGCGGTGATGTTGATCCCAACCATTTGGTATGCCATTCAAATGGAGCGCCTCGAATTTCCAGTTACGGAACGCGTGGCCAATTCCGTTTCGGACAGCGAAATGTACCGTGCGCTATTGAACCCATTGTTTATCATCATCACCATTGCCATGTTGGGGACCGCTACTTCGGAGCTTTTCATCAACCAATGGGTGGATGTACTGCTGCGCAGCGTTAGCGATAATGCCATTTTGATCCTCCTCATTACCTCTGGCGTCATGACCCTTGGACGCGGTATGGCCGCTCCAGTCGTGAGCCGATTCTCCACCACAGGTATGCTCCTGTTTAGCGCCGTGTTCACCACCATCGGATTGTACATGATGGCCACCGTAGACGGCAATATGCTCTTTGTAAGTGCTGTAATCTTCGGTGTGGGTGTGACCTACTTCTGGCCAACGATGATTGGCTTTGTAGCGACCTATTTGCCCAAGACGGGTGCCGTGGGTATGGCCGTGATCGGTGCAGCAGGGATGTTTGCCGTTTCCATCTACACCCAGATTATGGGCGGCTACTACGACGGATTGATTTCGAATTTAAGTGAGGTAGAGGCCGGACGTGCCGTCATCAAGACCACACTTTATATACCCATTGCCCTCATCGTGATATTCGCAGGAATTCACTTCTACATGAGAGGCAAACAAGAAGCTTAATTACCTAGAGCTTGAATCGCAGAACGCACATAAAATCCCTGATGAGCCTTGCAGCAGCCACTGCGCTCCCGTCGCAGATCTATGCTTCGGAGACCCTAGCGGGTGATGGCCCATCGCGCCCTTTCGGATACAAACGCAGTGTGAGCCACTGGACCGTATCTGATCTCGAGTGGGAAGATTTGTGCCCGTGGCTCGCCGATCAGGGCATTGAAGCTATTGATTTGGTGGGACCGGAAAATTGGCACCATTTAAAGAAGCACGGGCTGGACAGCTCGATGTGTAACGGTGCCGAACTCAACCTAGTGGACGGCTTTATCCACGAAGAATTTGAAGGTGTGCTTCACCAGAGGTATACAGAGATGATTCCTCGCGTAGCCAAAGCCGGCTACCAAAATTTAATTTGCTTCAGCGGCAACAGACGTGGGCTCAGCGAGGAGGACGGACTACAGCAAGCAGTGCGTGCCCTACGACCGATGGTCCAGCTCGCTGAAGAGCACGGCGTCGTCTTGCAGATGGAACTGTTTAACAGCATCGTCGACCACCCGGATTATATGGCAGATTCGTCCAGCTGGGGGATTGCACTCGCGAAGGAATTGGCCAGTCCATCCTTCAAACTGCTGTACGACATCTACCACATGCAGATTATGGAGGGCAACCTCATCCAAAACATCCAAGAAAATCATAACTTCTACGGCCATTACCACGTCGCTGGCGTGCCGGGTAGAAATGAGCCTTGGAACAATCAAGAAATTAATTACCCCGCCGTCATGGAAGCTATTGATAAGGTAGGTTTCGACGGCTATGTAGCGCTAGAATATGTATTCGCTGAACCTATTAAGGAAAGCATGCAAAAGAGCTATAACGAATTTATAAGATAACCCTATACACCATGGCAGAAGATAAAATGCACTATGACGCGATTGTTGTCGGCTCTGGAATTTCCGGCGGCTGGGCAGCAAAAGAGCTGACTGAAAAAGGACTGAAGGTCTTGATGCTCGAACGCGGTAGAAACGTAGAGCACATTAAGGACTATACCACCACCAACATGGACCCGTGGGAATTCCCGCACCGCGGTCAGCCTACTACAGCGCAAAAGGACCGCAATCCAGTATTGCGCCGTGATTATCCTTTGAATGAGTTGAACCCGCAGTTTTGGGTGGACGATCAGGACTGTCCCTACACAGAGAAAAAGCGTTTCGACTGGTACCGTGGGTACCACGTTGGAGGCCGTTCGTTGATGTGGGGCCGCCAGAGCTACCGTTGGAACCGCGAGGATTTCTTGGCCAATGCTAAAGAGGGCGTGGGTACTCCTTGGCCTATTGGCTATGACGATCTGGCCCCGTGGTACGAGCACGTAGAGCGCCATGCCGGTCTTAGTGGTTCACACGAGGACATGGACGTATTGCCGGACAGCGTGTACTTGCACGCCATGGAGCTGAACTGTGTGGAGCAGACGGCTGCAGACCGCATTCGCAAAGCCTTTGACGAAAAACGTCGCCTTATCATTGGACGTACTTCAAACATCGCCGTGCCGCACAAGGGACGTGCCGGATGTCAATACAGAAACAAATGTTGGTTGGGTTGTCCGTACGGCGGATACTTCAGCACCCAAGCCTCTACCCTTCCTGCTGCAATGGCCACGGGCAATTTGACCCTGCGTCCACACAGCATCGTGAAGGAGCTTATTTACGATAAAGACAACAAGCGCGTAAAAGGCGTAGAGGTTTTGGATGCCGAGACCAACATGACCTATGAATTTACCGCGCCGGTGGTATTCTTGAATGCCTCTGCTTTGAACTCAACATGGGTGCTGATGAACAGTGCTACCGATGTATGGGATGGTGGATTGGGATCGAGCTCTGGCGAGTTGGGTCACAACCTCATGGACCACCACTTCCGCGTTGGTGCATCGGGAACTTGGGAAGGCGATCAAGACAAATACTACTTCGGTGGCCGCCCAACCGGATTCTACATCCCTAGGTTCCGCAACTGGTATGGCGATAAGCGCGATTACTTGCGCGGCTTCGGGTACCAAGGTTCTGCCTCTCGTGGCGACTGGCGCCGCGGTGTTCGTGAAATGGGTCTTGGGGCCGATTTTAAAGACTCTATCAGCAAACCAGGTCCGTGGACTATGGGTATGACCGCCTTCGGTGAGGTCCTCCCGTACCACGACAACAAAATTGAACTCGACCGCTCGAAAACGGACAAATGGGGACTCCCTGTGCTTTCGTTTGATGCGGAACTCAAAGAGAACGAGAAGAAAATGCGCGTAGATATGGCACAGGATGCTGTAGATATGCTCGAGGCAGCAGGATTCAAAGACGTCTACCCGTGGGAAAGCGACTACGCCCTCGGTATGGGTATCCACGAGATGGGTACGGCACGCATGGGTACCGATGCTTCGAACTCTGTCTTGAACAAATGGAACCAAGTCTGGGATGCCCCGAACGTCTTTGTGACCGACGGCGCCGCAATGGCTTCGGCTTCTTGTGTAAACCCTTCACTTACGTATATGGCAATGACTGCTCGTGCAGCCGATTTTGCCGTGAAGGAATTGAAAAAAGGTAACCTTTAATCTACAGCGCAATGGAACAACAAAAATTGACTCGTAGACAAATGGTACAACGCATGGCTATGGCCATCGGTGGTACCCTCGTAGCCCCAACGGTATTGTTGGAGAGCTGCTCGTTCGATCCAGAGACCACAACTGCAGGCCCACTGCGCCTTGCGATGCTCGATGCTATTGCAGAGACCATCATCCCCCGCACGGCTACCGCTGGCGCCCGCGACGCAAAGATTGGCGCGTTTATCGACGTGATGATCCGCGATTGCTACTACCCGGACATGCAAGAGAAACTCAACGCCGGCATCAACGAGATTGCTGTCGAAGGCAAAAAGGCCATCGGTCGTCCTTTTGAAGAAGCCACTCAGATGGAGCGGGAAGAATTCTTGACCGCTTTGGATGAATCCGCACAGAAAGATGGCGACCACTTCTTTAGAACCCTCAAGGAGCTCACCCTTCTTGGC
>JBMZBC010000048.1:0-5286 GCA_049611965.1 Schleiferiaceae bacterium | reverse complement strand
CCTCGGGAATGAAGGAAATGGGTTTGCGCGTTGGTGTATTCTCCTCCCCGCATCTTTTCGACTTTAGAGAGCGTGCAAAGATTGGTTCCGAAATGATTTCTGAGGAATTTATCGCCCAATGGGTCACCCAGCATGTGAATGCCTTCGAAGAGCGTGGCAACAGCTTTTTTGAACTCACCATGATGTTGGCCATGAGTTGGTTCGAGGATCAGCAAGTAGACTGGATCATTCTAGAAACCGGAATGGGCGGAAGATTAGACGCTACCAACATTTGTTCCCCAGAAATTTGCCTGATTACGAATATCGGGCTCGATCATCAGCAATTTTTAGGTAATGATCGCCGAACCATAGCGAGTGAAAAAGCAGGAATTATCAAGGCTGGCGTTCCTGTAGTTGTTGTAGAAAAAGATGCAGAGACCAAGGAGGCATTTATTGATGCATCCAGCGTAAAAGGTGCTCCCCTCTTTTGGGCCAATTCCTATGATTTACCATCTGATTTAAAGGGAAGCTATCAGAAATACAACATCAATGGCGCTGCAGCTGTATTGGATTTATTATTCCCTGAAAGTAAGAGTCTATGGAGTTTAGGGTTCACCCGAGTTCGAGAAAACACGGGATTCTTTGGACGTTGGACACCCATCTGTGAGTCGCCTCGAGTCGTGGTTGATACTGGACATAATAGCACTGCTTTTGCCTTTCTTGTGAAGCAAGCGGCGGCGGAATGTCGCGGTCGCCAGCATTGGGTGTTAGGCGCCGCCGCCGACAAAGACATGGGTGCGGTGCTGCAGCTACTGCCCAAAGAAGCAAACTATTATTGGACCGCAACATCTAATAACCGCACATTATCGGCTGAAGCCTTAAGTGAAATTGGCTCGAAATTTGAGCTTTATGGGGCACAATACGATAACGTAAACAGCGCTTTAGAGGCTGCGCAAATTGCTGCAGAAGAAGGTGACTTAATTATCGTTGCAGGTTCTAACTTTGTGGTAGCAGATTTACAATTATGAAAAAGACAGCATTCCTCTTAGCCTTTATGCCATTCATGCTATTGGCGCAAACTGAAGAAGTAAAACAGCGAACTGCCCTGTTTCTTCAAGAGCAGAGTGCAAAGTTCAAAATCAAGGAACTCAATGGCTCCGAACCTGATTACGGTGTGTTAAGCGAAACACAATTCGTCTTTCATCAGTACTATCAATTAAAGCAGATAGAGAAAGAGGTAAACGAGCTAGGTAATAGCGTACGTCCCAAATACGATTTGAGCACTTTCGTTTATGAGGATGAAGAAGAACTCAAGTATGCCTTAAAATTCTGGTTCAAGGAATTCATCGGAAACAAGCGCATCACTCCTGGTCGCGATTACCGTACCGTTGATCATGTTGACCCTGCTATTGTCATCATCGACGGCACGAGCATTAGTATACTCACTTTGAGCTGCTATGCCACAGATATCGATGAATTCAGAGACTGGCGCAGTGCCATGCTAGGGGTATTCGGCTCTCCGAATGCAATGGTTATTGAGATTGGTTGCAACGGCCCTATTGAATGGACTAAAAACGCACCCGACCCTAAGGATCCAAGCTGGAGGCGTTAATTCTTCTAAACTTTGATATTCGGCCCAAGGACTACTGTTGGACGTTTGTAGGTCCTCTGCTTTGGTTCACCCTTAGAAGCTTTTGCCGAAAATGTGCTAAGAGCCATTGCTTCTTCCAAGTGTTTTTTACTTGGACGAACACCTTCTAAATCGGCGATGGTCAGGGATACACTCAACAAACTTCGCTGCTTTCTTAAACTCCACTTTGCCGTCTTATATTGAGTAAGGAAGTATCGTTTCATAGCGTCGTTATACAACACAATGGGCTTAAGTTCATCCAAGGACAATCGTGCGTTCTGAACTTCTGATCGGTCTATCTGACGCTTATACGACTCGACCACACGTCGTTGTATCGTTATAGAAGTTTCACTCTCAACCTTTGACGCAGATTGAGTGTGCATCAACTGAAGATCTACACGATCGAGCAAAGCACCAGAGAGGATACCTTGATATCTATGGAAAGCCGCAGCACTGCATGTGCATTCTTTTTCTGGATGATTGAAATAGCCGCAATGGCAGGGATTCATTGCCATAATCATCTGAACCCTATGTCGATCCATATGAAGCAAGAGGGCGTCCAAGACAGGTTTTGAAAATGTAGGTAATTCGTCCAAAATGAGTGCTCCGCCAAAAGCCCGATGAAATTTTCCCAATACTCCTTTCGAAACAGCGCGTACCTCCGAGTTCCAATTAGCGAAATTATCTAGCTCCAAATTTCCCTTGAGCGCTTGGACTTCCCTCGAGCCAAATAGCGATTTTATGGATTCCTCAGGCACTGTACTTATGACTGGGCGGCGACCGCCGAAGGTGGAGCCGCGTTCCTCGTTGATCATCGCAAAGACACTCCTATCTGACGTATTCATTGGTGGTAAAATAGATGGAAATCGAGCCAAGAGCATAGTTTTCCCGATTCCAGGAGCGCCATTGAGCAATACGTGGTGCCCTCCTGAAGCGGCTATTTCTAAGGCACGTTTAAAAGACTGAAGACCTTTGACATCACTGAAACACCCATGACTGTTTTCTTCGAGTTCAGGAATGTTAGTGTCCTCATTAATGGGAAGTATACCCTTTTGAAGAAAGGCTATCACCTCGCTGAACTTAGAGACGTTCACGATTTCTAAGGTGTGAAATTCCGCGCTAAGGCTTCTCACGCTAGTGGCTGGTATGTTTAGGATTACTCGTTTATGCCCGCTGTGATAGGCAGTTTGAAGGAGTTTGAACGGTGCGGCGGCTGGCTCTATGGTTCCGTCCAATTGTATAGCCCCATAAAACAAGGACTTATCCAAGAGTTCCGTAGAAATCTGACCACTTGCTCCGAGAATTCCAACAGCCATGGGCAAATCATAATGACTTCCTTTTTTGAGAAGTTCCAACGGCCTAAAGTTCAGTGTAATTCGTTGTCCAGGCCAATGCCATCCCTCATTTTTTAAAGTGGCGTAAATACGCTGGCGGTTTTCTTTTATAGAACCGTGCACATTGCCGGATATGTGGAACTTTATTCCACGGGATATATTGACCTCTAGCAGGACCGGGACTGGAAGAAGAATGGACGGCTGAACTGTATGAATTCGGATGAGCATAGCGAATTAGAATTGATTGGTTCATCAAATTCTGAATTGACCACAGCTAACCCAAGAAATGTGAAAAAGTAAAAGTTACCGACAGTACCTATTACTCCCCTTTATTGGCGAGCTGGCCGCAGGCTGCGTCGATGTCTTGACCGCGAGAATGGCGGATAGTTGTGATGATTCCCTTGTTTTCAAGGATGCGTTTGTACATGTCCACAGCCTCTTGTGGAGCTTGGGTGTACGGTCCGTTATCAATAGGATTATACTGAATGATGTTCACCTTGGTTGGTATGGCACCGCAAAATTTCGCCAATGCCTTAGCATCCGACTCTTGGTCATTGATTCCTTTCCAGATGACGTATTCAAACGTGACGTTCTTACCCGTTTTGGCATACCAATACTGTAGGCTTTCGCGCAGATCTGCAAGGGTGGTCGTTTTATGTGCCAGGGGCATCAGTTTTGCGCGCTTTTCTTCGATAGCGCTATGCAAGGAAATGGCCAGGTTAAATCTAACCTCATCGTCAGCCATCTTCTTGATCAGCTTGGGTACACCAATGGTACTTAACGTAATACGGCGTGGGCTAAGACCCAATCCTTTCGGGTCGGTGATTTTTTCAATCGCAGAAAGCACATTCTGATAATTCAACAAGGGTTCTCCCATACCCATGAACACAATGTTGGTCAATGGCCGTCCGAAGTATTCCTTGCCCTGTTTGTCAATCACAACTACTTGGTCATAAATCTCGTCCGGGGAAAGATTTCGCATACGTTTCAATGCAGCTGTCGCACAGAAAGTACAATCTAAGGAGCACCCCACTTGCGAGCTTACACAAGCTGTAATCCGTTTTTCTGTTGGGATTAAAACCGATTCAACCAAGGCTCCATCGTGAAGCTTTACCGCATTTTTAATGGTACCGTCCACACTGCGTTGCATCAAATCAACCTCAAGTAAGTTGAAGACGAAGTGATCGTTAAGCAATGTGCGAGTTGACTTACTGAGATTCGTCATTTCATCAAAGCTCTGCGCACTCTTTTGCCACAGCCACTGATAGACTTGTTTGGCACGGAAGGCCTTCTCTCCGTTTTCTTCAAAAAAATGGATCAAAGCTTCCTGGGATAGTCCGCGGATGTCTCGCTTGTTATCGGTCATGGTGCAAAGATACGCACAGCAAAAAGGAATTAAGGCATGTCACGCTCCACCAAATACCCCATTTTTCCCATTTGGTAATCTCGCATGGCTTCCATGATTTCCGTTTGATTCGTCATTACAAAAGGGCCGTAGCTTTCCACCTTTTCGCCTATTGGGGCAGCAGAGATAAAGAAGACCTTGGTGCCCTCCTCTAAATGCGCCTTGTAATCGCCTGTTCCTAAATGATAGAGCATGGCATTTTCCACCAGGCCGTAACCTTCAAGTCGCCCTCCACCACTCAGAAGGTAAAACAAACCGTTTTCACCTTCTTTCACAGTAAAGGAAAACGGTGCCGTGGTAGCTACACCGTGGGCACTAGTTACGGGATAAGCACCTTTTAATGGACCCATAGCTTGACCGTGACCGAGATCGCCCGAAACTATCTTTAATTCAGGATGCCCGTGGGCAGAAGGCAATTCCTCTTTTTGAAAAGGTAAATAAACCGGCTCCATCATTTTCATGGCGCTGGGAAGGTTGACCCAGATCTGAATGATTTCCTGTACACCGCCATTCTCACAGAGTTCAGCTGGTGGGCGCTCGCTGTGAATGATGCCCATACCCACATCTGTCCATTGCACTCCGCCGCCGCCTACAACACTGTTATTTCCTCGGCTGTCTCTATGGTGGACACCTCCTTCCCACATAAATGTAATGGGAGAGAAACCTCTATGTGGATGCGGACCTACCCCGGCATCCCAGCGGTCGGTGCCAGGAGCGATAGAACTTCTGTGGTGATGAATGAGTAGAAAAGGATCTATCTGATCGATGCTTTGCGTCGGAATCGGCTGTTTTACAGGATGCGGACCCATCATGACTTCGTGGGCCGGTAAGGCGCGGAGTACTGGCATATATACTTGTTTAAACAAAGAACAAGTTACCTCGAAAAGAGTTTAATTCGATTGTTCCGATTTGTTACTTCAAAAAATCAAGCAATTCAG
>JBMZBC010000047.1:0-5385 GCA_049611965.1 Schleiferiaceae bacterium | reverse complement strand
GACAAAGCAAGAAGCGACGTATCCGAGCGTTGGTGGTTACACCGACGCGGGAATTGGCCCTACAGGTAGCTGAAAATGCAAAGCGATACAGTGCCGGTACGCCCATTAGAACGGCAGTCATCTTTGGAGGTGTAGGGCAGAACCCTCAGATTGATCAGCTGCGTAAGGGCGTGGATTATCTGGTAGCAACTCCTGGGCGATTGCTTGATTTGCACAATCAAGGCATTATCAATCTTGATTCCTTGTCGCACTTTGTTCTCGATGAAGCCGACCAAATGCTTGACATGGGCTTCATTCACGATATACGTAAACTGTTAAAGATTATACCGCAGCGCCGTCAAAGCTTATTCTTTTCGGCGACCATGCCCAAGGCTATTATTGAGCTTAGCAGTCAAATTCTTAGACCTAATTACAAGCAGGTTCGCATCGCTGTCGAAAAGCCCACAGCGGAACGCGTGACTCAAGCAGTTTACTATGTAGCCAAAAAAGATAAGCCGTCGATGCTCCTTCACTTACTTCAGGACATGGAGGGCTCTGTACTGGTTTTCGGACGCACCAAGCACGGTTGTGATAAAGTAGTACGCATTCTCAATAAGAAAGGGGTAAAAGCTGCAGCCATTCACGGTAATAAGAGCCAAGGTGCACGTCAGAAAGCATTGAAGTCTTTTAAAGCCGGTGAACTGAAAGTGCTTGTAGCTACCGATATTGCGGCACGCGGTATTGACATCTCTGGGCTAGAACACGTGGTGAATTACGAACTGCCCAACATTGCTGAAACGTATGTGCACCGTATCGGAAGAACGGGACGTGCAGATGCCTCTGGCGGCTCCGTTTCGCTATGTGCTGCCGATGAGCGTGAATACCTCAAAGACATTGAAAAGCTCATTAAAGCATCTATTCCACTCATAGAAGACCATCCATTCGCAGCCGGTGCTGCCGAAGAATGGTCGGATCCTGAGAATAGAAAACCGAAGAAACCAGGACAGCGCCCACCGCGAAATAAAAAGCCGAGGCCTCAGGGTCAAGGCAATAAGCCCTCTGAAGGTGGTGGTCATCGTAGCAAGAAAAGAGGCCCGAAGCGACCAAGACGAAACTAAATTGCATAAAAAAGCCCCGCCAGTTGGTGGGGCTTTATATTTCAATTAAGACCAAATTATGGACTTACTAGATTCACGCTGATATTCACGTAGAATGGGTTTGTAAGGCCATTCATCTGTGCATATGCTGGAGTGCCGTCGATAAGACCAAATGCACGGTAGATATCTGGTCCAGATACCAAGCGATCAACATCGTAACGGTAGTTGATGCGGTACCCCGCTTGAATAGACATCCAAATGAAGTCCTTCAACGAGAACTCGTAAACCGCACGTACGCGGATTTCACCACGACGGATTTCCAAATCTTCATCACGTAGATCAAAACCTGGCAGGTTCTCGTACATGCGGAACGATTGTCCTTGCAACTCGTATCCTAAGAATAGCATGTTACGTGGGTTAATCGTTCTTCTTACGTGTACACGTGCTGGAAACAAAGCTTCTGTTCCCCACTTGTTGTTTGCACTTGTCGAATTGTAAAGAATAACCGGGATATAGTTCAACTCACCTACACGGTAGGTACGTGCTAAACCAACACCCCATTGCTTCTTTTCAGTAGGACGTTTACCCCACAAAGCGGCAGCAGAATACTTCAAGTACCGCGCTGGCATCGCTGATGCACCATAAGTACCGCTCATATCTGCAGAACCTTGGAACAAGATGAACTGTGTATCGTCCAACGGTTTGTAGATGGTTGTATTGATACCAGAAGTACGAAGTCCGTGCTCTGAAAGCGACTGGTGCAACGGGTTGTCTGAAGAAGTTGGTGCTTCAGCGTAGTTGTACGAAGTGTTCCAATAATTGGCACCCATCTGCCAAACAAGATTGGTTTGGCTAATTACAGGAAGATTGAATCCTGCACGGATACCCGCAGTAGAATTCACTTGCATTGCGTCACTACCCTCGAGAGTAGTTCCGTCTGCCATAGTAAGATCACCTGCTGCAATCGAATACGGTCCTTGGAAATCATAGCCAATAGAGATCAATTTCGCAGGGGACAAACCTTCAATCTTCGCGTTGGCATAGCGCTTCATACTCTCGTCCTCAAAACCGAGGTCCTCGTACAAGCTCCAATCTATATCGTCATCTGCAGTCCCGTCGGTTTGAGCGAAGACTGGTGTTGAAGCAAGGACGAATACTGCCGTCGTTAACTTCAAAAAGTTGCGCATCATTGATTACTTTTTCTTTCTAGAAGGCATTTTCAAACGCTTCCACACATCTGTACGGCCGATAGCCTCTACACCAATGTATCCGCGCATATCCAATGTATTCATGTCACGCATAGTGATGGTACCTTGGTACGTAGAACCGTTGTTCGGATCATACAACGTACCCTCAGACCACTGGTCGTCACCTTGGTAAACGAAATCCTTACACATACGGAAGCCTCTTAATGGCACGTTGCGTAGGTCTGGATTGGGATTGTTAATATCTGTTCTTGGGTTTCCGTCTGCATCATTCGGCTCGATGAGCCAAACTACACGACCGTAGTATTTATTACCGATGCGGTCAATTTTGATACGTGAACGGCCGTTCGACGGTTCCCAGATACCTACTAGACGATCTCCTGGATCTTCTGATTTTTGTGGTAGATCGAAACTTAATGTTCCGAATGCTATGACAGCAGAAACTGCCAAGAAAGTTAATTTGCGAAGCATGGTCTTCTATTTTATAGTTAATTCAAGTGTAAAATTCAATTTGAAGTCACGGTTACCGTCCCAGTAATCTTCTGCGAGGTCAGCATCAAGTACAACATATACCTTGCCTTCTTCCATGATCTCCCCGAGTTCAGCCTCAGGAGCGACATTCAATGACGCTTCAGCTGCGCCATCTTCCAATGGATTTTTCACAGCAGCTTCCTGCATGGAAATATCTTCATTATCGCTAGCAAAGGCTACTACGAATGCATTGATATTGGCAAAACCCAACGAATCGTTTGGAGCGACTGTCGCCGAAGTCAAACGGGCGTCGCTAATTCTCATGCCATCAACATAAGCCTCACCCAAGGCTTCTGCCAAATCAACAGAGATTTCAGCTTGGCCACTATTAGGGCCAGCAAATAATGGACCTTCAAGACTAAACTCTAGGTCGTTTACCGAATATTCATGGATCTCGCCAGGGCCAGAGCAACTAGCTACCATGAAGACTGAAATTGCAACAATTCCAATCGTTCTTAGATATTTAAACATGTTCAATTGTTTTAAGCACGGAAATATAAAACAATAAAAACAGCCTTTCCCCCGCCCTTGTTCATTTTTTGTGACCAGCCCAACCTCTCGGAGGCGTTTTTTTATTTCACTCAGGATTAGTAACTTAAATTGTGAAATACAAACCAAACAACAAAACCTAATACGCACACATGGGTGCCTATGCTATGAAAGCTCAGTTCGAAAATTGGTTCTGGCACAGTTGCTTCACCTTTCTACACCTCTGGAATTCTATTGCTTCTGGTAAGTTCTTCTTCTACACGGTTAACAATCCTTCCATGCATTACGGAGGTGCCTTTCTCGACCGAAAAACAACGCTTTTGCGGCAACTAAGGGAGGGCTGGATTCCAAAAGGATTCTCTCACACAGGAACACTCGACCAACTTCCAAAGGGCATTGAATTTCCGGTAATTGCAAAGCCCGATAAAGGGGTCACTGGCATCGGTATAAAGAAATGTCGCAGTTTAGACCAGCTCAATGCCTATTTGACGGCTGCCGGTGCTATGCGAGTTCGTATAGAATCGTTTGTGGATCTACCTCTGGAGTTTGGGGTAATGTTTTATTACCATCCCAGAACAAAAGAATCAGAAATCTCAATCGTAGAAAAACGATACCCTAGGGTTATCGGTGACGGTGAACTAACACTAAAAACCCTCATAGCACAAGCGGCTAGATGCAATCGGAAACTAAGGGTTGAAGAAATCCACCGTCGATTGAGAAGTCGTTTAAATGAGGTACCTGATGAAGGAGAAGAAATCGTACTTGATTATGTTGGAAACGGAACTAATGGCTCTACATTTCATGAAGTACCCATGGTCGGAAACACCGAAAACCTCCGTGCGTTTCTAGTTGAAGAACTGTACGTTCAAGCTGGAATATGCTTTACTCGGATGGATGTAAAGGCTGCAAGTCTCGATGCGCTGCTAGCTGGAGATTTCATCTTAATAGAACACAACGGTGTCAAATCGGAACCGCTTCAGATTTTCATAAAGGAATTGCCTATTTCAGTTCGTTACAAGTACTACAAACATCACTTTAGAACAATGCGTAGTATATCGCAGCAGCAGCGTGCATTAGGGTATGAACCAGTAGCGTTTTTAGAGGGAATTGTAGAGTTTTACCGCCAGCGAAAACGGTTTCATGTTATTGCCGATGTAGTTGATACAGCCGCGAAGGAATTCTCATCCTAATCTATTCGAATGTCATAAACCACCACCTTTTTCCAAAGGTGTCCGTATTCCTTGATAAAGGCTTGGTGCAATGGATGATTTTGATAAACATCTTGATCCTCGGTACTTTTAAAATACATAGTCTCAGAGACGTCCCAATCGCTCACCACTACCTCACGCTTCATGGTGGAGGCCGGCTCTCCGGTGGCAAGCATCTGTACTTCACGAATACCACCTAGAGTTTCAAGGCCCTCCTTCAATGCTGCTTTATCTTCCATGGAATCAGGATGTTCGAGCCAAAAGAAAACTTGATGAATGATCGTTCCAGAAGGTATTGTTGCCTCTTGAGCGAATCCGTTGTAGCCTGTGAATAGTAGGGCGAATAGAAAGATGAATTTCTTCATGATGTGAATTGTTAGCAGCTTAAAAAGTACGAAGAATGTTCTACCTAAGCTTTGGTATCTTGCGCAACATAAAACGTAGCGCTCGTGCATCCACAGAATCCCTTCCAAAACAACTACAACTTCAATCAACTGGTGAATGCGGTTCCGGAGTTGGAAGCCTTTGTAGTTCCCGGGAAAGTTTGCGAGAAAGAGCATTGACTTTAGCAATCCTGAGGCCGTTTATTTGCTCAATAAGGCGCTGTTAAAGTGGCGTTTTAATGTGAATTGGTCCCTTAAAAAAGGACACCTCTGCCCTGCCGTTCCTGGCCGGTTCGATTACTTGTTACACGCTCGGGATTTATTGCCGAAAATTGAAGGTAGACGCGTGCGCATGCTCGATGTAGGTGCGGGTGCTTCATTGATTTATCCCCTGCTCGCAACCGCCGCTTTTAACTGGGAGTGTGTAGGTTCAGAGGTCGATAAAGAAGCCATTAGCTTCGCTAAAGGACTGGTGCGTATGAATGCCAATATG
>JBMZBC010000046.1:0-6418 GCA_049611965.1 Schleiferiaceae bacterium | reverse complement strand
GAAAAGGCCAATTATCTTCGCTGTAAAACCATTTAACCATGACTTTAATCAAGAGTATATCAGGTATTCGAGGAACTATCGGCGGTGGAGCAGGTGATAATTTGACTCCTATGGACGCAGTGAAATTTGCTGCGGGCTATGGTGCTTGGCTGAAAAAGAGACACGGTGAATGTACAGTAGTTATTGGTCGCGATGCACGCCCTTCCGGTCAAATGATTGAAAATTTAGTGGTTTCCACACTGCAAGGCTTGGGTATTGATGTAATTAATACAGGCTTGAGCACCACGCCGACGGTTGAAATGCTAGTGCCGAGGTACAACGCACAGGGCGGTATCATTTTAACAGCCTCCCACAACCCCAAACAATGGAATGCACTCAAGTTGTTGAATGAAAAAGGCGAATTTGTGAGCGGTGCGGATGGTGCAGAAATCCTTGCGCTCGCAGAGAGTGACGAAATCACTTTTGCTGAAGTGGACGATTTAGGCACCGTCGCCAAAGATAAAGACGGACTCCAATGGCATATTGATCAGATATTAGCGCTTGACACGGTCGATGCAACGCTCGTAGCCAATCAGAAATTCAATGTAGTCATAGACGCAGTACATAGTTCAGGTTCAGTGGCCATACCAATGCTTTTAGATAAGATGGGGGTGACCTACAATAATCTGTATCCTGAACCTACGGGCCAATTTCCCCACAATCCAGAACCCCTTGAGAAACATCTGACGGAAATCATTGAAGAATGCGCCTCAGGAAAGTACAACATGGGGATTGTGGTTGATCCTGATGTGGATCGCTTGGCTTTTGTAGATGAAAAAGGGAAGATGTTCGGCGAGGAATACACACTCGTACTTGTTGCCGATTACCTGCTTGAGCACACAAAAAGCCACGTAGTAAGCAATATGAGTTCTTCCAAAGCCTTGAGGGATTTGGCCGAATCTAAGGGCTCAACCTATTCGGCTTCTGCAGTAGGCGAAGTCAATGTGGTCAACGAGATGAAGGCTACCAATAGCATTCTGGGGGGAGAGGGTAACGGAGGCATCATTCTGCCCGAATTGCATTACGGTCGTGATGCCTTAGTTGGTATCGCTTTAGCACTTACGCATTTAGCGAAAACAGGAAAAACGCTCAGTGAATTAAAAGCCTCATACCCTCAATACTTTATGGGTAAACAAAAGATAGAGCTCACTCCGGGACTTGATGTCGATGCCCTGCTTGCAACTATCGCAGGTCAATATCAGCACGAAGAGCTAAGTACTATTGATGGTGTAAAAATCACGTGGTCAGACCGTTGGGTACATATGAGAAAGTCAAATACGGAGCCAATCATTCGAATCTATACAGAGGCACCAAGTACGGCTGAAGCCATGGAATTGGGAGAGCGATTCATCCAAGAACTTGAAGCTTTAGCCAAATAATCTAAAATTTCACGTTTCGTTCTATCTTTGGGGGGAACACTTACTTCAGAACCACCATGGGTGTAATATTCTTAGACAACGCTGCCACAACCCCGCTAGAACCTCGCGTCAAAGAGGAGATGATCCGAATGATGGAGAACTTCGGTAACCCATCTTCGACCCACATCAGTGGCCGAGGTGCCAAGGTGGAGGTAGAGGTAGTTCGCAAGCGCATTGCGCAGACTATTGGAGCACAACCCAGCGAAATCTTCTTTACTTCAGGAGGTACTGAAGCCGATAACATGGCCCTGTTTTGCAGTGTTCGTGATCTTGGTGTGAAACGCATTATCACTACGACTATTGAACACCACGCCGTGGGTCATCCCGTAGAGTTTATGGTTGAGCGCGGTGAAGTAGAAGCTGCATACCTCTCCGTAAATGAACATGGAGATATCGATTTGAATGAACTTGAAGCGTTACTCAAGCAGGGACCGAAGACGTTGGTCTCGCTCATGTTTGCAAACAACGAGATTGGCAACTTGAATCCCGTGGATGAAATAGGGGCCTTGTGTCAACAATACGATGCGCTGTTCCACTCAGATACCGTTCAGGCCATGGGACACCTTCCCATAAATGTGAGTGAGACGCCTTATGATTTTTTGACGTGCTCGGCGCATAAAATCCACGGTCCTAAAGGCATTGGTTTTGCGTATGTACGCTCAGGTCTAAAAATTAAACCATTGATTCAAGGCGGTGCACAAGAACGCAATATGCGTGCAGGAACAGAGAATACCATTGGGATTTGCGCTTTGGGTAAAGCCTTTGAGATTGCCACCGCTGAGATGGCTGAAGACCAAAAGAAGGTAGAGGGTCTAAAGCAACATATCATCGATGAGGTTCAGGCTATAGTTCCTGGCGTTCGATTCTTTGGACGCAGTTCGGAATTGGACAAGAGCTTATATACCGTATTGTCCATAGCCTTTCCTAAATCTAACAATGACATGCTCACGTTCTCTTTGGACATGAAAGGTATCAATGTTAGTGGGGGTTCGGCCTGTACCTCAGGCTCGAATCAAGGCTCACACGTGATACGTGCGTTAGGAGAATGGACATCTGAATATCAGCCTGTTAGAGTCTCTTTTAGCAAGTTCAACACGAAAGAATGTGCTGAGGGATTCCTCAATGCTGTTCGCGAAATCTACGCGGTAGAAAAAGAAGCGTAATTAGCGTATTACCGTTATCGTACCCATTCGAATCTCGTCACCACCAGTAAACCTGTAGGTATACACGTCTTGTGGTACAGCTTTTCCATCGAAGGTTCCATCCCAGAACACTTGGAACGGATCTTCACTTCTGAATACTTCATTGCCCCAACTGTCGTAAATGATGAAAATAGGATCCTCTAGACAACTGTTTCCGAATATTTTAAACTCTTCGTTGTTATTGTCTCCATTAGGTGTGAAGGCAGTTGGGATAAATACACGTCCATCAATGCGCACGATATCCGCTAAGAAATCGAAATCGTAGTCTCGATTGCAGATAGTATCGGTGATGGTCAAGGTAACATTTTCTAATCCAGATTCAGGGTACCTGAACGTTGGAATCATACCGGTATCCGGCGTTCCACTGAAGTCCCATTGGAAGATCATGGTGCTATCTACATTGGTATAAACCACATCTACACCTCCGTACCTACAACTGTCTGTGAATACATTCACAGTGGGGACGTTAGCATCGTTATCAAACACAATAGTGTGGACGGTTTGTGCGCTTACATCACAGAATGAATCCCGCGCAGTAATTGTAGTAATGAAGGTGCCCGTGGAAGGGTAGGCATGCTGAACCGTTTGATTCGAAGTCACGAGTGTAGTCCCGTCGCCAAAATTGAATTCAAAGTAATCTGCATCCCCAAGGCTCTCTGTAAATACCACTTCCTTGAATAGATCACAGCTCACATAATCTGGTGTCCATAGCGCAGTTGGGAAATTAGCCGTATCATGTTCAATAGTTATGTACGTAGTATCATAGCTATCACACACCGTATCAATTGCAACGAGCATTACCTCGTATGTCCCAAGATTCGGAAATGTAACCACAGGTTCGACAAGATTTGAAGTATCGCCTTGGTCGAAATCCCAGAAATAGGCATTGGCATTCACGCTGCTGTTAGACAGGCGCAGGGTCAACTCATAACAGGTAGTATCTATCAGGTAATCAAAATCAACATCGGCTATCGCCTCTATACCTGTTTCAAAGTCCAACTTAATCACTCCAAGGTTACAATTACTGCTGTTATTCGACTGAGAGAAAGCACCCGGAGTGGTTGGAAGATCGTCGTTACCCCCGCAGCCTGCGCAGACGGCCTGATAAATCCGACCTCTATCGTCAAAGCGAGAGGTTCCGCCATCTACATGCTCCGCACTTGAAGCACCGCCAAAATAAGAGCCGTATTCGAACGAAGTGAAGTTTTTACCGAGCACCATAAAGTAGAAGTCCGAACCGTTGGTAGCTGTCTGTAGCGCATCTGAGCTTGTAGGCAGCTGATCTACAGAGGTAGGTACAAAACCGGAATTGGTGACACCTCCCCAGCCCGAAAGTAGGATGTTTAGACAATCGTCTACGTTGAAGGCCGTTGGAACGAGGTTAATCGTGCCTTGCGGCGAGCCAAAGGCAGTAGAGGCCATGCTTGTGCTTAAATCTGCACTAATCTTATGAATGAACTGCTTCCTGTATTGCGGAGTTCCCCAGGAACCGGCTGTGATTGGATAGTTTCCGAAGGTTTGCCCAAACACAAATACATTCCCAAGTTTATCCACATCCAACAAAAAGGTTTGGTCATAATCAGAGGTTCCCACGTACGTACTCCTCGTTAAGCTTCCTAATGCCGCATTAAAACGAGCTACAAATCCGTCCTCTGCGGTACCTTGTTTACTGCTCTTGTAAGCGCCTGTGGTGGATGGTAAATTATTTCCTTCGGTACCGCCACACATATAGACATTTGAGCCGCGTACTTTAACGCTGTATCCCGCATCATCTGCTGTGGAGCCGTAATAATTGCTCCATTGAATGGCTGTTCCCGAGGGATTGAGCTTGAGGACCACTGCATCTTGTCCACCTGCCTTTGAACAGCTCGTACAGTTCGTTGTAGGAAAGTTCGTACTAGTGGTAGATGCGGTAATGTAAATATTGTCGTTGTCGTCAACTACAACTTCACCTCGAGATGCGTCGCCGTAGTTTTTATTGATGTTCATGTTGATACCGTCATTGCCGGAACCGCCGAGGTAGGTGGAACTCAACAAGGCAGATCCAGTGGCGTTGAAACGCGTTATAAATAAGTCGGAATCTTCGAATTCGTAGCCATTGACATTTACCGTAGCACCACCTGCATTTGACGATTGTATGGCATTCTGTGTAGGAAAGTTGCTGGAACCGGTAGTTCCCATAATGATGAGTTCTCCATTGGAGTTGACTACCATGGAATGCGGATGGTCACTTTTCGTTCCGCCCAAATAGCTCGCGTAAAGCAGGGTGTTTCCGTTGGGATCAAATACACTAACCGTTACGTCTGGTAAGAACGCTTGAAAAGGACCGCTTGAACCGTTATAACCCGTTTGAAATGCTCCAACCGTGCTGACATAACCTGTTGCAAAGGCCACACCACCGCCGTACAATCTACCTTGCTCATCGTAGGTTGCTGTAAACCCCCAATTATCAGTTAGTGAACCGCTAAAAGAGGTGAAAATTAACTGAGGATCTATCACGAGACTGTCGAGGGTGTAGGCAATGGATTCAACACCAAAGGAAATTTGTCCATTGTACAATTCGTACCAACTACCGAAATCTATGCGTTCGCCGTTCTTCCATCCCCATGAAACTGGGTTGCTTTCATAAAATTGCCCTACCGAGGTATGAACGATGAGATGTCCTTCAGGATGCAATTCTACTGAGGTAGCACCATTGTACTTCCATCGAATATCTGCTAAGGCCTGTGGATCGCTCAAATGCCAATCGTACTTCAATTGTCCGTCTTGAGTATGGAAATCGACTAGGGCATTAGGATATAAGCCTTGATAAGTTAAGCCTCTAGCGGGCTCTACTCCTGAGCGCCATGCATCTGGATTATCTCCTAAAAAGTAGTTGTGTTTGAATCCTGCCAAATCATGGCCGACGGCAATATCCTCTGAAGCTCCTAGGAATTCCATATTGAGTACATGGAAATTCAGATCGCTTTCGTGATGCGATAGACCTGCCTCGTGCATGTCGTGGCTGTGTAAATCTTCAATCTGTGCGGCATCCTTTAGCACAAATTGAATACTGTTTTCTTGAAAAAACAAGGCGCCATATTTCAGCGGCATTTTATGCGTGAACGCCTCGTTCCATTGCCCTTCGTTAGGAATAAAAAGTGCTTCTTGCCCAAACGTATTTGTACAAAAAAGCGTCGCAATCAAAAAGCACCAAAGGGATTTCCGCATACATCTAAATTAACCAAAAAGTGTGCCTACTCTATAAGATGACCTTCGAGAATCTGTTTTGTTCTTCCGTTCTGCAAGTAAAAGAGTTTTTGTTCCCGGCCTTCCTTTAATTTTAGGCGTTTTCGAAGTTCTTTGGCGGTAATCTTCGATCCTATGGATTCTATAGCATACGCGCCCTCTAACTGTACTTTTTTTACCGATGAGAAGCTCGACTTTATTTCGAACACCTTATAGAACGGACTAGGGCTAGGGAGCCTATTGCCCGTGTATAGGGTTCCAAAGATGAGCCGTTCCCATTCCAACTGTTGAGCGAGAAGAGAATGCAAATTGCTTTTGTTCAAGCCCGAGGAAGGTTGGATGATATATTTTTTCGCTGTTTGCACCGGCTGGACGATTGAAGGTGTTTGTACTCCGGATATCGAAGTTAAATTCTCTGCTTCAATCAATGTAATTGCTACCTCAGAGGACTTTTCGTTTCGTTGAACAGTAAGCACCTCTTTACATTCGCCTTGGTACTGCACAATAACAAGCTCATGAAGGTTCTGAAGT
>JBMZBC010000045.1:0-6625 GCA_049611965.1 Schleiferiaceae bacterium | reverse complement strand
CGCTGCGCACTAAAATTCCAAAGGGTGCAGAGATTATGGCTGGGGGCCAATTAGTCGTGCCTACCCTAGACCAAGAAGGCTATATAGAAATGACCGACCGCGAAGTCGTCATACGCTGGTAATGTGGTAATATTGTCAGATGAATTGGATCGCAACAATAGGTATCGTGGCCGCTGTATTGACCACCTCAGCATTCGTGCCACAAGCATGGAAAATCATCAAGCAGCGAAAGGTGAAAGACCTCAGCTTAACCATGTATATCATGATGTTCACGGGCCAATTTTGCTGGCTCATCTACGGGCTGAGCATAGGTGACTTTCCATTGATCTTTGCAAACGTAATTGGGTGCAGTCTAACCGGCACCATTTTAGGCTTCAAACTCTTTTTAAAAGATTAAAGTTTGTCGAAGCCTTTTGGCATAAACTTTGACAATTAGCGGAACAAAATTGGACCTCAATCCTTAATAGGTTAGAAAACCTCCGCATTATGAAGAAATGGCTTGCCTTCCTAGGACTAGCATTCACCCTAACTACTCAGGCTCAGAACGTTACTCTGAGCGGATACATCCGCGACGCAGCGAGTGGTGAAGAATTAATCAGCGCCTCTATTGTCAACGAAAGCAGACAAGGAACCGTGACAAATATTTACGGCTTCTACTCCTTGACACTGCCTGCAGGTGAATACACATTTACCATCAGCTACATTGGTTACGAGACGATGACCAAAAAAATCAATCTAAACGCGAGTCAGACGGTCAATTTTGAACTGAAAGAAGCGACCAATGAGTTGCAAGAGGTTCAAGTGACGGCCAAAAAGCTTGATGAAAATTTGAATCGTGCGGAAATGTCAACCACACAGTTGACCGCCAAGCAGATAAAGACCATTCCTCAGTTCTTAGGAGAGTTTGATGTCATCCGCTCAATCACACTACTTCCCGGTGTTACAACGGTTGGAGAAGGCGCTTCGGGTTTTAATGTTCGCGGTGGTAAAACCGATCAAAACCTCATCTTGTTGGACGAAGCCCCTGTATACAACTCTTCACACATTTTCGGATTTTTCTCTGTCTTTAATGGAGATGCTGTTCGTGATTTGAAACTTTACAAGGGGGGTATTCCAGCACCCTTCGGCGGTCGCCTTTCTTCGGTATTGGACGTTCGTCAAAAAGAAGGTAACACCAAAGAATACGGCGGTACTGTTGGTTTAGGGCTACTCTCTTCTCGAGTGATGTTCGAAGGTCCTATTGTTAAGGACAAAGCCAGCTTCATGATTGCTGGACGTCGTTCTTACCAGGATGTACTTTTGAAAGCAAGCCCGAACGACGACATCAACAACATCATTGCAAATTTCTACGACCTCAATGCGAAGGTCAACTACAAGTTTAGCGATAAGAGCAGGTTGTTTTTGAGCGCTTACTACGGTAAGGATGCTTTTGGTGTTCCTGGTCTCGTGAAGTTTAACTGGGGGAACCTCGGTTTAACTGGGCGCTGGAACTACCTGATCAACGATAAGTTGTTCTTGAACGTCAGCACGATCTATTCGGATTACGATTATGCCATCGGTTTCGATTTTCCTCAGGCGAAAATTGACAACATCGCTTACATAAAGAACCAAACAAACAAAGTAGCCTTTAGCTGGTTCCCGAATGCGAGCCACCAGGTGAACTATGGTGCGGAAGCGACTGTCTATGATTTCGAACCGTTCTCAACCACGTTCGACTACATTGATAGCAACCTTACCGACATCAACATTGAGCTTCAAAACGAATATGCGGTAGAACCTGCTATTTACATTGAAGACAATTGGAAAGTAAACAACCGACTCACGATTCGAGGCGGTGTTCGTTACAGCTCATTCTACAACTTTGGAGAGCGCGACGTCATCAATTACAACCCTACGGCAAACGGAACCGTCCGCAATGACCTCATCGTGGATACCACCTCTTATGCCAGTGGCGAACTCATCGAAGGGTACGACGGCCTTCAAGGTATAGAACCGCGTCTCGGTATCAATTTTAAAACGACAGAGAATTCTGCCATCAAAGCGAGCTACAACAGAACGCGTCAGTACATTCACTTGATTTCAAATACCACCTCTTCACTCCCTATTGACACATGGAGGCCAGCAGGTCGTTTTATTAAACCAGGTACAGCGGATCAAGTCGCTCTGGGTTGGAACAGAAACTTTGCCAACGGTGAGTGGCAGTTGAGCGTTGAAACCTACTACAAAACCTTGCGTGATCTCGTGGACTTCAAAAACGGTGCACAGCCTACCGGAGTAGACAACATTGAAGTAGACCTTATGACCGGTCGCGGCCGAAGCTATGGTGTTGAAATGCAACTTGATAAAAAGATCGGTGCATTGACAGGTTGGATTGCCTACACCTACAGCCGTTCTGAGTTGCAAGTCGACCTTGGCGCAACACCTGAGGAGTGGATCAATCTTGGACAGTGGTACAGAGCCGCTCAGGACAAACCACACGACATTGCCATTGTTGCTGCCTATGCCTGGAAACCAAACATCAGCTTCTCGGGTTCATTCATTTACCAAACAGGTAAGCCGTACACCTACCCAGAAGCACGCAGCGAATTCGAAGGAATCATTTATCCTTTCGCACTTAGCAGAAACAACAGCAGAACGCCTGCTTACCACCGATTGGATTTGAGTATGGACGTTAAAATTCCAAATAAGAAAAACCGAGATTGGGAAGGCAGTTGGAACTTCGGTGTGTACAATGCCTATGCCCGTAAGAATGCCTTTAGCATCTTCTTTGAAGAAGAATTGGACGATAATGGCGATCCAACAGGACAGACTAAAGCCACGCAGCTTTCGATTTTTGCCACAGCCATTCCAACCATTACCTACACCCTAGACTTCTAAATCATGAAAAAGCTCATTATTCCAGCAATTATTGCCACCGTATTCGCCTCTTGTGAAATAGACGTTACCGACAAGGTAAAAACAGATGCCTACGATGGTACGTCGCTCATTTCTGTGAGTGGTTCCGTTACTGATATCGAAGGTGTTGGTACTTATGTAGACCTCACCATTAGCTCGCCGTATCTATCTACGGAGGACCCAAATGAAATTGAAGGGGCTATTGTAGAGGTGTATGTAGAAGACAGTCTGTACAGCGTGCTGAACGAGGTTAGCCCGGGCCGCTACGAAGACACCACGCTACTTTCTGAAGTAGGGGTTTCTTACCACATGCTCATCGATGTACCGCAAGGCTACGGCAATGCAACCGGACTTTGGGAGAGTACTCCAGACCGCACTAACCAGCCGTTTACTTTCCTAGCACCCATGTTCCAGATTTTAGAAGACGACAGCAGCTGGGTGGACTTTCGTACGGGAGATTCTGTATACTACGCCGACGCCGATTCTTGTTACTATAGTCCGTACGCTCTGTGGAACGATCCACAAGGTCGTGGCAACGCGTATTGGATCAAGAATTACTGGACGACCAAAGTATATGCACCAAACGGATTGGTTGGTCCCTTCGAACCGCAGGAAACCGAAATGAGTTTGAACTCAGAAATCAACATTTTCGACGACGAACAATTTATCGAAGGCACGCAGGTGAGCCGATTCAACTTTATCGGCCCTCCATATACTGTGTATCGCGATACCTTGATTAACATCGTTTACGAGACGAGAACATTGAGTTCAGGCATGTTTGATTACCTCACCATCATGGCCAATAATATTGGCGGAGGCGGTCTATTTAGCGTGCCTTACAGCCCTCAGATTGGGAATATTCGCAGACAAGATGATACAACCGTGTACGGATTGGGATATTTTTACGCAACTTCAGTTAGATTTGATAGCGTAACTATGTTTCACCCGTTCTAATGGATAAAATTCACTGGGCAAGCCAATGGCTCGCCAACCAAAATGTCGACGAACGTTACATCGAGTGGATAGCACTCGGTATTGACGTTGTTCTATTAGCCCTTCTTTCATTACTGGCCGATTTTCTTTCGAGGCGCATTCTCGTGAGTATCATCCATGCTGCCGTAAAGCGGACGAAAGCGACCTGGGACGATTACTTCTTCGAGCAAAAAGTCTTCAAGGGTCTGGCGCACTTAGTTCCTGCCGCCATTGTATTCAATAGCCTAGCGTATATTCTGAGCGACGTGCCGCGAATGATTCCCTACTTTGAAAAGGCTGTCGTTGTATACATTCTGCTTTTGGTCGTAACGGTGGTTAACCGGACGTTGCGTGCATTGGAAAATTGGCTCAGTCAAAACGAGAAGTACACCAACACTCCCATCCGCACCATTTCACAGGTAGTACGCTTGTTGGCCTTCTTTGGTGCAGCCATAGCACTAATATCCATTCTAACAGGCACCTCAGCAGGAGCGATCTTAGGGGCTTTTGCCGGAACCACAGCCATACTCATCCTGGTTTTCCAAGACAGCATCAAAGGTCTTTTAGCCAACTTCCAGATTCATATGTACGACCTTGTCAAGGTGGGCGATTGGATCACCTTTTCCAAATATGGTGTCGACGGCGATGTATTGAGCATAGACCTGACCACCGTGAAGGTGAAAAACTTCGACAAGACGGTAAGCACTGTACCGGCCACGGCCTTTGTGCAAGACAGTTTCGTGAATTGGCGAGGTATGTCAGAGAGCGGAGCTCGACGCATCAAGCGAAACATTCACATCGATATCACCACCATTCGTCACCTTGATGAAGGTCTTATGGATGCACTAAAGGAAATCGATCTTATAGCTGCGTTTATGAATAAACGCCAAGGAGAGATTGATACCGACAACGCAGGTAAAGACATGAAAGGCGCGAGCCTACTCAACGGGCGTCGCCAAACTAACATCGGTCTCTACAGAAAGTATATTGAATTCTATTTGAGCAATCATAGCGGCATCAACAATGACTTCACGCTCATGGTACGTCAGTTGCAACCAACTACCGAGGGCATCCCTATCGAGGTTTACTGCTTCACTGCGACTACGGAGTGGGCCGTTTACGAAGGCATCATGTCAGACATTTTCGACCACCTCTATGCAGCTACACGCCACTTTGACCTCGCACTCTATCAAAAGCCTACCGGTGCAGATATGAGGGCCATTGCCAACAAGTAGGTCCAAAAAATTTCAGCTAAAAAACAAAACCCCCGCGGCTGCGCCGCGGGGGTTTTTATTAGTTAAAATCGGCTCGGCTTAAGCCTCGGCCTCTTCCATGTAGCTTTCAATAGGCTCACACGTACATACTAGGTTACGATCGCCATAGGCATCGTCCACACGACGTACAGTCGGCCAGAATTTATTGTCACTTACAAACGGTAGTGGGAATCCTGCTTTTGAGCGTGAGTACGGGAAGTTCCAATCGTCACCACAAATCATGTATTGAGTATGTGGCGCATTCTTCATCACGTTATTTGCCGCATCCGCTTCTTCGTTTTCAATCTCAGCGATCTCTGCACGGATACTTAACATCGCATCACAGAAACGATCTAGCTCGGCAATACCTTCACTCTCGGTAGGCTCTACCATCACCGTCCCCGCTACTGGGAAACTTACGGTCGGTGCGTGGAAACCGTAGTCCATCAATCGCTTCGCAATGTCCGTTACCTCGATACCTGCATCGCGTTTAAACGGACGACAATCCAAAATCATCTCGTGCGCACAGCGGCCATTTTCACCCGTGTACAATACATCAAACGAGCCTGCTAGGCGCTCCTTAATATAGTTGGCATTTAGGATCGCATATTTGGTGCTGTCCGTCAAACCTTCGCTACCCAACATCTTGATGTAGGCATAAGAAATCAAGAGGATCAATGCAGAACCCCAAGGTGCTGCTGAGATACTTGAAATACCTTGTTCTCCGCCCATTTCAATCACATCGTGTTTCGGAAGGAACGGCGCAAGGTGTGCGGCACAACAAATTGGCCCCATACCTGGACCACCTCCTCCGTGAGGAATGGCAAAGGTCTTGTGCAAGTTCAAGTGACATACATCAGCACCAATAAGTCCTGGAGAGGTTAATCCTACCTGGGCGTTCATGTTGGCACCGTCCATATATACTTGGCCGCCGTGCTCATGAATGATGCCTGTAATTTCCTTAATGCTTGATTCAAACACGCCGTGTGTAGATGGGTATGTGATCATCAAAGAGCTCAAGTTATCGCTGTGCTGCTCTGCCTTCGCTCTTAAATCGTCTACATCAATATTTCCATGCTCGTCACAACCTACAACCACCACCTTCATCCCGGCCATAACCGCTGAAGCTGGATTCGTACCGTGGGCTGACGATGGAATAAGTGCAATGTTTCTGTGGTGGTCGCCGTTCGCGTGGTGGTACGCACGAATGACCATAAGGCCTGCATACTCGCCTTGGGCACCAGAGTTTGGCTGTAATGAAGTAGCGGCAAATCCAGTGATCTCAGATAAATCTCTTTCAAGCTCTTCGATGACTTGCATGTAACCTGCAGCTTGTTCAGTAGGAACAAACGGGTGAAGCCCGTTCCACGAAGCGTTCGAAAGTGGGATCATTTCTGATGCCGCATTCAACTTCATGGTACAAGAACCCAAAGAAATCATACTGTGGTTCAATGCCAAATCTTTGCGCTCGAGATACTTCAAGTAGCGCATCATATCCGTCTCGC
>JBMZBC010000044.1:0-7348 GCA_049611965.1 Schleiferiaceae bacterium | reverse complement strand
AATCACCCACTTATTTCCAACGGCCTTCACGCTCTATCGCTATGCCAGTTTTCTACTGTTCATAGTAAGTCTAATCCAGGAAAACTCACTAATGGCAGTGCCTTTCTTAGCTTTTGTAGGCTACCTATCTGCGGTCTTTGTAGAGGCTTCAAGAACTGAAAATATTAAGGTTGCTGCTTTAGCTATTCGTACGACCATAACTATGAATGCAGGTTACGGGATGGGATTCTTGAGGAACTATATCGAAGTGAATCTGCGAGGAAACTCACGGGGCATCAAGCTCTAAAGATTCCTTCAGCGCTTGAAGTAGTTTTTCTTCGTCCAATTCTTCAAGAGAAATCAATACAGGATCTGCACTCTTTCTGCCAATCCACAATACCTTTTCGTAGGGTTTATCTATCAATAGCAGGTAATCACCTTCAGGCCCACGGTACTTGCCCTTAGCGACAGTCCCGGTAGAAATCCCGTGCCGTCTTGTCGAAATCTCTGGTAAAGATTCTGAGATGCCTAAAGAGTCAATTTTTTCCAGCGGTACGTCTGTTCCGTACGGACCGGATATTCTTAAAACGTCACCGTCCAACAAAACCTCCGAGGGACGGTCCGACCAGTAGAACATCCCGATTACGAAAACCAGGGTGCCTATGAGTACTGCGATGCCCACTTTAAATGAATTTTTTTGAGACTCTACTTTCATGCTCAAATCCCTGGTCTGGTAGAAAAAATAGATGTAGGCGAGGATAGGAGTAATGCCCATATGCCAGCCTAAGAGCTCTGCATTGGTCACATAGAAAATAACACCAAGGACAGTGAATAGAATACCGAATCGGATATGAAAGCCTTTAAATCGCTCTAGATATTCGGTTAAAGGAAATTTTTCTTGCTCCTCCTTGCTCATAGTGTTGTACCCACTAAGCAAAGAGCTGGCATTGTTTTCAGTAACCATGAACCCTAACCCGAAGAAGAGTAGGCCCATTCCCAAAATGACATAAAACATCGGCGTGACTTTAGTTATATCCCGTTTGGGAAAGATACATCACATTTGACCGATTTATTCTATGTGATGAAACTCCTAAAGCTGCTTATTTTTCTAACGACCATAAATGCTCAAGCCCAAGAGCACAGTTCCAAGATTTTTGTGGATCCGCATCATCAAAGACATCCTTTACGCGCAGCAGTGCTCATAGGTCATGCTATGGTTCCCGAAGTCAGTGGTACTGGGTTGTATTTCGTGCCAACTTGGGGAGTGGATTTGGATTACCACTTGAGCGATACATGGTCCATAGGTTGGCACAGCGACATTGAGCTTGAGAATTACATTATCATAACGGATAACGGCAAGGAGCTAGAGATTGAGACTCCCATGATTTCTACGCTAGATATTTTCTATCGTTTGAATCACAATCTTATAGTCGGTCTTGGACCGGGTGTGACCACTGAAAACGGGGTTATTAAAACGTTAGTACGAGTAGGGCTAGAAGCAGAAGTACCTTTGAATGACCGTTGGGAATGGACACCAACATTGTATTTAGACCAGCGTATTGATGGCCATAGTGTATGGACCTTTGCCGTTGGAGTGGCTCACTACCTCTAGCGTTTCTCTCTTTTTCCTTCCAGTTCGATTAACAGATCACGCAATCTTGCAGCTTCGATAAAGTCGAGCGTTTTCGAAGCTTCTTCCATGTCTTTGCGCACCTTTCGTATGCTGCTTTCAAGATCTTCTGGAGTGGTGTAATTCATGGCTTGCTCGGCGGCTTTAAGGTTCACCTTGCTTACTTCGTACTCCACGTTTCTACCCACTGCACTGGATTTACTCAGAATTTCTTCCCTGCTGCGTTTTAGGGCTTGAGGAACAATACCATTGGCTTTATTGAATTCGTCTTGTTTCTTTCTGCGGCGTTCTGTCTCATCGATGGTACGCCGCATGCTATCAGTAATTTTATCGGCATATAGAATAGCAAGACCATTAATGTTACGTGCCGCACGCCCTATGGTCTGCACTAAACTGCGTTCACTGCGAAGGAAGCCCTCTTTATCGGCATCCATAATAGCCACTAGACTTACTTCGGGAAAGTCCAAGCCCTCACGAAGCAAGTTTACGCCAATGAGGACATCAAAGACCCCCAGACGTAAATCGCGCATAATTTCTACACGTTCCAGCGTATCTACATCACTGTGTATGTAGCGACACCGTATGTCGTATCGGGTAAAATACTTGGTCAATTCTTCCGCCATCCTTTTGGTCAAAGTCGTAACCAGTACGCGCTCGTCAAGCTCTACACGTTTGTGGATTTCTTCCATTAGGTCATCCACCTGATTCTTACTCGGACGTACGCTCACTACCGGGTCTAGGAGGCCTGTAGGGCGAATTACTTGTTCTGCAAAGACCCCTTGGCTAAGTTCAAGCTCATATTCTGCGGGAGTGGCACTCACAAACAGTGCTTGTTTACGTATGCGCTCAAATTCCTCAAATTTTAACGGCCTGTTGTCCAAGGCTGCAGGTAGTCTAAATCCGTACTCAACAAGGTTTTCTTTTCTAGAACGGTCCCCGCCGTACATGGCTCGAACTTGCGGGATGGTTACATGACTTTCGTCAATAACGAGCAGAAAGTCCTCTGGGAAATAATCTAAAAGACAGAAAGGGCGCACACCTGGTTGACGTCCGTCGAGATAGCGGCTGTAATTTTCAATGCCTGAACAATAGCCAAGCTCTCGAATCATTTCCAAATCAAAATTGGTTCGCTCCTCGAGTCGCTTTGCCTCAAGCGGTCGCGCTACATTTCTAAAATGGTCGACCTGAGACATTAAATCGTCTTGGATTTGATGAATAGCATTTTGTAGCTGATCCTTTTCGGTAACGAATAAGTTTGCTGGGAACAGACGCATCTCGTTCATATGCTCTATTCTTGATCCACTGATGGGGTCTATATGCTCTATCGATTCTACTTCGTCTCCCCAAAAGCTGATGCGAAAGTACGTTTCTGCATAGGCCGGAAAGATATCTACTGTATCGCCTTTAACTCGAAAAGAACCTCGCTTAAATTCCGCTGTAGTCCTTGCGTATAGCGCATTAACAAATTTATGCAGGAGTGCCTGTCGGCTGATCATTTCTCCTACTTTCAAATTCACAACGCTCGCGTTAAACGCTTCAGGGTTTCCCATACCGTACAGACAGGAGACAGATGCTACTACAATAACATCGCGGCGTCCCGACAATAGGGAAGAGGTGGTACTCAGACGGAGCTTTTCAATCTCATCATTGATGCTCAAGTCTTTTTCAATGTACAGGCCTGAAGACGGTACATAGGCCTCCGGTTGATAGTAATCGTAATAACTGACGAAATATTCCACGGCATTTTCAGGGAAGAACTCCTTCATTTCACCGTAAAGCTGTGCGGCCAAGGTCTTATTGTGACAAAGGATGAGACTTGGGCGTTGTGTACGCTCAATAACGTTTGCTACGGTAAAGGTCTTTCCTGAACCGGTCACTCCCAACAGCACTTGGTCGCGCTCGCCACTGTTTAAGCCTTCCACCAAATCATTGATTGCCGTGGGTTGGTCACCCATTGGCTTGAATGGCGCCTGTAGCTTAAAGTCCATGGTACTTTATTTCAATAGAGAATTGAAAAGCTTACGAAGGGCTACCAATTCTTCCACACGTGCTTTCTGAACATCAATGTTCTTCTGTGCAGCTTCCAATAGTGGGTTGCCTTTTGCATTTCCAAAGAATGCAATATTGTTCTCGAGCTGGTGGAGTTCCTTTTTGGCTTTGTCCGTTTCATCCCGAATCCAAGAACGCTGTGCCAGCAATCCTTGCTGATCATCTGCTTCTACTAGGGCTCTAACCTTAGCTTCAAACAGCGTTCGCTCAAGTTCAGATTTATCCAAACCTAGGCCACTGAGCTTATCTTCCAATAGCCCATTGAACTGCGCATCAAGTTTTCTATTAGGACTGCCCATTGCACCCCATGCTTCGCTAAGCGCAACAGCGTCTTCTACGCTCGCAACTTTTGCATCTTTAAGTTCAGTCAACTTAGCCTCTTTTGCCTTATTTGCTGCACTTACTTGTTTCTCACGAGCCTTGCGTTGGCCGTTCATTCGGTCGAAGAAGTGGTTACATGCACCGCGGAATTCTTCCCACAGTTTGTCGCCTTCTTTCTTCGGTACATATCCGGTTTTCTTCCAATCTGCCTGTGCCTTTTTCAATGCACTTGCTGCACCTCCGAAGTCTTCGCTATCCTTTAAGCTGTGGGCCAATTCTATCAATGCACGCTTCTTCTCAATGCTTTCACGGTGCGACTTTTTTTCCTCTTTATAGAAGGCGTTTTTCAAACGATTGAACTCTCTTTGGGCTACTTTATAATCCTCCCAGACCGCATCGTTCTCCTCGCTCTTAACGAAGCCAATCTTTTTAAATTCTTCGCGGTATTCATTGAGCGCTTTGCTGGCTTTTTGCCAACCACTGTGTTTGGTAGGTAGCTCAGCAGTCAGTCCTTTGATGCCATCAACCACCGCACGTTTCGCAGCTATTTTAGCCTCATTGCGAACCTTGAGTGTCTCGTTGAATTTCTCGCGGTGCTCATGAATTTTGGCGGTAACGGCTTTGAATCTTTCCCAGATAAGGTCTTTTTGTTCTCTTGGTACAGGGCCAATTTTTTTCCAGCGGCTGTGTGCTTTTTGAAGCGCTCTAAACAATTCAGCGGATGCACCGCCTACTACCATTGCCTCGAGTTCTGAGATCATGGCCACCTTTTCTTCCAAGTTATTCTTGTATTCCTTATCAATTAGGTCGTAGGCCAAGCGCAGGAAGTTGAAGAAATTGTCAACGTGATGATTGTAGTTCGCCCAAACATTTCTTGCATCTGCTTTCGGCACGAGTCCTGTACTGTTCCATTGCTCGCGTAGGGCTTTGAAGGTATCATACTTTTCCTTGGCGCTCCCTTCAGATGTTGGTAGCTCTTTGATTTGTTCGATGATCGCAAGCTTCGTACTCAGATTAGTTGACAGCTGTGCCTCAAGATCACTGTAGTGCTTTCTTAAGGCATCACGGTAGTCGCCGTAAACAACACCGAGTTGCTTGCGCATCGGTTGGTCGTATCTAAAGTCAATGATGTTTCCGCCCTCTGCGAGGTATTTTTCTTTCGCCTCAGCTTGTTGTGCATTGAGCTCTCGCAACATGCGCGAACGACCGCTTTCAACGATCCCTTTAATGCGGTACGGAGGATAACTTCCAACGTGTTGTTTGATGGCTTCTAAAGATTGTTCCAAATCCAAGGCATCGAAATCGGGAATATCGAGCTTTTGCTCTTTTGGTTCCTCATGATCGTCCTCTGCTTCGACAGTACGAACCTGATCGTCTGTAGCTTCTTCCGCACCTTCAGATGCTTCAGCAGCCATTACTTCTTGTACTTCCTCTTGTGCCTCAGTTGCTGGAGTTTCTGCTTGCTCTTGCGTTTCCTGCTGTACTTCCTTTGGGTCCAATTCTTCTTGGTTCATCATCTACAAATTTTTGTAGTAAGCGTCATGGAACAACTGCCATGATTTTTTCGCTTGCTCAATTAACATTTTCTCACCTCCTAAAACGCTTGCACCTCTTTGGAGGCCTTCCTTCATGAGGGGAGTAGGGTTGGGTTTATATACTAGGTCAAATATGGCGAATTCCTCGCTTAATACTGCATAAGGTAAAGGTAAAAGATGGGGGGCAATTCCTTCTGTACCCACAGGCGTGCAATTCACCCAGAGTTTACAATCGGCCGCTGCTTCTTCACTTAATCCATCATAGGAAGCTCCTGTATTTCCTCTACTGAGAATTATTACCTCAAAACCATTGTCTTTCAGAACTTTAGACACTGCCTTTGCCGCTCCGCCAGATCCACATACAAGTGCTTTGCAAGGCGGACACCCTAAGGCTGTCAGACTTTTTTGAATGCCGTAAACATCTGTATTGTACCCGATGAGTCTATCCTTTTCTAGCACAACAGTATTGACCACACCAAGTGTTTTCGCAACATCATCGACGCTATCGAGGGCATTGAAAACTTCTTCTTTGAAAGGAATAGTGACGTTTAGTCCGACCAAACTGTGATGCTGCATGAAGGTTTTAAGACCTTCTTTGGGAAGAGCGTCCATTTCAAACAGATCATAGCTTCCTTGCATCTCAGCCTCTTTAATAAACCCTTGGTGAATCTCAGGGCTAAGACTATGAGCGATGGGATTTCCTATGAGTCCGAGTTTGATCATTTCATCTTTTTTCCGGCAAATTCTAGTCCTAGAACAAGAACGGCACCAAAAAGTGCGAAAACTACGGCTATGGGCCAACCGTCTCCCGGCGCTAAATTTCGAACGCTCAAGGCAACAATTTCCTCTTTTTCGGTACCTGCATGCTTAATGAACGTATCCAGAGTTTCTTTCCAAGGCCAAAGTTTATTCAATGAACCTAAGAGGAAGCCACTGAGCAGTGCGATTGTCGGGTTGTAAAAGCGCTCAAAGATGTATTTTAATCCTTTCGAGAACAACAACAAGCCCAGAACAGCGCCAAATCCTACGTACGCTATGGTGAGTAATTCTCTGTTCGCAACTGCAGCGAGGACAGTAGAGTATGCACCCAAGAGCAACAGGATAAAACTCCCGCTGATACCAGGGAGTATCATCGCGCAAATGGCCAAGGCACCACTCAATACTAGGTACCACGGTGCTTCAGAACCCGCCGTAGCATTCATTTCAGTAATGGCATAAGCGATCATAGTTCCAAACACAAAAGCGACTACCGCCTGTGCATTCCATTGTTTGACTGTTCGGCCCATCATCCAAACGGAGGCGGCAACCAATCCAAAGAAAAAGCTCCAGGTTAAGATGGGATAATGATCTAGTGTGAAGGTGAGGACCGAAGCAAGTGTGAGAATACTTGTGAAGATTCCTGCAAAAAGAACGGCTAAAAAAGTACCGTCAATGGCGGTCCAGAGTTGGCGGAATTGGCCCCTAAAGAGCATCATTAACGTATGCTTGTTAATAGACGATATTGCGCCAATGAGTCGCTCATAAATTCCCGTAATAAAGGCTATGGTTCCTCCGCTGACGCCCGGGACAACATCCGCTGCACCCATGGCCATGCCTTTAAGAAAAAGCTGAATATGTTTAAGCATCGTTCGCCGATTGAATTTCGGCTAAAATACCGGTTATCTCAGGTATTTTCCCAAAAGCTGGGAAGTATTGATGGAACAAATCTACCGAGGTAGGCTCTAGCTCGAGGCATTCATTCATAATCACTCGCGCCTCCTCATAGGACGCAGTGGCAAACAAGTAGCCCGCCAAAATCAGACGCAGTTGAACATTGTCCTCAAATTGACCGACA
>JBMZBC010000043.1:0-7773 GCA_049611965.1 Schleiferiaceae bacterium | reverse complement strand
TCCGCCTGTCTGAGACCACGAGTTGTTGTTCCAACCGTTGTTCCAGCCCCAACCATTGTTCCAACCATTGTTCCAGCCATAGGGGTTGTATCCATATCCGTAGGGATCATAGCCGTAGCCCCATCCGTTGTTCCATCCGTATGGATCGTGCCAACCCCATCCGTTATTCCAACCGTAACCGGATCCATAGGTGTTGCCAATGCCCCAGCCATTGTTCGAGACCCAGGCAGGGTTGTTCCAAGGAGACCATGGGTTAAACATAGGACCCATGCCTCCAAAGAAGGAGAATGAGCTACCAGGACGATTGAAAGAGTTGAAGCCTGTGTTAGACCAGCCTGAAGAAGGTGCGTTGTTCCACCAAATACTTCCTTGGCCGCTGTTTTCTGGAGCTACAACTTCAGAAGAATTCGTCCAGATATCGTCTAATTCTTCTTCAGAATAACTTTGTGGCAAGGTCAGGGAAGTACGCGCAAACTGAGGCGAGGGTAGAGTAGGATCGTAGTAGTTTTCATCTTCGGCATAATTATCCGCCAAGGAAACTGCACTGCTGCAGCTCACCAATAGTGCATAACTAATCGCCAATAAAAACACACCTTTCCTCATAACTTCAGTAAGTTTGCCATTCAGTTTACAATTTACAAAAGTCATACCAACTCTAATACAATGGGAAAGCATTTAACCTCGCGTGAGCAGGATTACTCTAAATGGTACAATGAATTGGTCGTTAAGGCCGATTTAGCACAGAACTCAGGTGTTCGTGGATCTATGGTAATCAAGCCTTACGGTTTTGCAATTTGGGAAAGCATTCAAGCTGACCTCGATCGTCGCTTCAAAGAAACAGGCCATATGAATGCCTATTTCCCCTTGTTCATCCCGAAGTCTTATTTCTCGAAAGAAGCCTCTCATGTTGACGGTTTCGCGAAAGAATGTGCTGTGGTAACACATTACCGCCTAAAAGACGATCCAAACGGAGGTGGAGTAGTTGTAGATCCTGCAGCGAAGTTGGAGGAAGAGCTAATTGTTCGTCCAACCTCAGAGACAATTATTTGGGATACTTACAAGGATTGGATTCAGAGCTACCGCGACTTACCCATTCTTGTGAACCAGTGGGCCAATGTTGTTCGTTGGGAGATGAGAACGCGTTTGTTCTTGCGTACTGCCGAGTTTTTGTGGCAAGAAGGCCATACAGCGCACGCGACCAAGGAAGAAGCTATTCAGGAGGCTGAAACCATGCTTGATATTTATGCAACTTTTGTAGAGGAGGTCATGGCAATTCCAGTTTTGCGCGGTCTGAAAACAGAAGGCGAACGCTTTGCCGGTGCTTTAGAAACGTATTGTATCGAGGCCTTGATGCAAGATGGTAAAGCCTTGCAAGCAGGTACTTCACACTTCTTAGGTCAAAATTTTGCGAAAGCATTTGACGTAAAGTTCCAGACCAAAGAGGGTACCCAGGAATACGTATGGGCCACGTCATGGGGTGTTAGTACTCGATTGATGGGTGCTTTGATTATGACACACAGTGATGATAATGGCTTGGTGTTGCCTCCAAAATTGGCTCCATACCAAGTAGTGATTGTACCTATTTACAAGGGGCAAGAGCAATTAGACGCTATTTCAGAAGTGGCTGAAGGTCTCATGAAAGATTTGCGTGCTGCTGGTGTAACGGTGAAGTTCGATAAAAGAGATACCTACAAGCCGGGTTGGAAATTCAATCAATACGAGCTTCAGGGGGTACCTGTAAGGATTGCTATAGGACCCAAAGATCTTGAAAAAGGCTCTGTTGAGGTAGCGCGTCGCGACACTCTGACCAAGCAGTTTATGCAGCAGGATGAGGTAGCCACAGCAATCCCGGCCTTGCTCGATGAAATTCAGGTATCGCTATTTGAAAAGGCGCTATCCTTTAGAGAGGAAAACAGTCAGACAGCGGATACCTGGGAAGAATTTAAGGCATTGATGAAAGGAAACCCAGGATTCGTATACGCACACTGGGACGGAACGACTGAAACGGAAGATAAAATCAAGGATTTAACTAAGGCGACCATCCGTTGTATTCCATTGAATAACAACCAAGAGGAGGGCAAGTGTATTCTTACGGGCAATCCAAGTACACAAAGGGTAGTTTTTGCTAAGGCCTACTAGGACAAAAAAAAGTTCGATTTTTTAAGTACAGGTGTTGCAGAACTCAAAATCGTTGTTACATTTGCACTCCCCAAACAAAAGAGGGGAATGTTCTGGAACATTATGGCCCGTTCGTCTAGCGGTCCAGGACGCCGCCCTTTCACGGCGGAAACACGGGTTCGATTCCCGTACGGGTCACAACTAAAAATTAATTAAAGACATGGCAAATCATAAGTCTGCTTTAAAGAGAATTCGTCAAACAGCCAGAAAGGCTGCTCACAATCGTTACTACCACAAAACGACACGTAACGCTGTGAGAAAACTTCGCGGCACCACTGATGCAGGTGAGGCAGCAGAAATGCTACCACGCGTATCTTCTATGTTGGATAAGTTGGCAAAGCGCAACATCATCCACAAGAAGAAAGCTTCAAACTTGAAGTCTAGCTTAGCAAAGCACGTAGCTGCTCTATAAGCTTTACTTAAGCGGTGTAAAGATTTTTTGAGCCCACTCCAGTAGGAGTGGGTTTTTTGTGCCCAATACTTTCGGGTAGTGCCAGGCTCGAATATTTGAGAATAAAAAAAACCGCGCCCAGAGGCGCGGTTTTATATTTAATTAACCGTCGTTTATGACTGGTAGATGGCGTCAATCTGATCTGCGTACTTCGCTAGAATAGGCTTGCGCTTCACCTTAAAGGTTGGTGTAAGGCAGCCGTTATCTACAGTAAACTCATCGGTATCAATGATGATCTTTTTCACCTTTTCCCATTGACCGAAGTTGGCATTAGCCTTCTCTACATCTTGCCATACACGGTCGATAATGCGCTGGTCTTTAGACATGGTATCGAAGTCTGTGTAGGCGATATCGTGACGAGAACACCACTCTTTTACGCCGTCCTCGTTGAGGATACAAATTGCTGAAGGGAAATTGCGGCCTTCACCTACAACCATACTTTGTGCAATGAGGTGTGATGCTTTTAGTTCGTTTTCAATCAACTGCGGGGCAATGTATTTACCTGCAGATGTTTTGAACATCTCTTTCTTACGATCGGTAATCTTAATGAATCCATCTTCGATAACACCAATATCACCAGTATGGAACCAACCGTCGGTCATTACCTCGGCAGTGAGCTCTGGTTGTTTGTAATACCCCATCATGATGTTTGGTCCTTTTGCAAGGATTTCACCATCCTCTGCGATCTTAGCTTCTACACCATCGATACATTTCCCAACGTAACCTACGCGAATCATGCCTGGTTCTGCCGTAGTGTTCACTGAAATAACAGGTGCTGTTTCAGTAAGGCCATACCCTTCAAGGATAGGTGCGCCCATACCTGAAAAGAAACGTAGTAGTCTTGGTTGTAATGCAGCAGACCCACATGCGATGGCAGCGATATTGCTCATTCCGAGTGCAGCACGCACTTTGCTAAAGACTAATTTATCTGCGATACTGAGTTTCCAGTGGTAGAATGCTCCATTCGCATGCTCAGGCTCCCATTTTAGTGCAAGGGATACAGCCCACTCAAAGATTCTAGCTTTCACGCCACCTGCTGAAGTACCGTTCGCAACAATACCGTCAAAGAACTTCTCGAGTAGGCGCGGTACCGCTGTGAAGATCGTAGGCTGAACCATGTTGAGATCCGCTTTAAGCGTATCTAAAGCTTCTGCGAAGTAGATAGAAGCCCCATTGTACATATATAAGTAGTGAATGAAGCGTTCGAAACTGTGACATACCGGAAGGAAGCTCAATGTTTTCGCTTGACCTCTAGGCAGTCCTGGAATTCTTGGGGTAGCTGCAATTACCGTAGTTGAGATGTTTGCATGGCTCAGCATTACACCCTTTGGCAAACCTGTGGTACCAGAGGTGTAAATAATTGTTGCCAAATCTTCAGGCTTCACGCTGGCCATGAACTGCTCCATCTCTTCTTGACGGTCCATGCTCTCGCCTAGGGCTAATACTTCAGACCAGTGATTGCGCCCTTCGTATTTCTCGAAAGAATACACTTTCTTCATGTCCTTACACTTGTCGAGTACATTGGACACCTTGTCATATAGTTCGTCGTTCGAGACAAAACAGTAGATGCTTTCACTATGGTTGAAGATGTATTCGTAATCATCTTCAGTCATCGTTGGGTAGATCGGCACATCTACGGCACCAATCTGCAATAATGCATGGTCCATGATGTTCCATTCGCAGCGGTTATTGTGCGCAATCAACGCTACCTTATCTCCGTGCTTAATGCCCAGTTCTAGTAAGCCGCGGGCAGCTTGGTTTACGGCGTCAATAAATTCACTTGTGCTGTAGCTCTTCCATTCTCCTCCAACTTTAGAAGACATCATTACCTCTAAAGGGAAATGCTCTTGCTGGTATCTCGGGAAATCAAATAAGCGAGTAGGGTTATTCATGTTATCGTGATGTTTCTGTGTCGTGTTAAGTGAGCTTCAAGATACTAAAAAAGGTCAATCGTACACTTGCTATTTTACCTCAAAAGCAACTTTTCCTGAGAGAATTGTCCTGACCACTTTACAGCTTTCTCTTTGGCGTTCTGAGCTGTTGAAGAGGTCTTGATTTAACACGGTGAAGTTGGCCCGTTGGCCAATTTTGATGCTCCCGTACTGCTCTTCTCCAAAAGCGCTATATGCGGCCCCGTAGGTCATGCCTTCAAGGGCTTCTTTGGGACTTAGTTTTTGGTCAGCATTGAATCCACCTTCCGGCCAATGCTGTTTGTCTGTTCTGTCTACCGCGGCAAAGAAGGTGTTTAATGGGTCGATATGTTCAATGGGAAAATCTGTACCCAAGGCAAGCAGGCCCGACGTATTTAGAATGCGCTTGTAGCTGTATGCGTGCCCGATCCTGTGGTGACCTAAGCGCTCCTCAGCCCAATACATGTCGCTTGTTGCGTGCGTAGGTTGTACCGAGGCAACAATATTTGGGTGGGTGTAATGGGCGCTGTCTTCAGGTGTCATAATCTGCGCATGCTCCACTCTAAATCTCAGGTCTTTTTCACGGTCCAATTCATTGAAGCTCTCCAACAAAACATGGTGTGCGCTGTCGCCGATAGCATGCACACAGAGTTGCCAATCGTTTTGCAAGCAGCGGTCTCTCAACAGGTCTAAATCACTAGGTGCTAACAATGGCAATCCATAGTGTTCTGGGAGATCGTGGTAGGGTGCTCTAAGCAATGCGCCTCTTGAGCCAAGGGCACCGTCGAGATATGCTTTGACACTTTTTACCCGAAGGAGGTCTTTGAGAATGGGCCCATGAGATTCGAAATACGACAGGTCTTCTTCAGTATTAGAAATCATCGCGTTGACCACCAATTCAAACTTGCCTTCGTTTTGTAGCGAATCAAGAATGAGGATTTTCTTTGCGCTTAGACCTGCATCGGTCATCGCCGTCAATCCGTACTTCACCAAACTATCTTGCGCTTGTAAGAGTGCATTTCTCCAAAACCTTGAGCTGTGCTCGGGCAGTTCTACCAGTTGTTCTGCATTGTCCACCAATACACCTTCGATAATGGCTCCGCCATCAATGGCTGTTTCATTAGTGATGTTAAACGCATCCAGGACGGTTTGATTCACCCATGCGGCATGTCCGTCAATCCGGGTCAGGTAGATCTTAACCCCTGTGAAAGCGGCTAAATCTTCGGAAGTAGGAAATTCCTTTACGGGCCAATCGTTTTGGTCCCATCCGCGGCCAATAATCCACTCATTGTTAGGGTGTAATTCTATGAATTTCTCAATGCGTTCAAGGCATTCTGCCTTGCTTTCGGCACCCACTAAGTTGACCATTGTCAACATCTCCGCATAACCAAAAAGATGGCCGTGAGCATCTATAAACCCAGGATAGAGGTGTTGTCCCTCAAGAGAGAGCACTGTTTTTCCTTTGGGTAAGACCGTGTGCTGCGTGATGTCAATGATTTCTGCAATCTTACCGTCTTGTACCGCTATCCAAAACTCTGAGCCTTCGTGGATAGAAACAGCATCATTGGGACTGTGTAATTTGAAGTCCTTGAGGAGCACATCATACTCTTGGGCATTTTGACAGCTGGTTAAGGGAAAAAGCCATAGCAGGTTATAAACAACAAAACGGCCAAAAGTGTGAGAAAGATTGCGCATTGAAATGAAATGTGTTGGTCTTAGAATGCGTAAATTTGCACAAATTCTTTATTAAAATGAATAGCACATCCGTTGCCACTTTAGATCAGGCCAAAGAAATGGGCCTACTTCCTGAAGAGTTCGATAAAATCAAAGAAATTCTTGGCCGCACGCCCAACTACCTAGAACTCTCTGTTTACGGAGTAATGTGGAGTGAGCACTGCTCGTACAAGAACTCTATTGTTTGGTTGAAAAAGCTTCCGAAAAAAGGCCCACATATGCTCGTTGAAGCAGGTGAAGAAAATGCAGGTCTTGTAGATATTGGCGACGGTTTGGCTTGTGCCTTCAAGATTGAAAGTCACAACCACCCTTCAGCAGTAGAGCCGTACCAAGGTGCAGCAACAGGTGTGGGTGGTATCAACCGCGATATTTTCACCATGGGCGCTCGTCCAATCGCTCAGCTCAACTCACTGCGCTTCGGTAAACCAACTGAAGACCGCACAAAGTGGTTGGTAAAAGGCGTGAGCAAGGGTATTGGCGATTACGGAAACAGCTTCGGTATCCCTATCGTGGGCGGCGAGGTGTACTTTGACGAGTGCTACCACCAGAATCCATTGGTCAACGCGTTTTCCGCAGGTATTGTTGAGGTAGGTAAGCAGATCAGCGCTACTTCTACAGGTGTCGGAAATCCGGTATTTATCGTTGGATCGGCAACTGGAAAAGACGGTATTCACGGTGCTTCGTTTGCATCTAAGGATTTGGACGAAGACAGTGCAGAGGATATCCCATCAGTACAAGTTGGAGATCCGTTCCAAGAGAAATTGTTGCTAGAGGCAACTATGGAATTGGCCGAAACAGATGCTGTCGTAGGTATGCAGGATATGGGTGCAGCAGGTATTACTTGTTCATCTTGTGAAATGTCTGCTGCTGGCGAGCACGGTATGGATATTTGGCTAGACAAAGTGCCGTTGCGCCAGAAGATGGAAGCATGGGAAATCCTTCTTTCAGAGAGCCAAGAGCGTATGCTTGTAGTTGTTGAGAAAGGGAAGGAGCAGGTGGTTCTTGATATTTTCGACAAGTGGGATCTTGAATGTGAAGAGATTGGTATTGTTACAGAAGGCGGCACAGTGAATTACTACTGGGGCGAAGAGCTCATGGGTAGTATTCCTGCAGACAGCGCTGTACTCGGTGGAGACGCGCCTGTATACCACAGAGAATGGTCAGAGCCTGCGTACTACCAGGAGTACAAGAAATTTGACATTGCTTCCGTAGAAGAGCCAGCTGATCTTAAAGCGGTCGCTGAGCAGATGGTAGCCTTGCCAAACATTGCTTCAAAGAGATTTATCTACGAGCAGTACGATAGTATGGTAGGTACTCGTAATATGAGTACAAACGCACCTTCGGATGCTGGAGTGGTTAATATCAAGGGCACGGATAAGGCCTTGGCCATGAGTGTAGATTGTAATTCACGATTCGTACATGTTGATCCTGAAGTAGGGTGTGCCATGGCAGTAAGTGAGGCCGCAAGAAACATTACTTGTTCAGGGGGTATCCCTTCAG
>JBMZBC010000042.1:0-8204 GCA_049611965.1 Schleiferiaceae bacterium | reverse complement strand
AGCCCAATGATGAATTGGCCCAAACCACCAACAACGCTACTTAAAACGCTACTAATTGCTTCCATGGAAGCAAATCCTTGGAGGGTTTCGTTGATCTCCGCCAATTCCGCGGCTGTATCAACACCAAGGGAGGTAAGGAGTGCATCAAGCTGTTGCCATTCGTCTTGTAAGCTCACTAGTAGTGCATCGTATTCTATGGTTCCTATGAAGCTAAATTCTTCGATGATTACTGGAAAAAACCATGTGGCTAAACCCAGAACAATTCCCGCGAGCACGAGCAAGGTGATGGTCGCTTTTAAGGTTGCATTTAGATGTGGACCAACCTTTGGAATTCGTCCCAATAGGGTGATAAGAGGTCTTCCGAGAACACTGATGTACAAAGCGATAACGCCATAAACCAGTATGCCTTGGATGAGAAAAAGTGCATACCCTAGCAACGCAATCAATAGGATTTGTAGGATCGATTTAGTCAGCGGTTGAAGTTTGAATTCCAGCATGGTTTAGTGTCTTACTATTGCCCAATGTACCAAGTTTGCACCCATTTTTAGCGCTTTATCACGTTTTTCCTTCGGATCGTTATGCACCTGAACATCCTCCCAGCCATCGCCGAGGTCACTTTCTACGGTCAAAAGTGCGACGAGTTCTCCTTGGATGAAATACCCAATTGCTTTTGGCTGTTCATTGTCGTGTTCGTGAATTTTGGGCAATCCATCGAATTTGAAGAGCGTATTGAAAATAGGGTGGCTGCTTGCAACATTGACTTTTTTTGCCTGCGGGAAGCACAGATCTAACTCGTTTTCGGCAAACTCCTTCATTCCGTAGTTGTCATCAATGTGCAAGAATCCTCCGCGAAGGACAAAATCGTTTAAAATCTGACGTTCTTCTTCGTCAAAAACGATTCTTCCGTGTCCAGTGGCATGCAGAAAAGAGACGCCTGAAGAAAGTACTTCTCGAAGCGTTAGTTCGCTAGGTGCCACAGAGGTTTTGGCTCCAGTGGCAGCGTTGTAGAACTCGCTGAGATTTTCTAGGGCGGTAGGGTTGGCGTACCAATCCCCGCCACCGCTGTATTTCAGCAAACCGAGTACCTGTCCGGATAGCGAAAATTGGCCCATGAAAACTAGCGCGAAAATCAAGCGTTTACTCATGGTATAAATATACACGGAGTTTGGTAGAATATCTTTAATCATTGCTTTGAACATCAGGAATGATTTCGCGTTATTTTTGACATATGAAGCGAAGATTACTACTGATTGTTGCAGTACTATTTGCTTTAGGCCAAAACCTAAAAGCCCAGTGCATCCAAAGTACCCCCTACACCGAGAACTTTGACGGTTCTTCTTGGCAGGGGCCTAGCTCTTGGAACAACTCAGGTTCTATCCCAAGTTGTTGGACTAGAAACATCACTACAGCCAACTACTTATGGATGGCTTCAGACCCAAGTTTTGCCAATACCTTATCTGGACCGGATGGTGATCATACCACGGGAACCGGTGGGTATGCATTTGCAGAAGGATGGTCTTCTGGGGCATCTTCAAATGCGACGGTTACGAATCTCATTACGCCACCCATTGATTTAAGTGGAGATACTTTACCTCGTCTAGTGTTCTATTACCACATGTACGGTTCAGATGTTGAGTGGCTCAATATCCGTGTGCGCGTGGTTGGAACCAATACATGGGTGAACCTGCATACCATTAACTCTACGACAGCTTCTAATCAATTTTCTTCCCAAACCTCACCGTGGCGTAAGCATACAGAATCGCTCTCTCAATTTGCCGGAGATACCGTCCAAATCCGATTCAATGCGAAACGTGATGTGAATTTTTCTTGGTGGACCAACAGTCGTATCGCCATTGATGATATTGCCGTAGAAGAAACGCCTTCGTGCGATCAACCGCTCAATCCAGTAGCCTCTTCAGTGACCTCGAGCACTGCATCCATCAGTTGGACTTCCTTGAATTCTAACACATTAGGTAGCCAGATTCAATTTGCCAGTGGTACTACGGCCATAGCCAATGGTACCATAAATACATACACCGGAAACCCGGCAACGCTCTCTGGATTAAACTCAAATACAAACTACAGAATACGAGTTCGTGAGATCTGTGCCGTAGGAGATACGAGCGTATGGTCGAACCTTGGAACCTTTACCACCGGGTGTAGCAATTACATAGCGCCATATACAGAAGATTTTGAAGGCTCTGGTTGGGGTCCTTCTTCAGTTTGGAATGTACAAGGAGATATTGATCAGTGTTGGATTACCCAAGGTGCCGCTCAAAAGTTTTGGACCGTGGGTCCGCCTGTTTTCGCTTGGACTCAGACAGGCCCGTCCGGAGACCACACCTCAGGCAGCGGTCAATATGCCTACCACCAGAAGACATCGACTTTGGCTTCGGGTACGGATCCCCGTTTAATCTCACCTTGGATTGATTTAGATACCTTGAGTTCCCCGGAGTTAAGTTTCTGGTACCATGGTTACGGCCAGCAAATGGGTGATCTCGACGTATACATTCAAAAGCAGGGTGGAACTTGGTCTTCTCTTTGGGATACATCGGGATTAACACATGCTTCGTCCTCAGCCGCTTGGCTGGAACATATTGCAGATTTGAGCGCCTATGCAGGAGACACTGTCCGGGTACGCTTTGATTACTCGGCTTCTTCAGGTTCATTCTACACGCAATTCGCGCTAGACGATATTAAGATTGATAACGCTCCTTCGTGTGCAAAACCGAAGAACACAGCTGTTACCGCGGTTGGTGTTTATGTTGCTCAGCTTGATTGGGTGGGTGGAGGTGCCTCAAACTGGCAAATTAGATACAGAGCAGTGGGAACCTCAGCATGGAGTTGGACCACGTCTTCTAACTCAAACAAAGGAGTGCCACAGCTCAATGCTCAGACGACTTACGAATGGCAAGTGCGCGATTCTTGTGGAACGGGTGATGTAAGTCTATGGGTTGACGGTCCTGATTTCACGACGAACTGTACGTTTTTTACGGCACCTTTCACAGAGAACTTCTCAAATTCAAGCAAATGGCCAACAGTAGACTTTACGAACACCACAGGTGGCGTTGATCCTTGTTGGTTGCGTTCAGATACTGAAGATTTATTCTGGACGGGTGGTAATTCTTCTACAGTTCATTATTCTGGTACTGGGCCTTCTGGTGATCATACTACCGGTACAGGCGGCTATGCTTTTACGCGTAGTTCAAGTCCGTGGACCGCTACGACCGATACCGAATTGAGGACACCACTGATTGACCTCGATACTTTACAATCTCCGGAGTTGACTTTTTGGTACCACATGTTTGGACCTGATATAGATAAACTGCGGATTTTTGTTAAAAAGCCTGGTACCCCAGCGGTATTAGTGAATACCATCACGGGTCAACAACAAAACTCAAATACCGCGAGTTGGCAGAAGCGTACAGTAAGTTTACTAGCCTACGAGGGAGATACCGTACAGATCATTTTCAAAGCTTATAGAGACGGATCGGGATTCTTCTCCTACAGAGCGGATATAGCTATTGATGATGTCAAAATTGATGAAACTGCGACTTGTCCTGCACCCAATGTTCTTGCGTCCAATATCACATATAACAGTGCCGAGTTAAATTGGCTAGGACGCGCCAATACAAGTGCCGTAGAATATGGTCCAACTGGGTTTACTCAGGGCAACGGCACCATGGTCGGAGCACAGAACCAAAATGCAGTACTCACAGGTTTACAGTCTTCCACCACGTATGATGCGTACGTTCAGGACACGTGTACGTCAACATTGACTAGCACATGGACTTTGGTTCAATTCACTACGCTAGCCTGTCCATCCATAGCAGCCACCGGTTCTATCCAAGGTTCTGGAGCTTCCATTGACGGATACGGAACAAACTCAGATGCAGATTCAACGGTGTGGTTCTGGGGCGATGGCAATAGCACCATCGGGGATACCTCGAATTATTCCTACACCTCTTTTGGCTTGTTTGATATCTATCAAGTGGTGTACAACAGCTGCGGGAACGTAGATTCATTATTGCACACCTACAGCTACTGTGATACTACAATTGCGGATTACACCTATAGCATCAATGGGCTAAGTGTGAATTTTGATGCCAGTACCTCAACCGGGACGGCCCTTGATTACTACTGGCAATTTGGAGACGGAGGAACAGCATCTAACGCAACACCGAACCATATATATACATCCTCGGGAACATATACAATTACGCTCCTTTTGGTCAACAGCTGCGGCGATTCAACAACGACATCCTTCGATTTAACGCTTTGTCCAATAGTGACGCTAGGTTTCACATCAACCGTTACTGGGAGTACCTTCTCATTTACGGCAACACCAGCCGGATTATTGAATTATCAATGGAGTTTCGGCGATGGGAATACGGCTTCTGGAATGACTGCAAGCAATACGTACAGCACACAAGGTTCATTCACAGTGACTGTAACTGCTGAGGATAGTTGCGGGAACCAATTCTCTTATTCAGACGATGTTGCCACTTGTGATGTTCCTGCAGGGGACTTTACGTTTAACATAGTTTCTACTTCAGCCAACGGTATGGTCGTAAACTTCGCGGCAAATGCCACAGGGGCGGACGAATACCATTGGTACTGGGGCGACGGGACGAACGATAAGGGTACCGTGTCGAATATTCAGCACACCTATGGCGTTATAACCACCAACTACATCGTAAACTTATTCCTGATCAATGAATGTGGCGATAGTACCATGGTAACACACCGATTAAACGAGGTGGGAATAGGAGAGCAGGCTTTACCTATTGCACTGTATCCAAATCCATTGAGCACATTCCTTCATGTGGACTTGCCAGCAGGCTCAGAAACGCTGCTAGATATATACAATGCACAAGGTCAGTTGGTGCGCTACCAGGTACCTATTGACGCAGGTAATCAACGAGTTGATATGAGTACGCTTTCACCTGGCTCGTATATCGTTCGAGTGTTGTGGGAGAACAGGCCATATTACTTTAGCATCACAAAGATTTAGCAAGTATTTCGCTTCTTATATTTGTGAAGAACACTTACAATCACAGATGTCAAGAACCGTATCAAAAATCCTCGTTGCGAACAGAGGAGAAATAGCTCTTAGAATTATGAGAAGTGCCCGTGAAATGGGCATTCAAACTGTCGCCGTTTATTCTGAGGCGGACCGCAGAGCGCCACACGTCCTATTCGCGGATGAGGCAGTATTCATTGGTCCATCACCTTCTGCAGAAAGTTACCTTAAAGGAGATCGAATAATTAGTGCTGCAAAAAATCTCGGTGTAGATGCTATACACCCTGGCTATGGGTTCTTAAGTGAGAATGCGGCCTTTGCAGAAGCGGTAGAACAGGCAGGGATGATATTCGTTGGACCTCGTCCACATGCCATTCGCATTATGGGCGATAAACTAAGTGCGAAAGCTGCCGTTGCAGATTTTGACGTACCTCTCGTACCCGGTTCCGATGGAGAGGTCACTGATGTAGACCGCGCGAAAGAATTGGCCTCAGAAATAGGATTTCCTATTATGATTAAGGCGAGCGCCGGCGGCGGTGGCAAAGGGATGCGTATTGTACACAACCTTGAAGAGTTCGATGCTCAGATGGAACGTGCTGTAAGCGAAGCAACCAACAGCTTTGGAAACGGAGCGGTATTTGTCGAGAAATACATTGAAGATCCAAGGCATATTGAGATTCAAATTTTAGCAGATGAACACGGTAACGTAGTGCACCTTTTTGAACGAGAATGCTCCATCCAACGTCGTCACCAGAAAGTGATAGAGGAAGCACCCAGTGTTGTACTCACGGAGGCCCTTCGTGAAGCTATGGGTCAAGCGGCTGTAAATGTGGCAAAGGCGTGCGATTACCGCGGTGCAGGTACGGTGGAGTTCATCTTTGAACCTGGTGGTAAGTTCTACTTTTTGGAAATGAATACACGCTTACAAGTTGAACATCCGGTTACTGAGCAAATCACGGGGATTGATTTGGTCAAACAGCAACTACGTATAGCAGAGGGTCACCCTTTAGCGTTGGATCAACAATCCTTGACTATCCAAGGTCACGCCATTGAAGTACGTGTTTACGCAGAAAATGCCGCCGAGAATTTTATGCCTGCAACTGGAAAGCTTCATGAATACAAGAGGCCGCAAGGACTAGGTGTGCGCGTAGACGACGGTCTAGAGCAAGGTATGGAGGTAAGTATCTATTACGATCCTATGATTGCTAAGCTGATCACTTTTGGTGCGGATAGGACAGAGGCTATCGCACGAATGAAGCGTGCCATCTCAGAATACCGCATCGCCGGGGTACAAACCACCCTAGACTTTGCAGGTTTTGTCATGAACCATGAAGCTTTTGTAGGTGGCGAATTCAGTACTCATTTTGTAGAGAAGTACTTTACTCCAAGTGCGCTGCAAAGCGAGGATGCGGAACTCGAAGCTGTTGGAGCCGCCGCAGTGGCAAACCTTTTGCAGGATGCTAAAGCAAATCAAACAGTAGTTACACATGGTAAAAGCTCTCGTTGGAAGTCGAATAGGTCTTAGCATCTTTTTCCTGCTACTGCTTTTAAGCAATACTGCTGCCGCTCAAGTCGACACCTTAAGTGAAGTAAAGGACGGGACCTTACCTATTGTGGGTCAACTAGTTGTTGGTGGAGATACCATCCCTTGGTCTGTACTGGATGAGGTACTGTTTGTTCCTAAACCTACACTGAGCGATCATCAAGCACGCAGAAATTATTATAGTCTTACTAGAAAAGTACGTAGAGTATATCCATATGTACGAGAGGCTGCTATCCGTATGGATAGTGTTAATATGGCGCTAGAGGGTATTGATAAAAAACGTCAACGGAGAAAATATACCAAGCAATACCAGCGGTATTTGGAGGAGCGGTTTGAACCTGAATTACGAAAATTGACCCGTAGTGAAGGTCAAATTTTATCCAAGCTCATCTACCGTGAAACCGGTCAACCCGTGTACGATATTATCAAAACGTACCGCAATGGCTTGAGTGCACGTTTTTGGTCCATGACCGCCTGGTGGTATGATATTGATTTGAAGCGTCCGTATGATCCTTTGAATGACCCGGAAGATCAGCTTATTGAAAACATCCTCATCAGGAAATTCATCTCGGGACAACTAACTCCCGCAAACGAGGAAGAGCGCAGGAAGTATCAGCCTTAATCCAGCTGTGAGAGCATCTTTTCAGCTGCCTCTAAATCCTCTGGAGTATCAATACTCAACGGCTTATTCGGCGCTGTAGCAATGGCCCAACTTTTTCCGTTTTCCAACCACCGCAACTGCTCGAGCATTTCATGTTGCTCAAGGGGAGTGGGGGACATGGAACAATATGCTTTTAGCGCTTCGGGTTTAAATGCATAAACCCCTACATGCTGGTAGCGCTGAGGTTCACCATTTCGGGCCGCTGGAATAGGGCTTCGAGAAAAGTACAAGGCCCGATCATCGTTATCAGTAACTACATAGACGTTGGAGTTGCTGTTGTGTGCAGTTAACGGAGCTTGAAGTGTCGCGGCCTCAGGTTGTTTTTCTTCTAGCAGGTCCAATAATGGCTGCAGTATCTCTTTGGAAATGAATGCCTCATCTCCCTGTACATTGATAATGTAGTCCACTTCTAAGTCAAGCGACATGAAGGCTTCAAGAGTTCTGGTAGTACCATTCAAATGGTGCGAGCCGGTTCGAATACAAGGAATCTTTTGTGATTCACACTCCGCGAGGATATCGTCAGAATCTGTAGCAACATATACCTGTTCAAAGAGGTCTTTTACTCCTGAGTAGGTTCGTCGAATAATTGGTACACCGCCAAGAAGTCTTAGCGGTTTACCAGGAAGGCGTTGTGCACCCATTCGTGCTGGAAGTATGACTAAATATCGATTCTGCTTGCTCAAAACGAATTCTATCGAGATTATAATATCCTCTGCAATATCGCATTTAGAAGTTATTGCGTTGTAGTGTGGGTAGCGTTCTTTTCTTAATTTTAACCTTCTTAGCCTCGAATTAGTGAAAATAAAGCAAGCTCTTGAAATACTTCAACTAAAGAAACTGCCAGTTTCTAAAGAAGAAATAGATACCGCTTACAAGGTGCGTGCAAAGGAAGTGCACCCTGATGTTGGAGGCAGTGAGGAGGCTTTCCAATCCCTGACAGAAGCTTATGAATTAGCCTTGCGCGGTCTTGATGTGGT
>JBMZBC010000041.1:289-9202 GCA_049611965.1 Schleiferiaceae bacterium | reverse complement strand
CAATACTGGCAGGATCGCTTTCGCAATTCCACCGCCTGCTCCTGTTATTAAAATTCTGCTCATGAACCTTGTGGCGTATACATGGTAACGCCCCGTAGAGCGTATTCTTCCAAAAGTATGGATTTCATTTTAGCCGCATCCACCAATAAAGAGGGTGCTTCCCCAACGGTAACGCGCTTTAGTGCACCCTTAGTTTCCAACAAAGGAATGAGTCCATCACATTCTCGTTTAGTGCTCCACACTGGGTTGTGAACTGTTGAAGTAATACTCAGTGTTCGCCCCTGTAATAGAACATTGAACGTTTTACGATGGCCCAGGTAAATCGGAAACTTAAAATTCTCATGACCAATAGCGTCTTCCACGGCATGCAAAGAGGTGCCGGAATTAATTAAGGTGGTGCCTATGTACAATATCTGACCGTCATGCTCCATGTGTTTTCGCCATGGACTGTTAGTACCATAAGAGGTAGAATCTGTATGATGTAATGAAGTATACGCTTCAGCACGAGGACCATAGGCTGCTACAGGTTCTAAAGGGTGCGCACTTCGATGGGATGCTACATTCGCCCTAAAATACTCGGTGATCGCACCCATTTTTGAAGGCGTTGAAGCAACATCAAATAATGCTAACTCGTGTTTTGCTTGTAACGTAACTACCGGAGAAGTGGGCATTAATAAGGTTGAAGATGGATGCAATGAATCTTGTAGAGCAGCAACTACAGTTGCAGGACCGCCTTCAACATAACCTATTTTGCTCATCGCACTATGCACCAATAGATCCCTTTGTGCATCCACACCTGCTTCTTTCAAAGAGGTTACAAGTTTCTCCTTGGTCCAAACAGCGCCAGCGGCACGCTTTTGTTCCAAACTTTTACGCTGTTGCTTTTTCTTCCTCGTCCTATTCCATTCCAACAAAGCCGCTGGAACCATGCTTCTTATGGTATCTCTAACGCTCATTCAGTAGTGTGTCTAAAAAATATTTCGTTGCCCAATTCGGCAATCCAAACGGTTCGTACCGACCCCATAATGGAAAACTGCCTTGCAATGCCCCTAGGGAATCCTTCGATTGACGCGCTCCTCTCCGAGCGATTACGCAAAGTAATGTATTCATCTTCTCAAAAGCTTCTTTCCAAATAGCCTCTCCCGTCACCTTATACATGCTATGCCACACAATGGCGAGCTGAGCACCGCCCGTCGGTATAAAAGCCTCTACGCCATTCCAGGTTGCGGTGTAACGTCCGTTTAAAATACCACGCGTCAAAAAATCGGTCGCTAAAACTCTCGCAGGTAATAGTGCCGCTGCTATAAAGTCGTCATTTTTCAATGCTAGTCCAGCATTCCACATACCGTCAATGGTGTAGGCTATGGTATGTATGATAGGCTTATCGTTCTTGTGCTGGGTATTGTCACAGTTGGCAAACCAGCCGACTTCATTTTGCTGTGTACAGACCCAGTTCAAATGTCTTTGTGCCAATCCTTCCCAAGCCACTTTGTGCCCATCAAAGTGCGGAATCCAATCTAGAATAGGCGCAACCACATAACTGCCGTACACCCGAATAGCCCCCATGTAATCATTGGTTGCAAATCTTCCGTGCTCATCCAACTGTTGCCATATCCAGTGAATACAACGCTCTGATGCATCCTTCCATCGAGGATCTCCATTGAACTCATATAAGGCAAGCATTCCCCGGAGAATCTGGCCGCTATTAAACACTACCGATGGCCGGTTCTGTTCAACATAACCTCCAGGCCAGCCACCGTCATCGTGCTGAACGGTCAACAACCACTCCCCTGCTTTAAGGGCAGCATTGACGGCTTCCTCAGACCACTGTGCTTTATCATAGGCAGCATAGCGCAATAACGAAGGAATGATATATCCTGTGGTTTCTGGATAATCACTGGTCCATCCGCCATTGAAATAATAAGTACCGCACCCTGCAGTACTTCCTTGCTCTTGCGAATGAATAAGCCATTTAGCGGCGTGATGCAAGCATTGCTCCTTACCCGACTCGTCTAAATCTTCCGTGTAGGAACGCAGATATACGAGCTTGTTCAGTTCCGCAAAAAGGAACCTCCAGTGGTCATACTTTCCTAAAAATGATCTCCAATTCTGCAGGTAACGTACCGCTCCCATTTACATCAAGCCTTGATCTGAAAAGCTAAAGTAGCCACTTCGCGTCACAATAAGGTGGTCAAGCACGGTCAGATCCAAGGTTTTTGCTGCAGAAACGAGCTTTTTAGTCATTCGCTTGTCATTCTCGCTGGGATAAAGGGCACCCGAAGGATGATTATGTGCTACAATCATAGCCGTAGCACCCCACTGAAGGGCTTTTTTCATCACAACCCTAACGTCGGTAACTGTCCCTGTTATCCCACCCTTGAACAACTGCTGGCAGGTAAGCGGAACATGTGCCCTATTGAGGTAGAGGACATGAAATTCTTCATGAGCTAATGCTTGCAAAGGGTAAAAGTGTGGAAGGGCATCGCCGCTTTTTTTAATGCTTTGAGGCAGGTCTTTCGGCGCATTCCAAGCGCGATGTAAGGCAAGCATCGCCATGATCTGTTTAGCCTTAGTAGGCCCTATGCCTTTGATGCTGCACAAGGCTTTCTCGTCCATCTGCATTAAATGAGATAGACTTTTAAACTGGTTTGAAAATTCCGCTGCCATATCATCTACATTTTGATAACGGCTCGCGCCATTGAGCACGTAACTGAGCAATTGGGATTCCGTCCATTGATGGCAGTTGCTTTGAAAATCCATAATTCGGGGTTTAGGTTTCTTTAAAAGTTCTGCCATCCACCTTAAAAATCCTACATTTAGTCCCGTGAAAATCGCAGTACTTGGATCCCGGGGAATTCCCAACCGCTATGGCGGGTTTGAAGAAATGGCTGAACGTGTTTGCCCCTTGTGGGTACGTGCCGGTCATCAGGTCACAGTATACACGGTAAGCGATCATCCCGAACCGCTCGAAAACTTTGAGGGCGTTGAGATTACTCATATTTTCAACCCTGAAAACACCTTGGGTTTAGCGGGCCAATTCATCTACGACCTTCGTTGTATCCTAGACGCAAAGAAGAAGGACTACGACATCATCTTACAGCTAGGTTATACCACTTCAGGCATTTGGTCCTTTCTATGGCCAAAGCACAAAACTGTCACTAATATGGACGGCTTGGAGCATCAAAGGACGAAATACAAGGGTCCCCTCGCACCTTTCCTGAGATGGTCAGAGCGCAGAGCAGCCAAACGTTCAAAACTTTTAGTTGCTGACAATCCTATGATTGCCGACTACCTAACGAAATACAAGACGCCTTGTACAACCATCGCCTACGGTGCTGAAATCGTTTCAACAACCAATACTGAGCTTCTTCAGGGCAAAGGTCTGCCCACTGAAGATTTCGTGCTTCACATTGGTCGTGTGCAACCAGATAATCACGTGAGGGAGATTTTAGAATCGGCCAAAGAGAGTGGGAAAACCCTCGTCGCTGTTGGTGATTACTCTACAACCTATGGAAAGAAACTCTATAGAAAGTATCAGGCGTGTGAGAATATCGTCTTTCCAGGGACCATCTATGAAAAAGATGTAGTGAATGCACTGCGCACCCATTGTGAGGCTTACCTGCACGGACATAGCGCGGGCGGTACAAACCCCGCACTCTTAGAGGCCATGGGCTGTGGCGCTTTTGTTCTTGCCCACAGCAATCCGTTCAATGCAAGTGTTTTAGGTGGCTTAGGCGGCTTGTGGAGCAGCGAAGAAGAATTGACCGCTATGCTTCAAAACCTTCCTAATAAGGAGGTACAAATCGAACAAGGAAGCCTAGCGCAAGCGAGGATTGAAGCGCACTTTAATTGGCCCAAAATTGCCCAGGAATACCTCGAAGCTTTTGAGGGAATCAACTAAAAAGCCCCACCAAAACTGGCAGGGCTTCTCATTATAGAATCTTAGTGGATTAGATGATCAACATCGCATCGCCAAAGGCCAGGAAGCGGTACTTCTCTTTGATGGCAACATTGATGGCATGCATCGCAAGGTCGTGACCCAACATTGCACTGTTCATCATCAATAATGTCGAACCTGGAGGATGGAAATTCGTTACCATCGCGTTCGGGATCTTTACTTCATACGGCGGGAAGATGAACTTGTTGGTCCAACCTTCCGTCTCAGTGACACGTCCACCTGTAGTCAGCGAACTTTCCAAGGTTCTCACTGTGGTGGTACCAATGGCACACACACGACGCTTATTTGCTAGTGCTTCATTTACTACGTCAGCAGTAGATTGAGGCATGATGAACTGCTCACTGTCCATTTTATGCTTGCTCAAATCTTCAACCTCGACAGGGCGGAACGTTCCAAGACCTACGTGGTGTGTCAATTCTGGCAAGTGAACTCCCTTAATCTCCAAACGCTTCATCAAATGTTTTGAGAAGTGCAAACCTGCAACAGGAGCGGCTACAGCGCCTTCTTCTTTTGCAAAGATGGTTTGGTAACGCTCAGCGTCGTCGATGGTAGGCTCACGATCAATATATTTCGGTAGCGGTGTTTCACCCATCTCCGTCAATTTCGCACGGAATTCCTCGTAAGAACCGTCAAACAAGAAACGCAGTGTACGTCCGCGTGAAGTGGTATTGTCAATAACCTCAGCAACCAACGAATCGTCCTCACCGAAATAGAGTTTATTCCCAATACGAATCTTTCTCGCAGGATCAACAAGAACATCCCATAGACGGCTATCGGCATTCAATTCACGTAGCAAGAACACCTCAATACGCGCACCAGTCTTCTCCTTGTTCCCCCACATTCGGGCAGGAAAAACCTTTGTATTGTTGAGCACCATGACATCACCGTCGTCGAAATAATCGATTAATTGGTGGAAGTGCTTGTGTTCGATTTCGCCGGTGTCCTTGTGGACTACCATCAACCTGCTGTCGTCTCTGTGCAAGGTTGGTTCCTGCGCGATCAGTTCCTTTGGGAGCTCATACGCGAAGTGAGAAAGTTTCATTTTCATAGCTTACGGGCTTTGAAATTTTGAATTAATAAGAATACAAAGGTACGATTTCGACACCCCCCTTGTCAAGTTTTTGACAAACCAATTGACATTGAACAATGCATTTGCGAACTTTGTTAAATCTAAGCGCCATGAGTTCCCGAATAGACAGCAACTAACTAGAGCATGGGAATTAATCTTCTTGACCAATTGAACGGCATTCGTTCAAACAACACACAACCTACAAACGCTGAAGTCCTTGCGGGTTTCGAGGCACTGCTTTCACAACCCACAGAAGGCGAACGCATCCTAGGCAACCTATTTACCTCTGAGGGAAACAGTGAAACACTAAATTTCGATGCACTCGAAGCATCGCGCATTTACCACATCGAAGACATCAAAAAGCTTTGTGTGGATTATCGCTTGCGTTTTCTAGACTCAAAGCATTTCAACGGTACGTTTCCTGCTGAGGCGCTAGATGCAATTAAGGCCTTTGAGAAGGCACAGGAGCGCGAAATCACTGGTTTCAAAATGATTGCTCCTGCAGGCATGTTCAAACTCGCAGAAAAAGACAAAGACCCGTTGTTGTTCGTTCCAATGGGCGGTGGATACCACTACCTCTTGGCTCAATGGGGGAACGACTTACACCCTTTGCGCAAGGCTTTGGTATATCCTTTTAGAGATTTCGAAAGCTTAATGAAGACCGTCTTCATTTTTTGCTTGGCAGTGGCGTTGCTGTTCCCAGAGAACCTGATGAGAGGACCGAAGGATACAGGCACCATTTTACACATTCGCGTGATTTTCTTCTTCTGGATGATATTCTCGACAGGGGCAATGACAGCCCTTTACGGCTTCAGCCGCATGAAGAATTTCAATGCAAATCTTTGGAAGAGTAAATACCTCGATTAACGCTCGAGGAATTCTTTAAAATATTCAGACCATTGTATCGGGTCTTTCGCGCCATCGGCCTCGAAAGACCCGATTTTTGTTCGACGCAACCCGCTGAGATGCGCACCTGAATTAAGGGCCTTGCCAAGATCGTGTGCTAAAGAGCGGATGTAGGTTCCTTTGCCACAAAGTACCCGAATAGCGAGGACGTTGTTTTCAAAAGACAAGATTTCTAATTCATGGATAGTGATGCTACGAGGTTCAACAATAACCTCTTCTCCGGCACGCGCTTTCTCGTAGATACGAACACCGCCCTGCTTAATGGCTGAAAATATAGGTGGATACTGCTGGATGTCGCCAGTAAACTGAGGAAGAACAGCTTCAATGGCTGCCCGATCAATATGAGCTGTAGGGAATGTGGCGTCTATCTCACTTTCTAAATCATAGGAAGGCGTCGTGCCACCAAAAGTGATTTCTGCTACATACTCTTTGCGTTGCCCCATGTACGCGCTTATTTCCTTGGTCTTCTTCCCTACGCAAATAATCAATAGTCCAGTGGCCAGCGGATCTAAAGTACCGGCATGGCCAACTTTAAGTTTTTTTAAACCCAATTCTTTTTGAAGGGTGTATCGAATCTTCGCAACGGCCTGAAAACTGGTCCACTCCAGAGGTTTATCCACCAAGAGTACTTGGCCCGCTTTGATTTCATCCGCTGTCATTGGGGAATACTAGAAGAATTGGCTCACCAAAACGATGAGTGCTACTGCAAAACAGTAGAAGGAGAAATACTTCAGTTGACTGCGTTTTACCAAGGCAATCATCCAGTTACAAGCTACTATTCCGCTGAAGAATGCAGCCAACAGTCCAAGTACAAGTGGGAATGCGCCCACCTCTGTGCCCATCGCTTCTCCGGAGACGATGTCCTTGGCATCGAGCAAGGCCTTACCTAGAATGATAGGCAACACCATTAGGAAAGAGAACCTAGCGGCCTTTGCGCGGTCTATTCCTAAAATCACGGAAGTTGCAATGGTCGAGCCACTGCGCGAAATACCCGGCAAAATGGCTACTGCTTGAGCCAGACCGACGATTAAAGCATCGACCCAGTTGAGTTCTTTGTTGGTGTCTCGTGCGCGATCTGCCATGAAGAGCAGCAAACCCGTAATGGTCAATGTCGCCCCAATGAGCAAGAGCTGGCCTTCAAATAAAGCACTTATCTGTTCCTCAAAAGCCAATCCTATGATACCTGCAGGCACCATAGAAACCAGAATAAAGAGCGCAAATTTTGTCTCGTCATTCCAAGAAAACTTCAGTAATCCGTTGATGATTTTACCAATGTCTTTGCGGAATACAACAATCGTGCTGAGCGCTGTACCGGCATGCACTACAACGTCGAAGGTGAGACTTTCTTTACCGGAAAGGTCTAAGCCAAACAAGGCTTTGCCAATTTCGAGGTGACCGGATGAGCTTACCGGTAAGAATTCAGTGAGGCCTTGGATAAGACCTAAAAACAAGGCTTGGATCGGTGTCATTAGTGACGAATTTAAGCGTCTTTCTTAGGCATCATGATGGCCACAATCGGCAAAAGCAAACCAATGAATAGGAACCAAGGTGCAATACCCACACGTTGGGCACCAAAAATCTCTGGATTAAACTCTGCCGGGTTCTCAGAACCACCGCCGAGCATTAAACCAAAGCCTACGGCCAACATAATGAGTCCTGCAATCAAAACCGTGTACTTACGGCGGTCAAAAAGGAAAGTTTCTTTGTTATCCATCTTAAAAGTATAATTCGTTTGTTCTCAATTTTAAATATCTGCGAATGGCAAAAGCTGTGCTCACTCCAGGAACAACAAGGCCTATTGCCAATAAAGCTGCGCCGACATAAACGAGCACTTCCACGGCAAAGAGTTGCTCCAATCCAGGGAAGTATGCTGCACTAAGGTAGCCCGCACCGGCCAATAAGCCCAACGAAAGCGCCGTGCTAATTGTGCCAAGTATTAAGGCATTCATAATGTACGGTCGACGAATGAATGTGCTTGTAGCGCCAACGAGTTGCATCGTTTTAAGCAAAAATCTTTTGGAATAAATAGTGAGTCGAATGCTACTGTTGATCAAAGCCAAGGCGATCGCCAAAAGAACGGCTGACGCTCCAAGAAGGACGAATGAAATCTTCTCAATATTGTCGTTGACCAAGGCCACTAAATCGCGGTCGTACAATACATCTTTGACGTATTCTTCTTCCATCATCTGCGCTTTGAGTGCGTCTAGATCACCCGCTGCAACCACATTGGCTTGCAGATTGATATCAATGGTATTACTCAATGGGTTGTACCCAAGAAAATCAACGAAATCCTCTCCTAATGCGGCCTCAAGACTCTCCGCAGCCGCTTCTTTGGTCACCAACCGCGCACTTTTCGCGTACGGTGCCAATTGTTGCGTTTTCAATAATGTCTTCAAATCTGCCTCGGGAATGGACTCCTCCAAGACCAAGGTAAACGTGAAATTCTCGCGTACCGCTTTCGATAAGTCACTGGCGCTCAACACTAAAGTGCCTAAAAGGCCCAAAACAAATAGGACGAGGGTCATGGACACTACTACACTGAGGTAGGAAGAACGCACTCGAGAGGCGGTAAATTTTTGCTCTTTGGAACTCATTGAAGCGAAAATAGTAATTCCTGCCCCATCATTCACTAATTTCGCGCGTGTTCAACACTTCTTTAACGACATGGAGTACAATCATCAGGAAATTGACAAGAAATGGCAGGGCAAATGGGCTGCTGAAGGCACCTACCATGCATCAAATTCACAGGACAAGCCAAAATTCTATGTTTTGGACATGTTCCCGTATCCATCGGGTGCGGGTCTGCACGTAGGTCACCCGCTGGGCTACATCGCCTCTGATATTTATGGTCGTTACAAGAAGCAAAAGGGCTTTAACGTCCTGCACCCGATGGGCTATGATGCTTTTGGATTGCCTGCAGAACAATATGCCATCCAAACGGGTCAACACCCTGAGAAAACGACGGAAATAAATACCGCAC
>JBMZBC010000041.1:0-279 GCA_049611965.1 Schleiferiaceae bacterium | reverse complement strand
AACAGCTCGATAATATTGGTTTCGGCTTGGACTGGTCACGCGAATTCAAAACCACAGATTCCTCCTATTATAAATGGACCCAGTGGATCTTCATCCAACTCTTTGATGCGTGGTACGACCACAACGAAGGCAAGAGCCGTCATATTGATACGCTTATAGCACATTTTGCTACTCGAGGCACCGAAGGCTTGAATGCCGCACAGACGGAAGAATTGAACTTCAGCGCCGCAGAGTGGGGAGCAATGGACGCAGCAGCGCAAGCGGAGACTTTGTTGAATT
>JBMZBC010000040.1:0-9957 GCA_049611965.1 Schleiferiaceae bacterium | reverse complement strand
GGAACCTCGTGCCGCCATCAGATTGCAGACTTCAGTGAACGAAAAGCAGAACACCTCGCTGATACTTTATGGGCGCAGTTAAAAAGATCGTAGAACGCTATTCAGCAGATTTGACTTGCTCGAATTGGACCCCGACATCTTGAATGCCGTATAACACGGTATCGCGCATGCCTTGGGTGATTTTTAAAGTGTAGCGCTCGTCGTCACGAAAGCGAACTGCTCCTTGTCCGATCGGGATTTCTAACGTCTTGAGATTGCTCATCCCCGTGCCGTTCCAGACCCCTAGTGGGTCGGCCAATGCCACATTAACCGTATCCGTATACTCTACTCCTTGGGTGCTTTCAATGCTTCTAAACAGGAAGAGATTGTTGTACGGATACTCCGTCGAATGGCGAATGTACATGCTCATGAAAACCGGATCTTCCGATTGCTCGGGCTCCCATACTACCGTGACCACAGAATCCATGTGCCACCTACTGTCCTTGAAGCTGTGTAATTCGTCCAGCACCACATTCTTTCCACATGAGGCCAGTAGAACCACGGCCAAAAGAGGTAGGATCTTCTTCATTACTTCTTTGGAGCCTTATCGCCTTGATTTTTGTTCCTGTTGCGGTTGCGGTTTCTGTTGCGGTTGTTGCCGCGACCACGGCGCTTCTTCGGTTGGTCGAAACGTGTAATACTGTCTTCTGCATTGCCGCCCACAAAGTCCGCTACTTCCAAACCTGATGCCTTTTCAACCTTCACTTCCTCAAAACGGAACTCGCCCAAATCTTCTGGGAACTCACCGTTCTCATTGGCTTCGAGGATTTCATTGACTTGGTCCAGCTTTAGCGGCACCCAGTCGTTCGGATTGCTGTCGGTTGCGTACCACAACATCTCCTTAAAGATGTCCATCTTCTGGAAAAATGCCACACCACCCTTGAGCTTGAGCTTTTTGTTTGGCGATGGGAAACGCTTGACGGCCTCCATGTAGCTGTCCAGCTCGTAGTTCAAACAGCACTTAAGCTTCCCGCACTGTCCGGCCAATTTCTGGGGGTTCAGACTGAGCTGCTGGTAGCGCGCTGCCGCTGTGTTCACACTGCGGAAATCTGATAGCCAAGTAGAACAACACAGTTCGCGTCCACATGAACCAATCCCGCCTAGTCGCTGGGCTTCCTGGCGCGCACCAATCTGTTTCATCTCAATGCGAATACCGAAGAGCTGTGCGAGCTCACGAATAAGCTGACGGAAATCTACACGTTCGTCTGCCGTGTAATAGAAGATGGCCTTGGTGCCGTCGCCTTGGTATTCTACATCGGAAATCTTCATTTTGAGACCCAATCGAAGTGCCGCCTCTCGGCTGCGCATCATGGTGTCCTTTTCCAATGCACGGGCTTCTGCCCATTTTTCTAAATCCTTCTCAGAAGCATGGCGGTACACCTTCATGTGGTGCTCCTGCTTCTCAGGCTTGAATTTTTTCTTACTCATTTGGAGCTTTACCAGCTCCCCAACGATGGAAACGTTGCCTAAATCATGTCCGGAGTGGGCCTCGACAGCCACTGCATCTCCAACCTGGAGTGTTAATTCGTTCGCATTATGGTAAAATTCCTTGCGACCGTTTTTAAATCTGACCTCAACCCAATCAAATGGTTTCTCGGTTGAGGGAAGTTCCATATTTGAAAGCCAATCAAAGACTGGCAGTTTATTGCATCCTCCAGTTCCACACGAGCCGTTGCTTTTACAGCCTTTAGGAACGCCGCCACCGCTACTACAATTACTGCATGCCATGGTCGTTATTATTTTGCATCATAAACGTACAATTCCATACGTTTATTCCTCTACTAAGGTCGTAAATTGAACGCATGTACAGACAGCTCCGGTTATTTTTTATCATTCCGATAACAATCCTCAGTGTTTGCCTATCCTCGGCCAGCTTATATGCTCAGGATCAGGACAAAATAGCCGGCGCCGAGCCCTTTGAATTCTGGGTAGATCACCTGCCGTACAACACCTTTAAGCATACTACTGCGCTAGACGACTTTGTTTTCGCAGCATCCTCGAATAATTTGTTGGTGGTCAATTCCAATTCGGACGAGATCTCACGCTATTCACGCATCAATGGATTGACCGGTTCAAACATCACGGCACTGAAAGCCGACGATGCCTCCGGCACCGTATGGATTGGTTACGCCAACGGGCGCTTGGACATCTGGACCTCCCTGGGCATCTCCTCCATCGCGGCGATCGAAGAAACCCCATCGTACACTGGGCTCAAGCGCATTAACGACATCTCGTTCTACAACGGAATGGCCTATATCGCGACCGACTTCGGCCTCGTAGAATTCGACATTTCCACCCGCCTCGCCGGTCGCACCCTGTTGCTGGGAGCGAACTACTCCCCCATAGCTATTGCATCCTTCGATATCAACCCTTCAGGTGTGGCAGTGGCCTACTCACCGGCACTCAACACAGAATTCCTAGTAGGCGATTTGAACGAAACACTCCCGACATGGAAGACTACAGATTACCGTTTAGGATTTGACCAATTCGATCCTCAGCACATCACCTACTTCCCTTCGGAACAGCGCTTCATCTATGCCGTAGACGATCTTACCTCCGGGTCCTATTTGTTGGCCTTGGCTGAAAATTCAATGGGGCAATGGACCGCTGAAGGCTACAGCACACCGTTTCAATCGGGCGTCGGTGGTCAAAGCATCCAGGACATTTCAACGACGGTGAATTGGCTTATTATCACCAGAGAGTTTAATGTGTTGGCACGTGAATCCACTGCGAAAAACACCTTTGGCGACTCCCTAAATATTTCAAGCGCCCTTTTCGCGCAAGGTGTACTACGCCCCATCGCTGCTGTGCAACACGAAGCCGACGGCTCTATCTACATCGGAAACTTTAAAACCGGGCTCATCCGCGTACGCGACGGTAGTAAGGTGAAAAGATTTTTACCGCCTTCGCCCTACAGCGACCGTTCGTATAAGGTGATTAGCTACGGGCAGGGCAGAAACTTCACTTACTCGAACTCCATTGAACCGGGCGGTCCCGAGAGCTTTGGCGGGGTCATCCTCGCCCCGGGTGCACTCACCGACCTCTGGACGAAAACCTTCGTTGCCGACGGGGCAAGTGTGTATTCGGGTCAAGATTGGACCAACTTGGGCTTTGAAAAACTGTACAGCGCAACAGACATTGTGGATGCAGCATTTAAAATTTCAGCCACTGGGGTCAGTGAACTGTACCTCAGCTCTTGGGGCAAGGGACTCATCAAACTCGAGGGAATCAGCGACCCTTCTTTCGCGGATACGGTAGCCTTCTTTAGTACCACGAATACCGGCGGTGTCTTAAAAGGTGTTGGTGGTAATGCGAGCGACCTTCGCACCGGAGGTATCACCTTTGACGAAAACGGAACCCTATGGGGCGTACAGTCCCTAGTGAGCACTCCTCTTTATAGCATTGACGAGGAGGGCAACTTTACTGCCTATTCCTTAAGTCCAGGAGCGGATGCCGTGGCGTTGAAAGATATAGTAGCGAAAGACGGCATGGTCTTTATTCAGAGCAGGACAAATGGCTTGTACGGCTACTCCGAAAGTGGAGGTGTGGGCATCAAACGTCAGGTGAGCTCAGGGGTCGGAAACGGGAACCTTCCTTCGGATAAGGTGCTCAGCATGGCCTTCGATAACGACGGCGAGCTTTGGATAGGCACTGATGAAGGATTGGTGGTTTTGTACAGCCCAGAAAATGTATTTGACGGCACAGGCAACAGGGATGCACGACCTATTCTTTTTGAAGAGGAAGGGGTCGTTCAGAAATTGCTTGGCGAAAATCCAGTGAGCGCCATTCATGTGGACGGCGGCAATCAAAAGTGGCTCGGTACTCGAGGTGCAGGCCTCTTCTTGGTCAGCCCGGACGGGTTGCAGACCATTCATCAGTTCACGGCGGAAAACAGCCCGTTGCTAAGCAACAATATTCTAAGTATAGCCACAGACCCTACGACCGGTGAAGTGTTGATCGCTACCGATGCTGGATTGATTGGTTTTAGAGGGGATGCTACGCCGGGCTATGAAGGGTTTACTCCAGAATTACACATCTACCCCAACCCGGTTCGACCTGGCTACGAGGGGCCTATTTTCATTCAAGGAAATAGCGAGGATGCAAGAATTAAAGTAACGGATGTCAGTGGTGCCCTGGTATATGATATGCAAGCAGCTGGTGGACAGGCGCAATGGGACGGGACAAAATTGGACGGTCATCCTGTAGCATCTGGTGTATATATCATCTACGCCACAGACGATTTAGGAGAAGTAACGGCACAAGGAAAAGTTCTTATCGTACGTTAATAGTGCGGCGGACAAAAGGCTATTTTTGAACTATGGCAAAGCAAAACGAAGAAGGCGCAAAGCGTAAGTACACCAAACAAGTGGTTTGGTCATTGGTCATTTTAACCGGTCCTATTTGGGGGTTGGCGCTGGCCTTGTACTTGACCTCTTTGGGTGCCTTTGGAAAATTGCCCTCGATCGAACAGATTGCGAATCCAGATACCAAATTAGCCACTGAAATCATTACGGAGGACGGTGAAGTTTTGGGGACCTTCTTTCGTGAAAACAGAACTGCGGCAACCTATGATGAAATCTCTCCGAACTTGATCAACGCTTTGGTTGCGACGGAAGATGAGCGCTTCTTTGAGCACAGTGGGATTGATGCTCGCGCGTTGGCACGTGCTCTTTCAGGACTGGGCCGAAAAGGCGGTGGGTCTACGCTGACCCAACAGCTTGCGAAGATGCAGTTCAACGACCCTGCGCGAAACATTGTGGAGCGTATCGGACAGAAATTGGGCGAATGGATCATTGCTGCACAGCTCGAAAGAATGTACACCAAGGAAGAAATCATCGCCCTGTACCTCAACGAATTTGACTTCCTCTACCAAGCAGTTGGAATCAACTCTGCAGCCCGAGTGTACTTCAACAAGAAACCTATTGACCTTCAGCTTGAAGAAGCTGCTGTATTGGTAGCAATGGCCAAAAATCCTTCGTTGTACAACCCTCGTCGCTACCCTGAGCGCGCGAAGCAACGCCGTGACCAAGTCTTTGTCCAGATGGTGAAAAACGGGCTGCTTACAGTGGAAGCCAAGGACAGTTTGAAGGAGCTCCCCATACAGCTAGAGTTCCGTCCGCAAAGCCACACTGCGGGTCTTGCCCCATATTTCCGCGAGTACTTGCGCGGCTACATGAAAGGATGGATCAAGGACTACGAGAAGCGCACGGGAAATGAATTGGACCTGTATACCGGCGGACTTAAGATTTATACTACCATCAATTCTGAGATGCAGCGCAACGCCGAGGAATCTGTGCAAGAGCACATGGGTAACCTGCAGCGCATCTTCGACATCATTAAGGAAGACCGCAAATACGGACCCTTCTACTTCGATGAGGATCCTGCGGGCAATGTCCGTAAGATTGTTGATCAAGCCATGCGTCGCACCCAGCGCTACCGCGGAATGAAAAAGCGTGGCGCATCGATGGACAGCATTCAGCAGGTGTTCAATACGCCTATCCCAATGACCGTATTTAGCTGGAACGGTGATATCGACACCACCATGAGTCCAAGAGACAGCATCATGTACTACAAGGGATTGTATCAGGTAGGAATGATGTCGATGGAGCCGCAGACAGGTTATGTAAAAGCATGGGTCGGTGGAAACGACTACCAATACTTTAAATACGACCACGTCAAACAGGGTAAGCGCCAAGTAGGGTCCACCTTCAAGCCGTTTGTCTACGCATCGGCCATTATTGAGAAGAATTACAGCCCTTGTATGGAAGTGCCCAATGCAAAAATTTGTATTGAACGCGGCGAATATGGATTATTGGAAGATTGGTGTCCGTCCAATTCTGACGACGAGTACGGGGGAACCAAATCCCTAAAGCATGCTTTGGCCAATTCGATGAACACCGTGACCACCTTCTTGATGAAGCAGATTGGTCCGAGACCTGTCATTCAACTTGCACGAAAAATGGGCATCACCGGGGACATTCCTGAGGTGCCGTCCATCGCATTGGGAACCGTGGATCTCAGTGTTTTCGAAATGGTCGGTTCGTACACCACCTTCGCCAATAAGGGCCGCTATGTTTCGCCCATCATGATAACGCGCATTGAGGACAAGAACGGCGTGGTGCTTGAAGAATTTACCCCAGAAACACGTCAAGTGATGGGTGAAAAGGACGCTTATGCCATTCTTAAACTCCTCATGGGTGTAACGGAAGACGGCACCGGTCAAAGGCTTCGTCATAACTACGGCGAGAAGTTCTACCGCAACAATGCTGTGACTGGATACCCGTACGAATTCACCAACGAAATTGCGGGAAAAACGGGAACTACACAGAACAACTCTGACGGCTGGTTTATGGGTGTGGTACCCAATCTCATCACCGGCGTTTGGACCGGCTGTGAAGACCGTGCAGCACACTTCGGCGGCGGTTGGGGAACCTACTACGGTCAAGGAGCTACTGCTGCCCTACCCATCTGGGGAGTGTACATGAAGAAGAACTACGCCAACCCAGAGCTGGGCATCAGCATGGATCCGTTCGAGCGACCTCAAGGGAAACTGGACATCGACGTGGACTGTAACACAGCAACCACGGATCTAGAAACAGGGGTAAACTACGACGAGGAATTTTAACCTTATCGTTGACCTACAAGGAGAGGAACTCTGAGTTCTTCAGGAATTAATTCCAGCGGCACCGGTTCGACGACATAGCTCATACCACTGCCCTGATTTGCCCGTTGCATGCGTTTATACCTATCGCTGTTATTGCGTAAAGAAGTTTGTACACCTTTATAAGCACCATAAATCACAGACCACATAGTTCCGTATACTGCCACTACGGCACCAACGGCAATCCAACCAAATCCTGCCCAAGGATCGGAGGAGTTATTTGCTACCGCTGCACCTATTCCAAAACACGATAAGCCGGTGATCCAAGAAATGGCCGTTCCTTTTCCGGCTACGTTAAGTCCAGCCTGAACGGGTGTAGGACCTGTAGGGAGTTCCTGAATCAAGGGTTCTTCTACCACCGACTTCGGGCCCAGGTAGAGGTAGCTCATGTTGCCCAGGCTATCTGCTACGGCTGCATAATAAAAGGTGCCGTACGTCGGAATAACGAGGTAGTTGTTATCTGGATTTAGTTCGAATTCTGCCAATTTCCCTTCGTCGGTAATCATGCTCACCACTTCTTGCCCCGGCTCGAGAATACCGGTAAGGTCGTACACGGTGGGTGACATGATGCTCGTTGGAGCATTTGCGAAAAGGCCTAGAGGAAGGAGTAGCAGAAGAAGAAGCTTTTTCATGAGATGACGTTTAGCACTATTAAGGTAAAAAAAAGCCCCGACCAAATGGCCGGGGCTTTCGTATTATTTCTTTAGAACATCTCCATTTCCATGCCGCCACCGCCGCCACGACTGCCGCGGTCCATCTGACGACGTCTGCGCTGTACCTCACCGAAGTTGTAGGTCAAGCCTACTTCTACGACGCGGTTCATCCAACGGAATTGACCCTCTGAGTAGAAGCCAGGTCCTCTTGTTTCATAATTCCAGCCCATGGTGTTGAAGATGTCTCGACAGTTTACACTGAGATTTAGACGGTCGTCCATGAAGCCTTGCTTGAAGCCCCCGCCAATAAAGTAGAACGGTTTCCCAAAACCTTGTGCCATGACTCGACGGCTTCGGTAGTTCCCCATGATTTGCAAGCTTGCATCTTTCCAAAGCGGCGTACTCACCATGGTGTTCAGCCCGTAACCTCCCCCTTGGTTGACCCAACCTTGTCCTTTGATATCGCCAGAAACTTGGCTGTAGAAGTAGTTTCCTCCCAAGGTGAAGAATCCACCTTTCTTGCCCAATCGGCCGCGGAAATTCATGTCTAGACCAACATCTTCACCGCTGTTCAAGTTTTGGAATGTGGTCAAATTCACCCCGTTGCTGTCCACTTCGGAGTACCATGTGATGAGGTTATTGCGATCGCGGTAGTACACGTTGGCAGTCATGGTAGTTCCCTTCTTCAAGATGTGCGTGTACCCCAACTCGTAGGAGCCGGTGAACGCAGGCAGCAAGTATGGATTTCCTGAACGCAAGTTGAACGGATCGCTGTAGTCAATGAACGGGTTGAGCTGTCGTCCACCAGGACGCTGTACCCTGCGTGAATAGCTCAAGTTCAATTCTCGACCACGAGCAATCTCGTAGGTAATAAATGCGCTAGGATATACCTGGAAGTAATTGTTGTAGAAGGTGCTGTCTTGGGTAATCTGTGTTGCTGTAATGTTCGCTTGCTCAGCACGAAGCCCCAGCTGGAAGCCCCACGGTCCCTTTTTGAAGCCGTAGTTGGTATATACGGCAAGAATGTCTTCACCGTATAGGAATTCATTCTCGCTGCTGGCCAAATAGGTTTCTGTACCGTTGTAGATGTCGATGTTGGTTCGATTAAAGCCGTCCAAATCTTCGCGACTGATAATTTTCGCGCCCGCCTCGAGCTTCTTATCGTCGTCCCACTTCTTCGTGTAGTCTAAGATGCCGTTGAACTCCCACTGATCGCCGAAGCTGTTCGTGCGGTACTTATCCGATGGAAGCTTGATGGCATTCAACAACGTGTCTTGCGTAAACTCAAGAACATCATTTCTGCTACCGTCTGTGTAGGATAAACGTGCATTCAATTCTTCCCCTTTTCTCGGTTTGTAGTCGTAAATCACATCGAAGCTGTTGTTCCAACGCTCTCCTTGACGGTCACTGAACTGGACGAGGGTATAGTCCAAAGAGGGTGTAGTCCAATCTGTATTGTTGTCACTCACACGCGGACGCAAGCCCTGATTTAAGGTTCCCTGTACAGTGAATACGTGTTTGGTGCCCGGCGACCAATCGAAGCCTGCCTTAATGTTGTTACCGTTGCGACCACCGTAGCCGTCTACTTCTTGGTAGAAGCTCAAAGTATCTTCTCCCAAGAAGTTGTCTCTACGCGCCCACGAGGTACGAGGATATCTGCCCGAGCTGTGGCCTGCATTAAAGAAAAAGTTGATGTCGTCTACTTTGTAGTTGATATTGATCCCGGCACGCAAACGGTCAGCGCCGCTGTAGGAACTATTTACCGAACCATTAAGGCCTTGTAGGGCCGATTTTTTTAAGACAATATTGATCATCCCGGCGGTACCGTCTGGGTCGTATTTCGCCGATGGATTTGTCATCACTTCTATCTTCTCAACGCTGTTGGCAGGTAGGCTCTGAAGAAGGGCGCTCAAATCTTCCCCTGTAAATCTCGAAGGGCGGCCGTCGATCATGATACGCACCGCTGAAGAACCGCGAAGAGTTATATTACCATCTAAATCGAGCTCAACAGCAGGGATATTTTCAAGGATGTCGGTGGCGGATCCCGTCTTGGAAAGGATAAGCTTTGAAGGGTCGTATACTTTACGGTCAATTTCATTGGTCATGAACTGGCGCTCGGCTTCCACCACGACTTCTTCAAGTTCCACTCCGGAGCTTTGAAGGCCAATCTTGCCCAAGTCTTTTTCGGTACCGTCGCGGCCTAAACGCACCTCTTGCGTTTTGGTCTTATAGCCCACGTAGGCAAATTCAAAGACATTAGGACCTAGGGTGATTTGCTCCACCTTGAACCGGCCTCTGGCATCGGTCATGCCTCCGGTTACGATGTTTGCGTCCATTTTATGGGTAATCTTCACCGCAGCATAGGGCAAAGGTTCGCCAGATTCGGCATCCACGAGAGTTCCGGCAATCACGCCGATTTTAGGTAGTTTGGTCGGGTCGAAACCACCACGTCCACCGGGCTGCTGCGCCAAGAGACCAAGGCTCATAAACAGTCCGAAGACCAGTAGGGTAATTCTTTTCATCTGTTCTAAGAGAGGTATTTGGGTACTAGGTTTAACTCTCACACGCACTTTTTGTGCGAATAAGCCACGAATTTAAACCAAC
>JBMZBC010000039.1:0-10991 GCA_049611965.1 Schleiferiaceae bacterium | reverse complement strand
TTATCCGAATTTATCCTAATCCGGCATCCACTAATCTATTCATTGAAAACCTTTCGGAAGGGATAAGATCCATTACCATCTTCAATAGCTATGGCCAACAAATCTTTACTTCAGAAAATCTCAATCAAAACACCGCGATAAACGTTGAAAGTTGGCCTACGGGACAATATGTAGTTTGGATAAATCAAACTCCAACGCAGCTCATCAATGTCGTTCATTGATTTTCTCGAAATTGGATAAAGAATTTCTGTACTCATATGATGAGAAACTCCCTTTCTGCATAAATAGTAAGAGCCGCCCTTATGGCGGCTCTTTTTAAATTGCAAAAATTTTGCGCACTTATAGATTCTCGTCCAGTGCAGCATTCATCTTGCGAACTGCAGCAGCAGAAGCTTCAAACTTCTCTTTCTCGTCAGCGCTTAGATCAAACTCTACTACTTTCTCCCAACCGTTCTTACCAACGATTACTGGAACACCGATACAGATATCATCTTGACCGTACTCGCCGTTAAGCAATACAGAACACGGGAACATTTTCTTTTGGTCACGTACAATGCTCTCAACCAACTCTGCTCCAGCAGCACCTGGTGCATACCATGCAGAAGTTCCGATGAGACCTGTCAATGTTTTACCACCTACCATAGTTTCAGCAACAACGTACTCTTGCTGCTCTTGCGTCAAGAATTGAGTTACTGGCATGCTGTTGTACGTAGCGTGGTTGATCAATGGAATCATAGTAGTATCACCGTGACCACCGATCACCTGACCTTGAAGGTCGTTAGGCGAACAACCTAGTTGCTCAGACAAGCGGTACTTGAAACGCGCAGAATCTAGGATACCACCCATACCGATGATACGGTTCTTTGGCAATCCTGAGGTCTTCGACGTCAAATACGTCATCGTATCCATTGGGTTAGAGATCACAACGATGATGATTTCAGGGCTGTGCTTGATCAAGTTCTCAGTTACCATCTGAACGATCTTCGCATTCGTGCCAATCAACTCCTCGCGAGTCATCCCTGGCTTACGAGGAATACCTGAAGTAATTACTGCTACAGCAGAACCGGCAGTCTTGCTGTAATCGTTGGTTGAACCCACTACTTTAGAATCGAAACCGTTCAATGTTGCAGTTTGGTTCATATCCATCGCTTTACCTTCTGCAAATCCTTCCTTGATATCAAGTAGTACGATTTCTTCAGCCAATTCACGACGAACCATGTTCTCAGCTACTGTAGCACCTACGTTACCGGCACCAACAACAGTAATTTTCATATGTGTTTGATTTTAATGTTATTCTGGTCTTACAAATGTACTTCACAGACCGCGATTATTTATCCTCTCGCTGAGAAAACCGGGCAATTGATATAGCTTCAAAATTCCAACTCTACGTTGTACCTTTGTAGCATCAAAATTACCCTCTTATGGTAGCTTTAAAACTCATCGGAATCACTGTTGTACTGCTCGGTCTTGGCGTAGCGGGAATTGCTATTAAAATCTGGGCGAAAAAGGACGGAGAATTCGCAGGCACCTGTGCCTCGCAAAGTCCTTTCTTAAATCAAGATGGGGAGACGTGTTCGTACTGCGGAAAGAACCCTAACCAGTGCGAGAACAACCTCGAGCAAGCTTAATTAGGTTCGTACGCCGACCATCCTTCGGTCTTCTGCACTTCTAATTCACCTTTCACGTTGCCAACGATAAAGTAGGCTTCAACATCTGGAAATTGCGCAACCAATTGTAAGGCATTCGGCCCTGCAACCATACACGCAGTGGCTAATGCATCTGCCAATGTCGCATTAGAAGCGATAATACTCGCTGATAAGACATTGCTAATCACCGGCTGACCGGTTTCTGGATCTATCGTATGCACCACCTTCTGACCGCTTTCATCGACCCAGAACTTTCTGTAGTTCCCGCTCGTAGCAAGCGACATAGAATCTAAGGCAATGATGGTCTGGAATTGACCAGGAATGCGGTCCTCTACCGGCTTTTCAATGCCTATACGCCATCCACGACCTTTCACATTTTCGCCTTTACAACGCACCTCACCCCCGACTTCAACCATGTAGTTACTCACGCCTTGGGCAGCCAAATAATCAGCGATAATATCCACCGTATACCCTTGTGCAATGGCATTTACATCAACTTGAAACCCTTGAGGCAAGGCATACAGAGAATCTGGTTCAGGCAAGGCCAATTTAGCACTGCCCACATATTGTAAAAGGCTATCCACATTGACGTTATCATTGTAATCTCCTCCCGAAAATCCCCACGCTTTAATCACTGGCGCAATGGTAATGTCAAATTGGCCAGAAGTGAGTTCAGTGTACAATTTTGACAAGGTAATAACACGCGCAAAAGCCGTACTAATGCGAACAGAGTCCCCACGGTTCAATCGAGAGATTTCGCTATCGCTTACCCATAAACTCATCTGCTGATCCATGGCTTTAAGAATACTGTCTATTCCCTCGCGATAGTCAACACCTTGTAGTACCAAATAGGATATGCTGTAGGTGGAACCCTGCGCTGGACCTTGGTTGGTCACCTGCACCAGTTCAGGCGTTGAACTGCAAGAAGTCAGTATTCCGGTCGCAATAAGAATAGAAAGGATGTATCTCATGGGATAAAAATAAAAAAGCCGCTCCTGGCGGAGCGGCTTTGAGAATAAATCTTTGGGATTAACCACCGAAGTCGTCAAAACTAACGTTCTCTGGTGGTACACCGAAGTCGTCTACCATCTTCAGAACCGCTGCATTCATTAGCGGTGGTCCACAGAAATAGAACTCGATATCTTCTGGTGCATCGTGGTGGTTCAAGTAGTTATCGATAACCGCTTGGTGTACGAAACCTACGAAGCCATCACCTTCGTCATCCATGTTCTCCTTAGCATTCCAGTTGTCCTCTGGTAGTGGCTCTGACAATACTAAGTGGAACTTAAAGTTCGGGAACTGCTCTTCGATCTGACGGAAATCGTCAAGGTAGAACAACTCGCGCTTAGAACGACCACCGTACCAGTAGCTCACCTTACGGCCAGTCTTCAACGTGTGGAACAAGTGGAACAAGTGCGAACGCATTGGCGCCATACCAGCACCACCACCGATATACAACATTTCAGCGTCAGTCTCTTTGATGAAGAATTCACCGTAAGGACCCGAAATAGTCACTTTATCGCCTGGCTTTTGATCGAATACGAATGAAGAACAAACCCCTGGGTTTACATCCATCCATCCGCCTTTCTTGCGGTCGAACGGTGGCGTAGCAATACGAATGTTCAACATTACGATATTACCTTCTGCAGGGTGGTTGGCCATAGAGTACGCACGGAATAGTGGCTCTGGGTTTACCATCTTAAGATCCCATAGTTTGAACTTATCCCACTCTGCTTGGAACTCATCAGGAGCTTTACCCAATTTCGGGTGAGACGTAATATCAATGTTCTTGAAATCTACCGTTGTTGCAGGTACGTCTACCTGGATGTAACCACCAGCTTCAAAGTCTAGGGTTTCACCTTCCGGTAGTTTTACGACAAACTCTTTAATGAAAGAAGCCACGTTGTAGTTACTTACAACTTCACACTCCCACTTCTTGATACCGAAGATCTCTTCAGGTACTTTAACGTTCATGTCGTTCTTCACCTTGATCTGACATCCTAAACGCCAGTTATCCGCAATCTCCTTACGGTTGAAGAATCCTGTTTCTGTAGGTAGGATTTCACCACCACCCTCAGTTACTTGACACTTACACATACCACAAGTACCACCACCACCACAAGCAGATGGCAAGAAGATTTTTTGGTTGCTCAAAGTGTTCAACAGGGTCGTTCCTGATTCTACTTCTACATCATCTCCGTTGATGTTCAATTTTACCGGTCCGCTTGGAGACAAACGCGCTTTTGCCTGCAATAGAATCGTCACCAACAAAAGGATAACGAGTACGAAGACAACTACCGATGAAAGAACTACTGTGCTAGATAAAAACATAGCTACTGTACTTATTATAATTTAATACCCATGAAGCTCATGAACGCGATACCCATCAAACCAGTAATGATGAAGGTAATCCCAAGACCGCGTAAAGGAGCAGGAACGTTTGAATAGCGGATTTTCTCGCGGATGGCTGCAATAGCAACGATGGCCAAGAACCAACCCACACCTGAACCGATACCGTATACTACCGCTTCAGCGATAGTACCGAAGGCACGCTCTTGCATGAAGAGTGAACCTCCAAGGATAGAACAGTTTACAGCGATAAGTGGTAAGAAGATACCCAAAGCGCTGTATAGAGCAGGTGCAAATTTCTCGACAATCATCTCGATCAACTGTACCATCGAAGCAATAACCGCGATAAACATAATGAACGAAAGGAAGCTAAGGTCTACATCTACGAACTCTTCACCCAACCAAGCCAATGCACCAGGCTTCAAAACATAGTTTTCAAGCAACCAGTTCACCGGAAGAGTGATGGTCAATACGAATGTTACAGCAATACCTAGACCAACAGCAGTTTTTACTGTTTTAGATACTGCGAGGTAAGAACACATACCGAGGAAGTATGCGAAGATCATGTTCTCAATAAAGATTGAGCGAACAAATAAGTTGATTAATTCTTGTCCCATGTCGGCTTAGTTTTCTTCAATGAGTTTAGTGTTTTTCGCACGTTGCGCCCAGATGATTAGACCTACAACGATCAAAGCCATCGGAGGGAACAAGAAGAACCCGTTGTTGGCGTAGAATCCTCCGTTTGCGATGTACCAGCTATCTGGAATCACTTGGAAGCCAAGCAATGCACCAGAACCAAGCAATTCGCGGAAGAAGGCAACTGCGATAAGAATGACACCGTAACCAATTGAGTTACCGATACCGTCCAAAAAGGCTTTCCATGGACCGTTACCTAGCGCGAAGGCTTCAAAGCGTCCCATGATAATACAGTTCGTAATGATCAAACCAACGAATACAGAAAGCTGCTTACTTACATCGTAGGCGAAGGCTTTTAGGAATTGGTCCACCAAGATTACCAAAGAGGCAACTACTACGAGCTGCACGATAATACGGATACGATTTGGGATAAGGTTACGAATCAACGAGATGATTACGTTACCTGCTGCCAATACAAACATTACAGAAAGTGACATTACGATAGCCGGCTCAAGTTTAACCGTAATCGCAAGTGCAGAACAGATACCCAGTACCTGGACTGTAATCGGGTTGTTGTCGTTGAATGGATCAGAAAGTAGTCTCTGATTTTTCTTCGAGAACAACGATTCTTTTTGTTTTACTTCTGTACTCATGGCTTAGATGTTTTTGAAGTATTCAGCGTATGGTGCAAGACAGTCTGTAAGCATGTCATTTACACCGTTTGAAGTAATAGTACCTCCAGAGATACCATCTACAGCGTAATCGCCAGCCGAAGTACCTGCTTTCACTACTGAAATCGATTTAAACATTCCCGCTTCAGAGATTTTCTTTCCTGGGAATTGGTCGGTAAACATTGGCGTCGTGATTTCGGCACCAAGACCTGGCGTTTCACTCTTGTGATCAAAAGTTGCACCAACTACAGTATTACCGTCGCTCTCCAAAGCTAAGTAGCCCCAAACAGGACCCCAAAGGCCTTTTCCGCGCATTGGAATAATGTAGTACGTATCGCCTTCTTTCTCTGCCACGTACAATGGAACCGAACGTTCCATGTTACCTGCCTTAATGGCTGCGGCCATATCAATATCGAAAGCTGCTGATGCATCTTCAGATACTACTGTTCCGCCTTGAAGGGTTAAGCTTTGCTTGATGTACTCTCCAAAGGCTGCATCAGATTCTGAGCGATCTACCTCGATACCGATAGAAGCCAAAATGCTTTGTTTCTTCTCTTGGCTAATGTTTGAAGCTTGCTTGCTCTTAAGACCAAGAGATGCTCCAGACAAAAGCACAGCTACCAACACCACCATCACTGTGGCGAATGTGTAAGTATATGCGTTGCTATTTACGTTCATCGTGTTATGTAGTTTAGGCGTTAGCTAGACGCTTCTCGCGACGTTTGATGTTTGCTTCTACAACGTAGTGGTCAATCAATGGCGCCATTACGTTCATGAAAAGAATCGCCAACATGATACCTTCAGGGTATGCTGGGTTGAAGACGCGAATCATAATACCGAAGAATCCGGCTAAGAAACCGTAGATGTATTTACCTGTTTCCGTCTGAGCGGCGCTCACAGGATCGGTAGCCATGAAGACCATACCGAACATGAAGCCACCCAACATCAACTGGTGGATAGGATTCAATCCCATAAACTCGTTCACTGCAAAGGCATTGAAAATACCTGCCATTACCAACCCACCTACAAAGAAGCTCAACATGATTCTCCAAGAACCTACCCCCTTGAAGATTAAAAACAAGCCTCCAAGAAGAATTAATAATGCTGAAGTCTCACCGATAGAACCTGGAATCAATCCCAAGAATGCATTCATCAACGAGTATGTTCCTTCTGGACCGAACTGGGCCATAACTGTTTCCGTTGCTGGATTGCCTAGGCCTTGACCTACTGTAGTGGCCAAATCACCCATGGCAGTTGCACCTGAGTAACCGTCTACGATATCACCGCCTGAAGTATTGATCCATACTTGATCACCCGACATCCACGTTGGATACGCAAAGAATGCAAAGGCACGTGCCGTAAGTGCTGGGTTCAACAGGTTCATACCTGTTCCACCAAATACTTCCTTACCGATAAGTACAGCGAAAATAGTCGAGGCAGCAACCATCCATAGTGGAATGTCTACTGGCATAATCAATGGAATCAACAAACCTGAAACCAAGAAACCTTCGTTTACAGGGTGGTTGCGCTTCCACGAGAAGAAAATTTCCACACCGAGACCGGCTGCATACGTCACTATAATAAGTGGCAACAGCTTTAAGGCACCAAATAGGAAGTTATCTAATAATGTGCTGTCCAAACCGATCGCACCGTAGTGCAAACGGCCGATGTTCCACATTCCAAAAAGGAGTGCAGGAACCATAGCAAAAATTACTGTCACCATGGTGCGTTTCAAATCGATCGCGTCGCGAACGTGCGCACCCGAGTGGGCAGTGTGATCAGGAACGAAGGCCATCGTCTCCAATGCATTGTGCAATGGGTAGAGGATGTTTCTCTTGCCATCTTTTTCAACAAGCGGTCTAGTCTGGTCGAATATGTTTTGTACAAACTTCATAATATGGCGTATTACATCATTTCTTTTCTAAGGTCATTCAAACCGTTTCTCACGATTTGTTGCAACGGCAGTTTTGAAGTACAAGCCACTTCTGCAAGTGCGAAGTCTTCTGGCAATACTTCATAAATACCCAGCTTTTCCATCTTCTCGATATCACCAATCAAGATGGCGCGTAGTAACTGCTGCGGGAAAATGTCCATAGGAATGAACTTATCGTACTCCCCTGTCACTACAAATGCGCGCTCTTCACCGTGCATGTTGGTATCCAAATCGTACTTTCTATTTGGGAACAACCATCCCCAGAATGCACGATTCGTTGAGAACTTACCAAAGCCTGGAAGTACCCAACCGAAGAATTCAGTTTGGTTTCCTTCTGGAATCGCTGTGATTTGAGACTTTCCGAAGGTCATAAAACCTTCCGCATCCATCTGCGTACCGGTAAGCACATCACCAGCGATCACGCGAGTGTTATCGAGATTAATATTTGCCGAATTAAAAGCAGCAAGGTTTACCCCTTGCAGCATGGTGGCATAACCACTGTTCGTTGCTTTAGAACCTGTAACCGCCACTTTGTATTCTGGCGCGTACTGGCCATTGAGCACAACACGACCAATTACAGGTAAGTCAACAGCATTTACCGTCCAAACTACCTCACCTTTATTAATAGGAGCAATTTGTGCGATTTGTGTTCCAACCAACCCCTTAGGATGCTTTCCAGAGAAGGTGGCATTAACTACACCTTCACCACTCAAACAATCTAGAGGAGCAACATCATCAGCCTGACTCACGTATACCTTACCCGTTGTCAATGCACCAAGTGCATTAAGCGCAGCAGCAACCTCAGCTTCTTTACCTGCCAACTGGTAGGCGAGATCCCCAGCAAGAGGACCACTTTGAACTGCGTTTACGAAGATATCACGTGGCTCTTCGTTCATGCTCGCTGCTACACCGTAAGGTCTAGAGGTAATGAATGCGCCGGCACCTGTATTGGCCAAATGCTCAGCAACCGCAGAGCGATCGGCTTTTGCAACATCGAGCGCACCGTGGTCTGCGTAGGCAACTTCACTGTCCGCTAAAACAACAACTGCCAATATTTTACGCTTGGCACCGCGCTTAACTTCTGCTACCTCTCCGGAAACTGGTGAACAAATTTTTACTTCGGGACGATCCTTGTCAAAGAATAACGTGTCGCCCGCTTTTACTTGAGCCCCGGCTTTCACCGCCAATTTCGGCGTGATTCCAGGGAAATCTAAGGGACTTACGGCATAAGTTGAGGCGCTAACTGCGCCCAAATCAGTCTGTGCAGCTGCACCGACTAACTTAAGATCGTAACCCTTGCGAATCTTAAAGGATTGAGACATCGTACGTTTCAGTATGATTTTAGGCTGCAAAAATATATTACAGCGTTGGGAATCCCTATCCTTTTCGCTACTAATTGTACCTTAGTGGGCAAGATTATTTAACAATTATGCTAACAAGGTATATGACATTGGTCACACTGATGATTTTCAGTTCGATCAACGCCCAAGTATTAAACGATACAGTGGTTTATGATTATCTAAAAAGTGTCCAAATATCACCTGAAGGAGAACCCCTTGACTTTCCTGCATATGAATTGGGAGCCCGCAAGGGACTTGAGCTGAGCTTTGACGACCTCGCATACGAATGGAACAATTACAGCTACCGCATCTTTCACTGTACAAAGAACTGGGAAAAGAGCGACCTGCTAGTTAATCAATACCTCATTGGCTTCGAAGGAAACTACATGAATAACTTCGCGATTAGCGTTGGAACGTTTGTTCCGTACACCCACTATTCCATTAAATTTCCTAATGCTGAAACAAAGCCGCGTGTAAGTGGCAACTATGTCATCGAAATTTTCCAAAACGACGATCCTGAAGACCTTATCATACGCCGACGATTCATTGTTTACGAAAGCCTGGTTATTCCAGGAGTCACCGTAAGCCGCGCAGTAGACATGGAAGAATTCTCCACCCAGCAACAGGTAAGTGCCACCGTAAGCCTTGCTGGCTATCCTGTTCAAGATTATTTCATGGACCTTGACTTGAGCATATTACAGAACAGGAGGTGGAACAACGCCAAGAACAACCTCAAACCCACCTTTATCAATGACGGATTGCTCACCTATAATTTCATGGGTAGCGAATCCTTTGACGGCGGAACGGAATTCCACACATTTGATACGAAGCGATTGAATCAGGTCGGACTTGGAGTTAAAACCTCCCGGCTAGATACGTGCTGGGAAGTATACCTCTATGAAAAAAAGAACCGCTCTATTGCTGTGTATAGCTTCCAGAACGACATCAATGGAAGGCGATTTTTTAATCGGGCAGATGTCGGTAATCCTGACCTAGCAGGCGATTATTGCTGGGTCGATTTTTACTTTGAAAGTCCTGAGTTGGATGAGCCTGTTTATGTGTATGGGCAACTAAGTGATTGGGAGCTCTTGCCAGAGTTTAAAATGGATTACAACCGAGAGCGTGGAGCTTACAGCAAAAAAATCCTGCTAAAACAAGGCTATTACAATTATGTCTTTGCACATCCTGGGGAAAACGGAGGCATCAGCACTGCTCTTACTGAAGGGACGCATTGGCAAACGCGCAACGATTACACATTAATAATGTACAACCGTAGTATGGGTTTGCGATATGACCGTATTATTGGGTACTTCAAACCTTCACAAGCATTATAACATGAAGAAGCTCGCATCAATTTTCGCTATTCTACTAAGTATCAATTCTTTTGGCTGGGGTCTTACTGGCCATCGAGTAGTTGGTCATATTGCCATGGACTACTTAAACCCTGAAGTAAAAGCGCACATTCTAGACGTTTTAGAAGGTGAAGACCTCGCTATGGTGGCCAATTGGATGGACTTTATCAAAAGTGAGCGTTCGTACGACAGCCTCAAGCCGTATCACTATTGTACCATTCTCCACCTAGACTCTATGGACAACCACCAGCACCCTAAGGAAGGAGACATCTGGATGGCTATCGATAAGTTTTTAACGGAAATTGAAACCCAGCAGTACAGCGTAGATGAGGGATTCGCGCTCCGCGCCATCGCTCACTTAATTGGAGATGTGCATCAGCCCTTACATTGCGGACGCGGCACAGATATGGGCGGAAATATGGTACAGGTGAAGTGGTTTTATCGCAAATCCAACCTTCACCGCGTTTGGGACAGTGAAATGATCGACCATTGGAAGATGAGCTACACGGAATACTCAGACTGGGCGATGGCCAAAGTGCAACAAGACCAGGTCCTGAAATGGCAAAATACCACTCTAGAAGATTGGATTCGTGAAAGCGTTGTAGCCCGCGATCAGTGCTATGACACGATGGGTGATCCTGAGCGAATGGGGTACCGTTACATCTATGACAATACGGAGCTGCTAAACCAGCGTTTGACACAAGCTGGTGTTCGCTTGGCGGCAGCATTAAACAGAGCCTACGCCGCGCGTTAGACTGCTGTTAACACTCGTTGGCTACGATTTCTAGCAGATTGACAATTACGTCTGTCGCACTTTCCATATCCTGTAGGGAAACAAATTCATACGGGCTGTGGAATGCATGCTCACCCGCAAAGATGTTTGGACATGGAAGGCCCATGAAACTCAATTTTGAACCGTCGGTACCGCCTCGAATTTTGCTCTTGCGCACAGGCAGACCTGCTGCTGCAATAGCCTTCTCTGCGAAGTTTACTACGTGGGGATGCTTGTCCAAGACTTCCTTCATATTCCGGTATTGCTCGCTAATGATGACTTCATAGCTGGT
>JBMZBC010000038.1:0-11629 GCA_049611965.1 Schleiferiaceae bacterium | reverse complement strand
ACCTTTTACGTGAGTTACGATTGTGACACAGTCGATCTTGATACGTTGCCTTCGACGTATACTTTGCAGATCTGGCACGCCAACGACAGTGGTGCGTACAGCAATGTCGACGGCAATCCAAATAATTACCATTACCGCGGTGAGCTAGAGCTTACGGGCTATTCAACTACCCTGCACACTACATTACCCGGCATCTATCCCAACCGTCCCTCGCACATTCACATTAAGGGCTACCTCACGGATGCACACTTTACAGACACCATCATTACACAGCTCTATTTCGAAGGGGATTCACTTATACCGTTTGACGGCGCTATAAATATGCCTGAAAGATGGATTCGATTGGATACCGTTAAGGAAAATGGGTTTAAAGGAGAGTTCGCCTTTGGCCTGGCTTATATAGTAGGGTTGGAGGAAGCAGATGGTCCAGTAAAAAGGTTGTACCCGAATCCTTCCAACGGAGCAGTCCTTGTGGAGATGAGAACAGCTGGAGCCATTACTGTGACAAATTTAACCGGTCAAATTGTACATAGTGAGTCGTTAGTACAAGGTTCGAGTAGACTAGATCTGCGCCATTTACCCAAAGGGGTTTATATACTTCGAAGTGAAGGCATCTCAAGGCGATTCGTTCTGAAGTAGTGGTAGTGAACTACGTGTGGAAAACATAAATGAGCTCATAGGTGAAGCCTATCGCATCAGGCGGTAAATTGGTCTTACATTTGATACAAGAAAAAGAAATACATTTTATTATGGCACTCGAAATAACGGAAGCAAACTTTGAAGAAGTAGTAATGAAGTCTGACAAGCCTGTATTGGTAGATTTCTGGGCGGAATGGTGTGGACCATGTCGTATGGTTGGACCAGTAGTTGATGAATTGGCTGGCGATTACGAAGGCAAAGCAGTTGTAGGTAAACTTAACGTAGATACTGACGGTGCCGTAGCACAACAGTTCGGTGTACGTAACATCCCAACACTACTTGTATTTAAAAACGGTGAAATCGTAGACAAGCAAGTGGGCGCTACAAGCAAGCAAGTTCTAGCAGCGAAGCTAGACGGCGCTATGTAAGAAGTAGCGAGATAAAATTCTCACAACACCCCCGCGGGCCTCGCCCGCGGGGGTGTTTTTTTTTGTCAACGCTCCCAATGTGAATAGGATTTAGTTGTTCACATTCTTTGATTCCTAATTTGGGCAATTTCAATTTAATAGGGAAGGTATTCCACCTTAATTAAAACCCTATTGCCATGAAGAAATTTACCCTCTATTGGGCGCTTATTGCTGCTCTAACAATTCAACTGCGTACGTTCGCCCAGCTCCAAGACTCTGTTCAACTGTTGTATTCAGAGCTTCCCGATACACTGTTTCCTCATGGCTTTTTACACGATCAGAGCGCGTTGAGAGATTTATTTCAAGGTACACGCTATGATCTGCATGAACTGGACGGTTCCATACCTGGCAAAATGACCACGAAGCGGCTGTGCGAATTGGCCTACAATGATTTATTTCTAAGCCAGCGACTTTCCGGTGGTTTACTCTTTGGTAAAAAGCAGCCCCACCTGAAACCGTGGAGTTCATTTGAGCAACAGAGTACCAAAGACTCCCAGTCGTTAGACGTCCGGCTATACCTAAATTGGTTCAAAGTTCATGAGTTAGATTCCACAGCTTTTGATAAAGGTTGGCTGTTCTATGACGGCCATAGAATTACTACGGTTCCACGAAAAATGTGGTTAGATAGTGCACAGACCGTCCCATGGAGCACGCCGGCACCTTTAGACAGTGCACTAAAAGCCGTAAATGAATTCACGGTGTTTTTCGGCGGCACCAACAGTTCAGCGCATTACATAACCGGGCAGCAGACTACTTTAACCTTTTCACTGGTCGACTCTTTGGTTCAGAGCAATCAACAACTCCCATCTGTGTTTTATGTTGATTTAGACGATGGACAAGGTTTTAGGCAAACTACGCTTAACCAGGTGCTTCACGCAACTTACGCCACGACTTCGACCCATGCAGAATTGGTCCATAAAGATCTCGCTATACGCATCAGGGATGCTGGAAAATGGCTCGAAACACGCTTTCAGATTCCATTAATATTCAATGTTAGCCAACCGGATACAGTTCTGTACACAGAAAGTATGCCTTCACCGCCTTGCTATTCAACGTACACCCCAAAAGAGGAGGCCAGCATTACGATAAAGTACGCCAACAAAGGCTTAGGTCTTCAAAAGCCTATTGTTGTTGTGGAGGGATTCGAGAGTGCTCTGAAGCCTTATGGGTTGATCAGCTATGAAGGCTTGGCATCCGGCATTATTCTCAATGGAAATGATGAGCGAGTTTTTTTAGGAATGGAGAAGCTTTCCTGGATGTACGATTCTCTTCATTCCTCGGGCTATGACATCGTTCATGTGGACTTTGAGGAGAGTAAACAGCGGATAGAGGACAATATGCAAAGCCTTATCAGAGTTCTTTATTGGGTAAATCAGCAGCATGCTGATTATCCGGCGATAATAGTTGGAGCATCAATGGGGGGCTTGGTTGCTCGAGCAGCCCTCTTGGAACTTGAACGCAGTGCTTGTTTTCAAAATATAAGCGCCTATGGAACTTTCGACACTCCGCACGACGGTGCCTTTGTGCCTTTAGGTATACAAATGGGGGCAAAGCGCATCGAAGAATTAACCACGGTTTTTTGGCATTGGTCGTTAGTGCAGACATGGTCAAAGGCATTGAATTCTCCCACAGCACGACAAATACTCATTGATCATCTTGATCCGACTGCGGTGCAAGACCGAGCTCAGCTCAACGCCTTATATAAAAACGAGCAACCTCGAACCGTTCGGAGATTTGCTGTTTCCAACGGTTCAGATATGAATGTCCCTTCTCCGTTAGTAGATACAGTAGATGTTATTGCACAATGGGGTAAAGAGAAGTTTGTGACCTATAGGCACCATGTTGATCCACATCTCGACAGTATTAAATCAAATCTAATAGGAGGATTTAAAAAGCCATTGATTGCCTATGGCGCTAGTATTGAGGGAATGGATGGTTCGTCAGGCTACCTATATTTTGGTCAGAACTACCTTAAAAATACACTTCATTTCAAACGCTTGTGGCTAAGTAGTAAAGCAGGTGCCTATCAATCTCTGCTGGTTAAAAATTTAGGCACGCACGCAATCATCAATAATCTTCTTGCAGATAAGATCATCAGTGAGATTCAACGAAATACTAATAACGAGCTCCACAAGATTCATAAGACGATAGAGGGAAATGCTTCGAAACTTGTTAAGCAGAGCAGCTATCATAACTACATTGAAGCCCCGGGTTCCTTTACGAATTCGGCAAAATCCTTTGAGCGAATGTTCTTTTCAGAAGTACGCAGTCCAAACCACACCTTCATTCCATCATTCAGTGCCCTTAATGTAGGTGAGGCATTCGTGAATACACCATTTAGAGGGGATATGGAGCGTATCCCGTTTCATACTTACATCAGTCCTGGTTTAACTATGGATAAGGCTGGAGCGAATCAGGAACATATTTACACCGATGAGCATATTATTAATTACGCGCTAACAACCTTTGAAGGTGTTCATCGTCGCATTGGGCACTTAGGTGTTCTTAAGTCGGATTATAATATCGCTAAGGAGTTTAATGCCTTCAGTTCGTACGATTCCCACATTGAACAGTTAGAGGTCGCTAAAGGAGTTTCTTTGTTCCTAGGCAATCCTGCCGGCTTCGTTGGGCATAGCTCTGTCCCAGCGGATAGCCGCCAAGATATAGAGGTGTTCGTGGGTAATGGCAGCAATAACAGTGAGTTGCTGATTAAAGGCGCATTAAGAATAGGTGCCTCCCAAGGAAGCCGTTCAGTATTGAGGATTAATTCAGGAAGCCGTTTAGTGCTTTCGAAGAACAGTATGCTCTCCATTGGCAATGACAGTCGTCTAATCATAGAACCTGGTGCTGAGGTTGTCATTCATCCAAATGCGACTATTGAATGGGACCAAGGGACCATTGAGCTTCGAGGGATGTTAAAGCTTGTCAACGGAGCTGATTTTACTCCCTTAGGCTCTGGCACTTTAATTTCAGAAGAATCGGGCAGATTTGCTCCACAGAGTTCTGGGAACATCGCTCTAGAGAATTCTACATGGATCATAGCCAACCTTCAACATCTCACCGTTAACCTAAACGCTGTTCGATTGAGTAGCTGTGATATCGCGCTTAAGAACAAGGGTGAATTAAAGGTTCGTTCACCTTTTGAACTATTAAACTCAACCGTTACCTATGATGGACCAAAACAATGGGGTGGACTGTCGGTATCCGGAACTACGGCGCTTATTAAAAATTCCCAATTCATTGGAGGCGCGCCGTCTCTGAATATTACGTCAAACACCTCATTCTCTTTGCACGGTTGCCATTTTAGCAATGCTCAAACGGGAATTTACACGACTCAAGCACCTGACGAATTTTACGGCAATAGTTTTACCTCATGTGAATTAGGCGCCTACCTATCCTGTGATACAACTCTTATTGAGAGAAACCTCTTTCATGGGTGTACTACCGGGCTTGAGTTTCGCTCTTCCGTAAAGAACACTCCGCTTCAAATGAAGTATAACGTCTTTTCTTCTAATACATTAGGATCAGAGGTGCATGACGCATCCTTGCGACTAGAGTGCAACGAATGGAGTTATAACACAACAGGGCACCGTCAATATGGAGGTGCCGTACATATGGGTAACAATGCCGGTAATACCTATCAGTCGAACAGCATTGGTATAAAATTCACACAGTTGTCACTACTTAAGCTTGATCAAGGGCATAATCAATGGTTGGGCAGTTCATCCCTAGATATGCAAGGAACCTTTTCTAGCGGGAATAATCTGTCTCATAATGGTTCGTATTACTACCTCTCTGCGCACAACACTGTGTTTACCTCTACTTCATCAACAGATCTTAAATACGGCCGAGATAAGGTGTATCCAATGATCGGGTCAAACAGTCAAACTTCAAGCTTTTTATGTCCTTCAAAAGGGCCAAGAAAGGTCGCCGCTTCTTCAGGACGAAGCAAGGGGTATGCACTGGTCGTTTATCCTAATCCCACAACAACTTCGATGGTTATTGCTGAATTTGATGCAATACAGCTGTGGGGTCGGATTGAGATTTATACTTCTCAGGGTCTTTTAATAGATGCTGTTGAACTCGACAAAGGTCAGACAACGAAATCTCTGCAATTGCCCAATACAAGAGGTACTTATCTCGTTAGATTACTAACGCCAAATGAAACAGAGACTGCTAGAGTCGTATTACTGTAATAAAACTCCCGCCTTCCAGCCTACTTAGGAGGATTGGTTTGGCCAAAATCTGTACTTTGCGACAAGTTATGAGCACACATAAGAACATTCCGATGATAGACCTTCCGAGGGTGCATAGCGCTTATAAGGAAGAATTGGACGAGGCCATTAGCACGGTGGTCAATAGTGGTTCATACATCGGCGGATCTGTTGTCGAAGAATTCCAATCTACACTCACGAATTTTATAGGGGCACCTACTTTCGGGGTGGGAAACGGCACGGATGCTTTACAGATTGCACTCATGGCATTAGGTATTGGTCCAGGCGATGAGGTTATTGTACCGGCTTTTACCTATGCCTCAAGTGCTGAGGTTATAGGTTTATTAGGTGCAACAGCCGTATGGTGTGATGTTCAGCCAGGCTCGTATAATATCGATCCGGCAAGCGCGAAGCAGGCTTTATCGGCGAAAACCAAAGCCATTATTGCAGTGCACCTTTACGGTCAACTCGCAGATCTCGAGGCTTTGGAGAAGGCAGTAGGAGCTGTCCCAATCGTAGAGGATAACGCACAAGCTTTCGGGGCAAAATTCACCCATGGAAAGTATAAGGGTAGGTATGCGGGTACTGTTGGTGCTTTTGGTACGCTCAGCTTTTTCCCAACAAAACCACTCGGTGCTATGGGGGATGGAGGTGCCATCATTTCTACGAATGCTAAGTTGCACGATCGAGCATTGCGTATTGCGCGTCACGGGCAAAGCAAAAAGTATGTCCATGAAATTATTGGTGTGAATTCGAGATTAGACCCTATTCAGGCGGCAATCCTAGGCGTGAAGTTCAAGTACTTTTCAAATACCATACAACGTAAGGAAAGCCTTGCGGAACTCTACCGCAATGAACTGCAAGATGTAGAGCAAGTAAAACTGCCGGAACGCCAGTTACATTCCACGCACGTGTGGCATCAGTATACCTTAAGAATGGACTCTAAGCATAGGAATTCGCTGAAGGAATATTTGGCCGATCACGGCATTTCGTCCATGGTGTATTATCCAATCGCCTTGTCGGACCAGCAGGCATATGCTGCGATGATTGAACGCGTGCCTATTGCTAATTCTAGATTACTCTGCGATGAAGTACTTAGTTTACCTATAGATCCGTCCATGGACGATACAGATGTTCTAATGATTTGTAGCACAATAAAGCAGTATTTTGCAGCATGAGTTACTTCAAACATGAAACAGCGGTAGTAGACCAAGGTGCAACAATTGGTAATGAAACCAAGGTTTGGCACTTTACGCACATCATGTCTTCTGCGCATGTTGGCGCTCGTTGCATTCTTGGACAGAATGTGTTTGTAGGCGCAGATGTGCACATAGGTAACGGTGTTAAGATTCAAAATAATGTTAGTGTATACAGCGGGGTTACTGTTGAAGATGACGTGTTTTTAGGTCCTTCAGTGGTTTTTACCAATGTGAATGCACCTAGAAGTTTTATCGAACAGAAAGACTTCGCAAGGACTCGAATCGGTAAGGGAGCTGCAATAGGTGCAAATGCTACCATCGTCTGTGGCAACGATATAGGTCAATACTCATTCATCGGCGCTGGTGCGGTTGTTACCGCTACTGTTCCAGATTATGCTAAATATTACGGGGTACCTGCCCAACATAAGGGTTGGATCAGTCGTACAGGTCAAGATTTAAATTTCGACGAAAACGGTCATGCCATTTGTCCTCAGACAGGTGAAGAATACGTATTGAAACAAGATGTTGTTAGCCCGCTATGAAAGTAGTGACTATCATTGGCGCTCGGCCTCAATTCATTAAAAGTGCTCCTGTAAGCAAAGCGTTAAAAAACGCTGGTGTTCAAGAGATTACGATTCACACAGGTCAGCATTACGATGCCAACATGAGTGCTGTGTTTTTTGACGAAATGGCATTGCCAAAACCCCTGTATCGGCTTGAATGCGGTGGTTTAGAGCGTCAAGAAATGTTGGCAAAGATGCAATTCGAATTGGCTCCAATCTTCAAAAAAGAGCAACCCGATTTCGTGTTGGTATATGGCGATACTAATTCGACTTTAGCAGGCGCCAGGACTGCAAATGATCTTAATATTCCCTTGGTACATGTCGAGGCCGGACTGCGTTCATTTAACTTGGAGATGCCTGAGGAACACAATAGGGTTGAGACAGATCGCCGTTCTAAAATTCTTTTTACGCCTACAGAAGAGGCGGTTCAAAACCTTCAAGATGAAGGGTTTATAGATAAAGAAATTCAGATTGAAACTATCGGTGATGTGATGTTCGATGCCTTACTGCAGTTTAAATCTAAAGCACATTGGGTAGCGGAAATGGGGGACCGCTCATTCTTTGAAAAAGAATTTGGACTGGTCACTGTTCATAGATTTGAGAACGTAAGTAATCGTGAGAAGTTGAGTCAATTGGTGGATGAACTCAATGAAGTTCATGCTACTCAGCTGCCTTTATACATGCCATTACACCCATCTACACGGAATAGATTAAAGGAGTTCGGTTTACAGCTGAATATTCATCAGTCGCCACCGGTAGGATACCTCCAAATGTTGTGGTTACTGCAGGAATGTTCGGTAGTTCTCACGGACAGTGGTGGTCTTCAAAAAGAGGCGTATTTCAGCGAAAAGCCTTGTATCACTTTACGGGAGCAAACAGAATGGGTGGAGTTAGTAACTCTTGGAGTGAATCGTCTGCATGTCATTGGAACCGATTCTTTAAAGCATGCAATCGAAGATTTTCGATCAGCACAACTCGATTATTCTTGGAAGGGGTATGGTACTGGTGATGCTGCAGATAAGATTGCTCGTACAATCCTGACGGCATAATTAGAATTGTTGCAAGAATTGTTTCACATCCTCAATACATTCTGCATTAAGGTTGTGTGCCATGGGGTAGGATTTGAATTCAAAATCCTTGTTTTCGAGAAGTTTAGCACCGCTTTCCGCCCATTCATAGGGGATAACATGATCCATCGTGCCGTGTGTTTGAAGCACCGGAGCGCTAATGTTCCAATCCGTATTCCTCCATTCTGGCAGCATGTACCCGCTCATTAAAACAAAACCCGAAGCTTCGTACGCTCCTTTAAGCATGGCCATACTTAGTATTGCACCTTGGGAGAACCCGCCGCATACAACCGGACCATTAACGTTATGTGCTTCTTTCCAAAGTGCGATACTTTCTTCAACACGCCGTGCTGCACTATGAACTTCTTCAGCGTCAATAATCTTATTGCCGTTGTTCCAATTGATATCGTACCATGCAAATCCGCCCATGCCAATGTCTTTCGGGGCTTGAAAGCAAAGAATATTCATTGGAGGGAGATACGGCTTAAGACCGAAGAGGTCGTGCATGTTAGAGCCGTAGCCATGCAGTAGAACGAGCGTAGGGGATTGCGCGTGCTCTATGTGGTATATATGTTCTAGCATTATTCGACGATGTCCCAAGTGTGGTCGGCCAAAAGTAGCACTTTGTGCATGAACTCAAAGGGACACTTTCGCCATTCAGATGGACCTATCATACTTAAGACGGTAGAACCGTTGTCGCGACGATATAGGAAATAGGTGTGGTTTATCTCCGGTTTAAATCCCATCTCAGCACTGTAGATATGGGCGCTTAACTCTTTGCGGTCTTGTATTTTTTTGGCTTGAGCCGCAAGCAATTCTATTTGCTCCTTGATCTGATCAAGTTGCATATCCGTTTGCATCTCCATGGCATTGACGTCGAGAGATTTGTTTTTAAGTACATCTACTGCTTTGAATGCAGGTGCACTTACCGACGAACCATAGGGCAATAAACTTGCATTCTCAGCAATTTTATCGGGATCAATAGGGTTGTGTGTTCGCTTATCTTCTGCCATGTGTCAAAAATAAATCAATCCTTCAGCTTTGTCGCCCAAGGTATTTGCTTTTTCATTTATGTAACGCTCAGTGGTTCTTAAGGCCATGAGAGCATCGAATTGGTGCCAATTATCAACATCTATACCGTCAAGATTCCAACCAGTCGCACTCACAAGAGTATGTTTAGCCTCCAGTAGGAAAGCATTGTCTTTTTTGTAACGCTTTGAATCAAGCTGTAGTTCTTGAGCAGTCAATTTTGGATAAACTTCAATGACCTCGCTCGCTGTGGTTTGACGAAACCATTGTGCCAATTCCATAGCTCGTGCAGTTAAGCCTCCCAAGAACATTGGACTCATAGCTTTGGCCTCGACATCAGCTTTTCTGTAATGGTAATTGGTAAAACCGTCAATTCCACGAAGCGCTCCTGGTAAGGATAGGGGGGCATCAATGCCAACGACATTTGGTCTCAAAGGTTCGATTAGCTCTTTAAGCCACTTATCGGCGTCTTTATTTTTGGTCGCTTGGTGTACTGAAATAGTACCTTCATTGATAATAGCGGCACAGGTAAAACCAGACGTTTTACTTCCGTAATCAACTCCAGCTATTACTTTTCCCATTTCCCAAATATTTCTTCAACCCTTTGGATGCGAAAGTCAAAAATCTCTTCAAGTTTTGGTTTGACGATAAGGGGATGTGCCAGCTTGCCTAAAATACCTAGAGGCACCTTGTAATTTACCCGATCTAACATTTCAACGCCACCTTCTATTTCTTTAAAGTGATGCTCATGATGCCAAATGGCGTAGGGTCCTACCCGCTGTTCGTCGACGAAATAATTAGGTGCATCAACATAAGTAATCTCAGTGGTCCAATTCATTTTGATACCGAACAACGGACTCACTTTGTAATTGATAAACAAGCCAGGGTACATTTTCTCCGGTACCTTGCTTAAAATATCGAAGCCCATTTCGCTTGGGGTAATCTTTGATAGATTACCAGGGTTTTGAAAGAAACTCCAGGCTTCTTCGAGTGAAATTGGGATGCGTTGGATGCGCTCTATGGTATACATAAACAGGTGTTATTCCTGCTTAACGCAACAATAGAGTAGAGGTTCAGCAAATGAGGCGAATCTATTAGATTCTTTTCATTTGTTGTTTGATGTATTTGGTCTGCTCCGCTAAAACACCTTTAGAGTCTAGTCGCTTCACATCAGTTAAAAGAATTTGAGCCTCTTTTTTACGACGTTTCGTCAAGGCAATGCCCGCCAAATTAAGTTTAGCGAGTGCTTTGTCTTGGTCCATACGAAGACCAGTGTTTAAGGCTTTTTTCAATAGAGTTTCTGCCTTACCTACTTTTCTTTGAGATTCAATCATCCCCATGAGTAAGTAATAATAAGCCAACTGGGTTTTGATTAAGCTTTGCTCCGGGTTTTTGATGCCTCCAAGAGCCTTTTCTGCTTTTTCCAGATCTTGCTTACGCATGTGGTAAAGTGAGATTAGAATGCGTTCGTTTCTGAAGTAAGTAAAGAGCACAATTGCGGCAGGGAATAGCAATGCAACACCATTGCCAATTTCGCCGTCAATAAAACTGTAAAGCGACCAACCGAAAATTGCCGCGGATACTACTATTCTGATAATTTTACTAAACATGTGCTTACTTTTGAACCACGCAAAGAAACAAAGAAATGGACAGAGTTAATTGGAAATTGATGTCGCTAGAGGAAAAACAAGCATTTTATGCGAAGATTTCTATGGAGCTTAGCGATCACAAACGCCAATTATTCGAGCGTAAAATACAGCACCGCACGCGCCACTTTTCACTGGCGTTAGAGGATATGATGAAGACTCAGAATGCGTCGGCGCTCATGCGTACGGCAGATGCATTTGGTGTTCAACGCGTTGATATATACGACAAGAACGAACGATTTAATGTAAGCTCGGGGATAAGTAAAGGGGTAGAGAAGTGGTTGGATACTTCATTCTTTAATACTTATAACGAAGGCGGTGTGGCAGAGTGGGCAGAGTTGCTAAAATCTTCAGGGAGAAAGCTCTACGTTACCGCCTTGAATGCTAGTGCCAAACCGTTGCACGACATAGATCCTACTATTCCTGCGACGATTTGCTTTGGCAACGAACAAGAGGGTGCCTCCGAAGAACTCCTTAAACACGCTGATGATGTCATTTATATTCCTATGAAGGGTTTTGTTGAAAGTTTTAATGTGAGTGTGAGCTGTGGGATTGTCTTACACCATCTCACCCATAAAATGGAAGAAGCAGGAATTGCTCGAGGTTTGAGCCAAGAAGACGAAATCACAACTAAAATTGATTGGGCTTTAAGAACAATCCCTAACCCGCAACGCTTTCTTTAATCAAGAAAGTATTCAAACTTTCCTTGATCCTGTGCCCAGTCGATAACTTCCCAACGAATTAGTCTGGCCAGGGTTTCAACTGTTCTTCGACGGTCGATAGCCATTACTTTGGCTGCTTTACT
>JBMZBC010000037.1:0-13202 GCA_049611965.1 Schleiferiaceae bacterium | reverse complement strand
GTCTGTTGATCGCGCGAGCTCCGAGGCTGCCGCCGAGGACGAGTAGGAGCTTTTTGCTCGGATCAAAACCCATGGCCGATTTACTCGCTCCCTGGTCCGGGAGCTCGCGCGTAAACACTTCTCGGATTGGATTTCCAGTGAGGCGTACACGGTTTGTGGGGAAGAATCGAGCCGCATTTTCGTAGGCGGTACAGATGTATTTTGCCTTCTTGCCCAATCGGATGTTGGTAATTCCGGCATAGCTGTTTTGTTCCTGAACGACGGTAGGGATGCCCATGCGTTGGGCCATCAAGAGCACGGGGCCGCTAGCATAACCACCGGTGCCAATAACGGCATCGGGCTTCATGGTTTTCAGCAGGGTGCGGCAACGGCTCAATGCAACGAGCAATTTGAACGGCACGTTCCAGCTCTTCCATGGTTTTTTACGGTTAATACCCGCAATAGGCACACCCGTTATTTCAAAGCCAGCTGCAGGCACTTTGGTCATTTCCATCTTGCCCAAAGCACCCACAAAATGGATCTGGGCTTCGGGATGGCGCTTTTTAAGTTCGGTAGCAATGCTCACCGCTGGGAAAATGTGTCCGCCGGTTCCGCCGCCGCTGATGATGAAGGTCTTACTCATGGGCTAGGATGTTATTGTTGGACATCATTGAATCTTCCATTTCCTCTTCCTCTTGCGGGCTTTTACCTACGATACGCTCGACATCGGTGTGGCTCACAGAGAGAATGATGCCTAGTGCAATACAGGTCATCCACACTGAGGAGCCCCCTGCGCTGAGGAAGGGAAGCGTTTGCCCAGTCACTGGGAAGAGGCTCGTGGCCACCCCCATGTTTACAATGGTTTGTAGGACGATTCCAGAGGAGGCCGCGAGGACTAGCAGGGTGCCAAATTTGGTATGTGCCCGCCGCGCGATCTTGACGAATCGTCGGAAAAGTCCTCCGTAAAAGAGAATGAGTAGGGTGGCGCCAACTAGGCCATATTCTTCGGTGATGACTGCGAAGACAAAATCAGAATTGGACTGGGGAAGGAAGTTCTTTTGAATGCTTTTTCCGGGTCCTTTACCAAAAACCTCACCTTCCGCTATGGCCATTTTGGCCTGCTCTGTTTGGTAGGCACCGTCTTCATCACCTCCGCCACTAAAATTGACAATTCGTGCCTTCCAAGTGGCTACACGGTTACTGATGTTCGGGAAAGCCATAACGATGAGGATGAAGAGCCCGAGGGCTGCGACGCCTGCTGCGATAATCTTCCATAAGTGTTTCCAAGGCACCCCAGCGATGACCATCATTAAGAAGCACATGGCAAAAATGATCGCTGTGGTGGAGAAATCGGCCGGTAGGATAAGCGCAAGGGTGCTACCTATCATAATTAGCGGCCATTTTATGTCTTTGAATTCCGAGATGTCCCTGGGTTTCGAGAACCATTTTGCGAGCCACACCAACAGCGCTAACGAAGCAAAGGCTGAGGTTTGAAAGCTCATTCCAATAACGGGGATACGTACCCAACGGGAGGCATTAGCTCCGCCCATTTCCTGTCCTTGGAGCAAGGTGATCACCAGCAAAATGAGTGCAGCGGGCATTAGGAGTTGGGAAAGTTTGCCAATGAGTCTGAAATTCAATCGGTGAACGCCGTACATGAAGACGCCACCAATACCTAAGTGCAAGAGGTGTTTGGTCAAGAAAATAAAGGTATTCCCCCCACGGAACTTATGTGCTAAAGAGCTGCTCGCACTGTACGTAGGCAAGAAGCTGATGAGCATCAGCAGGAGGATGAGCCCCCAGGTGAGGAGGTCTCCCTTTAGATATTTACGAACCGTATCCACCTTGGGCGATTAAAGGTTACGTACCTGGTCTTTGAATTGGTTTCCGCGATCCTCGTAGTTCTCGAAAAGGTCAAAAGAGGCACAACACGGGCTTAGCAATACTGCATCGCCTTTTGCGGCCAATCGAGCTGCTTTGCGAACAGCGGACTTCATTGAATCGGTTTCAATGATTTCACAGATACCTTCAAAGGCTTCAAGGATTTTTGAATTGTCTGTTCCCAGTGCGACAATGGCTTTCACCTTGTTTTGAACGAGGGACAACAGCTCGTTGTAATCGTTGCCCTTGTCGACACCACCTACAATCCATACTACAGGTTTGTCTTGGCATTCGAGTGCGTAATAGGTAGCATTTACATTGGTCGCTTTGCTATCATTGATGTACTCAACGCCACTGATGTTTAGGACGCTTTCCAAGCGGTGCTCCAAGGCATCGAATGATTGTAGCTTCGTACGGATAGTCTCCTTTCTGATTTTTAGCAAATGAGCACTTAGGCCGGCGGCCATACCGTTGTAGGTGTTGTGCTTGCCCTGTACTGCCAATTCTTCAATAGTCATAGCTTCGTTGTTTAGTGTAATTTTTATGTTGTTTTGCTGATAATGTGCCACACGATGCGGTCCTGCTGGAGTGTCAATCCCAACGGCCAAAACCTGTGGCTTTATTTCCTTTTTTGATTGCCATTCCTGCAAGAATTCCTTGCTTGTGGCGTCGTCGTCGCAGTAGATGAAATACCCACCTTCTCGGGTGAAATCCAGCAACTGAAATTTGCTTCTCGCGTAGGTACCGAGGTCATAATTGTACCGGTCTAAATGGTCCGGCGTGATGTTCGTCAAGATGCTGATATGCGGTTCAAAGAGATGTGCATCGTCCAGCTGGAAACTGCTTACCTCTAAGACGACCACTTCAGGATCGCTCAATCCGGCGTCCATTCTTTCCGCCAAAGCGCGGCCAAGACTCAGGCCGATATTTCCGGCGAGTACCGTGTCTTTTTCACCGGAAATGATGTGGTGGCAGAGTGTGGCTGTGGTGGTCTTTCCGTTTGAGCCTGTAACCGCAACTATAGCTGCATCCGTGTGTCTTGATGCCCAATCCACTTCGCCCATCAGCGGAAGTCCACTGTCTTTCACCTTTTGGATAATGGTGGCCTTGTGAGGAATACCTGGACTCTTGATAATTGCCTCGGCTTTTAAAATTTCGGCTTCCGTATGTCCACCTTCTTCATAGCGCACGCCCCAGCTATCTAGCTTGCCCTTGTCTTCGGCGCTCAAGGTTCCGTATTCACTCAAGAATACCTGAACGCCAAGCTTAGAAGCAAGCTGCGCTGCACCCATGCCGCTTTCTCCGGCACCTAAAATGGCGATATGGCTGTACGGTGTATTCACCTATTATCTCAGTTTTAAAGTGGCGATTGCGGCTACCGCGAGCATGATGCCTACGATCCAGAATCTGGTGACAATTTTGGTTTCCGGATAGCCTTTTTTCTGATAGTGGTGGTGGAGCGGGCTCATCAAGAACACGCGTCGTCCTTCACCGTATTTTTTCTTGGTGTATTTGAAATAGCTCACCTGAATGATGACGCTCAGGTTCTCTGCGAGGAATACCCCAGCGATAATCGGAAGCAAGAATTCCTTGCGCACCGCCAAGGCCAATACTGCGATGATCGCACCTATGGCCAATGATCCGGTATCTCCCATAAATACTTGTGCAGGGAAGCTGTTGTACCAGAGGAAGCCAATGGCCGCTCCAATAAATGCTGCAGCGAAGATTACAAGCTCACCCGTGTTTGGGATGTACATGATGTTCAGATAGCTCGCGAAAATGATGGAGCCGCTTACGTAGGCCAAAACTAGTAAAGCGGTCATGGCTATGGCCGAAGTTCCGGTAGCTAGCCCGTCCAATCCGTCCGTAAGGTTGGCGCCGTTTGACACCGCCGTCACGATAAATATTACTGCGAGAATGTAGACTACTGCCGTTAATGGTTTTCCAGCGTCGCCCATCCAATTTGTGAAATAAGCGTAGTCGAATTCGTTGTCTTTAAAGAACGGAATAGTCGTCTTTGTGCTCTTGTGCGCATCACCATACGAAGGGCCTGAAGCAGCCTCGAATTGTTCCGTTTGAACCACGGGCAATTGCTCCTTGATGGTCACCTCTGGGTGGAAATAGAGCGTGGCACCAACGATGATGCCCAAACCGACTTGGCCAATGACCTTGAAGATTCCGCGCAGTCCTTTCTTGTCTTTCTTGAAGACCTTGATGTAGTCGTCTACAAATCCGATAGCGCCCATCCATAGGGTACTGATGAGCATTAGGATGATGTAAATGTTGTCCAATTTTGCCCACAACAGTGTCGGTACTATAATAGATAACAGGATGATGGTACCGCCCATCGTTGGTGTGCCTGCCTTCTCCTTCTGGCCTTCAAGACCTAAGTCGCGCACTGTTTCACCCACTTGCATGGCGTGAAGGCGGTCGATCAATCGTTTACCGAATACCATTCCAATAAGGAGCGACGTGATAACGGCCATAGCCGCACGGAAGGTGATGTACTGAAACACCCCGGCACCCGGTAGATCGTAGGTTTGGTCTAGGAAGTCAAATAGGTAATACAGCATCTTATGAGTTTAATAGTTGTGTTACTTCTTGTACGTCGTCAAAAGCGAGGCGTTCACCTTTGATCTCTTGGTATTTCTCGTGGCCTTTGCCAGCGATGAGTACGATATCGCCTTGTTGTGCCATCATTACGGCCGATTTGATGGCCTGCTTGCGATCAACGATCTCCAAGCTTCGACTTTTAAGGTCCGGGCTCAATCCAGCAGCCATCTCTGCAATGATGTCGTTGGGATCTTCGTCCCTAGGATTGTCTGAGGTCAGGATGACCGTATCGCTTTTTTGCGCAGCAATCGTCGCCATCTGCGGGCGCTTACCCTTATCTCTATTTCCGCCACATCCTACCACAGTGATCACCTTTCCTTGACCTTCATTGATGGTGTCAATGGTGCTCAACACATTCTGAAGTGCATCAGGGGTATGGGCGTAATCCACGATGGCTGTGATGCCCTTGCCTTGGATCGTTTGAAATCTTCCTTCTACCGGTGAGAGTAGGCTTAGCGTGGTTAGTATTTGTAACGGATCCTTACCAAGTTCAAAGGCGGTGGCATAGGCTGCACATAGATTGTAAGCGTTGAAATCTCCCATGATGCGCGTCCAACATTCTTGCTCATTGATGGTCAGTAGCATTCCGTCGAATTGACGCTCGAGAATTTTCGCTTTGTAGTCGCTCGGAAATTGAAGGGAGTAGGCACGCTTTGTGGCTTTCGTGTCTTGCACCATAGTCTCACCGTGCTTGACATCATCGTTGTAGATTGCGACGGCTTCTGGTTTTAGTCCGTCAAAGAGCATCTTCTTTGCCTTGATGTAACTGTTCATATCACCGTGGTAATCCAAATGGTCTCGGGTGATATTGGTGAAGATGGCGATGTCGTAGTCTACGTGTGCAACACGGTGCTGTACCAAGGCGTGTGAACTCACTTCCATAAAGCAGAATTTTACGCCTGCATCTAGCATAGTGCGCATGTGCTGTTGTACAGCAATGGCGTCCGGTGTAGTATGTGTCGCAGGAACAGATTCGCGTCCAATTTTCACATCTATCGTGCTCAGCAAGCCGCACAGCTCGCCCTCAATCTGCGAGAAGAGGTTAAATAGCAGCGTGCTGATTGTTGTTTTACCGTTGGTTCCAGTGACACCAATAACCTTCATGTCTTTGGACGGGTTGTCGTACCAGTTGGCTGCAACAGCGCTTAACGCGAAAGCGCTGTCGGTAGTTTGAATGTAGTTGACCCCTTCTATAATGCGCTCCGGCAGTCGCTCACAGATAATTGCAATAGCACCAAGCTCAACCGCCTTGTCAATGAAAAGATGGCCGTCTACTTGTGTGCCAGGTACAGCGACGAACAATGAATTCTTTGCCGCCTTTCTGCTGTCGTAACAAATGCTCTCTATGGCAATCTGGGTACTTCCGATGACTTCCTTAAGACGGACGCCGTAAATGAGGTCTTTCAGTAATTTCATCGCAAGGTCAATTTGATTTCGGTTATGGTATTCAGTGGCGTACCTACGGCAGGGCTCTGGCTCATCACATGACCCGTTCCTTTCATGCTTACTTTAATATTGTGCGGACCTACAGCTTGTAGTACTTCGCGGGCATCTAACCCTTTAAAGCTTGGCACGTAATTTTTCTGGAAGGCCTCGTCTATTCGTGGAATCGACCCAGTAGGAACTTCATTAATGGCAAGCAGCTTAGCATCCACCACCTTCGCTTCCTGCGGCATCTGACTGTGCACCTCGTCAGCAATAGCCTTGAAAACTGGTCCTGCAACAATGTTTCCATAGTAACCGAGCTGCTTCACGGGTTTGCTCACCACCACCACACAGGAATATTTTGGATTTTCTGCCGGGAAGTAGCCTGCAAAAGAACTTTGGTAATCCTGCGAACCTTCGACCCAGTAGTTCAGCTGACACGTTCCCGTTTTACCGGCCAATTTCATCTTGCTGCTCTTCAGATTAGTCGCCGTACCGTTCTCAACGACTCCTTCTAGCAGTGCTTTAAGCTTGTCGTTCGTCTCTTTCGAGCAAATGGCTGGGTTGAGCACCTTCGTTTCGAACTGCTCCACCGTGCGGCCGTGATCCATAATGCGGTCGACCACCTGCGGCTGAACCATGACACCGTCATTCGCAACAGCATTGTAGATGGTCAAAAGCTGTAATGGTGTAAAGGCGATAGAGTAGCCATATGCCACCCACGGCAGGGTTACTCCTGACCAGTTATCGTCGCTTGGTTTTGGGATAGTAGGTGCAGATTCACCTTTGATACTTACGCCTGTCTTCTCGTTGAATTTGCGCGAGTACATGAAATCAATAAAGTCCCCTGGATCGTCTTCAAAGTTTTCATTGACGAGTTTTACGATTCCTGTATTCGAGCTCACCTCAAAGGCACGACGAAGGCTGATTTCCCCATACCCGCCACGGCGTGAATCGCGCACCTTGCGGTCGTACACCTTAATAACCCCATTCTCGGTATCGACACGAGCATTAGTATCTACTTTACCAGATTCTAGGAGTGCCATGGTCGATAGCAGCTTCATGGTCGAGCCGGGTTCAGTGGCTTCCCACACGGCATAGTTTCTCAGCTCCGAGTAGGTGCTGTCCTCATTGCGGCCAAGATTGGCCATCGCCACAATCTTACCCGTAGCTACTTCCATGACCACGGCACAGCCGTGGTCGGCTTTGTATTTTTTCAATTGCGTCAATAGGCTCTGCTGAGCAACGTCTTGGATGCGCGTATCAATGGTGGTGTACACATCAAAACCGTCCACGGGCTCCACAGCCTCTGGATCATCAATGGGCTTCCAATCCCCACCGGCAATCTTTTGCTTCAAACGGCTACCAGGTTTGCCCTTCAAGTATTCGCTGTAATAGCCTTCTAAGCCGGCACTGGCTCCTTCGAGATCATACCCGATGGTACGCATCTTTATGTTGGTCGCCATCTGTATGCGTTGCAGGTCTTCTTCAACGATAATGCCCCCGCGGTTCTGCCCTCTTTTTAGAATAGGATACTGGCGCATGCGCTGCAGTTCACTAAAATTCAGTTTGCTCGCCAGTGGGATGTATCTGCGCTTTTTCTCACGTTGTTCTCTCAAATATGCCGCCCAGCCTGAAGCACTGTATTTGGTATTAATCGTGGCCAATTTTGCACCCAATTCATCTACTTCATTCGCAAAAATTTCAGCATCCACCGTGACTGCGTCGAAGTGCACTTTATACACTGGTTTGGTGGTTGCCAAGGTCATACCGTCTGCAGAGTAAATGTCACCACGCTTCGCTTCAATGGTGTGTCGCTCAATAAGACGCTCTTGGCTCTTAGCTCGAAGTTCTGGACCTTGTACCAAGCTTACCCAGTACAGACGCACCAAAACAATAGCGAGCATGAGGTAGATTCCTCCGCTTGCCCAAGCCACACGGCTTTTTATTTTTTTGATTTCTGTACTCACTCCTTTATTACAATTTTTTCTGGCCGAACCTCTGGCTGTTGTAATCCTAATTCTTCCGCCTTCCGAATAACTCTACTCTCCAAGGAAAGCTTGGTTAATCGTTCTTTGGTTTCCGTATGCTCAGCTTCTAAGGTTTGACGCTCTTTGCTGAGGTTGTCTATCAAATGCACCTTTTTGTCCGCGCTGTGGCTAGTATAAATGCTGATCAATGCCAAGAGGCTCAACCAGCCGGCGAAGGGCAGGAATTTGATGATGGCTTCGTCTGTTATTCTAAGACGCGCACCGAGGCGACCGAAAAATTCCTTCACCTTACTCACCGCGATTCCATTGTGTTTCTGTTCGTTCCGCGACACGAAGCTTGGCGCTTGTTGCGCGCGGATTTCTTGCATTTTCTTCTGCGCTTGCCACTACGGGCTTGCGCGTAATGGCTTTCAATGGCACATGTTTCACCCCGTAGAAATCGCTCTCGGTTTGACCGGATGCTTTCCCTTCACGGATGAAATTCTTCACCATTCTGTCCTCAAGACTGTGGTACGACATGATGACCAATCGGCCACCTGGCTTGAGCACATCAATAGCTCCGTAGAGCATGTCCTCCAATACCTCGAGCTCACTGTTGACCTCCATGCGCAGTCCCTGGAATACCTGTGCTACGTATTTGTGCCATTGCCCGCGTGGCGCCAATGGCTCACACAACTCGCGCAGTTCTGCGGTCGTAGTTAACGGCTTCGTCGCGCGTGCCATGAGCAATGCGTTGATCAGGGAGCGTAATCCTTTGATATCCGTATGCTTTCTAAAGAGATCGTAGAGTGCTTGTTCCTCGTAGGTTTCCAATACCTCCGCAGCACTGATTCCGCTGCTCGGATTCATGCGCATATCAAGCGGTCCGTCGAAGCGAATGGAGAATCCACGCTCGCCAATATCGAACTGGTGTGAAGACACACCTAGATCCCCAAGGATACCGTCCACCTGTCGTGCTCCATGCAGGCGGAGGTGGTTTTTGATGTAGCGGAAATTGGCTGCAATAAATACCAGGTTGGGATGCTCTGGAAGGTTTGCCTTAGCATCGGGATCTTGATCAAAGGCGTAGAGCTTTCCAGTGGTCAGCTTTTCCAAAATGGCTTTGCTGTGACCACCGCCGCCAAAGGTCACGTCAACGTACGACCCTGTTGGATCGATGTTGAGGCCTTCAAGGCATTCCGCTAAGAGGACTGGATCATGATAGCTCATTCTGACTTGGATTTATGCCGCCCATTACTTCTTCAGCGAGCAATCCAAAGTCATCACCATCTACATTAACTGCATCTTCATAAGCCTGCTTGTCCCAAACCTCTACTATGCCGTTGTGTGCGCTGAGCACTACCTCGCGGCTGAGGTTTGCGAAAGATTTTAAATCTGGGCTGATCCCTATTCGGGTGGCACCGTCAAGCTCGACCAATTTGACTCCTGCAGTAAATAATCGAATAAAATCGTTGTTCTTCTTCACGAAGCGGTTCAGTGTATTCACTTTACCCATGACTTCATTCCACTCTTGCATCGGGTACAACTCTAAACACTTGCTAAACACACTTCTCTTGAGTACGAAAGCGTCGTCCATAGCCGGCGCCAACTGCTTTTTCAAGGCAGCAGGAAGACTGATGCGACCCTTCGCATCCATCTTGCATTCGTGTACTCCGATGAGGTTTAACATGTCTTTTAATTGCTCTTCTTACAAAAGTAGAATTATCATCCCACGATTTCCCACAAACGTACACATTGTGGATAACTTTTCCCACTTGTTTTTCTAAAATGTCCGTTAGCCCTTATTTAGAGCGGTGGGAAGAAGTGGGAAAGAGTGAAAACAAGATGTGAATAACATCGTTCATAACCTCGGCCGCAATAGACCCGAAAAATGCCCTAACTTTGCGCCAATAGTGAGAACCATGAAGATTACTAGTGCCGATTTCGTAAAGTCTTCCTCGATCATCGAGGAGTGTCCAAAGCCGACGAAAAATGAATTTGCGTTTATCGGAAGATCGAACGTGGGGAAGAGCTCGCTCATCAACATGTTGGTGCAGCGAAAAGACCTTGCAAAGACCTCAGGTCGACCGGGGAAAACCCAACTCATCAACCACTTTGAGATCAATGAAGATTGGTATTTGGTTGATCTCCCTGGGTACGGTTATGCAAAGACGTCAAAGAAGAACCGCGCGGTTTTCCAGCGCATGATTACCACCTACATCAAAGAGCGTCCGAACCTCATCAACACCTTTGTTTTGGTGGATTGTCGCCACGATCCGCAAAAGATTGATCTTGAATTTATGGAATGGTGTGGTATGGAAGGCATTCCCTTTTCTATTGTCTTTACCAAGATTGATAAACTAGGTTCCTCTGCGCTCATGAAACAAATTGCGCGCTACAAGAAGAAACTGCTGATGCAGTGGGAGGAATTGCCGCCGGTATTCATGACCTCGGCAGAAGGCCGTACCGGCCGCGAAGAATTATTGCGTTACATAGACACCGTACATCAGAGCATTACCCCTGATATGTACGGACAATAACGAGGGCTTAATTCTTATGCCTCTTTTCCGGGCTCGATGATGCCTGATTTCTCACCGAAGTAGCGAGCGAAATCGCGCATGTCGGCAGCCAATGCTGTATCATCGGTTGCACGCTCGTACCCGTCAGCCATAGAGATAAACGTTTGGTGGAACATGCGCTTCATGTCGTCCATGAGCATGTCTTTCGTCCATAAATCTATGCGTAGACATTCCGAAGTTTTCTCGTCCCAAACACCCATCATGAGGGCCTTGGCTTCTTCATTGGTCACCCCGCCGTCGGATGCGTCCCACACAATAGTTTCAGGGATACGGTTTTCATCCAGTCCAACGGTGATTTTGATTTCGCTTTCTTTCTGTACTGCCATTACGGTTTGTATTGTGCGTCGCGCAATATTCGTTGCGCATCGCGGATCTTTAAAAGTTCTTCTAAGGTCAATTCCGATTTCTTCGCAAAGCTGCGCATCATTCGGTACCCTATGAATTGAGCCACCCTGCCTGGAATCTCTGCGTCCATTGCAGTGCCCATTTTGGAAAAAGGAGCAGGTTCCACCAGTCTTTGGCGCACCATCATATCGGTAGAAAACAGGAGCTTTTCACGCACCAGTACCTCCCAGATTTGTCGCTCATTTTCGACCAAGAAATTGTATTCCTCTAAACTGTACCCCAACACTTCGTGCGCAGGAACCTCGTCCATCACTGCTTCAACGGCTAAATGACGCTTGCCGTGATACACCATCTGACCAAGCAAAGAAGGGTCATTGAAATTTTGCAAAATGCGTCCTTCGACCAAAGCATTGGCATAGCTAACGCTTAATTGGCGCTGCTCCATCAACACTCTCTGATATCCTGGGATGGCATTATATCCAGGGTATCCCGCGCCCAAGAAATTGTCCAATCCTACAAACGCAATGACTGAATCCTGACCGCCTGGGAAATACAGACATGGGTTTTCTAGATCAATTCCGCTGATGTAATAGAACAACTCATCCGGCAGTTCAACACCCAAAAGCTCATTGGCATTGGCACTAATATTGGCAAGGGTTTCAGTGACTTTATTTTGGTCAAACAAATTCTGAACGTTCGTGTAGTGGTCAATCAGTACCTGATTTTTGCGCTCGTTTGCCCAAAAGAATCGCTCTGGCTGATTCATCACAAAAGGCCAATACACCTCTTTCATCTCCTCCCAAGGCAGGCTGTCCCGTCCAAAGAGTACCTCGCCGAAGTCGTGCACCCGCCAATCTACCTGACCGTCATTACGCACTTCAAACAGTGAACCTTCCTTTCCGCCTTCACGTTGAATAAAGTAGAAGGCAGCAATCAAAACTGCTGCAGCGAAGAGGTATATTTGGTGAACTCCTTTCATCGGGTTAAAATTAAGTGCTAAGCAATGAAATTACAGGAAACGGCAGATCATATTACGAATTGGTTGAAAAGCTATGCAGAGAACGCTGGCGTGAAGGGTTTTGTTGTAGGTGTTAGTGGCGGGATCGATTCCGCGCTCACCTCTACACTCTGTGCCCGCACCGGCCTCGAAGTACTTACCCTTGAAATGCCGATCCACCAGCATCCCGACCAAGCTTCGCGCGGTCAGCAGCACCAGGCATGGCTCGCTTCCAACTTCCCGAACACCCGTCACACCCAGGTAGACTTAACTCCTGTATACGACCACTTTGTCGCTGCAATGACTCCAGACGGCGCGGACCACGAGCTCTCTCTGGCCAACTCCCGTGCGCGCCTTCGCATGTCCACGCTCTATTACCACGGCCAAGCCAACGGTTTGTTGGTTGCTGGAACGGGCAATAAAGTAGAAGATTTTGGCGTAGGCTTCTACACCAAATACGGTGACGGCGGAGTAGACCTAAGTCCTATTGCTGATCTATTGAAAACAGAAGTTTTCGCTTTGGCCCGTCACTTAGGCGTAATTAACAGCATCTTAGATGCCAAACCAACAGACGGTCTGTGGGGCGATGACCGTACGGACGAAGACCAATTGGGTGCCAGTTATCCAGAATTAGAATGGGCAATGAACCAACAAGAAGCGGGAAAATCAGTTTTAGACTTCTCGGGCCGAGAAGCAGAAGTCATGGCCATCTATCTAAAATTCAACGCTGCAAACAAGCACAAAATGCTGCCTATTCCGGTATGTGATATTCCAACGGAATTCAGGTAGTTAGTCCAGCCTCACTTCGTCAACAAAGAAGTAACTCGGGTACCCTGCTCCGGGGTGCCAGTCTTGCAGTTTTCCAGCATTGCTAAATTTCACACGTACTTTCTGTATTGGTCTCTGGGCATCATGGGCAAAAATGACCTCCTTTCTTGTGGCCTCTTCCTCACCCAATGGATTCTCTATGAGTAGCATATCAATGGTCTTCCACTGTGTACTTCCCTCGTACCGGATACTGATTTCAAGTGCCTTTGGCAATGCAATCCAGGCGCGTATGTCCTTCAGGATGCCAACACTTATGCTTCTCACCGCCTTTGGTCTTTCTAAACTTATTTCCAGTATTGCATCTTCTCCTTGAATCCCAATCCAGTGGCCTTTGCGCCAATCGGTATCCCCCTGAATACCATCGACTGTCGCACCTGCACCCCCTGCGGTGTATTGTGAGGTTGGAGTTCCTTGTATCCAGCGAGCACTATAGTTGTCGTCTCTTTTTGTGAACACCGCCTTTGCGATGTGATTGCCGTATCCGAAATGTGGAGTAATGGCCGTAACAAAACCATTATCATAGGCCGTACCTATTCGTTCACGGCCCTTGCGGTCTTTTTTCCATTTCACGTTTTCGTAGCGGTC
>JBMZBC010000036.1:0-13742 GCA_049611965.1 Schleiferiaceae bacterium | reverse complement strand
TGCGCCGTGCCATGGCCATCCAGTTGATTATCAACAAGGAATTGGGCTTAGCGAAGAATGAGAACCCTATTCAGGGCGCCTTTATTATCGAGGAGTTGACGGATCTAGTCGAGGAAGCTGTGTTGCAGGAGTTTGATCGTATTACGGAGCGAGGCGGCGTGTTGGGTGCTATGGAGACCATGTACCAGCGCGGTAAGATCCAAGAGGAGAGCTTGCACTATGAAATGTTGAAGCACACTGGGGAGTTCCCAATTATCGGAGTCAATACCTTCTTGAACAAAAAGGGATCCCCAACCATTGTTCCTGCGGAGGTTATTCGCGCTACAGTAGAGGAAAAGGAATACCAAATTGGGATGCTTCAAGCTTTGCGCGAAGGCAAAGCAGAATTGGCCCAAGAAAGTATCTCAAGAATTCAAGATGCTGCCGTAAATAATGCCAATATATTTGAGGAATTAATGGAAGCGTCCAAGCATTGTTCTTTGGGCGAGATTACTAATGCGCTGTTCGAAGTCGGTGGACAGTATAGACGAAATATGTAAATGAAATTACTCTCTTTTAATGTAAATGGCGTTCGTGCCGCTGCAGGTAAAACTTTGGTTGAAGATCTTCATCGCTTGGATTGCGATGTAGTCGGATTGCAAGAAACCAAGGCCACGCCAGAGCAAGTAAAAGAGGCATTAGCAGATCTCCAGGGCTACCATATTTATGCCTTTAGCGCAGAGAAGAAGGGGTATAGTGGGACAGCCATTCTTTCCAAGACTGAGCCTCTTTCGGTGGTTATGGGTATAGGTATACCCGAACACGACAACGAGGGCCGAGCAATTACTGCGGAATATGAGGAATTCTACTACGTGACCACCTATGTCCCAAATTCGAGTTCAGGTCTAAAGCGTTTGGATTACCGCACCCAGGAATGGGACGTAGCATTCTTGGCGTATCTAAAGAAGTTGGAGGAGAAGAAACCGGTCGTGGTTTGTGGCGATTTGAACGTTGCGCATCAAGCGATAGACTTGAAGAATCCAAAATCGAATTACAACAAAACTCCGGGCTATACACAAGCGGAAATCGACGGTATGACAACGATGATTGAAGCCGGTTTTGTGGATACGTTTCGTTCGTTGTATCCGGATACGGTGAAGTACAGCTGGTGGAGTTACCGCGGTGGTGCTCGTGCGAAAAATGTAGGCTGGCGTTTGGATTACTTCATGGTCAGTGCAGGATACATGGACCAAGTGCAGGATTCACAAATCTTAAACGATGTAATGGGCAGCGATCATTGTCCGGTATTGTTGATTTTGGACTAAGTCTTCTTTGAGACCAATTCTGTCTCAGCGCACAGAGAACTTCGCAATACCCGCTTCACATTTTAAGATATAGGTACCCGTAGCTAGGGAAGGAGGCAAGGCCAATTGGCTAAAGCCGTTTTCGTGAGAAACGGTACTCGAAGCAATTAACCGTCCTTTAAGATCACTGATTTCATAAGCCAATTCTTTTTGGTCCAGCGAACTTTCAATTTTTAAAAAGCCGTCGGAAGGATTTGGAAAGACCTTAAATCCTTGTCCATGGGATTCTTCGAGCGATAAGGTTGAAGTATTCACGATGTAGTAGTAACGCGCAACGTGCTGCGGTCTGAAGCGAATATTGCCAACTCCGGTATTGCCTAAGGCTTGTGTAGTCGCATTGGCTATCGGTACCCCAGTCTTCCACTTGAGGTTGGGACTTTCGGCTACAGTCATTTGACTACCCGGCAATCCGTTCAAATCGCCGTCTAATCCCCCGTTGTTTTCATTGGTATTGAAGGAGATGGTCACCTCGAAGGGCAATTCTGTGGCATAATCAATCGGTGGATCATGGCTTCCTTCGTATCCAATGAAATAAAAATGATCTCGGCTGGTGGCCCCATTGCTTGGGTAATTACCTGCGGTGTAATGATGCCAAACGTAAAATGTACCATTAAGACCAGCTGTGTTGGGTTTGGGAGTGATTTTAACTCCTGTTCTAGGCAATGTTTTAGTACCGTTTAGGTCTGCCCATTTGAATGTGTCATATACCGAGGTACCTAAGGATTCTGCACTATCATTAGTACTGAGCCAAAAATCTTGACCTGGCCCTAAATTCATCGATCGTGAAGTAAAGGTTGAATCTGCACTTGAAGCGGGGTAATCCGAAGAATTGTCCAAAACAACTTTACCGCCATAGCCGTAATTATAGCTGTGCTTGTATACAACTAATGGTGTAGTCTCTTGTGAAGCTTGGTAATTTCCTGTGTGCGCGCTAAGGTGGTGAATATTGACCTGCTTGTTGGTATTGCTCCAATCCGCATTTTCGGGATAGTTTAACTCTACCCAAGCACCGTGATAACCAGGGTTGTATACCCAATCGTTCCAGAAATTTTCTAGTGAAATCCCTGTAGAGCCTTCAAAAGAGCTCTTGAAGCCGGCAGCGTCGTAATTTCCAAAAGTATTGCCAGCTATGAGTTCTTTTGAAGCGTGACTAAATAGACTGTCTCCCAAGAACTCGCGCAGGTTATGAGCGACCATTGCACCTTTCTGATAGGTGTGTGTGCCGTAGGTTTGGTTTTGGTTGACACCGCTCAGTGCCAAATGTCCACCGTCGTTTTGACGAGCTTGTTTCAGAACGAGTGCTTGGTTGTTTTGTACGGTATTAACGTATTGCGGACGTCCATAAACCTTCTCCTCATAGAAATGCGAACCAAATTCAGCAAAGCCTTCATTTATCCACATATCCTCGGCCGTTTTGGTGGTGATGGCATTTCCAAACCACATATGGGCCAGCTCATGGGCAATGATATCTTCGCCGCTAAGGTTGGCGTTCGCCAAGGTGCGTGGTAAATGAATCATCCCGGCGTGTTCCATTGCACCGGTTATAGTTAGGGCATAACCGACTTTCTCAAATCGGTAAGGACCGAATTCTTCTACAAAAGCGTCATAGATATCATTAAGGTTGACAAATCCTGCCGTCATGTTGGCTGTGTCTTGGGCCCTTCCATAGATTTCAAATGGTCGTCCATCGTGGGTCCAGCTTTGCTTGAAATAATCAGAAACCGCCATACTCACTAAGTAAGAGGGGATAGGTGCCTGTCCTTCCCAGCGCCAAACTAAATCTCCACTGCTCAGTGTATCAGTACCTACGTAAATACCGTTGCTTACACCCACCTTGCCTGAAGGCGTGATGATGTTCATCTCATCAAGGGTGCTCTTCTCAACAAAATTGTCAAAGCATGGAAATAGACTGCGCCCATAAACGTGCGGATTGGCAGCAAATCCTACTCCGAGGTTGTAGTGATAAGCGCCGTCGTGGTGAACGCCTCCCCAGCCACTAGCGTCCTTAGTGGTCGAGCCGTGGTAATAAAAGTTCCAGTGTAAGGTCTGGCCAGCAAATGCAGATGTATTCACGATAACGTGTTCGCCTTGCTGCGAGAAATTTAATGGACCACTGAGTGAAATAATGCTGTCAACTGTGAATCCCAATAGGTCGAATCTCAAAGAAGAGAAGGGCAATTTTGCACCCAATTGATATTCGGCAATTCCCGTGAGTTGACCGTTGGAAAAGTCTCTAGAATCAATGGTCAATTTTAGCTGAACAAGGTCGGCTGTATCTGAACGGGAATTATAGTTGATCGGAGCATTGCTTTGCAGGGGGAGTGGATTCAGTTTGGTGCTTTGGCAATTGAATTGGCCAAAAACCGAAGTGCTCATCGCGGTAAAAAGTAGCAGCAATGCCTTTCTCATGCTATCCTCTTTGACGCACCGCTTCGTAGAGAAGTACTCCAGTGGCAACGCTTACATTAAGTGAGTTAATTTGCCCTCTCATTGGTATCAGGGCTTTTGCATCGGCCATTTGTAATAGACTCTTGTGTACACCGGTTTCTTCATTACCCATAATCAGCATGCAAGGATCTGCAAAAGGAGCTTCATACATCGGTGTCTCGGTCTTTTCAGTCCCAGCGATGATTTTTAAGCCTAGGCTCTGAGCTACAAATACCGCATCTTTCATGTGGTTTACCTTACAAACGGGAATTTCAAGTAAAGCTCCTGTTGAAGTACGCACTGCATCAGCACTCACAGGGGCACTGTCGTTTTTAGGTAAGACAATGGCGTCTACTCCAGTACAGTCTGCTGAGCGTGCGATGGCTCCGAAGTTCCGAACATCCGTAATTCGATCTAGTGCAAGGACTAAAGGCGTTCTACCTTCATCCAAGACTTTGACGATTACCTCTTCGAGATCATGGAAGTCGATGGGACTTAAGAACGCCACAGCTCCTTGGTGATTGCCTCGAGTGAGTCGGTTGAGTTTTTCTACCGGAACGTACTTAGGTTCAACACCTTTGTCTCGAAGGGTCCCTTCTAGTTGGGTGTAGAGCTGACCGCCGATGCCTTTTTGTAAAAAGACTTTATCGAGGGTCTGTCCATCTTGTACTGCCTGTAATATCGGCCTTAAGCCGTAGATGAGTTGGTCGTTTGCCATTAGCTGTCTAGAGATTTAGGGGACTGTTCGTCAGAGAATTCTCCGAGATTTGCACGATCAACTATCCTGCTGTCCAATTCTTTTTTAGTCTTGCTGCCAAGTTTTTTCAAGCGTTCTACTTGACTGATCAGATTGCCTCTACCTTCCACCATCTTATTCATAGAATCTTGGTAGGTTTTCTGAGCGGTATTGAATTGTTGTCCAAGTTTAGTCAGGTCTTCGCTTAGGCCGACAAATTTATCGTACAGTTTGCCGCCAGCCTCGGCAATTTCAATAACATTTCGCGTTTGTTTTTCTTGCCTCCATGCCATGGCAATTGTTTTTAACGTTGCGAGCAGGGTAGAGGTAGATACCAAGATAATCTTCTTCGAGAAAGCCAACTCATACAACCCGCCGTCAAACTTCGTGGCTTCCATGAATGCGGCCTCGATAGGAATGAATAACAATACAAATTCAGGGGTTGCACCGTCATAAAGCTGCGGATAATCTTTCTCGCTCAGTTGCTTGATGTGCGTTTGAATGCTCAAAATCAGGGCCTTCATATGTTTGATCGCATCTTCTTCGTTCTCCGCATTGACATAGGCTTCCCAAGCAACTAAAGACACCTTTGAATCCACAATGATTTTCTTCTCCTCAGGCAACTGAATAACGACATCAGGCTGCAGACGGCGACCGTCTTCTGTGGTTTCACTGTTTTGAACGAAGAATTCTTTATCCTTAGTGAGTCCACTCATTTCTAAAGCACGCTCCAAAACGAATTCTCCCCAATTTCCTTGCTTTTTCGTATCACCTCGCAGTGCTTTGGCTAGACCGCTCGCCTCTGCGCTAAGCTGGTCGTTCATATTTTTCAACGCCTTGATGTTCTCCATCAATGCAGAGGTGTTTTTGAGTTCTTCTTTATGGTTTTCTTTTACCGTTGCTTCAAAATCAACCAACTTCTGCTTGAACGGTGCTAATAGCTTATCCAATTCTTCGCTATTGGTGGTCTTAAACTGTTTTGATTTCTCTTCAAGTACTTTTTCCGCTAAAACCTTGAATTCGTTGGCCATCACCTCTTTATCAGCTTTAGCCTGAGCTTTTTGCTCTTCAAAGTTTTTTGATTGATCCTCCAATTTTTCCTCTGCGGCTTTCAGGTTGGCTTCAAGTGAACTGATTTGCTGGGCTGTTTGAACCTGCAACGCTGTTAGGGATGCTTTCGTTTGCTCTAGCTCGGAATCTTTGTTTTCAAGAGTATCTTTTAATTCCTTCATTTGGTCACTAGCCCAGCCGGGCAAATCACCAGAAGCTGATGCCGATTCAGTAGTAGTTCCTCGAAATTTAAAAATGAGTAGAACTACTGCAATTAAGTTTATTACGGCAAAAACAACACCCATCGTAGTCATTGGAAAAGGCTGAATTTTGAATTATTAGAATAGTGATTGCTGCGCTGTTGTAGGCAATTCCCAATGTACGATTTCTAGCCCTTTTTTGAGCTGTTCATTATTAAATCTTGTGAACGGTTTGGAACCAAAAAATCCTCGATAAGCGCTGAGCGGCGATGGATGCGGAGTTTCAATTAGGGTTCTGTTTTCTTCCGATAATTCCAAAGTTACTTTTTTGGCCAATTTTAAGGCTGGAGCGCCAAAGCAGATGAATCCGGCGTTCTTGGAGTTTTGGAGCACATGTTTAATGAGTGCTAGGGTAAAGTTCTCCCATCCTTTTTTTGCGTGTGAGCCGGCTTGGTGCTCTCTAACAGTCAATGCCGTGTTAATGAGAAGCACGCCTTCTTTCTTCCATGGACTCAAGTCTCCACTCTTGGGATAGGGGAGTGCAAGATCTTCGCAATATTCCTTGAAAATATTCTTTAAGGAAGGTGGAATCTTAGTTTTAGGCCTTACCGAGAATGCTAGACCATTGGCTTGTCCTGGCCCATGGTACGGGTCTTGGCCGATGATGATGCATTTAATCTCTATGGGGTGTAACCCACAAATGGCGGCAAGAATCTCCTCTTTTGGTGGGTAACATGCCTCTTGGGCATATTCCTGTTCTACAAACGCATCGAGCTCACGGAGATAAGGTTCATTCATTTCCTCATCCCAGAATGCCTTCCACTCGACAGGAATCATTGTTGAAAGGAAGTTGCTCATTGAGTAAGAAAATTGAGAATTCTACGTTATTTTTATCGCTCGCAATGTAGCGAAAACTAGAAGTAACGAAGATGAAAAAAGTACTTGGAGCAGCGCTGGTGATTACCGCACTATTTGCACTATCATCATGTGGAACAGCAGAAAAATGTCCTTCATATTCACATGTTGAAGTTCCTGCACAACAAGGATAAACGTCCTTCTGAGACGAATAAAATTCAGTTCGAGCACCCGCAGTCATTACAAGATGTTGCGGGTCTTCTTGCTTTAAACACCCCTGTATTCTTTTACAAGCACAGTACGCGATGCAGTGTGAGTCTTTTCGCAATGCGTAGGTTAAATATGGTGGAAGTTCAAAGCAACGAGACTTGGGTATACATAGATGTAGTCGCCCAGCGGAACTTGAGTTTAGCCTTGGCAGAGGAAGTCGATGTACGTCACGAAAGTCCCCAGCTTATCTTGTGGAACGGCGGAAAAGTAGCTGCCCATACCTCACACAGCGGGGTGGTCGAAGATACCGTCGAAGAATGGAGAAAAGTACACGGTCTTGCTGAACAAGTATAGTTTTCAATGGTTTAATAGCATATGGTAGACCAACCAAATATTGAAATTAAAAAAGACCTCAAGGGCCGCACGAAAAAGCCGAAATGGCTTCGAGTAAAGCTGCCTACAGGTGAGAATTACAAAAACGTACGTGGCCTTGTTGATAAGTACAAGCTGCATACCATTTGTGAATCTGGTCATTGCCCTAACATGGGCGAGTGCTGGGGAGCCGGTACTGCAACCTTTATGATTTTAGGGAATATCTGCACGCGCTCTTGCGGTTTTTGTAATGTCGCAACAGGTCGTCCTGAGACAGTAGACTGGGAAGAACCGGAAAAGGTGGCTCGCAGTGTGAAGCTGATGAAAGTGAAGCACGCAGTTCTTACATCTGTAGATCGCGATGATCTAGCCGACGGCGGATCTATCATTTGGGCAGAGACGGTAAAAGCCATTCGACGCATCAGTCCTCAAACAACGATGGAAACGCTTATTCCAGATTTTAAAGGCGAATTGCACAACGTGGATCGTATCATTGAAGCTAATCCAGAAATTGTGAGTCACAACATGGAAACTGTACGACGACTGACTCGTAAAGTGCGTATCCAAGCACAGTTTGATCGCTCTCTGATGGTTCTAAAGTACCTGAAGGATAATGGTATTCATAGAACGAAAAGTGGCATAATGTTGGGCCTTGGCGAGACTAAAGATGAGGTGATTGATGCGATGAAGGACCTCCGTGAGGCAGATGTAGACATTTTAACCCTCGGGCAATACCTTCAACCTACGCCAAAGCATTTGCCTGTGGTTGAGTTTATTACGCCTGAAGTTTTTGAAGAATTAAAAGAAATCGGCCTAGAAATGGGCTTTAGATATGTAGAAAGCGGACCGTTAGTACGCAGTTCATATCACGCTGAAAAGCACTTGGTATAATGAGGCTCAAGCCTTATTTTTAACACTTATAGAAAACAAAGTTTTTACATGAAAACAGGATTACGATTCGCCCTTACGGGCACAGTCTTAACCGCCGCCATTACATCACTTGCAATCTTGCCTTCGAATGAAGCCTACGTTCCACGTACGCAGAGCGAACAAGGTGCTGCAGGTGCTGCTGCTTATTTGCACGGCCTTCGCGCAAATCAGGTAACTGGTGAAATTGACCAAGAAGATGTTCTTTCGGCTATTGAAAGCTTGAAGGATATGCCGGAAAGTAGTATCGGTTTAACTTGGGGTGAAAGAGGTCCAGACAACCGTGGTGGCCGTACGAGAGGTTTGGCAATCAATCCACAAAACCCATCCGAAATGTACACCGGTAGCGTAAGTGGTGGTTTGTACTACAGCAACAACGCCGGATTAAGCTGGACGGAAGTAAATCCTGAACAAGAGAATTTAGCAGTAATGACTATTGCCTACTCGAAGGGTGGAGATGTGTATTATGGTACAGGAGAAGGGTTGTACAACTTCTGGACGACAGGATATGGTGCTTCGACTTCTTCGGGTTTCCCTGGTGCAGGTGTGTTTAAAAAAGGCGCGAACGAAACAGAATTCTCTCAATTGAGCAGCACTGCGAACTTTAGTTCAATTGGTGCTATCGTTTGTGATCCTTCAAACAATGATAAAGTATACATGGCAACTAATGCTGGCGTGCGTGTGACAACTAATGGTGGTTCAACATGGTCTAATCCTATTACGGGTATCGGTTCTCAGGGTACTTGTTGGGACATCCATATTGATGCAGGTGGTAGCGTATGGGGAACGCTCGGTGGAAGAACTATGAAGTCTACCGACGGTGGTTCAACTTGGACCGAAGTAAGTAAATCTAACCCAGGTGCTACTGGATTGCCAAGAAGTGGTGGACGTATCATGTTCGCATCAGCAAAAGACGATGCAGATTACGTATACACTGTACACATTACTTCAGGTAATGCTCTTGCAGGTGTTTATCGCACCACTGATGGTGGCTCGACTTGGACAAAAATCGGTCAGAAATCGACCTACTTCGACCCTTTCTGTTCTTCTCAATGTCAAGGTGAGTACGATTTGTCGATTGGAGTTGATGCAGCGAATAAGAATAGAATCATCGTAGGTGGTATCACCGTATGGGGTTGGGAACAAGGTCAAGGTTGGAACCAAGTAAACGGTTTCGGTCCTTTTAACATCCACGCGGACAACCACGACGTGGTTTGGCATCCAACTGACAGCTCTAAAGTGTACATTGTTAACGACGGTGGTATCTACTATTCAAACAACGCAGGCAATACTTGGCAAACGTTGAATAAAAATTACGCTACTACGCAGTTTTACAACATTGGAATTTCTGCTGATCGTTATGTTGTTGGTGGTACTCAGGATAATGGAAGTTGGGTAATGGACGGTTCAGGAAATACGCCAAATACAGGTCGTTCTTTAGGACCAGTCGATGGTTTCTCTGGAGACGGAGGTTTCTCTGCGGTTTCTTGGTTAGTGCCAAAGATTTACTTCACAGAATATCAAGAAGGTCGTATCGGCCGCAGTGAAAACAGGGGTCAAAGCTTTAGTTCATTCTGGGATGACCGTTCTACTCAAGGCGTTAAATCATGGATGACGCCCTTCTACTTGTTTGAGAACAGCGACGATGCTTTAAGTACAGATTCAGTTCAGTTCAAGGTGAATCAGGCCATCCGTTCACTTGGTTTTGCCAACGCTGGTCAGGATACATTCGTTTCGAACATAAAGCCATTGCAAGAGAGCGCAGTTATGGATGCTTCGACATTCAAGGTAACCAGCGGAACGTTGGTTATTTCTTCAGATGCTAGCGGAACTATGACCGGTGACGGTACGGGTACCTTTAATGCAACAACTGGAGACTTCTCAGTGGTATTCAACGGCTCACCTGCAGCGGAGATTATTGCTACTGTAGACGTAAGCTATGGCGCAGGTTCAACACTAAGCCTAGGTTCAAATACCAATGGTCTTCCGTTCAAATATACGTTGCCCAATGCTCTAGACATGGGGGATAGTATTGTCGTTCAGGATCCAGTGAGCAGCATGTTTATTGTTGGCTTCAGCGGTTCAGTATGGATGACACGAGGTGCTCTAGACTTCATGGAAACACCAACGTGGTATAAACTGGCTACGATCAATGGTACTGCACAGGCAGTTGAGGTAAGTGCTGACGGTAATTATGCATGGGTAGGAACAAGCAGCGGTCGCGTATATCGCATTGCTGGATTGCAAGGAGCAAGAAGCTATGCAACTGCAGATTTAGATTCAGGTGCGACTGCAGTTAGCGTTGATTTAGTTCACTCCGTAATAGGCCGCAGGGTTACGAGTATTGCCGTGGATCCAAATAATAATGATCGCGTATTGGTAACGCTAGGTAACTACGGAAACCAAAACTTCGTATACTACAGTGGTAATGCTACATCAGCGAACCCAACGTTCTCTGTGAAGGACGGTAACTTAGGTAACTTCCCAGTATACGCTGCTACTTTTGACAAGGCGAATTCAAACTATGCCATCATCGGCACTGAATATGGAATTTTCTCTACTACTAACGTGAACGCGTTGAATCCTAATTGGGGTGCTGATAATTCAGGTTTGGCTAGAGTTCCAGTATTCACATTGAAGCAGTACAGAACGAATAAGAACAGTACTGACGATTCTGACATAATGGAGGGAGATATATTTGCCGGTACGTTTGGACGTGGAACGTTCCAGACTACTACTTTGATGACGACACGTCCGATCGGAATTGAGGAGCAAGCGTCTATCGAGGAGCAAGCGACAATCAAGTTGTTCCCGAATCCAGCAGATGAAACGACGACCCTTGAAGCAACACTTGCAGAAGGAACCTACACCATTGAAGTTATTGACCTAAACGGTAGAACTGTATTGACACAGGATGTAGATGCACTTGTTACAGGTTTGAACCAGATTAAAGTAAATGTTAGTGGTCTTGGTAACGGCATGTATGTCATTGGTCTTCAAGGCAAGGCAGATTCTTACACTCGTTTGATGATTGCACATTAATCTTTTCGAAATAGATAGAAAGCCCCGCCTCGGCGGGGCTTTTTTTTGCCCTTAAGGGTTATTTTTGTGCCATGGATGTAGAGTTTTTAAAATACCCTATCGGTAAACCGTCGATAGAATCAGAACCGGGAGAGGAACGCATAGAAGGTTGTATTGCCGTTATTGGCCGTATGCCAAAGCAGTTGATGGAGTTTGCGAAGGTTTTGACCGAGGAGCAATGGGATACACCTTATAGAGAAGGCGGTTGGACTGTACGTCAGGTGGTGCATCATTTGGCGGATTCGCACATGAATGGTTTTAATCGTCAACGTTTAGCGGTGACTTCAGCCGAGACCCCCAAGGTGCCTGGGTACCCTCAAACGCTTTTTGCTGCTTTACCAGACTACACGACGGATCCTTTCCTCAGTGTCATTTTGTTGGCAAGCTTGCACGAAAAGTGGGTGAGTTTCTTAAATGGTATTACAGAGACTGGGTGGGAAAAAGCATACTTCCATATGGAAGAAGAGAAAGAGTATACGATGAAAGAAAGTGTTCAGATGTATGCTTGGCACTGCCAGCACCATTTGGCGCATATAAGATTGGTGCTTGATATGTAGTTATAGAGATTAAAAAAGCCGCTCCTAAAGAGCGGCTTTTAACTGTCATTATAAATCTTCTATTCGATTAACACGCTTGGTAATGATACCGTTTTCCACTTTGAAGTATAACGGCATTTCTTGAACGCCAAGTGTTTCTATAATCACACTTCGGCTGCCTCCGAGATCGCTCAGGTGCTGACCGCCAAGATCATCCGTAACAATAGCTTCGTACCATTCGCCTAATGGGCTGCGTTGTTGCGGCAGACCGTCAATAGAAAGTAGTACCCAGTTACTCATAGACTGCTTCTTAGCAACAGATCTAAGCTCATTGCGGCATTCTACGCACCACGAGGCCCATATGGCAACCACATGATCTTCTAGCGACATACGCTCGAGCGAAACGAGTTCACCTTGAGGCGTCTCTAAAGCAAATTCAGGGAATGGGCTGCCGACACCAAATTTCTGTGCATTCTCGGCCACCTTAGCCGTAAAAACATAGGTTTCTTCAAATTCTTCCACCCACATATTAAAGGCAAGCACATCATTTGATGCAGGTGCCAGCTCGGTTAAAGCTTCATTCACCCCACGCAATATCTCGCGGTCTACACCATACTCTAACACTGGATTTTGTCCTATCCTGTGGTAGACGGTCATTAGGTTAGATAACCTCCCAGGTACAGCAATGAGACTGTCTAGAATGCGTTGTCTGTATCCGTCCGCGTAAGCGAAGAACACACTATCGATAGATCGTAATCCCTTAAAATTGGTGCTGTCCTTGTAGGTAGATTTGATGGCATCAAGACTGTCTATTAAAGCAATGAGATCCAATTGCATTTTGCGTTGTGCCCCTAACCAATTGTTCTCAGCATCGCCAGAGATAAAGCCGTCTTTTGAAATGGTGAGTTCCTTGGTACTCGGTCCTACTACGGCATGTATTACGGGCAGTTCTCCTTCTAAGGGAAGGAAGCTGATCATTTGAAGTGTATCGAACGAAACTTCAAAGACGTCATTACCTATAACGTCTAGGCTATCCATTACAGTGAACGTACCGTCGGCTTCACGGTACTGAACCGCATAACTTCCCGTTTCTTCTAACTCAAAGCGAATAAGCGAACCTCCTTCTTGAGTACAAGAAGCTAAAACAAGAACTGCAAGTAATGCCCAGAGCTTACGCATCTAATTTCTCGCGCAACAGGGCGCTTGCTTTTTTAGGATCTGCACTTCCTCGGCTGTATTTCATCACCTCACCCATGAAGAGTCCGATAAGTCCTTTCTTACCTGAGCGGTATTCCTCAATCTTTTCTGGGTACGCAGCTAAAGCTTGATCTACCCAAGCTTGCAGCTGGTCGCTATCGCCTTGTTGGATCCAGCCGTTTTGCTCACAAAGTGCAGCAGCATCAGCAGTCGGGTCTTCCAACAATACAGGGAACAATTTTTGAGTTGCCGTAGAGATCGAAATTTTTTCTTCGTCGACTAGATTTTGAATAGTAGCTAAAGCTGCAGGCGAAATTGGGAATTCTTCAATCTCAACGCTTTGTTCATTCAACCATGATTTTACAGGGCCGATAAGCAGGTTAGTTGCTCCTTTGTAATTGGTCGTATGCTTAATAACCTCTTCAAAGTAAAGGGCAAAGGCCTTGCTATCCGTCAAGACATAGGCGTCGTATTCACTCAGGCCCAATTCTTTCGTGTACTTCACAAACAGCTCGTAGGGCAGGGGTGGCATATTCTCACGCACACTGTCTACATAGCTTTGTGGTACAATAATCGGTACTAAATCTGGTTCCGGGAAATAGCGGTAGTCGTGCGCATCTTCTTTAGAACGCAGGCCAATGGTGATGTTCTTCGCTGCGTCGTATGTGCGCGTTTCTTGAAAAATTTCCTCGCCCGATTCAATCAAATCAATCTGACGAATAATCTCAAAGTCAATGGCTTTCTGTACGTTACGGAAAGAGTTCATATTCTTCACCTCGACCTTCGTTCCAAATTTGGTCGTGCCCTT
>JBMZBC010000035.1:0-14513 GCA_049611965.1 Schleiferiaceae bacterium | reverse complement strand
ATAAGCGCTGATACGAGTAGGATGACCTGGTTAGAACCACTGAGGGCATCGTCGCCGTAGACATAACCAACATTGAACCAAAGCAAAAGCATGAGCACTACCAATGGGCTCAATGCCAGTAGCAGCTGTAGAGTGTGTTTCTTTTGTGCCATATCCCGCAAGATACAACGCGCGAGCCTTCTTAGCTCATCGCTGTGATAATGTCTTGCTTGGTGATAATGTGATACCCTTCACCAAATTCAACGAGTACTGCACGGTGTCCTTCTTTTACCATACGAGCCACCTCTTCTATAGGAGTAGTTAGATCGACCACAGGGTAGGCAGCACCCATCACTTCACCAATAAGCACATTGGAATTTGGGTTATCCAACATGCAGTTCAGTATGCATTGATCGTCAATGGCACCGACCACTTTTCCCGCTTCAATCACCGGAATCTGGGTGATGTCATGGGTCTTCATCAAGCTTGCCGCGTTGCTGATCGGGGCAGTAGGGCTGACCGTAACTAAAGGCAAATGACTGTGTCCGTCAATGAGGTCTTTAGCGACTTTGTTCGCTGGAGCGAGGAACCCTCTATCGCGCATCCAATCGTCGTTGTATACTTTTCCAACATAACGAGACCCGTGGTCGTGGAAGAGCACAACCACCAAATCGTCAGGGGTAAGCTGGTCCTTTAGCTGACGGAGGCCTTGGAAGGCTGAGCCGCAGCTGTATCCTAAGAACAGACCTTCTTTCTTGGCCAATTCTCTGGTTGCTACTGCACCGTCCTTATCCGTTACTTTTTCGAAGTAATCGATCACATCAAAGTCGACATTCTTCGGCAGAATATCTTCGCCAATACCTTCGGTGATGTAACTGTAAATTTCTTTTTCGTCGAACTCTCCAGTCTCGTGGTACTTTTTGAACACTGAACCGTAGGTGTCAATACCCCATACTTTAACAGCAGGGTTTTGCTCTTTTAAATATTTCCCAACACCTGAAATAGTCCCTCCAGTGCCCACACCTACCACGAAATGAGTCACTTTGCCTTCCGTCTGCTCCCAGATTTCAGGTCCTGTGCTTTCGTAGTGTGCCTCGCGGTTGCTGAGGTTGTCGTATTGGTAGGGATAAAATGAATTGGGAATTTCTTGATTCAAACGTGATGCAACGCTGTAGTAGCTGTCCGGATGCTCTGGTGCGACATTCGTAGGACATACGATAACCTCGGCACCCATAGCACGAAGAATATCCATCTTTTCTTTACTCTGCTTATCACTAAGCGTACAGATGAGCTTGTAGCCTTTGACAATAGCCGCCAAAGCTAGCCCCATACCTGTGTTCCCAGAGGTACATTCGATGATGGTGCCGCCGGGCTTAAGATCACCACGTGCTTCGGCATCTTCTACCATTTTAAGGGCCATGCGGTCTTTAACGCTGTGCCCCGGGTTGAAATATTCTACCTTGGCGTACACAGGACAAGGGAAATCTGCCGCAATTTTATTGAGTTTGATCATCGGAGTATCTCCAATGGTATCAAGGATGCTGTCGTAAATAGGACGCATAATATTGAATTTGGGTTGCCTCTAAGTTACGCAACTATTGCAAGGCCGCTAAAGGCTTTATGAGAATCTTATACTCTTTATGGGGTCCAATTTTGAAATCCAGCGAACTGGGAATCGCAGTACGATAAATGCTACTGCTAGGAAAGCAGCATTTGCGCAAAGAATCCAAACGAAATCAAAGGATATCGGGGCTACTGAAATATAGTACGTACTTGGATCCAATTCTATGAGCCCAAACTGCCATTGCACAAAACTTGCTCCCAATCCAATGAGGTTGCCCCATACCAATCCTTGTACCAAGATCCGCATACTGAGCCACATAAATACCTGTAAGATCAGTCGATCCGAAGCGCCCAACGCCTTTAGCGTACCAATCATTCTGGTCCGATCTACAATCAATACGAGCAAGGCGATACATAGGTTAGCCACAGCCACAATCAGCACTATGGCCAATACCAATAAGATGTTTGTATCAAAAAGCTCTAGCCAGCCGAAGATTGCAGGGTGGCGGTACTCTAAGCTTTGAACTTGCATGTTGTAGGGGACAATGGCGTTCCAGTAGGCAGCAACCGTATTTCGGTGCTCAGGGTCGTTTAAAACAATGCTGTAATGGGTTACGCTGTCGTTTCTCCAGCCGTTTAACCGTCGCACGTCCTCAATATCCATAATGATGTGGTTCAGGTTAAATTCGTCCAACCCTGTTTCAAAGGCACTTAATACGACGGCATCTCTTAATCTTGGTGCACTTTGTTGGTCTCTTATGGAAACTAGTACTGCGGTATCACCTACTGACAAGGCTAGGTTTTTTAATAGGGACCGAGATACATGAATACCATATCGCCCTACATTAGAAGACTTTTTAGAAGAAAACTCCGCGAGAAAACTACTCATCTTTAGGCTGTCGTAACCAATAATCTCAATTCCCTCGAAAACGTCTTCGGATGGATTAACTAAGAGCGAGGCCTTTCGGATTTCGGCGTGCATGTGTTTTATCAATCCTTCCGATGATAGGGCCGATTGTAACGAGTCGGAGAGTAGAATAGCACCGCTCTCACCAGTGCGTTTCATGGAATACTCGTTGATATTAATGTCGCCCTCTAAACTTCTGAATTGGTCATTTATAGCATGTTGCAAACCCTTGCCTGAAGTGATCGATAAAATGACAAGTGCCATGCCTAGGGCAGTAGCATAAGTACTTAACTTAAGCAGTGGTCGAACCACAGAGGGACCCGACGACTTTCGTATCTTTTGCGCTATGGAAAAAGCTTCTTTCACTCTTCCGCAATTTAGAACAACTCTCGCGTTATTCGCAGCATTGCTTCTGTGCTTTTCTGCCCTGGGTCAAGAAAGTTATGTGCCGGGTATTGCTCAGACTGGGGAGTACTACATGAAGCTCACCGAAAAATCAGTGGCCGTGGTGGCCAATGCGACTTCGTTGCTCCCCAACGGTACCCATACAGTGGATCATTTGATTTCGCTCAGCGTTGATGTTCAGCAAGTTTGGGCACCAGAGCACGGCTTCAGAGGTGAAGCAGATGCCGGAGAGCATGTGGAGGACGGCCGCGATCCCAAAACAGGCATACCGATAAAGAGTTTGTACGGTAAAACCAAGCGTCCACCCACGGATTGGCTGGAAGGCTTGGATTGGGTGATCTATGATATTCAAGACGTAGGGGTCCGATTCTACACCTACAGCACGACTTTGAGCTACGTGATTGACGCATGTGTAGAAGCCGGTGTCCCGCTAATGATCATGGATCGGGGTAATCCAAACGGTCATTACATCGACGGTCCCATCTTAAAACCAGGCTTTGAGAGTATGGTAGGTTTGCACCCTATTCCGGTAGTGCACGGCTTAACCATGGGGGAATATGCTTCCATGGTCTATGGCGAGCGTTGGATGCCTTCGACAGAGAATCAGGAGTGGCGCACAGCCTTTGAAAAAAAAGGCGGCATAGAAGTTATTCGATGCATAGGGTATTCTCACAATAAGGTCTTCACTGAATTCCAAGTCCCTCCGTCGCCCAATCTACGCTCTATAGCCGCCATCTGGCATTATCCGAACTTGTGTTATTTCGAGGGTACACCCATTTCCTGTGGGCGGGGTACCGATGCCCCATTCACCCGTTTTGGTGCACCTTGGCTTGATGGAGAAGGGTATGAGCATCGATTCATACCTGCACCAGATCACGGATCGAAGTATCCAAAGTTTCAAGGGAAGGAATGCGGTGGGGTCCAATTGCCTCAGGATATAACGACGGCCCTTGAGGAAATCGATTGGTCCTATTTGTTTAATGCCTATGCGTATTGGAAAGAAAATGCTCCAGCCGAGGCACCAGAATTTTTCAATGCGTTCTTCAAAAAATTGGCCGGTTCAAACGAACTACAGCAAGCCTTGGAATCTGGTATGAGCACGGAGGAGTGGGTGAAGTCTTACCAAAAGAGGATGTGGTTTGAATACATCGATTTGTTTTCCGAATACCAGTTTTACCCCAGTTTGAGAGTTAAAACCAGTCCAGGCTATTGGGTAGAATAAAAAACCCCGCTCGAGGCGGGGTTTCTTTATGAATTGGAAACTCAGACTATTTCCAGCCTTTCATTTCTTTTTCGTAGCCGGTTCTGTAGGAATCAGGTGCTCCCATGCCCATTGCTTTTTTACCCTGCTTGAGGGCAGCTTTAGTATCGCCTGACGCGTATAGAATTTTTGCTTTTACCCAGTTCGTGTACCAGTAATCTGGATCTAACTGTAAGGCAATCTCGATAGTTGCGAGCGCTTTTTCGTGATCGCCTTGACCGCTGTAGTAGTTTGCCGCGTTTCTGTACGCACGCTTAGCATCAGATAATGCTTTTGCTACATTTTTACCGCTTTCGCCGTCAGAATCTACTCCTAGGTTAACACTTACTTCAGTGTTGGCCCATTCTAGAACTAATTCGCCACCGGTCGTACTCAATGCTTTGAAGCCCATCGTAAAGCTTTCATCAAAATCGCCAGTAATGGCAGGTACAGTTGTGCGTAGTACATCGCTCTCTTGCGTGTAACCTGTATTTCCCCAAAGATTGGTTTGGGTAGATAAGATGATGGTCCACTCTTTTTCACCTGGAATGGTGAAAAGTGCATACTCTCCCGCGGGTACTGCCTCACCATTAAGAGTAAAGTTAGTTGAGGCATTAAACTTTACGCAAGCATTCGCACCAGTGCGCCATACTTCATTATAAGGGACAAGGTCTCCGAAGATGGCGCGTCCACGCGTAGCAGGACGACTATAGGTGATGCTAAAGTCCGTTAAACCTATTCTTTGGTCAACGGTAGATGTAGGTGAGGGTTGAGGTAGTTCTTGAGCTGATGCGCTCCAGCTGAGGCTTAGGGCCAATGCGCCCACAATCCATTTTCTCATGTATATTGTTTTTTAGGTTGTCGTGAAGTTAAGTCAAAAAGTACCTTGAAGGTTCACTTATAGTGCCATCATCTTTAATGCGGCAACAGCAGCTTCAACACCTTTATTGCCGTGCTTACCGCCACTTCGATCGCGGCTCTGCTCGATGGTGTTGTCCGTGAGCACACAAAAGATAGTAGGTGCATCGTAACTTAAGTTGAGTTCTGTAATGCCGTAAGTGACGCTCTGGCAAACGTAGTCGAAATGCTTTGTCTCACCTTGAATAACACAACCTACTACAATTACTGCATCAGGATCGTGTGCATCGAGGACAGACTTAGCGCCAAACGTGAGTTCAACTGCTCCCGGAACGTCTATTTCTAGGATACCCTCCGGTGCAACACCGTGCTGTAGTAGTGTCTTTTTGGCTCCTTCTGCTAGACGAGAAGTGATTTCGTGATTCCACTCAGCGCGAACAATAGCTACGAGTTTGCCTGCTCCAGAAGGAACTTGCTCGTTGTTGGAGCTATCCAAATGCTGGTGTGCGGTTGCCATCTTATTTTAAAGCAGCAATAACACCTTGGATACCCGCCGCTTGACGTGATTCAGGGTATTCTTCTGCAATTCTTTCGTACAGATTCACTGCCTTTGAAGCTTCATCGTTTGCCTCTAGAGCAAGACCGGCTTTCCACAAGAATAGTGGTGTAGTAAATGCGTTGTCGGTAGACTTAGCTGCCTTTTGGTAGTAATCTGCTGCATCGTCCATTTGACCAAGTTCTGCGAATGCATCACCAATAACGCCCAATGCCATTGCACCTGTAGCGGTGTTCGAAGCGCTGTAGCTGTCGAGTGTTTCGATGGCACTTTCGAAATCGCCAGTAGCGAAGTATGCTAGGCCTGCGTAGTAGTTTGCACTATTGCCAGCAGGAGTACTGCTGTATTCGTCCATGATGTCTAAGAAACCGTAGTTAGCACCGTTACCATTCAAGGCGAGGTCCATAGAATCAGCCTCAAACCATTTGATAGCCTGTGCCATTTCGGTACCTGCTTCAGCTGTTTTAGGAGCGACTACGTAAGTATTGTATGCAAAGAAGGCTAGAACCACGGCAACAACAGCACCTACAGTGATACCCACTTGTTTCGCGTTGTTTTCCAAAAACTGCTCAGTTTTCGTCAACGTTTGTTCTACACTATCAAATCCCAAGTTATCCTGCTGTGCAGGCGCATTCTTCTTAGCCATGGCTGTATAATTATTGAGTCCGCCAAAAATAGTACAAATTTTGACTCTAGGAAGCCTATTTTTGTAGCTATGGACAAGCTTATCATTAGTGCTTTAGAATTGACTCATTTTAAGAACCATCGTTCAACGCATTGGGACTTCAATGAAAAGGTCAACATCATTACCGGAAATAACGGTAATGGCAAGACCAATGTGCTCGATGCATTGCATTACCTGAGCTTGACTCGCTCGTACCTCGGATCAACCGATGGTCAGAATATTACCCACGGTGAATCTATGGCGCTGATCAAGGCCAACCTTGAGCGTAAGGGAAGCGATCACAGTCTGGACATTGGCTTGAAAAAGGGGCAGAAGAAAAAAATCCGTGTGGATGGAAAAGAAGTTGAAAGATTGGCGGATCACATTGGCTATCTGCCGGTTGTCATGATTTCACCCATGGATAGAGACCTCATTTTGGATGCAGCAGAAACCCGTCGCAAACTTGTTGATGCGACCATCAGCCAGAACAGTCGCAATTATCTCAATGCCTTGATGAATTACAATAAGGCATTAAGTCAGCGCAACACAACCTTAAAGTATTTCGCTTCTAACCGCACCTTTGACGCCTCATTGTTAGCACTTTATGATGATATTATGGTTGAGGAGGGGACTGTGATATTTGAACACCGTAAAAGCTTTACGGAAGAGCTTCAGCCGGCCATTCAGCGCTTTTATGAGGTGCTGAGCGGTGGCAAAGAGGAGGTATCTGTAAAGTACAAGAGTTCACTGCACGAGAAAGGACTGCGTGAGCTATTGGCAGATAAGTTAGACAAAGACAAAGTCCTTCAATATACTTCTGTGGGTACACATCGTGATGATTTGGTGTTCGAGCTAGGCGGTTACCCGATAAAGCGTGTCGGATCGCAAGGGCAGCAAAAGAGTTTCTTAATTGCTTTAAAATTGGCTCAGTTTGAAATTGGACGAAAACATTTAGGAATGTCGCCTTTGTTACTTCTTGATGATATTTTTGACAAATTGGACGAAGACCGTGTTGCAAATCTTTTGCAGCTAGTCAATACCGAGGACTTTGGTCAGATTTTCATTACCGATACCCATCCACAACGCATGAAAGAGCTGAGTGAGACGCTACAGCTACAGCATACCACTTATGAAATCCAAGACGATGGCACGATCGAAGCGCTCTAACGAACAGACCATGGGAGAGGCCCTTGGACAGTGGCTCGACCGATATAGGCTACGTCAGGGAACCGACGACAGTCGTGTACTTCAGGCTTGGGATGAAGTTATGGGCCCATCAGTGGCGCGCCAGACTTCGAGAAAGAAGGTTGAAAATGGTGTGCTCGTGATTCAATTAGACAGTTCGGTAGTTCGTAAGGAGCTGTTGATGGTTAAGGGGAAAATTGTAGTAGCGATTAATGAGCACGTAGGTCGTAATGCCATCAAAGATGTGCAAATTTTCTAATCGCTAAGCAGATCGGGACGGCGCTCTTGCGTACGCTTTAAGGCTTGCTTTTCACGCCAAAGTTCAATCTCTTTGAAATTTCCGCTGGTCAGCACTTCAGGTACTTTATGACCTCTGAAATCTTCTGGGCGTGTATATACTGGTGGTGCTAGAAGGTCGTCCTGAAAACTATCCGTAAGCGCTGAAGTCTCGTCGTTTAGTACGCCTGGAATCAATCTAATGATGGAGTCGCTAATAACTGCCGCCGCAAGCTCTCCGCCACTTAGCACATAGTCCCCTATGCTATATTCGTGCGTGATCCAGTGGTCGCGAACACGTTGGTCTATTCCTTTATAGTGACCACAAATAATCATGATGTTACCCAACATACTTAGTTGATTCGCATCACTCTGATCATAACGTTTACCGTCTGGTGTCATGTAAAGAACGGCGTCATAGCTGCGTTCTTTCTGCAAGTCTTCAATACAATCTACTAAAGGACCGCATTGCATGACCATGCCGGCACCACCGCCGTATTGATAATCATCGACTTGTTGATGCTTTCCTACACCGTACTTACGAAGCTGATGAACGTGTACTTCTGCAATACCTTTTTCTTCAGCACGCTTTAGAATGCTGTGGGCAAAAGGCCCTTCAAGTAATTCGGGCAATACGGTGATGATGTCTATGCGCATGGCTATTTTTTCAAACCTATTTCAACCAATCGTTCTTCAAGGTAGTCGCCAGCGGTAATGTCGTCGAATGCCTTAGGACGCTCTTCAGTTATACAACCATCAAGCGCATTGAGGGGCATTTTACCTACCGGGTGGAGGAAGAACGGAATAGAGTAGCGCGAGGTACCCCATTTTTCTTTTGGTGGGTTGACAACGCGGTGTGTGGTTGATTTCATAACACCGTTGGTCAGTCTTTGAAGCATATCGCCAACGTTCACCACTAAGGAACCAGGAATGGCGGTAATACCAATCCACTCGTTTTGCTTATTTAGTACCTCAAGTCCCTCTGCACTTGCACCCATCAATAGCGTGATAAGGTTGATGTCCTCGTGTTGGCCGGCACGTACACTATCTCCTGGATCCTGGGTGATCGGCGGGTAGTGAATGGCACGAAGGATAGAATTACCACCTTGTACCCAGGGCTCAAAATAGTTACTATCTAAATCAAGATATATGGCGATGGCTTTGAGTAATTCGCGGCCAATTCGTTCTAATTCTTGGTAGGCGTGCTTGAATCCTGGTGCAAACTCAGGAAGTTCTTCTACGCTCACATTATTATGGTATTCAGGTCCATCATAGGCAGGCTCAGGTTGTCCCACTTGCCAGAACTCCTTTAGATCTGCTGCCTCCATGCCTTTCGCATGCTCTTTACCAAACGAAGTGTAGCCGCGTTGTCCCGCGAGCCCCTCAATCTCGTAAAAAGATTTGACCGATTTTTCCAAAGAGAAGAATGCTGCGGCTTTCTTGTAGAGCCCGTCTTGTACAGACTCCCCAAAACCGTGGTTCTTGATGGTTATAAAACCGATATCCGTGTAGGCAGCACCTAACTCTTTAACGAATTCAGCTCTTTCACTTTCAGTCCCTTGAGACCACTTTGCGAAATCTAGATTTGGAATTGTTGCCATATTCATAACAATAGGTTCTATCTTACAAAAATAACTCCCTTTTTTGAGCTAAATTCAATCCCTAGACCCATCAAACAGAAGTTATGAACGATGCCCAAGACAGGCAATTCTTAGAACATTTCATACTGACCCGAGCGATAGAAGAGAAGATGCTCATCTATTTGCGGCAAGGTAAGATATCGAAATGGTTCGCGTCCTACGGGCAAGAGGCCCTGAGTGTCGCTGCCACTCATGCCTTAGCCAAGGACGAATTCATGTGTACGATGCACCGAAATTTAGGTGCATTTGTTGCTCGTGAAATACCACTGCAGCGACTCTTCGCGCAATTTCAGGGAAAAGAAGAGGGTTTTACAAAAGGACGCGACCGCAGCTTTCACTTTGGCTCCATGGAACACCATATCGTTGGTATGATTTCTCATTTAGGAGCTCAGTTAGGTGTTGCTTGTGGTTTAGCATTGCGAGAAAAACTTCAAGGCACTGGAAAATGTGTTCTCGCATTTACTGGCGATGGTGCTACCTCCCAAGGTGATTTTCACGAGGCACTCAATGTGGCGGCCGTCTGGAATCTACCTGTAGTTTTTGTCGTAGAGCGAAATTATTGGGGACTTAGTACCCCGGAGCACCAGCAGTTCATCTTTGAATCCTTTGAGCAAAAAGGACCGGGGTACGGCATGAAGACCATGAGCTTCAATGCCAATGATCTCGCCGAAGCTAAGGAGTACTTTACGCAGGCGACCGCCTATGCAAGGCAAGAAGGTAAGCCTATTTTATTGGAAGCGAACACCTTTAGGTTACGAGGGCATGAAGAGGCCAGTGGTACGAAATACTACCCTGACGGAATGATTGCGGAACAGGAGAAAAAGGAGCCGATGGCCATATTACGCGCTGCCCCGGAGCAATGGGGTATTACGGAAGATTGGATTGATGAAGCCTTGGACAAAGCAAAGAATGCAGTCGATGAGGCCTTTCATTCTGCCTTGGAATTGCCCGATGTTACGTACGACCAAAGGCAAAGTCTGAATGATGTCTACGCGCCGTCCCAAAAATTATTGACGAACGCCTCTGGTTCTCGAGAACTTCGGTTTATAGATGCTATTCACGATGCCTTGGGCGAAGCAATGAGGCAATGGCCTGAATTAGTCCTTATGGGTCAGGATATCGCAGATTATGGAGGGGTATTTAAAGCGACGGAAGGCTACACTGAGGAATTCGGCGAAGCGCGCGTTCGCAATACACCGCTATGTGAAAGTGCCATTGTTGGAACTGCTATGGGGTATGCGATAGCAGGCGGTAAATCCATGATGGAGATGCAATTTGCCGATTTTGTGACCACAGGTTTTAATCAGATCGTCAATAATCTCGCGAAGTTGCACTGGAGGTGGGGACAAAATGTGGATGTTGTCGTGCGCATGCCTACAGGTGCAGGTGTTGCAGCTGGGCCTTACCACAGCCAGAGTACAGAGGCTTGGTTTACACATGTTCCGGGATTGAAAGTAGTATACCCTGCATATCCTGCAGAAGCCAAAGCTTTATTACTCGCGAGTTTCAATGATCCAAATCCTATCATGTTCTTTGAACATAAGGCACTGTATAGAACGGTGAAACAGGAAGTGCCATCGGGTATAACAAGTTTGGACCTTGGAAAAGCACATACGCAGTTGGAAGGATCAGACCTGACCATAGTTACCTATGGGATGGGTGTGCATTGGGCCGTGGAATTGGCAGAACGCCATGAATTCTCTATCGAGGTGATCAATCTACGCACATTAGTACCGTTAGATTTTGAGGCCATTCGAAGCAGTATTGCAAAAACATCACGCGTTGTTGTCCTTCAAGAGGATGTGTCTGTCGGAGGCTATGGAGAGCATATTGCTTCCCGCATCGCAAGAGAATGTTTTGAGCTATTAGATGCTCCTGTAGAATTGGTAAGTAGCGATGCCACTCCTGTACCGTTTGCAGCGACTTTAGAAGAAGGCTATTTGGCCAGTGCTCGACTAGAGGAGGTGGTAAATCGTACGGTGAAGTATTAAAGCTCCGTATCAGGATATATTACAAAAGAAAACCCCCAGCGCACGAGCGCTGGGGGTTTTTATTGAATTCTAATTCGTAGTGATTACTCTACGATGAATTTCTTAGTGCTTTGGTGTCCAGCAGAGCTTACAGTGTAGAAGTAGATACCTGGAGCGAATCCTGTTGCATCAATCTCTTCAATGTGACGACCTGCATCTAGACGACCTAGATCACGCACTTCAATAGTACGACCTGTAATATCCATGATATTCATGGTGAATGCAGCTGCTTCAACGCTCTCGATAGCCACCTTAGTCAAACCGTTTGTAGGGTTCGGGTAGTTTTGGCTTACTGAGAAGTTTTGTGCTTCCATTTCTTCAATACCGATGTTGTTCGGGTAAGGAGATCCTAGGTAGTAGAAGTCAATCGGGCTCAATACAGAGAATGTACCGAAGTCTTCAATAGGAGAGTAAGTCATGTGCAACTGGTAAGAACCGTCACCGTTGTCAAACGCGTAATCTGCAACGTTACCCCAAGTAGCATCACCGAATGTACCCATTACAGTCATTTGACCTTCCAATGAATCACCCAATACGTTGTACCCTTGACATCTCCAATCTGGGAAGTTGTTTTCAGTACCTGTAACGAATGAAGTATCACTCTCGAACCAAGAGAAGAACATCATCTCGCGGTCAGAGCTCATAGAAATGTGTGGACGTGTAGCTTCTGTTACAGGACCGTTTGTCGGATCGAATTCATAATCCCAAGTAAATACTTGGCTAATAATGTTACACTTCCAAGTCAAACCACCATCAGTAGTATATACGTCTACCAACAAGTTTACACCTGGGTAGTATACGAAGTCACCTGCCATAGTACCGCCTGTTGGCGTAGTACCAACACCTGGGAATACGTGTACAAACATGTGTGGGTTACCGTTTGCATCAACTGCCATGTCATGACCGCGAGTAGAAGACGTTAAGCTACCAATAGACCATCCACCAGTGATGGTAGAGAAGATGGTTTTCAAGCTATCTCCAGTACCTTGATCAACCAACAGGTCTAGGTTAGGACCCATAACAGAACCCCATGTAGAACCACCGTCTGTCGTTTTAATCATGTACGGGTGGATTACTTTGTTTGGCGCAATCAAACTGTCGTATGCTTCGATAGAAATGTAACCAGTAGAACCGTTCTCGTCAAAAGAGATACGTCCGTCACCGTAGATCTTACCGTTTGTAGCGTCGTTTGTTACAGGCAAGTACGCTTTGATCTCAGTCAATGCCATCGTATCTGTAGAGAAGTTCATGGTTCCCTTCCATACGATTGCTGTATCTGTGTACTCTTCAACATCGTAGTTCGGGTGATCGAAACTTACACCCCAAAATTTACCGTCTTGAGTGAACGACTCTTCCAAAGTCAAGTGCCCGCCAGTAGTATCAACAGCCATATTCGTCACTGTGTTGTCCATCTTGTGCGTACCTACTAAAGCACCACCCCAAGCACCTGCATTGGTGCCGGCAAGTGTTGGCGCCCAAACAGTGATAGAAGCATTCAACGGGTTAGTGTTATTGCTTTCGTTTAGGATACCAATGTGCGGGTAACGCGCAAAACCTGGGTAGCCGTAACCGCTCAGGTTAGGGTTCCAGATAGGTCCTGCGTTCGAAGTCCAAGTTGAACCACCATCAGTAGAGTAGTCAAAGCGCAATGAACCAGAGCTGTAGTCGTTGTTTGTTCCATAGTCAGAACGGTGAACGAAAGCGATCGTGTTCAAATCTTCGTTAGCCACCAAATTCGTTTTAGGGCCAAAAGCAGCGCCATAAACGTTAGGAGCGGTACCAATAGCAACAGCAGAGCTCTGCTTGTTGTATGAAGTATTCAAAGGCGTGCCATCAGCATGAGTCGCTGCGTACATCGCCGCGCTACGACCTAGGTCAAGGCGTGCTTCCTGAGCGGTAGCACCAATAACGCTAAGTCCAGCAAATGCTAGTAATAGTTTTCTCATAATTCGAATTTTTGTGAAAGTCTAAATATAGTGGAAAAGTAGCTACAATATTGCATCGTAGCATTTTTGAATTTGAAGGCCAATTCTGGCTGCATTCAATTCTTCGAATGGATTTATACCGGGCTTTTCTTCTACGAGAATCCGACGCATAGCATTGAGTAGTTGTTCCTCGTTTTCAGCGAATAAAACGCCCTTATCAGCATAGGCTGACGACCCAAAAGAGGCTCTAGTAATTGCCCACAATCCTGCTTTACGTGCTTCGAGCGTGGCAATCCCGAAGGTCTCATAAGCGCTGAATTGAATATGAGCATGGTGATTTGGTAATGATCGCAGCACCATTTCGTTCGTCACGCGACCGTGTACAGTGATATTTATATCGTGTTTGGTCAAATCGCTTAACTGCTCTAAATCTGGTCCACCGCCGTAAAAGTGCAATTCGCATTTAGAAGAGGGTAGTTGACGGAATGCGTTTAAGATGACCTCTTGACGCTTGATGGAAAAAACCACATCACCAACGACACAAAAGCTTTTGGAGGAAAATTCCTTGGGTTTCGAAAAATTAATTTCATCAATGATGTTTGGTATCACGGTGATCTTAGCGTTTGGAGCAACCTGCAGAATCCCTTGGCTCAACGCTGGACTTACAGGAAGCACTTGAGCTGCTCCCTCGAAAAATGCCTTCATCATTTTGCGTTTGATACCGCGAAGGCTGGTGTTGTTTTCTGGCAATAATCCCGACCAATGCTCAGAATGGATGTAAGGAATTCCCTTGCTCTTCAAAATTTTACTAAACACCCAAAGGTCCTGTGCATAACAATGAAAGTGTACAACATCTGGTTGAACTCGAGCAAGCGCACCATATAAAGAGGCAACCTTGGCCGAAATACTCATTTCTTGCGCTCCATAGAGTACCATACCATCCGTTTCAATTGTTGGAAATTTGGCATCAACAAATCCCAATACATCCTTGTGATCACCGGCGGCATCAATATGCTTTTTAACGAAGATTCCGTTCTGAGGATCTACCGGGTTGGGGTACCACTTTACAATGTGAAGAATCCTTACACTCATTAAGAGCAAGGTAGTGCGAACATCACGCAATTTCAAACTTCTTTGATACAGAGGCTTTAGTAAATTGTACGATGTACACTATATTGACGGCAACTAACAGAACCGACATGTTAAACACTACTGATTACGTAATTATCGGCCTCTATTTTGTGGCCGTTTTTGTCATTACATTTTTTAGCGGCTCCAAGAAGAG
>JBMZBC010000034.1:0-15927 GCA_049611965.1 Schleiferiaceae bacterium | reverse complement strand
CGCGGATTTCTACGCGACGAGCGTTCTCTACGTTGACCAATTGGTCCATTTCTACTGCCGTCAGATACTCCTGCGTACGACCAGGATAGCCAAATACCATGGTAAATTCCCCAGGTGTGCGAGGAGCTACATTCACTTTGAGATGCTGCGCGGGTGAAAACGGTGCACCTGCCTCATCGTATACTCTAAAGAGGCTGAAATCTCCTGTATGGCGTGGGAAAACCCAGTTGTCGGTATCTGCACCATACTTACCAATAGAGCTTGGTGGCGCCCCTACTAAACGGACATCGTTGTACTTCTTAGTAGCCAATAGGTAGTATTGGTTACCTTCAAAAAATGGGACAACTTCGTATAGTAATGCTGGATCCGCATCCTTTTTCAATGCGATGAGATTTTGAACCGCCCCTGCTTTATTAGATGAGGACAATACCTCATTGGTCACATCTTCCATGTATACCAATTGCTCTACAAACAATCCAGGATTCTTAAGCTCTTCGGCCATTGAATTTGCCCAAAACCCGTCCTTGAGGTAGTTGTGCTCCATCGAGCTTTGCTTTTGTATCTGACCATAGCCACAGTGGTGGTTCGTCAGTACTAAGCCTTTTGAAGTAATGAACTCTCCTGTACAAAATCCGCCAAAGCTAACTATGGCATCTTTCAGCGAGCTGTGGTTGATACTATAGATGTCTTCGGCAGTAAGCTCACAACCCATAGCTTGCATGTCTGCGATGTTGTTGTTTAGTAACATTGGAATCCACATCCCCTCCTTTGCAGAAGAGAATTGGACACTAGAAAGAATTAACAGTAGGGAAAGAAATTTCTTCATCTTAAGTGTTGTAATTTGCGGGGTATAAACTTAAACAAACAATGAAGAAAATATTCATGGGAGCCGCAGTTGCTTCTTTACTTTTTGCTTGTAGCGGTGAAAGTTCGGACGGCTTTCAGCTCAGTATAGATATTCCAAGCGCTGGAGACAGCCCCGTCAAGGTAACGTTAGAAGGAGATTCAGTAATCTACGAGGGAAATCTTTCAGAAGGAGCCCTCACTGCTAATCTTAGTGCTATTGATAACCAATTCACCATGGTACAAATCATGGAATTGGGTCAACCGGCAGTCTACTTCCACGACGGTGCCGATGTAAACATCACTTTTGATGAGATGTCTGGCTTTAATATTGAGGCCGGTGTGATGAATGATAGTGCCGATGCCTTGAATGATCAAAGTGCATTTTTCGGACAAACCATGCAGGTTTTGGAGCAGAAATATATGACAGCTATGGATTCAAACGACGTTGATGCGCAGAACGCGATTCGTGAGGAGGCTATGAATTTGATGGAAAGCCAAGAGCGTATGAAAATTGAATTTGCCAAGCGCAACGATATCCTTGGTGCGGCTATTGCCCTTTCGTCTCAAAGCAGCAATCTTACCTATGAAGATTTGAAGGCTGTTTTAGATCAGGTCAGCCCTGAATTCCACAGCGCCCCGGATTACACACGTCTTGCAGAGCGCGTTGAAACCATGGGTCGTTCTGCTATCGGTATGCAGTTCAAAGACTTTGCTCAAACATCAGCAACAGGTGGAACACTGAATGTTCTTGCTGTTGAAGGTAAATACGTTCTAGTAGACTTCTGGGCGTCTTGGTGTCGTCCTTGTCGCGCTGCCAACCCTGCGCTTGTGGAGCTTTACAATACGTACCACGAACAAGGGTTTAATATTCTAGGGGTAAGCTTGGACCGTGATGGCGCTTCATGGCAGAAAGGAATTAAAGAAGATGGATTGCCTTGGCCGCAGATTTCAGATTTGCAATACTGGCAGAATGAGATTTCGACTTATTACGGTATTCAATTCATCCCACAAAACATCTTGATCGACGACAACGGTGTTATCGTTGCCAAGAACATGGAGCCCGCTCAATTGGGTGAATTCCTATCGAACAACCTCTAAACGAGACCTCTACGTCGGCGAATAATCCATTCCGCTGCCGCAGCTAATAAGGCAAGTCCCCAGTACCAAACATGAAGGTGCTGGGGATTTTTTTGCTCAAAACTCAGGACTGTAGGAGCTACATTTTCTAAGGGTGTTGCACCGTCCATAGCACCGGCATTCGCCCAAGAGTTTATCAGGGATTGATTTCTCGGTCGAACCTTTTCTACATCGACATCTTTTACCTGCAGGCTTGAAGAAGTCTTCAAGGCCCCACCCGTCCAATAGGCCACAGCTTCTACCCTGTAAGTACCAGGGACTGTAGGCGTGAAACTGCCAATAACACTGTTCCCTTCTGGACTAAGCGTCACCTCTTCAACGAGCGTAGCCCCCTGATTAATCTCAATACTAATATCTGCAGGTAATACTTCAAGGCGACTGTTTACAACAGCCCCTGAAATCTGAGCGCTTTCTCCTAATGGTACTTGCTGTGGAGACGTTAGACGCAATTGCGCGGGTTCATATCGTTGCATTAATTCTTCAAGGAGTGCCTCAAAGGCATCAAGAGTCTTGGCAGAAGCCAAACCGCTCTTGTACCAATGAATGCCACGAGTATCAAAGTATTCGCCCTGAGAGATACGGAGATTTTCCGCCTTGCTGAACACCTCTACTTCTGAGAAATCTAATAAGTTGGGAACTAAAATTCGTTTTGAAAAGGCAGGTACAGCTCCTCCATCTAAATGAAGCATAGGGACTTTAACACTGCTGTGCGCTTTTTCTATGGCGACTTTACCCCCGCCTATGGTAACCAATGGACCATCTATAGAGGAAACCTTTTCTAGTTCGTTCCATGCAATACGCTCAACGGCGATACCCTTGCCCTCACACCAGCGGCGTACCATAGCCTCGTGGGGATGTGGAGCATTAGTAACCAAGGCAACAGTTGCTAAATACTCATTGACATCGACTAAGGTTGTAAGACTGTCTTTTTGACCACCTAGGGTGGCTACGGCTAGTAGTTTATAAATGCCCGATTTTGACGGTGCTTGTAGGTCTATGTTACGCCCAGAATGTGCTTTACCATTGAAATATACATCTACATTCGCCTCTTCTGAGGCTAGTACTTCTACCCTCATCTTAGCATTGCTTAGAACGCGTTGTGGAACAACTATACCTTGCAGAAGACCTGAAGGTTGCAAGGGCTTTGAGGGTGCTAATAGATAATATGTAGGAATGGACGATTCTAAACGATTTGCAATATGTCCATCGCCAACGTACGCCCAGGCATTGTTGGATGGCACTGAGCTTTTATTGAAATCTCTCACTATGGGATCATACCCAAGTGCTTCAAATTTTTCAACGGCTGCATTAGCTAAGCTATCTCCTGATACACCTAAAGACCTTGAAGAATCGAGCGCAATGGTAAGTACAGGCCTGAGAGACTGTTCGCGCTCAGTGGATATCGGGGGAGCGCAGAGGGCATAGACTATTAATCCCGTCCATACTAAACGCAAAAGCGCCAAATCCCATGGGAATTCAGCGCTTCGCTTAAAGTATAGAAACGCAGCAACTACCGATCCTGCACTGAGTGCAACTATAGCAGCTACTACGCTAGTCATCAAGTCAACATTCCACCACAAACATTGAGAACCTGTCCACTTACGTAGCCGCTCATGTCTGAAGCCAGGAATAAACAAGCATTAGCCACATCTTCTGGGCTACCGCCTCTTTTGAGTGGAATACCGTCTCTCCAAGATTGAACCGTTTTCTCGTCCAATACAGCAGTCATCTCAGTTTCAATGAAACCCGGTGCGATGGCGTTACATCGGATGTTGCGTGATCCCAGCTCAAGCGCTACTGACTTCGTGAAGCCAATGATACCCGCCTTAGAAGCGGAATAGTTTGCCTGACCGGCGTTACCTTTTACACCTACTACAGAACTAATGTTTACAATAGATCCCGAGCGTTGCTTTAAGAATGTGCGCTGTACAGCCTTAGTCATGTTAAAAACAGAATTTAGATTCACCTCGATCACTCGGTTAAAATCCTCTTCCGTCATACGCATTAAAAGGGTGTCTTTTGTAATGCCAGCGTTGTTTACAACGATGTCGACACCACCAAAATCTTCTACGACCTGAGCAACGAGTGCCTCGGCATCTTCCATTTTTGAAGCATCCGATCGATAACCTTTCACGTTAGCTCCGTGTGCTTTTAATTCTTCTTCTAGCGCCTGTCCTCTTTCGACAGAGCTAAGAAATGTAAATGCTACGTTCGCACCTTGTTGTGCAAAAACTTCAGCAATTCCTTTTCCGATTCCTTTCGACGCACCAGTAATAATGGCCGTCTTTCCTGCTAATAAACCCATAGTGTTTAATTATTCGCGGTTTTGTTCAGTGAGCAAACCTACTGCTTTTCCATTTTTCTGAGCAACAATAAATGCATTTTCAACGCCCAAGTTAATCACAAGAGCTAAAGCCTGCTGCGCGTCTGGTAGAGAATTGTATTCGCCCAAAACGAATAAAACCAGACTGTCTTTTTCAACCATGGCAGCCCCGGAGAGACCATAGCTTAACTCCTTGATTGACTGATTTTTAAACGCCCCTATCTGAACTGAAAAAACAAGCTCATCGTTCGCAGTAAATACGGTGTCCACAGCTTGTCCACCGCGCCAAAGTTCTATACTTTTTTGGGTCAATTCCTCCTCACTTGCAGAGGACTCACCCACGAATTGATACGTCACCAAGGCAGTGATAACCACTAAAACGACCGTTAAAGGCCATGTGTTTTTTTTCGAACTACTCCCCTTTTGCTCAATCAATTGACGCTGCAATTCTGCATTCTCAGCCTCAAGTTTTGAGATTCGTTCTTTGGTTTTCGGTGATAAGAATTCCATATCCTACAACGGTGCTACTAATATTCCAATGATGGTGGCAATTGCGAATATAATCGTCTGAATGACCACGCCAATGTTATTTAAAATAACAAGTGACCAATGCAGATCTCCCCATCGCTTCCAAGTCAACGGCGGCTTACTTACCGGAGCTTTCATACCCTCTTCGCGTTCCAACTGTTTTTCAGTCTTCACGGCATAGGCGGATTCACAATGTGTGCACCTGTACTGGTAATTATCTAGTGCTGAATCAACCTCATACCAATGAGCGCATGAGGGGCATTTCACTTGTTTCATTATAGTAAAGGTAAGGCGGTTTAAAACAAAAAAGCCGCCTCACAGTGTGAAGCGGCTTTGTATTTATTAAATGCTGGATTATTTACCAAGCAACTTAGCCATAGCAGTACCTAAGTCTGCTGGCGAATCTACTACAGTGATTCCACAGTCGCGAAGGATCGCTTTCTTAGCAGCAGCCGTATCCTCAGCACCACCTACAATAGCACCTGCATGGCCCATTGTACGTCCTGCCGGAGCCGTCTCACCTGCGATAAAGGCAACAACTGGCTTCGTACCGTTCTCTTTGATCCACTTACCGGCTTCTGCTTCTAGTTGACCACCGATCTCACCAATCATAATGATACCTTCAGTTTCTGGGTCGTTCATCAAGAGCTCAACAGCTTGTTTTGTCGTTGTACCGATGATTGGGTCACCACCAATACCAATAGCAGTTGTTTGACCTAAACCGGCTTTTGTACACTGATCTACCGCTTCATAGGTCAAAGTACCTGATTTACTAACGATACCAACGGTACCCTTGTTGAAGATAAAGCCTGGCATAATACCAACTTTAGCTTCTCCTGCAGTCATAACCCCTGGACAGTTAGGACCGATCAACGTACAGTCCTTGTCGCTTAAGTACTCTTTCACTTTCACCATGTCCGCTACTGGAATGCCTTCCGTAATACATATAATTACTTTGATACCCGCTTCAGCAGCCTCCATGATACCATCCGCCGCAAATGCTGGTGGAATGAAAATAATCGAAGTATCTGCACCTGCCTTTTCAACGGCTTCGCTTACAGTATTAAATACAGGACGATCCAAATGCGTCATGCCTCCTTTTCCTGGAGTTACTCCACCAACCACGTTGGTTCCGTATTCGATCATTTGAGTGGCATGGAATGTACCCTCTTTACCCGTAAAACCTTGGACAATAATGTTTGAGTCTTTGTTGACTAGTACGCTCATGAGATGCTTTTTCTGTGAGTTTGGTGCAAATGTACTACCCAAGCTTTAATCGAATTCCCTTCTTTACAAATTTCTTTGCTCAATACTTATCGATGTATCTTTGCGCTATGCTTAGAGACGACATCATTTGCGCATTATCTACACCACAAGGCGTTGGTGCATTAGCAATTGTGAGAGTAAGTGGGGCCAATTCCGCCGCGCTGCTCACCCCCTGTTTCATCTCTAAACGCATCCAAAAATCAGGATTAGAATCCCACCGTGCGTTTTTCGGCGATTACAGCATCGACGGCGAACACATTGACGAAGTGCTTATCACCTACTTCGAAGAAGGAAAGAGCTTCACTGGCGAGGAAAGCTTTGAAATCAGCTGCCACGGCTCCCCATACATTGTCAGCCGCATTATGGAAAGCTTACTTGAAGCTGGAGCGCGATTGGCAGATCCAGGGGAATACACCATGCGTGCCTTCATGAACGGTCGCATGGACCTCGCACAAGCAGAAGCAGTGGCCGATTTGATTCATGCCGAAAACAAAACCATGCACGATGTGGCCTTGCGCCAACTTAAAGGAGGCTTTTCAAATGAAATTACCGCCTTTAGAGAAGAACTGGTACATTTCGCTTCTATGATCGAGCTAGAATTGGATTTTAGTGAAGAAGATGTGGAATTCGCTTCACGGGCCGACCTATTGAATATGTTGCATTCGCTCAAAACTAATGTGAGCAACCTCATAGATAGCTTCAAATACGGAAATGCCCTTAAGAAAGGAATTGCCACGGCTATTCTCGGTGCTCCAAATGCTGGAAAGTCTACCCTACTCAATGCTCTACTTGGTGAAGATCGCGCCATCGTTAGTTCCATTGCGGGTACCACGCGAGATACCGTTGAAGATACCTTCAACTACGGCGGTCTTACTTATCGCTTAATTGATACTGCAGGTATTCGTGAGACCGAGGATTTTGTAGAAAAAATCGGCATACAAAAAGCATTTGAGCAAGCTGAAAAAGCGGATGTCATTTTCTACCTCATTGACGCCACGGCTCCTGAGGCAGATTTAGAACAGCGAATTGCCCATTTGGAACAATCGGCTTCTCAAGCCGAACTGTTCTTATGCATCAATAAGTCCGATCAAGCCGATACCACTGACATTCTTACAAGATTGGAGGGTTCAAAACGCCAAATTTTCGAGATAGCCGCCAAAACTAAAAACGGACTATCGAACCTATTAACGGCTTTAAAAGAAGCAACGGCTTGGACCTCACACAGCGCTTCTCAAACGATAGTAACTAATGCACGTCACGCCGACGCTCTACGCAGAACCTCTTTGGCGCTAGATAAAAGTATCGAAGCAGTAGAACTCAGCATACCTGGAGATTTATTGGCTCAAGACTTACGATTGGCGCTCGACGGATTAGGTGAAATCACAGGTACAATATCCACTGACGATCTGTTGGCCAACATCTTCAGCAAGTTCTGTATCGGAAAGTAAACCAGAATAACTACCGATGAACACCAAGGCCTTCTACCGAAAGGTGAAATGTTCGGTATTTGCCGATGGCGGTTATCAAGCCATCTACCTTGATCCTAAAACCGGGTTCTACCACGGTGCAAGTGAAAGTCGAAAGGATGGTCAAGCTGTAGGCTATTGAGTATCTTGCAGCCGTCTAAAATTGGCCCTAAATGAGAAAAGACATTGAAATTCCCGAGGTTAAAGACGTTTATGTTGCTGCATTAGAGGTCACTGATGAGCACGGTGATACCACTTGGTGGATGCATTTGATCAACGATACTGACGGTCCGCTCGAAAACATCTTGGTTCAGAGTAAAGGGTACAGCGATCTTGAAACTAAAGGTGGCAAAAGCACGGCAACGTTGCGCAAAATGGTAAAGGTGCTCCCCGCGAAATCCGCTGCAAAGCTAGAGCCAATGATGCCAGAAATTTTTGACCTGTTCAACGAATACTGGGTGAGTTTCTTCGAAGGCGGTCAGATGAAAGACCGTAAATACATCTTTGGTCCTAAAACCATTGATATGGCCTTCAGCGAGCCCCTACCCGTAATGAAATCAAAGGGTATTTTAATTAGGTAGTCCTTTATAAAGTTCATTATCTCCTTTACGAATCCAATGCCATACAATCCAGGCGAGTCCTGCATTGAATAGATAAAAAGTATACTTGAGAATGTAGGCTACATTTCCAAAAAGGATATTCTGCTGCAACTTGAGAATATTATAGATTTGCCATGAGGCCCATGTATCCGCATACATTCTAGGTGTATTCAGAATACCGCTGTAAGTGATCCCTGTGATTGCAGAAGTCACCAGGAACTTATTCATGTTATCTCCAAGTGGACCATTCAAGAAGTCTGTAAACCCGATATAATTCAATACTATCGCAAGAACAAAGGCAATTCCAATATTCACGAAGAATATTTTGTCTATTTTCCGAGGTATCCTGTTTGGACGACGCTTCCAATACAAATAACTCATTCCGGCTCCAAGAAAGGATATCGGATATGTGAGAATTGCGGCTTCATTTCCTAGGTAGTAGTCAACAATAGCGCTATTGATAGCTGTGGCCAATCCAATAAGGTTCCCAATATTGTTTCTTTTGGTTACCAAACGAGTGACCATCATGCTAACACCTGCGCCAATGGTTGAAAACCATCCAATAGGCAAGCCATTGACCACGGTGTTATGAAAGCCAAGCGCTATACTCACTCCCACCACCAATAAGACACCTAAAATGTCTAAGGCGGTACTTTCTAGAAACTTCTGAACGCGCTGTTTAAGAGGACGAATCATGAGGTAAATGTAATTACTGAAAGGAAGAATTTCAGGTAAAATGGACCAAATTCAGGAAATAAAAACGCCCTGTATGTTTGATACAGGGCGTCTTTGAGTAATGTAGATGGTAAGTGGACTATTATTCCTTTACGAACTTGGTAACATGTTGTTTCATACCGTCAATAACTATAAAGTACATTCCAGCATTCAAAGAACTGATATCGATTGCTTTTTCAGTTTCTGACAAAGTACCGTTTAGAGCAAGTCGCCCAGTAATATCGCGTATTTCAAAGTTATGTACACCACTACTTAATTGACCAACTAGTAGGACTCTTTTCGCGGGATTAGGATAAAGCTCTAGCACATTCTCCGGATTCTCATCAATATTAAACGGGTTACCAACCAGAAATTTGGATTCTCGATAACCCACATTTGGAGGACATGGTCCCGTTGTTGATAATTCTACAGTCTGCGCAACGGGCATTGGATAGCCAGCTACCCACCAATGCCACTGCTCCATGAATAAATTACATGGTGCAGATCCAATTTGACCGTCATTCCATGTTCTTGTTGTATAAACTAAGGTGGCAGAATTATGAACCGTACCGTCCGGCATAGTCAATGTACCAGACGAAAGAGATTCGGTATAGACTGAATCGTCCCTCTCCATTGCTGGAGGGCAGCCACTACAAGTAAATGAGATATCAGTCTCCGAGTCAGAATGAGTATCCCCTGTAGCAAATGGATATGTGTGAAGAACTAGGGGTGTCTGATAAGATGTTGTAATCACAGTTATTTCGCCATGAAAAGTGTATTCATTACTATCGAAACCCAAGAAGAACTTACCACCGTCTTCATATTTCACATGGGTTGCGTTCGGATAGTTGTTAGAGTAATTTGTACTGGAAATTGATTCAAACTCTACGGTGCCTGTAGCATCTGTTGTTACATTTGAAAAATCCCAGTTACCTTGGCTAGGATGAGCCACGGTATCCGACTTAATAGTCATGGAGAATGTCACCCCGGCGGATGGAATTGTAGGAACAGATAAGGTTTGTGCTCCTAAAGCTGCACTAAGAGTGCTTAACATAAGAAGTAAATATTTACGCATAATTGATGGTTTTGATTTTTACTAATCTATACATTCTCGCGGGAAAAACAAATAAAGTACTGATTAACAATAGTTTAAGAAACTGTCTATGAAAGATTCAAAGACTCTAATAAAAACTATACAGTACGTTAAAAAGACGCTGGCAGGTGCTGAAGGCGGTCACGACTGGTTCCATATTGAACGAGTATGGAAGAATGCAAAACTTATAGCTTCGGGCGAAGAATGTGATTTGGAAGTCGTGGAATTAGCCGCGCTTTTACACGATATAGCAGATTCAAAGTTTCATGGGGGCGATGAAGAAATCGGACCCAGAAAGGCCAAGGAATACCTTGTCAATGCAGGGATTGAGGTGCATAAGGTTGATCATATTGTTGCCATTATTGAAAACGTAAGCTTCAAGGGAGGCCATAATACGCGAAACCATTCGAGCATTGAATTAGATATTGTCCAGGATGCCGACCGCCTCGATGCCATAGGTGCTATCGGGATTGCGCGCACCTTTAACTACGGAGGGTTTAAAAACAGAGCCATTTACGATCCATCGATTGCCCCGAACCTCAATATGACCAAGGAGGAATACAAGAAATCGACGGCGCCAACCATCAATCACTTTTATGAAAAACTCCTTCTCCTGAAGGATTTAATGAATACCAAGAGCGGAAAAAAAATCGCCGAACAAAGACATCAGTATATGGAAGGCTTTTTAGATCAATTTTACAGTGAGTGGAACGGTCAATCTTAAACAGTACATTTGAAAACACTTTGAAATAAGAAAATGACTTTTAGAATCCTACACCGCTACCTCGGCTTTTTCTTGGCCGGAATCATGATGATTTATGCCGTTTCAGGCATTACCCTCATCTTCAGAAACACCGACACCTTCAAACAAGAAGTTCAAAAAGAAATTACTGTAGAAGCAGGCCTCACGGAAGAAACTCTGGGCCGTGCCTTGAGAATTCGCGACCTGAAAGTCATTGATAACGACGGTACAATGATTGTTTTTGCGCAAGGCGCCTACAACCCCGAGACGGGAGAAGCAAAATTTACAGCTAAAGAGCTGCCGAGTTGGCTCGACAAGCTAACGCATTTGCACAAAGCAACTACCAATGATCCTTTGTACTACTTCAACATGTTCTTTGGAGCATCTTTATTCTTCTTTGCCGTAAGTGCCTTCTTTATGTTCGTGCCAAAATCACCTATTTTCAAGAAAGGACTTTGGTTTACTTTGGGAGGTATCCTACTGGCAATCATAATGTTAATCGTATAATCGTGAGACTCCTCCTCTTTTTCGTTTTGAATTTTGGTGCCCTCGCTTTGGGCAGTTACTTGATGGGTGAAGGCCCTATGGGAGGTTGGTATACGAACCTGAATAAAGCACCATGGACACCTCCGGGATGGGTATTTGGTGCGTCTTGGACCTTGATCATGATCTGTTTAAGCATTTTCATGAATAAAGCTGTTCAAATTGAAGCTCTTAGCAAGACCATTTTATGGATTTATGGGGTCCAATTGGTCCTGAACATTCTTTGGAATCCTTTATTCTTCGACCTGCACTGGGTGGGGATTGCTTTGATTGAAATCATCCTATTGGTCTTTGTGGTTGGATTCATGGCTATTAAGGCAAAGCCTTATCTGCCCCAGCTTACCTGGCTGCTTACTCCCTATGTAGTGTGGCTCAGTATCGCGATTACACTGAACGCCTACGCATTACAGAACAACTAGGCTCTCATCAATTTCATCAGCTGCCTGACGACCTTCAGCGATGGCCCAAACCACCAAGCTCTGCCCTCTGCGCGCATCACCGGCGGTGAATACCCCCTCCATACTCGTCTTAAATCCTTCCGCAGCAATATTTCCGCGTGGATCTGTAGATAAACCTGCACCGCTCACCAAACCTTCGTGCTCAGGATGCACGAAACCAATAGCCAATACGGCCATATCACATTCAATGGTGCGTTGGGTACCGGTTGGAACAAATTGCCATCTACCGGCCAATTCCTCACCGCGAACTTCATCAAAGCTCACGCTGACCAAATTTCCTTGCGCATCTGCATTAAATGACGTCGCATTCAATCCCCATATACGCTCACAGCCTTCTTCATGAGAAGACGACGTGCGCATGATCTTCGGCCACTCTGGCCATGGGTTATTCTCAGCGCGCTCCAACGGCGGTTGCTCTTCAATGGTCACCTGAATGACTTGCTTAGCGCCCTGGCGTATAGAAGTACCGATACAATCGGAACCAGTATCTCCCCCGCCAATGACGAGAACAGTTTTATCCTTGGCTGTGATATCCTGACCTACAGGCGCATCACCTGCTACCTTTTGGTTGTTCAAGTGCAAGAAGTCCATGGCAAAATGAACGCCTTGTGCTTCTCTTCCCTTAGCACGGATATCTCTAGGTTGCTTTGAACCGATGGTGATGAGCACAGCATCGAAAGATTCACGTAGTTCCTCTAGCGTAATGTCTGTACCAATCTCCGTATTGCACTGAAATACAACGCCCTCTTCTTCCATGATGGCCGCTCGGCGTGCCACAACATGCTTTTCAAGTTTGTAATCGGGAATACCGTAGGTCAAAAGTCCTCCAACACGAGCATCACGTTCGAATACTTTAACGCGGTGGCCTTTTTGGTTCAATTGGTCCGCAGCGGCCAAACCAGCGGGGCCTGCACCCACAACGGCTACGCTTTTACCCGTTCTAACTACGGGAAGCTTTGGAACCACCCAACCTTCTTCCCAGGCTTTTTCACTGATTTCTTTTTCAATGAATTCAATGGTTACCGGATTGTTGTTGATGCCCAATACACAGGCTGCCTCACAGGGCGCAGGGCAAATTCTACCCGTGAATTCAGGGAAGTTGTTCGTGGTACGTAAAACGCTATATGCTTCTTTGTAATCGCCACGGTATACGGCGTCGTTAAACTCAGGAATTCGGTTTCCTAGTGGACATCCTGAATTACAAAAAGGTACACCACAGTCCATGCAGCGCGAGGCTTGCTCGGTGGCTCTTTCACCGAGCGGCAGGTAATGTTCTTTGTAATCTTTAACTCGTTCCTCAGGCTGGCGCATAGCTGGCCCTTGGCGATTTACTTCTAAAAATCCGGTATCCTTACCCATGTGCTTGTGCTTTTTTCGCTTCTAGAACGCGTTTGTAATCTCTTGGGAATACTTTGACAAATTGGCCTGAAGCAGTGTTCCAATCGCCCAGCAATTCCTTAGCACGCTCACTACCCGTATGGTCCAAATGCGCCTGAATGCGAGATTGTAAGTAGGCTAAGTCTTCAACAGATGGCTGCTCTAGATCAGCGCTATCGTTATTAAATCTGCTTTCAAGAATGCCGTCGGCGTCTAGGACGTAAGCGATTCCACCACTCATCCCTGCACCGAAGTTTTTACCCGTGGTACCCAAGATGATGGCTTCACCACCCGTCATGTATTCTAGACCGTGGTCCCCCACACCTTCTACAATGGCTTTGGCACCTGAATTTCTTACGCAGAATCGCTCACCGGCAATCCCATTTACATAAAGCTCACCAGAGGTCGCACCGTATAAGGCAACGTTTCCACAAATGATATTGTCATGCGCTACAATCGTGGCATCTTCAGGTTTACGAATAATAATTTTCGCACCACTAAGGCCCTTACCAGTGTAGTCATTACTCTCTCCAACGAGATTGAAGGTCAGTCCTCTCGCGCCAAAGGCACCAAAGCTTTGACCCGCTGAACCTACAAGGTTGAATGTGAGTGCATCACCCGGTAATCCCGCGCTACCGCGCCATTTTGCTACCTCGTGGCTGGCTGTGGTACCCGTAGAACGGTCCGTGTTCAGAATTCCGAAAGTATACGCTGCCGGTTTTGGATCGGCTTTGTATTGATGTACCGCCTCTACCATTGCCGTATCTAATGCTGTAGATGGAATAGGCTGCGATGGATATCCCTTGGTGGTCTTACTCCAATCCGCGTATTTCAGCAGTGGTTCTAAATTCAATAACGCCGCTTTCCAGTTGCCTGCCTTCGTATTCTGTTTTAAGACATGAGCCTGCCCTACCATTTCTTCGATAGTTCTAAAGCCCAATTCTGCCATAATCTCACGCAGTTCTTGCGCCATAAATGTGAACATGTTGATGACATGCTCTGGCTTTCCTGAGAACAGCTTGCGCAGCTCTGGATTTTGCGTCGCAATGCCCACTGGACAAGTATTCAAATGGCACTTACGCATCATGATACAGCCTTCTGCAATCAAGGCTGCCGTTGCAACACCCCATTCTTCAGCACCTAGTAAGGTAGCAATAGCCAAATCTCTACCGGTTCGAATCATCCCATCGGTTTGAAGCAGTACGCGGTCTCTTAATCGGCTGCTCACCAGCGTCTGGTGCGCTTCGGCCAAGCCGAGTTCCCATGGCACCCCTGCGTGTTGGATAGAGCTAAGTGGCGAAGCACCTGTACCGCCGTCCATTCCTGAGATAAGTACGGTATCGGCCTTGGCTTTTACAACGCCAGTAGCAATAGTCCCTACCCCAGCTAAAGAAACAAGCTTCACACTCACTCTTGCCTTAGGGTTGGCACGTTTGAGGTCATAGATCAATTGGGCCAAATCCTCAATCGAATAAATATCATGGTGCGGTGGCGGAGAAATCAGACCTACCCCTGGAGTGGAATGACGTACGCGTCCAATCCAATCGTCCACCTTGTGCCCAGGCAAGTGACCACCTTCACCGGGTTTAGCGCCTTGAGCCATCTTAATCTGCAATTCAACGGCGTTCGCTAAGTAGTTTATCGTCACCCCGAATCGGCCAGAAGCAATCTGCTTAATCGCACTGTTTTCGCTATCGCCGTTTTCCTTGGTGCCAAAGCGAATCTCGTCTTCACCACCTTCACCTGAGTTCGATTTAGCCCCTATTCTATTCATCGCCACTGCAAGCGTGCTGTGGGCTTCGTGTGATATAGAACCAAAAGACATGGCCCCAGTAGCAAAACGCTTCAAGATATTTTCGACCGCTTCCACCTCTTCTAGAGGAACGGATGGACGCTGTTTGAATTCCAACAAGTGGCGCAACGAGCGTCCGTTCCCGTCTAGTAATGCACTGTAATTCTTGAAGTGCTCGTAATTGCCTTCACGACACGCACGTTGCAAAGCTGTAATGGTACGCGGATTCATATGGTGGTATTCACCGTTCACGCGCCAATGGTACACCCCGCCGTAAGGCAAGGTCTCTTCAGCATCATTTAATGCCAGAGAGAGTTTATCCAATTGCTCCTTCGCGATGTGCTCGAAGTCCAAACCACCAATGCGACTCAGTGAGCCACGAAAACACGTTCCGACCACTCGACCATTTAGTCCGATAGGCTCAAAAATCTGAGCGCCCTGGTAGCTCTCCAAAGTAGAGATGCCCATCTTAGCGAAGATCTTCAATAGCCCCTTGCCAATTGCCTTTTGGTAATTCTTAACCTTCTCAAAATAAGCATCTAACTCAGTGTTAGCTGAAGTAGATTCTACCCTACCTTCCTTCAAGGAATGACGCAGGATATCGTACACCATGTACGGGTTGACTGCATTGGCTCCGTAGCCAAGAAGTGTTGCAAAATGATGGGTGCTTCTCGCATCTCCACATTCAACAACCAAGCTCACATTAGAGCGCACACCTTGTTTAATCAAGTAGTGATGAATGGCGCCCACTGCCAAAAGCGATGGTATAGCTACCCGGATCTTATCGGCATTGCGGTCGGAGATAATCAGTAGATTGTTGCCCGATTTCACGGCGAAATCGGCCTCCTTACAGATACTCTTGATCGCGTTTTCTAGCCCGGTCTCTGGGTTATCTGCATAAAACAGACTTTCTATTTCGTGCGAAGCAAAGCCTGGCGCCGAGATGTTGCGCAGTTTCTGGAGCTCACCGTTGGTCAGTACCGGTTGTTCAATGCGGATCTTACGACAGTGCTCACCGGTTGCATCTAAGACATTACGCGTCT
>JBMZBC010000033.1:0-16841 GCA_049611965.1 Schleiferiaceae bacterium | reverse complement strand
TGGTCCCATCCGCGGCCAATAATCCACTCATTGTTAGGGTGTAATTCTATGAATTGCATTTTCTCTCAGCCAATTGTGGGCTTCCAACGTCCACTCCAAGGTCCACGCCGCCATGCGGTTGGTGTACCAGTTGTTGTTGATGTTGTTTTCGTACTCGTTCGGCCCCGTTACACCGAGCATTACATAGGCTTCTTTTTCCTGTGACCAATTCACACGCTGCGACCAGAATCGGCTAATGCCTAGAAGGACTTCAAATCCCCCTTCGGCTAGATAGCCCCAATCTTGGGTGTGACGTATGTAATCGAACACGCCATAAGCGATGGCTGCATTGCGGTGGATTTCCTCGAAAGTGATCTCCCACTCGTTGTGACATTCTTCGCCGTTCATCGTCACCATCGGGTACAATGCTGCGCCGTCGGTAAATCCTAGCTTGCCTGCATTTTCAATGGCCTTATCCAGCTGCTTGTAACGGTACAAACACAAATTCTTCGCCACCTCCGGCTGCGCCGTAGCGAGGTAGAAAGGCAAACAGTATGCTTCGGTATCCCAGTAGGTAGAACCGCCGTATTTCTCGCCGGTAAACCCTTTAGGACCGATGTTCAATCGATCGTCCACACCCGTGAAGGTCTGGTTCATGTGGAAGATGTTGAAGCGGATGCCCTGCTGAGCTTCCTCGTCGCCATCAATTTCAATATCAGAGGTTTCCCATTTGTTGTGCCAAGCGGCTACGTGCTCACCACGCAATGCCTCATAGCCTTGGGCTGCCGCCGCCGTAGCGCTCGCTGCTGCCTTGGCGTCCAAGCTTGCCACCTCGTGGTTCATGCTGGATAAAACCGCTGCAAATTTTTCAAGTTTTAGCGTTTGACCTTTGGCCACTTCATAGCAGCCGCACTCGCTGACAAACATGTGCTTTGCATCTGAACTCATGCCCCATTCTTTGGTCGTGCCATCCAATGTAACGCTATTGCGCATGGCCACAGCTACCTCAAAACCGGTCTTTTTGGTCTTTGCATGCACATAGCTAACGCCAGCTTCCTGACCTTGAGCTACGGGCTCCCAAAACTTTTCGTCGTAGTTGCTGTCCTCGTTCTCCACATCGAAGTCGAGGTACGAGCACAGTTCTATCTTGCCTGAGAAATTCTTTGGCGTAATGCTGTAAGAAATGGTTCCAATCTCGTCTTGGACGATGCTCACTAAGCGCTCGGCCTCAATAGCGACGATCTTGCCTGAAGGAAGGGTCGCTTCGAAAGCGCGTTTAAGCAATCCGCTTTGCATGTCGAGCTCGCGGTAGAATGAGGCTACTTCGGTAGCGGTATGAAGGTCCAATTCTTCTCCATCGACCTTCACCTGAATGCCGATCCAATTACAGGAGTTCAATACCTTGGCGAAGTACTCTGGGTACCCGTTTTTCCACCAACCTACTCTTGTCTTATCAGGGTAATATACCCCCGCGATGTAGGAGCCTTGAAGACTTTCACCGGTATAGGTCTCTTCAAAATTGGCACGTTGGCCCATGCGGCCGTTACCAATCGAAAACAAACTCTCGCTCTTAGGATGATTTTTAGAATCCCAACCGCGCTCGATGATCTTCCAAGGGTCTACCTCAGTATATTTATTGAACATATGATGTGTGTAAGCTTCTTAAAAGTGAGCTACTAAAGCTTCAGGAGTCGTATCGCCCAATGCGGTGAAGTGGATATCTGCCTGCAAGGTTTCAGCATCGCCGATACCTACGCTTGACATTCCACCTGTTTTGGCCGCTTGGACCCCAGCGATGGAGTCTTCAAACACGACACATTCTGACGGTTCAAGTCCTAGAGCCTCTGCTCCTTTCAAAAATACCTCTGGATGAGGTTTGCCGTTTACCACATTATTCCCATCAATTATCGCAGTGAATAATGGAGTTATGCCCAATTTTTCCAAAATCATGGGTGCATTTTTCGAAGCGCTACCCAACGCGATTTTCAGGCCTTGGTCGTAGGCAGTCTGCAAGAAATCCAGTGCTCCTGGTAGCGCATCCTGCGGGCCTAAACCCTGCACCAACTCTAGATACCACTCGTTTTTCTCTACCATCAAAGATTGGAACTCTTCGTCGCTCACTGTAGCGCCCGTCCATTCGATGATTTTCTTGAGCGAATCTACTCGGCTCACGCCTTTGAGCTGCTCGTTTTGTTCTTCAGTAAAGTCGCCGCCCAATTTTTGAGCAAGTCGACGCCATGCTTGAAAATGAAAAACGGCGGTATCTACAATAACGCCGTCTAAATCAAAAAGGAATCCTTTAATCATGTGATCGGTTTAAACTTTATAGGCATCGAGTACTTTCAAGTACTCAAGGTGATACTTAATGAGTCCGTCCACAGGTTTGCGCATGATTTGTCCAAGACGCATTCCGCGCTCTTCTAACACCTCTTCAAGAATTTCATGGAAGATAGCGCCAACACTGCCCACAAAGTGCACAGGTACTTCTTTGCAGTTGTCGAAACATGCGATGTGGATATCCGCGAATTTTGCAAAGCCTTCGCGTACAATTTGCTTCACGTACGGGTGCTCCATGTGTTTTCCGGCAAAGCGGCTGAAAGACGCTAGGTATACATTTGCATTAGGCTTATTGTATACGCTAGTGATGATCTCATCTTTGTCCAATTGGTACGTATTGAAGAAATCCTCAGCCATCTCCGCAGGGAGCTTTTTGTATAAAAAATCGGACACCAAACGCTTGCCTATGAAGCTCGCTGAACCTTCATCGCCAAGAATATATGCCAAGGCAGGCACTTCTTCGCTTACTTCGGCCCCATCAAAGAAACAGCTGTTTGATCCTGTGCCGATAATACAGGTGATCGCAGGTTCTCCTGTGTAGGTCGAGTAGGCACTTGCTACGAGGTCGTGATCGACATTTACGTGTGCATTTGGCAGTACTTGTTGCAGACCGTCTTTGACGATATCCTTCAAGCTTTCTGACGATGCACCAGCGCCATAGAAATAAACGAATTCTACTTGGGTATGGATGGTCTTAACCACCTCGTTCTCACTCAACTCCTCATGAATAAAAGAAGCTGAATGAAAATAAGGATTGAACCCCATTGTAGAGAAGCGCTTGTGTTCCGTGCCGTCTGAGTTTAGAGCTACCCAGTCGCATTTCGTAGAACCACTTTCTGCAATTAATATCATAGCGAGTTATAGTAAGTCCCCGCGGCCCAGCCGCGAGGACATTTAATAGTATTAAGCTAGACGCTCAACTAGGTTTGCCAAACGTGCAGAGTACCCTGCCTCGTTGTCGTACCAACCTAGTACTTTAACCAAGTTTCCTTTTGCTGAAGTAACGCCAGCATCGAAGATACAGCTGTGCTTATCACCAACGATATCAGAGCTTACGATTGGGTCTTCAGTGTACATTAGGATGCCTTTCAATGGACCTTCAGCAGCTTCTTTCATTGCAGCATTGATTTCCTCAGCAGTCACTTCTTTTTTCAACTGAACAGTCAAATCTGTAGCAGAACCAGTGATGGTAGGCACACGCATTGCGTATCCGTCTAGTTTTCCTTTCAACTGAGGCAATACTAAAGCAACTGCTTTCGCTGCACCCGTTGAAGTCGGGATCATGTTTACTGCTGCTGCACGAGCACGACGCTTGTCAGAGTGTGGAGCATCTTGGATACGCTGGTCAGAAGTGTACGCGTGGATGGTACACATGAAACCGCTTTCGATTCCGAACTTCTCGTCCAATACTTTCGCCATTGGAGACAAACAGTTGGTTGTACAAGAAGCGTTACTTACCATAGTATCGTCTGCAGTCAATTCGCCGTCGTTTACACCCAAAACAATGGTTTTGATGTCGCCTGAAGCTGGAGCACTAAGCGCTACTTTTTTAGCACCTGCTTTGATGTGCTTGCCCATACCTTCTGCATCGCGGAAGAAACCTGTAGATTCAATAACTACGTCGATACCTAGCTCTGCCCAAGGCAAAGTTTCTGGGTCGCGCTGAGCGTATACAGTAATCTCCTTACCGTTTACGATTAAGCTGTTCTCAGTGTGCTCCACTGTACCGTTGAAACGACCGTGTGCACTGTCGTACTTCAAGAGGTGAGCGAGCATATCAGTAGCTGTCAAATCATTGATTGCTACGATCTCTACGTTGTCATTTTCGATCAAGTTTCTAAACGTCAAACGACCGATGCGGCCGAAGCCATTGATTGCAATTTTACTCATAATCTGGTGTGTTGTTAGGTTGCTAGAATTCTAGCGATTGTTAGCATTTCTTCGTCTAAATCTGTGGTCTTAGAAATTGCTTCTGATAGAGGCGTGTAAACTACTTTTTGATTGATCATTCCCGTCATGACTTTAGCCTGACCTTCCATCAATCCCTTTACTGCGCAGAAACCCAATACAGAGGCTAAAACTCGATCGTTGGTTGATGGTGATCCTCCGCGCTGTGTGTGTCCGAGGTTGGTCACTTTCACATCAATGCTTGGAAATTCTTTCTTCACTGCCTGCGCAATCTCGAAGATGTCGCCGAGGTGGTTGCCTTCTGCGACCATAACGATGTTTGAGGTTTTACGCTTTGCTTGCGCTTTGCGTAGGTCTTCAAATAAATCATTATACGTGCTCTTTTTTTCAGGGAGGATGATGCTCAAGGCACCTGTAGCCATACCCGTGGAGGCAGCAATATATCCAGTATCTCTACCCATTACTTCAACAAAGAATAGGCGGTTGTGTGACGAGGCTGTATCGCGGATTTTGTCGACACTCTCAATGACCGTATTGGTGGCGGTGTCGTACCCAATAGTAAAATCGGTCCCGTACAAATCGTTGTCGATCGTTCCCGGTACACCGATGACGCGAATGTTATGTTCTTCGGCAATCTTTAAGGCCCCTGTAAAAGAACCATCACCACCAATGACTACTAACGCATCAATATTCCTCTTCTTTAGATTCGCGGCAGCCTTCGCGCGCCCTTCTGCCGTTCTGAATTCTTGGCTTCGGGCACTTTTCAAGAATGTACCTCCGAGTGCAAGGATGTGCTTTACACTATCTGTGGTCAATTCTACGATATCATCTTCTATCATTCCTTCATACCCACGGTAAGCACCAAATACTTTTTTGCCGTGGTACAAAGCAGTTCTTGTCACCGCACGAATGGCAGCGTTCATCCCAGGGGCATCGCCACCTGAGGTAAGAACTACGATATTATTAATCTCTTCAGACATGGTCGCAAAGATAGTAACTAAGTGTAAATAATACACTTATTAAATTTTTACTGCTTATCTTCAAGGACCCCAAATTTAACAACATACTTAAACCGACCATGAGTGAATTGAAGGATATTAATCCTAATATTAGCGTTGATTGCGTAATATTTGGATTCGATGGAGAGCGACTTAATGTTCTCCTGATAGAAGAAAAAGACATCGGCCAGGGTATTTTAAGAATGCGTCTTCCGGGGGATTTGATTCACCGTGGCGAAGGGCTTGACGATAGCGCCGACCGCGTATTGTGGGAGCTGGCAAGTCTCAAGAATGTTCATTTACAGCAGTTTCACACCTTCGGCGATCCACTTCGTGTAAATGCCGAAAAGGACAGAAAGTGGTTAGAATTGTACCGTGCCAACCCAAAGGAACGCGTGGTGACGGTCGCCTATTATGCCTTGGTGAAAATGGCAGATTTTGTCCCAAATCCGTCGAGCTTTGCGGGCGAGGCACTATGGGTAAATATTCGGGAGATTCCTGAATTGGCCTTTGATCACAATTGTATCGTTGATGTAGCCTTGACCAAACTCCAAAGTCATTTTGAATTGAATAAAACGGCTTACGAGTTACTGCCGCCGAAGTTTACATTGAACCAGTTGCAGCAGTTGCACGAAGCCATTACACAGGAAGAACTGGACAAGCGGAATTTCCGGAAAAAGATCGTCCGTGAAAAGATGATTGAAGCCACGGAAGAAAAACAAAAAGGGGTGCTTCACAAGCCGGCCCGATTGTACCGGGTTAAATCAGAAGATAGCCTCGATTAACGCAAAAAACACCTCGTTCGGTTAAAAAATGGGCCGATTCAGTTAATACCGCCTTTTTACACGCTTCGAATAAATAAGTGTATTCTTTACATTTGAAGGATACAACACTTAACACCAAAACATGAAGCGATTCTCACGTTTACTCGTGGCTCTTTCACTCTTAATAGGCGGCGCAGTTCATGCCCAGTCTGTTTCGGGGACGGTGGTAGATGAGTTCAATGAACCTTTGCCGTCTGTAGCCATTTCAGTTGATAAAGGTGGAGCAACCTCTACCAATTTCAACGGTCAATATTCCCTTTCATTAAAGCCAGGGAAGTATGCCATTACTTATTCATTCATTGGTTACGAACCGGTGGTGAAGGAAGTAGAAATTAAAGGCAAGCAAATCATCAATGTAACTATGAAGCCTGCAAGCAACCAGCTCGACGAGGTTGTCGTTGTAGGTTACGGTGTGGCTCGTAAGCGCGATCTTACTGGATCTGTAGTGTCGCTGAAGACCAAAGAGCTTACCGACATTCCAACACCTTCTTTTGAAAATGCCATTCAAGGAAAGGCTGCAGGGGTTCAGGTAATTACTGGTTCAGGTATTGCGGGATCAGGCTCAATGGTACGTGTTCGTGGTGTAGCCTCTATTTCAGCAGGTGGTGATCCGCTTTATGTAGTAGATGGTATTCCAATTACACAAGATTATTTCTTGAATGGTAACCGCGGTGGCTTTAACACCAACCCATTGGCAACGATTAACCCGAACGATATCGAATCTGTAGAGATCTTGAAAGATGCAGCAGCAACAGGTATTTACGGTTCGCGCGGTTCTAACGGAGTTGTATTGATTACCACAAAAAGAGGGAAGAGCAAGAAGTTGGCGTACAACTTCTCCTCGCGCGTTGGTTTCTCGAACCCAACTGCATTGCCAAACATGATGAACAAGGACGAGTACCTTCAGATGTACGAAGAGGCTTGGGTAAACGACGGCAACGTTGGTGTACCTGAACTGCCAGGTAACCGTATGAGCTGGGCAGAAGCACAAGCTGCTGAAGGAACGGATTGGGTGCAAGAAACCATTCGCCAGGGCATTAAGCACGGGTATGACTTCTCTGCTTCGCGCGGCTTCAAGGGCGGAAATTTCTACGCCGGTCTATCGTACAACGACAACCACAGCTATTTGGCGGGCAACTCTTACGAGCGTCTATCTGGTCGTATCAATGCAGATTTTGACATTACGAAACGATTCAAATTAGGATTGAGCACGTCGCTATCTCGCGGGGTGAACAACCGTATCGACGCAGCCTGGTCGGGTGGTTTTGGTGAGGCGATGTCTCGTGCACTTCCAATCTATCCTATTTACTACGCTGAAGACGAGTACGACGACGACGGCAACCTCGTTGCCTCGGCTGGTGATTACTGGTTGAAAGGTGGAATTAGCCTAAACCCAGTGGCACAGCGTGATATGAAAGATTGGACGGCTATTGAAGATCGTTCGATCAACAACATCACTATGAACTACAAATTGAACGACAACTGGACCTTCCGAGGTCAAGGGGCGTTCGATTACATGCATTTCGAAGATCACATTTGGGAGAAGCCGGGCTACGATCCTACATACAAGGATGCGGACGGCAACTTCTTAGGTCGTGCAAACATGTACCCGTACAGTGTCTACAACACTTCGGGTAATGCTACGGCCAACTACATCAAAGATTTGGGCGAAGACCACCACATCAACTGGTTGATTGGTTCAGAGTACCAATACAATAGAATTAAGCGTTGGGACGGCTACTACGACAGCGAGGCTGTTGGTCAGATCCGTGAGACGGGACAGTGGGTAAATGATCCATTGAGCTATATAGAAGAATATGCTTTTGCTTCTGCTTTTACTCGTTTGAATTACAATTTCAAGGGTAAATACTACGCCGAGGCGTTGATTCGTCGTGACGGTTCTTCAAAGTTTGGTCCTAACAACAAGTACGGAAACTTCCCTGCTGCTTCGGTGGCGTGGGTTCTTTCTGACGAAGACTTCATGGCCAATCTACCTGCAGTGAACTTTTTGAAGTTGAAAACATCGGTAGGTAAGAACGGTAACTCTGCTATTCCATCGTACCAGTGGTTCGGTTACTACAACGTAGCCAACAACGGTTACGGCGGTCAGACGTACCGTTACCCTGTGATTCGTGAAAACGCAGATTTGCGTTGGGAGACGTCTACTACCTATGATGTGGGTCTTGAGTACGGATTGTTCAACGATCGTGTTTCAGGTGAATTGGCCTGGTACCGCAAGCAAACGAACGACATGCTATTGAATGTAACGCTTCAAGGTTCTACGGGATTCGGTTCTTGGTGGGACAACGTAGGTAGCGTATACAATACAGGTGTTGAATTTGCCATCAAATCGAGAAACATCGTGACAGATAACTTCACGTGGACCACAGACTTCAACATTGCACGTAACTACAACCAGATTACTTCTATCGGTGAGTACTCGCCTGATGCAGTAAGCGGTGGTACGAACGACACTCGTGTCGTTGTGGGAATGCCGATTGGTACCAACTACCTCGTTCAATTCTCACACGTAGATCCTGCGAACGGTCTGCCAGTTTACCTCGATAAGGAAGGTAATGAGACCTACACTTGGGATCTTCAGGATCGTGTGGCTGTTGGTAATGTAATGCCAGACGCTATTGGTGGTTTGACGAACACTTTCAATTATAAAAACTGGGAGTTTGGCTTCATGTGGGTATTCACGATCGGTGGAGATATCTACGACAGCTCTTCGAAGCGTCAGATGGGTGTTGTGACCGATTGGAACATGCGTACAGATTTGTTCGACCGCTGGCAGCAGCCGGGTGATATTGCAACATACCCACGTCTCAGCCGTGACTACCGTACCTACGGTTCAAACACGGAGTGGATCAACACCAACCTATGGTTGCACGACGGTACTTATGCTCGTCTACGTAACGTGAAATTGAGCTACCGTGTTCCGCAAGAAAAATTGACCAAGAACGTAAAAGGTATGACCGTAAATATCACCGGTACGAACCTCATTACGCTTACAAATTTCATCGGTTTGGATCCAGAGATTGCTCGTGATTTCGAGAATGCTACCGACCGTAACATGTCACCGAATATTACGTACCTCACTCCCCCGCAGGAGAAGACGTACAACATTGGTGTAAACATTAACTTTTAATCCTTAGCAATCATGAAAAAGATAGTAGCACTTTTAGCACTTGTAGCGATTGTAGTAGGAAACTCATCGTGTGAGCGTATCCTAGATTTCAAAGCGGATACTACGTCTCAAATTCCAGCAGATTCAGCCATCGTCACTATCGAGGATGCAGAGCAGTTGTTGGTTAGCGTTTATGATGTTGCGGCAAACGCCTTCAACGGCCGTTTCCAAAACATCCCTGAAGTAATGTCGGATAACCTTGCTGACCCGCTAGGTTTGAACGGTGAGTATGCACAGATCTACCGTTGGACATCTTCCTTCTTTAACGGTTCATTCGGCGGTGAATACCGCGATGCATACATCGCAATCTACCGCGCCAACACCTTGTTGGAGGAGGTTGCCGACCTAGAAGGCGCAACCGCAGAGAGCATCGAGAGAATTTCTGCTGAAGCAAAATTCATTCGTGCACTGTGTCATTATCATGTAGTTCGTATCTGGGCCTTGCCTTACGGCTACACCTCAGACAACAGTCACCTCGGTATTCCATTAAAGTTAAGCGCTGATCAAACGCCGCAAATGCGCGCAACAGTTGCTGACGTGTATGCAGCAATTGTTTCAGACCTGTTGGATGCGGAGGCAGACCTTCCTGCAGACAACGGCATCTTTGCCGACCAAATGGCAGCGAAAGGTCTCTTGGCTAAGGTGTATTTGGAAATGGGCGATTTTGCCAATGCAAAGGCAAAAGCTTCAGAAGTAATTAGCTCGGGGTCTTACAGCTTGGAGCAAGATTTAACCAAGCGTTTCAACGACCATCCTAATACAAGCTTGCCGGCAGAATTCATATTCACCTTGGTAAGTACGAATGAAGTAGTAGGCGGCGACACCTTGGTTGATGAGCGCGGTTCAGGTTATGTTTGGAACTACCGTTCTGACGACCCTAACGCTAACCCTGGACTCAAAGCATCTGCAGATTTATACGTTGCTGCGACAAGCGACACGAACGACCTACGCGGTCAAACATGGTACGACATCCGCAACGCAGGTTCAGCTGACGAGTTGTACATGATCAGCAAGTTTGACGCAAGTTTCATTGATGTACCACTCATCCATTTAACAGAAATGTATTTGATCTACGCAGAGTGTAATGTCCGTTTGAACGGCGATGCTGATGGCACAGGATTGGGCTACATTAACGACCTAAGAACACGAGCAAATGTTGCTTCCTTGAGCTCGCTTTCGGTAAGCGATGTGATGAATGAGCGAAGATTAGAGATGGCCTGTGAAGGCGATCGTTTGTTCCAGCTTAAGCGTCAAGGAGTGCTCGGCGAAATTCAGAAGATTAGAGGTGTAGATTGGGATTGCCCAGGAATGGTGCTCCAATTCCCTAACTTTGAAGGAACCGCCCAAGGATTTATTTATAACGAAGAAGGAGGCTGCGAATAAAGCAGTTTAGCGATATGAAAAAAGTAACATTATTTATTGCGAGCGCCTTGTTAATCATGGGCGCATGTAAGCCGGAGGTTGGACCTATTGGACCGGCATATGAGGCCGGTGCAGGTATCATAGGTACATGGGAGTTGACCAACGCGGATCAAACAGATCTAACGCTGCCCGTACCAGAAACAAGAGATATCAGTTCGTTCTACCAAAACAATCAAGATAAATGGGTGGTAGCGTTCAGCGAGGACAGTACGTATACCGTAAACTCACAGGGTCCAGGTTTTGATTTGTTTGGTGCCGGAGGTACTTGGAAGTACAACACGCCAGAATTCCCTTCTGAGTTACACCTCACTCAGTTTGACACTGTAACGACGGTATTGCCTTTGGGCAACATGCCACGTACCATCGATCAGAACGTGAGCATTGTCTACGACCGTATTCGTTGCGACAAGCCAAGCGTATCTTACACATTAACCTTCACTAGAAAATAAGCTCAGATGAAAAAGATTAGCACACTATTCGCATTGACTTTGGGCCTAAGTGCTTCGGCTCAAATCTCAACAATCCCTGACGAGAACATCGACCCAGCAGATTCTTTGGAAATCATTTTTGACCCATCTGCTCTCGACCTCGCTGTAGGTCACCAAGACCTTTTGAAGCAGGCGGTAGATGCAGGTGAAGACATGTACATTTGGACGTGGAAGCCAGCAGAACACCCGGACGGTCACCCTTTTGTAAACGGAACCGGTTCTGCCCCTTGGAAGAACTCTAACGAGGCCATGAAGATGACCAAAAATTCGGACGGTACGTTCTCCTGGAAGATTGTCCCAACCTTGTTTTACGAGGTGGATGCAACAACTGTTTATAACGAAGACATTCACTTCTTGGTGAAGGCAAAAGACGGCGGTGGTTACGGGGATCCGGATGTAAAATCGGACGACCAGAGCATTGCAATAGATCCTCCTGCGACGGAGCGCAATCCTTTCTATCACTTCCCAACAAAGGTGAAGATTGACGACGTAGTAACGTTGCGTTACGAGAACTGGAGGGAGGAAAAAGTATCGATGCAAAATTTAGCATCTGACGACTGTTATGCCTACGCTAAAGTGGTGTATACGAACGGTTCCGTAGCTCAGATAGAAAGTCCTTTTAACGCGGGAACTAATCCTAAACTAAAGATGAACTTTATTGGTGATGGAAACTTTGAAATGCACCTTGTTCCCAACGAGCATTTTACGCTTGATCCGAACAATGAAGTTGATTATTTAGAGTTCATTGTCATTAAGAAAAACTTCGCAACGGGCGCCGACAGAGTTACAGAAGCGGTAGTTATTCCGATTTTCTGTCAATAATATTTGGCTGTAAGCCAGCTTAGAACCCGGCCTAGTGCCGGGTTTTTTCTCCACCAACACTCAGAGAAACATGCAGAACAAACCTAAACTCAGTTTTTGGCAGATTTGGAACATGAGCTTCGGCTTCTTGGGAATCCAGTTTGGATACGCCCTACAAGGCGGGTTCATGAGTCGTATTTTTGAAACGCTTGGCGCCGACGAGCACAGTCTGCCATTATTGTGGATTGCAGCGCCGCTTACCGGGCTTATCGTGCAGCCTATTATTGGGCAGATGAGCGACAATACTTGGCACCCAAGGTTTGGACGTCGTCGCCCCTATTTTCTGATAGGTGCTATTCTTGCTTCTCTAACATTATTAGTGGTGCCGCATAGTTCGGCGCTTTGGATGGCAGCAGGTGGTCTATGGATTCTTGATGCTACGATGAACATCAGTATGGAGCCGTTCCGCGCTTTGGTGGCAGATAAATTGCCAGACAGCCAGCGCAGTTTCGGATTTGTGGTTCAGACACTCATTATTGGTGTAAGTACCTGGGTGGCTTCAAACTTGCCGCTGATGGTGAGCTCGCTAGGTGTAAGCAATGAAGCTGCTCCGGGAGTTGTGCCTATGTCGGTGCAGGTTGCTTTTGGAATTGGCGCTGGAGTATTTATTCTCTCCATTCTTTACACGGTATTTACCACAGACGAGTACCCGCCGGAAGACATGGAAGCTTTCCGCGCTGAGCAGAAAGAGAAATCGGGTTTAGCCAATACTATTTCTGAGGTTTTCAAGAATATTGCGGATATGCCAAAGACGATGAAGCGTTTAGGCGTGGTCCAATTCTTCTCTTGGTTCGCTTTCTTCTGCATGTGGTCTATGGCTAATCCTGCCTTAACGGATCATGTTTTTGATGCTGCGAAGCCGGAGGCCATAGATTTCGCCGTAAGTACTGCAGAGCAAATAGACGCTTACCAAATTGCAGATAAGGCGTTTAATGACGCTTCAAACAAGGTGGGTTCGTACATGGGGAACTACGGTTTAAGCTCTATGGTATTTGCCCTATTGTTGACCCTTTGGACGGCGAAAAGACGCATCAATAGAAAGTATGTTCACATGTTCAGCTTGTTCGCTGGGGCGTACGGATTTATTAGCATGTACTTCATTACTGAGCCGTCGATGCTGATCGTAAGCTTCGTTTGTATCGGATTCAGTTGGGGATCTATCCTGTCTATGCCGTATGCGATGTTAAGCTCGACACTTGACCCGAACAGAATGGGTGTGTACATGGGTATCTTTAACATGTTTATCGTTATCCCACAGATTGTTGCAGCGACCTCTTTAACGACCATTTACAAAGGGGTATTTGGTGAAGATCCAATCAACGCAATGTTGCTTGCAGGAACCTCGTTGGTTATTGCAGGGTTATCGAACTTTTTGATTACGAACAAGAAGGCGGTGACTTACACGCCTGAGGGGTAGTTACAGCGGTCTTTTTTGCTTGCGGAATTCGCGAGGAGAACAACCCTTGACTTTTAGGAAGGAACGGTTGAATGAAGAGCTGGAGTTGAATCCGCTCTCTTCTGCAACCTCGGACATCGGCTTGTTGGTATTTACGAGCAAGTGTGAAGCGACCGTTGTGCGCAGTTGCATTAAGTAGTCGATAAAAGTCAGTCCTGAGGTCTGTCGGAACCAGCGGCTGAAACTCTGCTCAGTCATGCTTGCTATATCTGATATTTCAGAGAGTGTGATGGCATGCTGGTAGTTGTCCTGAATGTATTTAGAAACGCGTTCCATACGCTTGCTGATCTTCTGACTCATCACATTACTGTACGCGCTCGTCGTCGAAATAGTTTTGAGCTCTTTTCGTTCGGCGATAGAAGCCATTAGATTGAAGAATGAGGCCATACTTTTTAGAGAGTTGGTCCCAACAATATGCGCGAAGTCTTTGTGTTCTTCGGGAGTGAATTGTCCGAGATCTACACCAAAACTCATCGCTTTAAAAAGCGGTCCTAATGCGGCACTTTCTTTAAACGAATTCAGCCATTCTTGAGTAAACTGCAGTCCCCAACATTCACGGTCCATAATCATCTCCTCCTCATCGGAAGCCACAAAGTTGTGCGGCAAATACGGGCCTATTAAGAATGCTTGGCCGGCTTTGAATTCAACGATTTTGTTTCCGATAAAAGCGAGTCCTTCGCCTTTGACAACATAGGTGATTTCAATCTCCGGGTGGTAGTGCCAATAGTCGGTAAAAATGGAAGGTCCACGCTGACCTACGCGTTGCGAGAGCACATAGCTGTGGTAGCTTCTGTCCTTTTCGGCAATTCGTATGTTTTCTATCGTGGCTTTCATCGCTCAAATTCAAAGATTTTGGCTTCCCAAGGGTAGAACACTGAACCGCCCCCTTTGTCTGAGCTAAGCACGGGTTCTTTACCTGACCAGTATTCGTGGCTCCTCATCTTATCTGTGGCATTCACGACCAATATCCATTTGGAGTAGTCGTTTGCAGCCTCAAGGATATAATAACCGTCCTCTGGTACTCTTTGGGTAAACTGAACGGCTCCTCTAGTTTTTCGAAAAGCGCCCAATTCTTGACACAAATTTAATAATTGACCACCAATTATGCTATAATCAGGGAAATCTTGGGAAAATCCGGGCATGTCCTCGCGAATGGCGCCATGGTTTTCATGCCCTTTTAAACCGAGTTCTGTTCCGTAGTACAACACAGGTATGCCGCGCATGAAGTAGAGCAGCGTTAAGGCACTTCTTAGTTTATCTTCACTACCTAGTTGGCCGAGGAAGCGCCCGTCGTCGTGATTGTCAACGAAGGTGATGAGGTCTTCCGGGCGCTCGTAGAGGTAATCGGCAGCGAGGCGGTAGTACAAGGCACCTGCTCCTGTGGCCCAACCGAACTGCTCACTTTCATCGGCTTCGTACATCGCGTGGATGGCACGCCACAGGGTGAAGTCGGTAACGGCATCGTTGCCCGTCCAACCCGCGCTTACATTATCGTTGGGGGCGAAGTAGAGTTGCGATGCTTCACTGTAGGCCCATGTTTCACCAAATATGAAGAGCTCAGGGTACACCCGTTTGAGCAGTATGTTTAACCCCTTTAGAAATTTAGGGTGGGAGAAGGCATAGGTATCGCAGCGAAGGGCATCTGCACCGAAGGATTCAATGTACCAAAGGGTGGAATAGGTAAGGTATGAGGCGGTAAGTGGGTGCTCTTGGTTGAGGTCGGGCATGGCTCCGGCGAACCACCCCTTTTCGAATCGGTCGATATCGTCTTTGGATGCGTAGGGGTCTGTTAGGGATGTGAAGCGGAAGCTCGAATAGGGAATAGAGCCATTTAGGTTCCAGTGCACCATAGAAGAATCGGGCATTAGTTCTTGAAGGTAATGCGAGGATCCCCAATGGTTGTATACGACATCGGCGACGTGTTTTATGCCGCGCTCTTTCATTTGTTTGTTTAGTGCTACGAGTTCTTTGTTTCCGCCGTAACGCGGGTCTATTTGATAGTGGTCCGTGATGGCGTAGCCGTGGTAGCTGTCACGAGCCATATCGTTTTCTAGCAAGGGGTTGATCCAAACGGCGGTGGCTCCGAGGCTTTCGATATGGTCGAGACCTTGCTCTATGCCTTCTAGGTCCCCGCCGTGGCGTGCATAAGGCTCGTTAAGATCGGTGCCGCGTTCGCGCATGCCTTTGATGTCGTCGTTCTTTGGATTTCCATTGTGAAATCGGTCCGGGGTAATAAGGTAGATGAGGTCTTGATCGCTTAATCCTTGAGGTTCATAACCGCTGCGCTCGAGAAGGGGGTATTTGACGGTTCTGCGGCCAATTTTAAAGGTAATTTCTGAAGATGAAAGGTTGGGTAGGATTCTGAATTGGACCCAGGCGACATTGTCACTTAGTATTCCCCATTCCAGTCTTTCTGCACCCTCAAAACTGTCAATATCGGCCTTTGTAAATCCTTCGCCTGTGATGAATACTTCTACAGTATCAAGGGGAAAATCGCTCCACCAGTTGGGCGGGTCAACGCGGTGAATACTTTGCCCTTTTATGGTAATAGATGTAATAAGACACAGAAGGGATAAAAAGAAGTTTAAGGCGCTATTCTTCATTTTTTGCGGGATAATGCGACAATATGGTTAAAAATCGGCAGAATTGGACAAAGAAAGGAAACGGCTGTGCCTTAATTTTATTGGGTATTCGGTACACTAATTACTAACCAATCATTTTTATATGAAAAAGTTTTACGCTTTAGCAGCTGCATTGTTCCTTGGAATGGGTGCATTTGCGCAAACAACGTATAGCGTGACCTTCCAGGTTGATATGGGCTCTGCTACTATCAACTCTAACGGTGTTCACGTTGCGGGGTCGTTCCAGTCTTGGTCACCAAGCACGACGTCGATGACGCAGGTAGGTACATCATCTATCTATTCAACAACTGTAACTGTCAACGCAGGACAGTTGGAGTACAAATTCTTGAACGGTAACGCATGGGGCGACGATGAAAGTGTTCCTGCACCGATCCAAGTAGGTACTAACGGTAACAGCAACCGTTGGGCTGTGATCTCTCAGGACACTACACTTCCAGCAGTAATGTTCGGTGGTGCCGCTCCTGCTGGACAAAAAGCAATCCAATTCAAAGTGGACTACTCTTTACAAACGTTGAGCGCTGATTCTGCTCACGTTGCGGGTAACTTCCAAGGTTGGGATCCAGCGAAATCACGGCTTGTAAACTTCGACGGTGTACACCGCTACATCGCGTACGTGAACAAGACAGATTCTGTGTACTTCAAGTTCTTGAACGGCAACGGATGGAGCGCTGTTGAGGCAGTTCCTTCAACTTGTCAAGCTTCAAGTGCAGGTATCAACCAAGGCGATAACCGTTAC
>JBMZBC010000032.1:0-17002 GCA_049611965.1 Schleiferiaceae bacterium | reverse complement strand
GTGTGGATGAGGAAATCGGTTCTTTTGTATTGCCAGTGGGGGCCACCATTAACATGGACGGTACAGCATTGTACCAGACAGTTGCCGTAATTTTCATGGCACAGTTCCATATGATTGACCTCACGCTCGCGCAACAGGCCACCATTATCTTCACTGCAACATTGGCATCTATCGGTGCGGCATCAGTTCCTTCGGCAGGGATGATTATGCTCATCCCTATCTTAGAAAGTGTGGGGCTCAACCCGGCTTGGATTGCCATTATCTTCCCAGTAGACCGCATCATAGATATGGTTCGCACCGTATTGAATTTGACGGGAGATGCATCGGTCAGCACCATTATTGCGTTATCTGAAGACAAACTTACCGTAGTCAATCAAGACGAACTTTAATGCGTAAACTCTTACTTGTACTCGCCGTTTTATGGGGTTCCCTGGCACAAGCACAAATGGGGCCGGTAGAATTGGGTAGGTATTGTGGTGACGATCACCGCAGTCCTTCCAAGCAAATCCAGAAAGGCCTTCGCGCCTTAAATCAACGTGATTACCCAAATGCCAGTGTATACATTGGGACGGCACTGCGTCAGAATGATGAGGATCAGCATGCCCTCTATTTGAAGGGCGAGCTTAGTATGCGTACCAAAAAGTTCCATTTGGCCGAAGCACATTGGAAACAGTTGGTCAAGCGATGCCCTGGTTACAAGCCGGATTTACTCTACGCCGTAGGTTCGCTTTGTATGGCTTCTGGCAGAAACGATGAGGCTGCGGGCTACTTTGAGCAGTGGCTTTTAAGAGACGACCGTGAATATGCCTTCGATGCAGAGGTAGAAGGATTATTAGAAGAGATCAATCTTAAAAAGACATTCCTTGCCAATCCGGTGCCTTATGACCCAAAGCCTGCGCGCAACATCAATACTCGCTTTGACGAATATCTGGCGGCTCTAACTCCGGACGGCAGTCAAATCTACTTTACGCGACGCAGCAAGAAGCGCAATAAATACGATGGGCCAGCAGCCCCACTGCGCAGCGTTGAGGAATTCAGCATGGCGCGAACCACGAGCACAGCTGCAGGTGCATTTCTTTTTGAAGAGGGTGAGGCACTCACTTCACCATTTAATGCTCAGTACAACGAAGGAGGACCCACCATCACTGCTGATAATAGAATGATGGTCTTTACCATATGTGAGCGCAATGAAAAGACAGGACAACAGAATTGTGACCTCTACTATACCACCTTCTCCTACGGCGTGTGGAATGGTATTCGTCCTGTGGCGAATGTGAATCAGCCGGGAAGTTGGGAAAGTCAACCATCTATATCTCCAAATGGCGATGTGTTGTATTTCACCAGCAATAGAAAGGGCGGCTTTGGCGGCTTAGATCTGTACCGCAGTGAGCGCCAAAGTGATGGTAGCTGGAGCAGTCCGGAAAACATGGGATCCACGATCAACACCGCGAAGAATGAAAAAAGTCCATTTATCCACCCGGATAGCGAAAGCTTATATTTCGCAAGTGACGGCCATCCGGGAATGGGTGGATATGATCTGTTTAAGAGTATAGATGCAGGTGCATCGTGGGGCAAACCGCAAAACCTCGGATATCCTATCAATACTGACAAAGACGAGATTGGTTTGATGGTGACCCTTGATGGACAGCAAGCTTACTTCGCTTCGAACAAGATCAATAAGGCCAACGGCTGGGACATCTACTTCTTCGACCTTTACGAAGGTGTGCAACCTGAGGAAGTGGTCTTGGTCAAGGGAACATTGACCAAAGACATGTTTGCTTCGGACGATGAAGCCAAAGTGGTATTAAAAAACAGTGCCACTGGTAAGAGCACGACATTGCAGGTGGATGAAGAAAGTGGCCAATTCTCAGCAGTAGTAAAAAAGGCAGAGGCGGATGCTTTTGTCATAAAGTTAGATGCCAAGAAGGCAGCTTTTAGTGCTGCGCCTTTGCGATTGGCGCTGGCCTCTTCGGGTCCTCCGGGCGATGTGAGTCGTATGGAGATTGCATTGGAACAGTCAGATATGGCGGAAGGAGAATCGTACCCCATTCCGAACATCCTCTTTGAGACTAATTCTGACCGGTTGGATGAACTAAGTGAACTTCTCATTGCTGAGTTTGCTGAGTTTCTATCGGACAATTCTCATCTAAAGGTTCAGATCCAAGGTCATACAGATAATGTGGGGGATGCTGCAGCAAATCTCGATCTGAGTACCCGTAGGGCCAAACGAGTCACAGATACCTTATACGGCTACGGTATCGATGCGTCGAGGCTGAGTTCCAAGGGGTATGGTGAAAGCCGACCTGTAGCTAGCAATGATACCGAGGAAGGGAGAGCGAAGAACCGCAGAACGGTGTTCGTTGTGAAGCAATTGTAGTTCCAAGAACATATATGCCCGAAGTACGGGTCAAAAAAAATCCCGAGCCAGAAGGCTCAGGATTTTTGTATCTCTTGTGGTGAGGATTAGAAGCGACGCTCTTTGATACGAGCTGCTTTACCTGTACGCTCTCTTTGGTAGAAGATACGTGCACGACGTACTTTACCGCGCTTGTTCACCTCGATCTTTTCAATCGCTGGAAGGTTTACAGGGAAGATACGCTCTACACCTACGTTACCGCTCATCTTGCGAATAGTAAAAGTCTCAGTAGCACCTGAACCTCTGCGTTGCAATACTACACCGCGGAAGAACTGAGTACGTGTTTTCTCACCTTCAGTAATTTGAGTGTAGACAGTGATGGTATCACCTGCACCAAATTCTGGTAAGTCTTTTCTAGAAACGAATTCGTCGTTTACAAACTGAACTAAGTCCATGTTTAAAATAATTTACATTGCTGTGAGCCAACGTTCACATCTCTTGCCAGAGGTTGACACGCAGTCCCTTTCGGGAGGGCAAAAGTAATTAAAAATTCTTTTTTAGAACTGCTCGCGACCTGCAAAGTGGAAATCGCCTTCGATCTGAGCGTTTTCGTCGCTATCAGAACCGTGTACAGCGTTCTCACCAATGCTCTTAGCAAAGCGCGCACGGATAGTTCCTTCAGCAGCTTCAGCTGGGTTAGTAGCACCGATCAGCGTACGGAAATCTTCAACTGCGTTGTCTTTCTCTAAGATTGCAGCCACGATAGGACCTGAAGTCATAAATTCAACAAGCTCACCGAAGAATGGGCGCTCACTGTGTACTGCGTAAAATGCCTGTGCATCTGCAGTTGAGAGTTGTGTTAATTTCATTGCTGAAATACGGAATCCAGCTTCAGTGATTTGGTTTAGGATTGCACCGATGTGTCCGTCGCGTACTGCATCCGGCTTGATCATCGTTAGGGTCTTATTACCTGCCATTTTATTTGAGTTTTTCTAAAATTTGCGCCGCAAAGGTACACTTTTCTCGCACCTTTGTACGAGATTGTAACAGTTATGCAAGAAATACGTTTAGACGGTTTTAAAGCCGCGGTCGATTCCGCCAAGAATATTGTCATCACCAACCATACCAACCCTGACGGCGATGCCATGGGCAGTGCTTTGGCGCTGAAAAGAGTTTTGGAAAAGTTGGGGAAGTCAGTCAGTGTAATTGTTCCTAATCCTTATCCGGAGTTTCTATGGCATCTATCGGGTAATGATAGTGTGATGATCTACAGCGACGGCAAATTGGCTGCTAATGCAAAAATTGAAGACGCAGATATGATCTTCCACTTGGATTACAATGCCTACAGCAGAGCGGCAGATATGGAAACTGCGCTTAGAGGAGCAACTGCTACCAAGGTTATGATTGACCACCACCAGCAACCTGAGGATTGGCCAGATTTCATGTACAGCGATACGGGCATGAGTTCGACGTGTCAAATGATCTACGAGCTGTGTGACAAGATGGACTGGACCGCGCTGTTGGATAAAGAAAGTGCCATTTGCATTTATACAGGTATAGTCACAGATACAGGCAGTTTCAAATACAGCGCAACAAGTGCACGAACGCACGAGGTAGCTTCAAAACTTTTGGATTTAGGTGTGGAGCCACAGCAGCTTCACAATAAAGTATTCGATTCGCAGCCAGTTGCCCGACTTCGGTTGTTAGGGGCCATGCTGGATCAAATGGAAGTAAGTCCTGACGGTAAGAAAGTCCTGCTGTACCTATCGGAAGCACAGTGCAATAAGCTTGGCTACCAAAAAGGCATTACAGAAGGCTTTGTAAACTACGGATTGAGCATCAGTGGTTCTCAATTGACGATTTTCCTTCGTGAAGAGGATGGCGCCGTGAAATTATCTCTGAGAAGTAAGGGAGATTATGATGTCAATACTTTAGCGCGTGAACACTTCAATGGAGGTGGTCACAAGAATGCCGCGGGAGGTAGAATTGTGATGACCATGGAAGAAGCCATTGCTCATTCTAAAATGCACTTGGGATGGTAAAGTATGCTAGCATTGCGTTAGCCCTTGCTCTTTGTGCCTGTGCAGAACGGCCAGCAGTAGAGGGTTCATCCATAGATGTAGATCCTGTTGAACGCCAAAAAATGTATTTGGCACAAGAGCGTGCCCAGCTCGAAGCGTACATACAAAGCCACGAGCTTGAAGGCATCGAGCGAAATGGATACGGGATGTATGAATTAAGTATGGCACCCGGTGAAGGGACTCCAGCGGAATTTGGTGATGCCATTGTGTACAGCGCAACAGTCTATTTGTTAGATGATAGCGGGGTAGGGCAATACACGGATACCGTAGAACTGGGCCGAAGTGAAATGGAAATAGGCTTACACGAGAGTTTGAAAGGCATGAAAAAAGGGGAAAAGAAACTAGTTCTCATCCCCTCGTTTTTGGCGCGTGGCTTAGCGGGTGACCTTGATAAAGTCCCTCCGCAGAGTCCTTTGCGTTATGATATTCGTCTTATCCAGGTAGGCCGCTAATCTGAGCTGCACCCGCTGGATGATTATTCAACATTTCCATCACAACAAAAATGGTCGTGAAGTGGCCGTTATCAGCATCTACACCTTCTAGCTCCATAACAACCTTGCCATTGCTTTTGGTAAAATGAGCAATCTTCATGTAGTTGTACTCGTCAAGGTAAACCCCTTGTAGCGCACCACCTTCAAAGTTTGAGGTAAACTCATCGTAGCGAAAATATACATTCCCGTTCTCTATGTTTTCTTTGGTCAAGTACAACTCACTGTCCTTGAAAGTCAGGTATACGTGGTCGTTTACAGCGACGAGGTCAGTGTTCGCCTCTGTTTCGTGATCGTACACTTCATAAGAACTTACCTCAAAGCTTTTACGATCCATTTCAATTTGTGCCGAACTGTCAGCAATACTTCCTTCCGGTGCTTCACAAGAAGTTGTTGCAAAGCCCAATGTTAAAAGGACGGCGGATAACGTAACTAACTTTTTCATAAGCATGAATTTTTCGTTGATAGTATAAAGTTAACACAAAATTTACATTAAGAAAAATAAAAGTTTACAAATTGTTAACATTAGAAGGTGAGAGCTTAACATTGAGAATGTCGGACTTCATCCGGTGGCATTTCGGTGGAGAAGGATTACCTTTGAGCCCCATTTTAACTCAGATTAAACATGTTGAAGAAAATCCTATCGTTGGTTGTTTTAGGTGCGATTACCGTGAGCTGCGGCGCAACCAAAGTGACCGTAAATAATGAAACCATCGAACTTGAGGATGGTATTTATGCAAAATTGACCACAAATAGAGGTGAAATCTTGATGGACTTCCATGAGGATTTAGCGCCCATGACTGCGGCGAACTTTATTGCTCTTGCAGAGGGAAATCACCCACGAGTAAAGGAGGAATACAAAGGCAAGCCTTATTATAATGGCATTATTTTCCACCGTGTCATTCCTAAATTTATGATTCAGTGTGGTGATCCATCAGGTACTGGCTCAGGCAGCCCAGGCTATAAGTTCCCACAAGAGATTTCTCCTGAATTGCGTCACGATAAGGCAGGTGTAGTAAGTATGGCGAATGCCGGTCCTGGAACCAACGGTTCTCAGTTCTTTATTACACACAACCCAACACCACATTTGGACGGTGGGTACAACATCTTCGCACAGGTGATAAGCGGTCAAGAAATTGTTGTAGCTATTGGTGATGAAGAACGCTCGGCTGGTGACCGCCCGGTAGATAAGGTAGTTTTGGAAACTGTGGAGATTATCCGCGTAGGAAAAGAGGCCAAGAAGTTCGATGCGCCACAAGTCTTTGAAGATGGTGTGAACGGCGTTGAGGAGCGTAAAAAAGCAGCAGCAGCGGCAGTAGAAGACGAAATCGACGCTATGTATCCAGAAGCACAGAAAACAGCTTCAGGGCTGCGTTACATCATTGAAGACATGGGTAGCGGTGAAAAGCCAGCGCCAGGTCAAGTCGTGAAGGTGAATTATGCCGGTTACCTCATGGACGGTAAATGTTTTGATACTTCGGATAAAGAATTGGCCCAGGCTAACGGTGTTTATGATCCACGTCGTGAGCCGTATGAGCCAATCGTTGTTGAGATAGGACCACGCGGTCGTGTCATCAAAGGATGGCAAGAAGGATTGTCGTTATTGAATATCGGCGGTAAAGCTAAGCTCATCATTCCTCCGTACTTAGGTTACGGTGAGCGCGGCGCTGGTGGTGTTATTCCTCCGAACGCATCGTTGGTATTTGATCTTGAAATTGTAGAATTAGCTAAATAAAACGGAGGAAACTCCCATTGATATGGATAACGGTATTTACGCCAAAATCACTACTCCGAAAGGAACAATTACAATTAAACTTGAGCACGAAAAGACACCAATGACGGTGGCGAACTTCGTAGGATTAGCAGAAGGAACGCATGAAAACACGGCAAAGGACAGCGGTGCTCCGTATTACGACGGCCTCACTTTCCACCGCGTTATCGCGGATTTCATGATCCAAGGCGGTGACCCAACGGGTACAGGTGCCGGTGGTCCTGGATACAAATTTGAAGATGAGATTCACCCGGATCTAACGCACGATCGTCCTGGAACACTTTCTATGGCGAATGCAGGTCCTGGAACCAACGGTTCTCAGTTCTTCATTACGCACGGTGCAACGACCTGGTTGGACGGCAAGCACACAGTTTTCGGCTACGTGGTCGAGGGGCAAGATGTGGTTGACGCAGTAGCTCAGGGCGATGCCATGGAGACTGTAGAGATTGTACGTGTAGGTGAGGAGGCAGAAGGCTGGAATGCTTCAGATATTTTCACTACTGCACGCAGCAAGGCAGAAGAAGCGGCTAAGGCTGCAGCGGAAGCGGCAAAGGCTGCCGAGGCAGAAGCATTAAAGGAGTACACAGAAGGCGCTCAGAAAACACAGAGCGGTTTGATGTACCTTATTGAAGAACAAGGAAACGGTCCTAAGCCTGCGCAAGGTCAGAGCGTACAAGTGCACTATGAGCTCAAACTAGTGAGTGGTGTGGTTGTAGACAGCTCGTTCCAACGCGGTCAGCCTATCGCCATCAACATTGGCGTGGGCCAAGTAATCCCTGGCTGGGACGAAGGTATCATGCTGTTAAACGAAGGATCTAAAGCAACTTTGGTTGTTCCTTCTGAACTAGGTTACGGACCTGCAGGAGCTGGAGGTGTTATTCCTCCGAATGCAACCTTGATTTTTAAGGTTCAACTTGTCAAAGTGGGCTAGAATACGAACTAGATTGTATAAAAAAACCCGGAGCGTGAGCTCCGGGTTTTTTAATGCTTTCAATTGAATTAAAACATCCGTTCAATCATGCGTTCAACCAGTTTCTTTTTACCCGGTGTATACGGTGCACTGAGCACTTTATTTACTGGAACGCCCCATTGGTAGTAGGCTGCGCGTGTGTTGCTGAACTCTAAGAATCCATGTTCACCATTAGTTTTACCTAGACCACTATGCCCAATTCCGCCAAAAGGCAGGTGATTATTGGCTATATGCATTAATGACATATTGACTGCTGTAGCACCTGCTCTAGTGTTATCCTGAATGCGTCGAATGTTGCGCTTATTCTTGCTGTAGATGTAAACGACCAAAGGATGCTCACGCGTCGCAATTTCCTCTAATGGTTCGGCCAAGTCACTGAAGGTAAATACTGGAAGCAGTGGTCCAAAAATCTCTTCACGCATCATCGCGCCGTTTCTTGGTGGATCAATAACTACCGTTGGTTCAATCTTTCTCTTTTCCTTAGACGCAGCACCTCCAATAAGCACTTCACCAGGCTCTTTAGCGGCATCATCCATGATGGAGCACAACCTGTTCCAATGACCCTCGTTCACAATCTGAACGAAGTCATTACTATCCATAGGCTGGTCGCCGTAGTAGCTTGTAATGGTCTCAACAACGCCTTTTTTGAAATCCTCCAGCTTCGCTTCATGTACATAGACGTGGTCAGGTGCAATACAAATTTGTCCGGCATTGGTGAATTTTGCCCATGCCACTCGCTGACCTGCAGCGTATGCATTGGCACTGTTATCTACGATGGTAGGGCTTTTACCCCCGAGTTCAAGAGTAACCGAAGTCAAGTTCTTGCTGGCCGCAGCCATCACAATCTTTCCAACAGCCGTTGAGCCGGTAAAGAAGATATGGTCAAAGCGTGTATCTAACAATTCCTTAGCAACCTCTACACCGCCTTGGGCCACAAAAGCCTCTTCTTCAGTGAAGATACTCGCGACTAGATCTGCCATTACAGCCGAAGTATTTGGAGTATGTTCTGAAGGTTTAATCATTACTGTATTACCTGCTGCTATCGCATTCGTTAAAGGGTGCAATGTTAGAAATATTGGGTAATTCCAAGGACTGATGATTAAAACGTTTCCTTTAGGTTGCACCTGCGTGTATGATGAAGAACCGAAAAGAATGATTGGTGTTTTAATTTTTTTTGGCTTAGTCCATGATTTGAGATTCTTGGATATGATTTTAATCATATCCAACGTTGGAAGAATTTCTGTCAATCGGACATCCACATCGCCTTTACTGAAATCTGCCTTCATGGCCGCGACGAGCTTCTCTTGCCATGGGCCTTTTAGAGCCTTGCGTAATTCAGCGAGTTTTTGAAGGCGGTATTGGAGTGGTTTCTGTGCCAACACTGGGGCGTGGGCACGTTGTTTAGCAATAATAGCGTCGAGGCTCATCGTTTTTCGTATAGATTATCCGGTCCGTCGGCCGGGGAACTGTAAAACATCATGTACGGCTCGCAATAGAGCAAGTTGCCCCACAAAGTCGGTACATAGGGTTGTGAATTTAACGTAAAAGTGGTCCAACTGTTCGCCAAAGACCAGGTGCCGCTAACAGTAGCTGTATCGTTTTGATTCAAATCAAATGATCCATCGGGGCGAACGGTAAGAACAAACCCTGAATAATCGTCCTCACTCTCATAGTAACTCCAGCTTGTGGAGCGTACAAAACGCCAATCCCAAGTGCCAATTAGCGCTGCAGCTAAGTCCGTAGAGTCTAAGGAAGCAGCCTCATGACAGCTGTACATGTTGTCCATAGCTATATTCCATTCGGAACGTTCGGGTTCCTTTGTGCACCCGCTTGCTACAAGGAGTGCCCCACAGAGAAAGAGGAGGGGTTTCATTTAGAATGTAATCTGTTTAATGGGTGGTAGGCAGCAATTTTCTCGCCAAGATGCTTCGCGCTAACGTGCGTGTAAATTTCAGTAGTGGTAATGCTCTCATGACCTAGGAGCTGTTGCACAATGCGCAGGTCAGCACCGCGTTCAATGAGGTGCGTGGCGAAACTATGACGGAGTGTATGGGGCGAAATGTTTTTCCGAATGCCTGCCATAGCTGCAAAGCCTTTCAGCTTCATAAAAATACTTTGACGCGTAAGGGCAGCCCCTCGGTTGCTCAAGAATACCGTGTCGCTATGATTGGCCTGTGGTGCGGTGAGAATACGTTCGTGTTCCAGATACAACTCTAGGTATTTGATGGCTTCCTTGTGAATGGGCACTAATCGCTGTTTGTTTCCTTTTCCGGTAACGATCAAGTATCCTTCGTCAAGACGCAACAAAGAGCGTTTTAGTCCGCAGGCTTCGCTCACGCGCAACCCACATGCATAAAGGAGTTCAATAATGGCCTTATCACGCGTTGAGAATTGACCGTCGAGAGGAATAATGTCTAGCAGCTTTTGTACTTCTTTTTCACTCAACACGACGGGTAAACTCCGGGCATCCCTTGGATTTTCAAACAACGCCGTTGGGTTGGCCTCGACAAATTCTTCTTCTTGGGCCCAATTGTAAAAGCCGCGCAAGGCGCTCAGGATTCGACTTTGTGATTTTGCACTTTGTCCGCTTTTATGCATGTGTCTTAAGAGTTCAGACACTTCTTCAGCTCCCGATTTTAAGGGGTTTTTACCCGTAATTTCTGAGAACTTGTATAAATCACGTTCATAGGCTACGAGCGTGTTTCCGCTCAATCCGCGCTCGAATTGTAGGTACTCCAAATAGCTATTTATGATTTCCTTTGTTTTCACCCCTTAAATTTCGTGTATCAAAAGGTAACTTTGCATCATGCGTATTTTACTTCTCAACGGTCCTAACCTCAATCTTCTTGGCAAAAGAGAGCCGGAGGTATACGGTACAACGGACTTTCAACAGTTCTATGAAGAATTGGCCGCTGTTTATGATGATGTAGCAAGCTTCCACTACGAACAGAATAACGTTGAAGGAGAGCTCATTAACATACTTCAGGCTGCTGTTAACGACTTTGACGCGGTCATTTTCAACGCCGGTGGCTATACTCATACTTCTGTAGCTATTGCAGATTGTATTGCCGCCATTTCTACCCCTGTGGTAGAGGTCCACATTAGCCAGCCTGCTGCAAGAGAAGAATATCGTCACAATAGCTTGATTGCAGGTAAATGTGTGGCCAGCATTAGTGGATTCGGCCTTGATTCTTACCGACTGGCCGTTGAAGGTTTACTTACCAAAGAAGATTAGCTTCTTAATTCAAGGATTTTACGGGCGATATAGCCCATTTCGCAGGCTATTATTCGTAGCGTACTGTCGTAGACATCCGCTTGCTCAGAACTGCCGTCGCTGTGTTTAGGATCTACAAAAAGTAACGAGTGTCGCTGCTTTGCCCCAAACACCACAGGGCATGCTTCGTTGGCACTATCACATACCATAATTGCGTGGTATCCTTCTTGCGCATTATTCGCATGATGGTATTCTTTAGAGAAGAGTAGCGGCGTATTCTTTTCCTCCTCTAGTGCGGGGTGAAAGATCTTCCAAGCCCGTTGCCCATAAGCCTGTACCTCGTTTGTAGTGAAGCCGTGTCGAGCACAACTCTCGGCAACAACAGGGTAGAGCGCAGTTCCTTCGGTACCTCCACTGTAGGTTGCCACATTTTCTAGTTGGTAGAAACTGCAAGCACTGCGAAACATGATTTCGCACAGATGGCTTCTTCTGCTGTTGTGGGTGCAGATAAAGTTTACTGCTATGGATGTCTCCTCGCTGAGGTGCTGGGCGATGCCATCCAAAGTTTCTTGACGTTCTGCTTTGGGTAGATCACCAAATAATTGTTTCAATTCCATTACAATGCCGCTTTTAATATGGTTTTAACGTCTGTAGATCTAATGTCCTTGTGCTCTCCAAGGATAATCGTGCGCTGAGCCTCCATGGCCGCAACACATTGCTCAGGGAAAGATTCTGGACGTTCAATCTCGTAATCACTCAACGTAGTTCCAATACCCAAGCTTCTAAAGAATTCTTCTGTTTTATCGATGGCTGCTGTTGCAACGGATCTGTCGTCACCCGTCAAACCGAGAACCCGACGACCGTATTGTGCCAATTTCGCTTCTTTTTTGTCCAATTTATGGCGGTATAAACTCGGCAATACTATTGCTAAGGTACGCGCATGGTCAATGCCATAAGCTGCAGTGATTTCGTGACCTATAGCGTGGATAGACCAATCTGTTGGCACCCCTTTCTGAATGATCCCGTTTAAGGCCATATTACAACACCACATAAAATTAGCTGCCACGTCATATTGCTCGGGGCGTGCCATTACCGTGTCTGAAATCTCCATTAAAGTGCTGAGAATCCCCTCTGAGATGCGATCCTGTAAGGTTGCAGCGGTAGGGTAGGTCATGTATTGCTCCATAACGTGCGTAAACGCATCCACTATACCATTAGCCAGTTGTCGCTTTGGTAATGAGGCTACTACACTTGGGTCACTGATGCTGAATACGGGGAACAAACCCGGTCCGCCCATCGCGCGCTTTTGTCCGATTTCTTTACGAGAAATCACGGCGCCTGAGTTCATTTCAGATCCTGTCGCAGGAAGGGTCAAGACGGTTCCAAAAGGCAGTCCAACTTCTGTACGAATTCCTTTGGCAAGAATGTCCCAAGGTTCTTCTCCTTTGTACAAGGCTGCAGCGGCTAAAAACTTCGTACCGTCAATCACAGAACCACCACCAACAGCAAGCATGAACGTGATTTTTTCACGTTTGATAACCTCTAGTGCTTGCAGAAGAGTACTGTATTGAGGATTCGCTTCAATACCTCCAAATTCTACGACATCAAAGTCCTGTAGTGCTTCAGTAACCTTTTCGTAGATACCGTTTTGTTTAATAGAGCCTCCGCCATAGAGCATCAATACCTTGGCATCTGCCGGTATAAGACGTGGCAATTCTAAGTGTTGGTCTTTACCGAAGTAAAGTTGTGTTGGAAGGTGAAGATTGAAGTTATTCATGAATGCTAATTTAAGTAGTCAACAACTTCAAATGCTTGAAGTTTACAAGCGAATGTATCGCTCTTTCTTATCGTCGTAGATGGTCTCTATCGGAATGAGAATGCCGGTTTCCTCCACGTTTCCGAAATCGGCATTTATAAATGTTCCGAAGGTCATCATCTTTGGGCTTAGCCCCATGTACTGTTTAATCAGTGGAGGAATGCTTTCGCCGAATGTAGTACAGACCTTATTCAAATTACGTTGTCCCATCTTGAACGATTTTGCAAAATCTTCAGCATCAACTGGGAACTGCTCAGCATCTAGATCAATTACTGGTACCTCGGCTGCTACGCTTGGTACCATCAGACCTTCTGTGTCAGGGAAATAATGACCTAAGAAATTAAGCACATAGTTTCGGGCTTCGCGATTGTAGGTAGGGTACATGGTCACCTTACCGTAGAAGTGCTCGATGTGATCATACTTCAAACAAATGGCACCTAGCCCGTCCCAAATATTATCTAATGCGAACATCCCCTTTCTAGGGTCATTGGCAGGTTGGTATTTGGGCTGAACCCAACTTCTTCCCAACTCAATACTTTTTGGTAAGTACTCAGCAATAAATCGCTCGCTAAAGTCAAAGTAATGCCCCATGCTGAGGTCATGCTTCCAATCTCCATGAGCAGCGATCACTGCACCGTCGATGAATCTGTAGCCACCTACAATTTCTTCCTCTTCCGGGTTCCAAACGATAAGCTGCTGGTAACAGTGTTCACTAAGGTCAAGCTCGTCGAGATCTACCTCTTTACCCGTTCCTCCGTCGGCAGAAGCGAAAGTGATTTCTCTTAAGCGTCCTACTTCGCGCACCACGTTTGGCGCGTTGTGAATATTGACAATGTAAATTTCGTTATCCAGCTTGCCCGTAGAACGAATAAATCGTTCTGATGTAAGCTCACTTTTCAGCAAGCCTCTATCAACAGGAGGAGCGATATAACTTAGGTCTAACATGGCTGCAAATATACCTCGCAAAAAAGGATTCGAAGACTATTCAACAAGTTCGTAGACTTGACGCTTTACTTCGTAGGCCCATTGCTCATCGGTTTTGCTCTTGTCAAAGGTTTCTGGATCAATGGGTTCACCGTATGTAATGGTGATTGATTTGCCTTTTTGCTTGAATATTTCATCCACCAAAAAAAGCATCTCAAAGTTGATTTTTATCCCAAAGAACTTACGTACTCTAGCCACTGCGTAGAAGCGTTTACTGAGCCTACCGCCAATATGTACAGGGACTATTGGTTTGTTGTGGCGTTTTGCTTTTGAAACAAAGGTCTTTTTCCAATCCAGGTCACGGATAACCTTATAGCGCGTCATCCTCGATACCAGTCCCGCAGGGAAGATGAATACGGCATTGTCGCTTGCAAATAATGCATCGACTTTTCGAATGCTTTCTCTTGCACTGGCCCCGTAAGAATTGATACCCACAAAAAGGCCATTGAGGTTCATGATTTGCTCCAACAGGTCGTTGGAGAGGAACTTCACATCTTGTCTGTGCCTCCCAATGCTCATAAGGATGGCAAGTGCATCTGTTCCACCGAGTGGGTGATTGGCCGCAAAAACAGCACCGCCTTCTAATGGAATATTCTCTGCACCTACTGTCTCAACAGAAATAAAATTATCGGCTAAAAACTGCTCACAGAATTCGAAATCTCGAACGTCGTAATGATCGTTCAGGTAATTATTGACGTACGATTCATGAACGATGCGCTCTTTGAACCAGTCGATGAGCCAATTAGGAATCACGGCATATAGCGACGGGCTCTTTTCACGAATGGCCTTGTGTACATCGACGAATTTATCTCCTCTTTTAGGCATTTAGGATGGTTTTGGGAGGCTAATATAATTTATTTCTTGATGTTGGATTCGTAGACCTCAATCCACTGCTCAGGTGTTATTTTTCGTGCCAATTCTGCGATTAGATCGTAGGGAATATCATTCATTCGCTTCAGTCTGAGGCAGCTTTTACCCATATCTAGTTTGAATTTTGAATGCTTAGGATACTCCCCAACGAACCAATCATAAATCTCGGGCATTGCATAGACTCCCATGTGGTAGAAGCCAATGAAGTTTTTTTGATTGCCTACAGATATAAAGGGGAGCGGTTCCTCAGGTTTACAATGATAGCCGTCTGGGTAGAGGCTGTGCGGAACGGCAAACGCGGGCATTCCATAGCCTAGGCATTCCTGAAAACCGTCAGGCAGGTTGTTTCGAAGAGTTTCAAGTATCCTTTCAAAGGATTCACGACGGTCTTCGGGAACTTTAGAGATGTATTCTGATACTGAGTTGGCGGGAATTCTCATAAGTAAATCATTGTCTTAAACCAAGCATGTGTATTTGCTGTTATCTGTACAAATTAAGACTTATGTTCGGACTGTTTAAAAAGAAATCGGAAAAAGAGAAATTAGAGGATCGTTACGATGCCCTAATCAAGAAAAGCTACGAGCTTAGTCATACCAACCGCGCCGAAAGTGACAAGGTAGCTGCTGAAGCTGCAGCATTGCTCAAGAAAATCGAGGAACTCTAAGCTTCCAGCGGTCTAATCCACTTCTTTTCAGCATAAAAGGTGCCGAAAGGCAGTAGGGAAGCGATGAAGAATTGAACCACTCTAAGGGCGCCAATACGGTAATTGATACTGAAATCTATCAGGGTGAAGACGTAGAGCACCGTCAGCACGCCGTGCGCCATGCCCATTATTTTATTCGGCCAAAAAATGTCTAGCCCGTATTTCAACGGAACACAGATAAATAGTAGGATGAGGAAAGAGGTGCCTTCAAGAAATGCCACCCATTTGAACCTGGTCAAGGGATTATTCATCAGTCGATTGCTTATCTACTTTATTTAAGAATTTCAAGGCTTCATTATTGAAGATTTCCGGTTGTTCTACGTTGACAACATGACCGCAATTTTCGATTACATGAAGCAAGGCACTCTGGTGGGTACTCACGATTTTACGGATGGAGGGTAAAAACATGTGGTCCTCACTACCCATGATATAAAGGGTTGGGACCTTGGCATCCTTGAAACGGAAATAGCGCAACAAGGGGTTGACCTCGGCAACGAGGGTAAACCACCGTTTAAACTCTTGTTGGTACAACTTGCGAGCTTCCTTCACAAATAGATTGCGAGCCTCAACATGCTTTTTCTTTGGCATAATCACCCAAGCAAAAAACTTGTACAATATCATATAGGGGAGTACACTTTTAAGTGCAGCACCCGTTCTCATCAGGACTTGGCCTCTTTTATTGAGCTTCATCACCGCACCGCCCATAATCATACTTAGTGTACGCTCCGGGAAGCGTTCTGTAATCTCGCGAATGATGATGGTTCCCAAGGAAATGCCTATCCAGTGTGTGCTTTGAATTTTTAGGTGATCGAGCACTTCTATGACCTCATTCCCAATGGTGGTGAAGTTGTACTGTTTTAGTTTCTCGTAGAAAGGTGCTTTGCTTTTTCCATGCCCTCGCAAATCGACCAAGAGGACGTTATAGTTCTCCCTAAATGATCTCAATTGCTTGTACCAGATAGTAGATGATCCACCTGCTCCGTGAACGAAGGTCACCCAAGGGGCTTGGGGTGAATTTAAATGTGTACTGTAGCTAAGCATAGTTGACAAATAACGGAATTTTGGTTAGTTGCGTTCACACAAATCAGAATTAAAATTTAAGAGTTGTTCATTCTGCTAATTTGCCTTTTCTTTGTCGCATAACAAGAGTGTATCGAGAAAGGTGGAGGGAACGGCCCTGTGAAACCTTAGCAACCCTCAAATCTGTTGAGAAGGTGCTAATTCCTTTCCGCTAATAGCGGAAGTAGATACTGGCAGAAGTACAAGATTTTCTTCTTTCTCGAAATGCTCACAACTATTTCATCCAATGAAAGTAAGTTTAGAGCGTACAGACGACGGTTTTGGCATGTTGGCCAAAGCAGGCAATCATGAATTAAGATTAGATACCGCTGAAGAATTTGGCGGCAAGGACGGCGGGTTCCGTCCCATGCAGTTGATGCTCATTTCCCTTGCGGGTTGCAGTGCCATTGATATCATTCACATTTTGAAGAAAGGACGCCACGAAATTCGCAGTTACAGCTCTGAAGTGGTGGCCTCGCGAAGAGAAGAGATGCCTCGGATTTTTGATAGCGTTGAATTGGTCATTACCGTAGATACGGATGCCTCGGATGCGGTTTTGGAACGTGCTGTAGAACTTACTAAAACGAAGTATTGCAGTGCTTTCGCAGTATTGGAAGCTAGCGTGAAGGTGGGCCTTAAACTTCAGAGAGCATGAAAGAATTAGGCTTCGAGACTAAAGCGGTACGGTTA
>JBMZBC010000031.1:0-18422 GCA_049611965.1 Schleiferiaceae bacterium | reverse complement strand
GTATACCGCAACCTTGATCAGGGCAAATGAAGACCCAACAATGGCAAATAGGATTTGAGAAGAAACAAAGCTATTTCCCGCCCACATCTGTATCAGCCCTAGTGAGGTAATAGACAGCGCAATGACCATGATTTTCTTGTAGCCGATGCGAGGGACAAAGCTGGCAATGAGGAAGGAGACGATGGCAATAGGCAAGTCCTTGAAGAGCTCAAGGGTGCTGGCCTGTACTTCGCTCACGCCATAGTTGTTAATACTTTTTAGGATGACGATTCCGACACTATTCAGTAGGATGGCGTACACAAAAAAGTTAATGTGCAACGCCCATTTGAACGGCTTATTCATTTCCGGTATAGGTCGTTAAATTGGCATCTAAATAGGCTCCTAAAGTGCGCCCTTGGCTCACCCCAACCTCGATGGCCGGCATGTAGTGAATGCCGCCGTACAATCTCGAAATGGCCGCTTCGTCAGAGGCCGCGGTGAAGCTTTCGTAGGAGCGGTCAGGAAGTCCATATACGCGTTCAGTAGAATCTTGGAAGGCAAAATTTTCGCCAAAGACACCGGTCAGCATTACACCTGCAGCGCCAGAAATCACACTGTGCCCCGAGGTGTATTCCGGGAAGGGAGGCGTTTGAAGCAATGGGGTCCAATTCTCATCAAAATTCTCATTAATTACTGTCTCAGGGCGAACTAACTCTGAACGGTACTTTTCGTCCCAACAAGAGATGAAGCCGTCAAACAGTCCCGTTGCAGCGCGCAAATGCGCATTGATCGTTGTGTTGTAATCTGCTCCCACTTTGCGGCAAGCAATGCCTGTAATACCCATCCAGTGACCTCCTGGAGTGATCTTTTTTGTCGCCAGCATCACGTGACCGCGGTGTACACTCACATACGGGTTACAATCCCAAAACTGTGCGATAGCTTCTTGCTCCGGCGTTAGGTTGTTCACGGTATGGTAGACCTCCATGAGGTCTTTGTAGAATTTCGAGGCGGTATCCAGAGAAGGCGTTGGAGGCGGAACGGGTTTGAACATCTGCGCGCTGTCCATGACAAGCGTACGAATATTTCTCCAGTGCGGTTCAATACCGTCCATGTAATCCGGAGGCGTCGGCTTCCAGCGCATCGGATCGTCGTTGATTTCGTATTTGGTAAACGTGCGGCTCTGGTTGTAGTTATCGCCCTGGGCCCAATTCAAAACAGCTTCCGCAACGCGCTGTCCATAGTCGCGGCTCACGGCAATAGCTTCAGCGCTGTGGTACTCACTCATCTTTTCGAACAAGCCGTCCATATGTGTCTGCATGCGGTCTTCTGAGAAAATCAAGGCCTTACCGACCACCCCCAAGGCATGGAGCGAAGCCAATTCGGGCACGTAATTTTCATCCGTTGGTGCCGGTTCGACAGTAGGGAATTCGTGGAATTGACCCTCGAGAGAACGGTAATCTGTATGGCTTTGCGCCACCACTTCGTAGGCCGCTGCGCCAGAGTAGGCATATACTCTAGCGGCTACTGGTGGCGAGAAAATATCGTGCACCAAGATGTCTGTGATTGCTTGATAGGCGTTCTGCAGATCACGTGAATAGTCGCTGTACGGCTCCTTTGGACCTTGGCAAGAGGTCGCGATAAAGGCACTTAAAGTGAGTGTTAGTAGAAGTCGTTTCATGTGTTGTTGTGTGATTAACAGTCGCAGAAATAGCGTGCAAGGCCAGTTTCAAAGGAGATATCCGTGGTGTCCGCGGCTTTCGGAAGCAGGATCCAGTTGAAGCTGAAGTTGTCGCACAACAGTTGGTTGCACTGGGTTTCATCGACAGTTTTAAGGGCATAACGCCACCCTTCGGGCGTACTTGTTAGTTTCAGGTAATTCGTAGCGAGGCAGCTGATTTCAGTTGAGAAGCCAATCAAAGTGTATTGGTCAAAATCGATTTCAGGATACACGCAGTAGGGGCATTCTTCATCTCGCGAAAACTGGGTGAGTGCATCATACGCGCTGTCGCTTCGAATGATGAAGGGCTCAAAAAGCGGAAGATTTGGATCAAATTCTGGCGTCAGTAGAACAATGTTGGTCTGCTCTAAATCGGTAGTGAAGTCGTAGGTTTCGAACTCGGCATAGAGATCGGTCCATTCACATTCTGGATCCAAGGTACACGAGCCTAGCAACGTCGCGCTAATTAAGGCAAACAAAAGAAAATTTCGCATTTCGCTAAAATAGGGAAAACCCCTCTATAATTCACCTGTGTAAAGCAAGGCAGCGCCGTCGTTTTGTAGGATTACAAGACCCTCGGGAGTGGAAATAAGTTTGGCCGTTGAGCCCCGCAAGATAAAGGGCGCATCGCTACACAAAGGCCCGGACGATCCGTAGGTAAGAAAGGCTCCGCAGAAGCTCTCTTGGGTACCGATAGAGGTGTGCATATTATCTGCGCCGCCGCACAGCAATAGACCGCGTTCCGTGGCAATAGCCGCATTGATGGGTGCCTGCTGTGCAGCAGAAGGCAACTCAAGTTGTACCCAACCGCTGTCGCTAGAGACGAGCAATGCACTGCCTGTAAAACCAACGCTAAGCGGTTCAACACCAGCTAGGGCATTTCCAAACATTTTTTCAAAGGGCACCCCGGAGAAGCTTCTGTTCTTGAGGTAATCCTTACGGTACTTGACGCTTTCCTTGATGAGTTCGTCACGACCAAATAAAGGATAACGCTCGCCTTGGTTCACGTAACTGTACAGGAAGTCGCGGTTCCCATTACGGTCTAGATCCGTGATCCATAATTCTATAGGGTCTTCAGGGTTTACAGCTATACCGTGATTCTGACCCACGCCACCGGCAAAAATTTCTGCGGAACCGTCGTGGTCTAAATCGGCCACGTATACCGAGCGCCACCAGCCGTTTTCGCTTAAGGACTGAACCTTGCCGTTCCCATCAATGCTTTTAATCGTTCCCCAATCTTCTGCGACAATGAGCTCATCATCTCCATCACCGTCGATATCTGCCGCTGTGGCATCGGTAATCATTCCTAATTCGGTGGTCCAGGACGGCTGCCCTTTTACAAACCAACCGTCATTGGTGCCGTAATAGACGGCATGCGAAGGCGCAGCACCGTAATCGTTCCAAACGGAACGCTCGCCAATGAAAATATCGTCAATTCCGTCTCCGTTAAGGTCTAAAATGGCCACACATGAGGCATTGGTCCCTTCTTCACCCAGAGAAATACTTGGCTTTTGTGAATCAAAATAGATGCGGTCTTGCTGACGCGTTGAATTATTGGGCATTTGACTGCTGCCAGTGACCACCACGAGGCCTTGCTGTCCGGTGCTCAGCGTTACAACTGCTGCATCGACATCTTCGTGCGCTCTATCGGCCCACAAAAGTGTGGTATCTAAAGTTTGGAGATCGGCCCAAAGCGGCGCTTTACCCGTACTTCCGCCCAAAAAGAGCTTTCCTTTGAAATACGCGCCTGCCGGACCTAGCTCGTCGGTGCCTTGAATCAACAGCGGGGTTTCGACAAAGCTGGTGTAGGCATCTTCTTTATGTCCGAAGGGCAAAGTGTCTAAAGGAGCAACAACACGGCTCTTGTTAACGGTCTCTAATCCTTCAACAGCCATTCCGTCGCCGGGACGAAGTGGGTTGTGTTCACCAGGAAGTAAGGTGTAGGCTTCTGCAGTTCCATTTGGCCACTCAACAATGATACCCCCTCCAAAGTCGTCCACATTTTTGCGGGTGGAGCTGTGACTGAGCCAGGACCTTGTACCAAGGTTCCAATGAGATTTTGCGCCAAGTCGCTTTCGGTAGCGCACGCTGTAACCGCCAAAATCGACAGTTGTGGCGGATGTAGCGAGGACATTGCGGTAGAGGTGTGCACGGTCGTCTAGGTTGTTAATGACGAGATCGAGTTTGCCGTCGTTGTCAAAATCGGCTACGGCAGAACCGTTGCTGGTGCCTTTGAAATCGAGGCCCCAGCTTTTGCTGGTTTCCTCCATCCCATCATGTGTGCCGCGGTAGGCGCGATTACTCACGAGTCCCGGGGGCATCTGACTGTAAATACGCTCGTCGGACTTTGCTACGCCTTCGCCGCTGGAGAGGAATTGAATGTAATCTAGATCGTTTGGACGCCGCTTAATTCCGTTGGTTACGTACAGGTCTTTGTATCCATCTCCGTCGAAATCCTCGAGCAATACACCCCAAGACCAATCTGTGCTTTCAACGCCAAGGAGTGGGGCAACGTCTTCAAATACAGGTAAGGCCATTCCTTTGGAAGCGACATTGCCGCGCTGAAGGTGCGCACTGTTTTTAGGAAACTGCTCGACATACCCTTGCGAGCGCTTGTATTTATGAATGTGGAACGGCTCAGCACCCAACGCATTTTTGCGCTCTACCTCGTCCCAAGGCTTCATGTCCAGGGTGAAAAGGTCGGTTAGGCCGTCCCCGTTGAGGTCACCTGCGTCCACGCCCATGGTGAATTTCGAATTCGTCTGAAAGCTCTCGTCTGTGGCCAATTCAAACCCCTCGCCAGCGCGATTCAAATACAGGTAATCGTTCTCGTGAAAATCGTTGGCGACAAACACATCCAAATAACCGTCGCTATTAAAGTCCTCGGCGACGATAGCTAGACCATAACCAAGCTGTGAGCTAAGTATCCCGAAGTCGTCGGTTTTATCTTCAAAAACAGGTGCTGTAGGAGAGCCGGTGTTCAAGAAGAAACGGTCGCCTGCCTTTTCATCGGTGGTGCCGCGTTGTGAAGCCTTGTTATAGGCCCCAGAAGGGTGAACGCTGTGACGCAAGACGTATAAATCTTGGTCGCCATCATTGTCGCAATCGAAGAAAAGTGCTTGTTGGCCGTAGCCTGCTAAATCGATCCCTAAATCTTGGCTGATTTCGGTAAAGGTTCCGTCGCCTTGGTTGAGGTAGAACTCGTTATGACCATTCCATATGTGGTAATTCACTGCGCTTACGTGCAAGTCTGGAAAACCGTCTGCGTTGATGTCTATAACACTTACACCGGTTTGAAAATCCGCATTTCCGGCTGCAGATAGGCCTCCCTTGGTAAAGTTCCAACCCCCTTGATTAAAATAGAGGGCATTATCACCTTGGTTCCGGACAAAGTAGATGTCTTCAAACCCGTTGCCGTCAAAATCGGCCACAGCGACTCCTGCTCCATTGTAGAAGTAGAGGTAGTCCACAATGTTCTGCCGGTCGTTTTCCTCCAGTATGTTGGCAAAGTCAACTCCCGCTTCCTCGCCAACCTCTTCAAACAAGGTGGGTTCTTTGGGCGCTGATGTACACGCACAAAGGGCAAGAAATAAGGCGATATGTGCCTTTTTCAGCATTATTCGGCGAGTTTGTATTCTTCCATAGGGCCGTCAACTTTAGAGAAGAGCACATAGGTTGCATCGCCGCGCTTGTAGGTGATAATATCTCGCACTTGTCCTTCTACGTTCAGTCCTGAGGCCGCTGTGCCCACTGCTTCAAACGAGCGTGTCCCGTCTGCAAGCAGTACGGTCCCTCGCGAGGCATCATACCTTCCCCATTCAGGCTGCACTTCAAAGAGGTTACCGCCCATTACAAGATCCTTCGCGCCGTCGCCATTGACATCGATCACATCAATAGCGTAAACCGGTGCAATTTGTGCTTCTAGAGGGAGCGTACCCGGACTGAAAGTGCCGTTTCCGTTATTGAAGTAAATGACGGTCTGTAGCGTTTGCGCCTGAAGCAACGCACTGCGCTCGAGTTGGAGGGTATCGAACACTTCAAACACACTTTTTCCTGCGTATTCCTGGTACAAGAGGTTTTCTTTCTTCAAATACGGCAATTGCGAGATGAGGTTGTGTCGTAATACACGCGGGAACAGGGTATCACCCCAATACGAACATAGGATTGGGTCTGTTGAACTGTTTCCATCGAAGTCATTCACGAACAGTGCCATCGGTTTTTGTGGAGAGGCCTCTAGGCGGCAATTCTCACCAAGGTTACCCGCTATTACATCAAGGTTTCCGTCACCGTCGACATCTGTGAGCTTCATTGTGTTCCAAAGCCCTTGACTGTAGTTGAAACCGGCTTCAATTGTTTGCTCTTTAAAGCTTGCATTGTCGTTGATCCAAAGTCGAATGCCCGACCAATCACCCACAGTAAGCAGGTCGGCATCGCCGTCGCCGTCTACATCGCCCGCGGCACAATCCGTAATCATACCGATGCGCTGGAACCCGCGAGTAGTTCTACGCTCATTGCGCAGCTCTCCGTTCCCATAATTCTTTAGGAATAGGCCATTAGCAGGGACGCCATAACGGCCTTTCAATCCTCGCGACGCGACAAACACATCGGTCAAACCGTCGCCGTCAAAATCGGCCACAGCGATAGAGGAGGAGCGTACCGGAAGGCGCGGGAGTGCATTTTCGTCGTAGACCAATTTTCCACCGCCAACATTTTTATAGACGCGATCAAAGAGATCAGGACTGTTATTTTCAGCCTCCATAGATCCGCTTGCGACGTATAGATCGAGATCTCCGTCCCCGTCGTAATCAAAGAATTGAGCGTCGGTGTCTTCGCTAGCCGCGTGCGCTGCAAAAGGATTTCGTGTGGCTTCTTCAAAGCCGTAATAGTTGGACCCTAGAAACAATCTGCCCGCTTCGCCAGCGGCTCCACATTGGTATACGTCTGTAAACCCATCTCCATTGATGTCTGCGTGTGCCAGTCGTGCACCTTCTGTAGTAACCATTTGTGGAATGAGGCGCTCTTCATTGAACTGGCTGTATTTATTTTCTGTACGTGCGCCGTATTCTCCTGAGGACTGCAGTAAAGTAGTTTTTGCCTGTGCGAGCTGTGTAGGCTGAGCATCTGCTGCCGTAAGAACGTAAAGGCTATCTGCAGCTATAGCGCTCAATCGCGATGTGTTGTTTCCCCAAACGATGGTTAAACTATCGAGGCTGGTATGTGCACCAACACCGAGGTGTATTCTAGGATCTACAGAGCTTTGAAACCCTTTCATTGGGACCAATTCTGCAAAGAACATCTCCCCACCGGCATAGCCGTACACTTTAGCGCCAATGGCAGTCGCGCCATTTTCGTTACGCAGGTCCAATGAGATACTGTGGTTTTCCGCAAGTAGTGTTTCGGCATTGTTTCGCCAGATAAACGGCGCTTGATTCGTGTTGTTGACGATCAATTCCAAATCGCCGTCGTTGTCTAGATCCGCATATACGGAGCCGTTACTGTGGCTAGGAGCGTCGAGTCCCCAATCTTCGGCTTTATTGACAAACTTATAGCCTTTCGCAACATTCTTGTACGCATAATTCGGAATGCGGGTAGAAGGCATGAGATCGATAAGCTCCTTGTAGTTTACTCCTTCTTTGGTTACGATGGAGCGCATCACTTCTTCGTTGGAGATGTAATTGATGTAATCTTGGTCAGTGAGGTCATGGTTGATTCCGTTTGAGATATAGATGTCTCTCCAACCGTCATTATCTAAATCTGCGATAAGCGCCCCCCAAGACCAGTCTGTGGCTTCTACGCCACTCAGCTGACCAATCTCTGAGAAATCCCCTTCCGTGGTGTTTAAGTGCAGCATATTACGGTTGAACTGATGGTAGTACCCCCACTTTAACTTTCCTTGATAGACGTCCCAGTTTTCGAAAGTGGTGGTCTGATTCAATCTGCGAACACCTTGCGGAAGCATGTCTGTAACAAAGATGTCCGGTGCCCCGTCGTTGTTTATATCGGCCATGTCCGCACCCATAGAAGCGAATGAGGTATGACGCATGTGTTTTTCGAGCTCTTCGCTAAATGTACCGTCCTGATTATTGATGTAGAGGTAGTCTTTCTCAAAAAAATCGTTGGAGATGTAGATGTCGTCCCACCCATCGCCATTCACATCGCCGACTGTTGTACCTAGACCAAAACCAATCTCACTACCCATTATGCCTGCGGCCTCGCTTACATCTGTAAAAGAACCTTCGTCGTTTCGGTAGAGCTTGTCTCCGCCTTCTGCATCGCGCACTTCACGCGAGCTTTTTTCAAGATTAAAACTTCCAATTGCGCGGTAGCTGTTGTTAAGCACATAGAGGTCAAGGTCTCCGTCCCTGTCGTAATCGAAGAACACACCGTGGGTGCTCAGGCCTTGATCGGCAACCCCCCACTCCTCAGCAACTTCGGTGAATGTATTGTCGCCGTTGTTGAGGAATAGTTCGTTGGCACGGCTATCTCCTTTGATATCTCCAGAATTTGAGACATAGATATCGATAAATCCATCTTGATTGACATCGGCCATCGCTACCCCTGTTGACCAGGCTTGCTGTCCAGCCACACCTGCACTTTCAGTGATGTCTGTAAAGGTCATGTCCCCATTGTTGAGGTAAAGTGCATTTGAGGTCTGGTTGGCAGTAAAGTACAAATCCATCCACCCGTCATTGTTCACATCGCCCACTGCAACACCACCGCCATTGTAAAAGTTACGGTAGTTAAACACGTTGAAGTCCTTGTCGTAAGCAAGGTTATTTTGAAAGTCAATTCCGATTTTTTTATTGTCCAATTGCGTGAATAACGCATCGATGGAATCAGCAGGCTGACAGCCAACAAAAAAGGCCAAAAAGGCCACGGGTAATATTCTTCGAATCATAGTGAGTGTGAGCATTGAAGCAGGAGTAGCAATATAAAAAAGAAAGCCAGCACTTTCGTGCTGGCTCCTTACTAAATACTTAGTTATATCGAACTAGAATTATTCCGCAGGGTAACCTGGGTTTTGCTCTAGGTTCGGGTTAGCTCCCAATGCTGAGAATGGAATTGGGAATAACTTGACATAGTCCTCACCAGTTACTTCCTTTAGTTCCCAAGCATTCGTGAATTTACCGAAACGGATAAGATCTTGACGTCTTACACCTTCCCAAGCTAACTCAAATCCACGTTCTTCGAGAAGATCGTCTGTTGACAGAGTCGTGCGAGCAGCAGCTCCAGCTCTACTTCTGATATCGTTAACAATTGCAAGAGCACCTGTTTCGTCTCCTTGACGTAGAAGCGCTTCTGCTTTCATTAGAAGTACATCAGCGTAGCGGATAATCACGTAATCATTACCTGAATCACCACCTTGCTCAGCTGGGTCAATACCGTATTTCACAACGCGGATACCATCCGTCTCAGAAGCACCTGTGATTCCAGGAAGAGAAGCCGTAAAGCTCAATGGGTTACCTTGACGGTCTGTCAAAGCGTTCCCAGCGTCATCGTACTGCTGTCCTACAAGGAAAATACCATGACGATCATCTGTAGTGTCAAAGCTATTGTAGAAATCAGCTAACGTACAGAATCCATTCCATGGAGAAGAAGGCAACTGGTTGTAGTGCATCGTTCTCATGTTGAATGTAAGCCCTAGTCCACCTTGAGCAAGGTTAGGGACAACGAATACGTGCTCAGAACCACCGTCATTCTCAGGTGAGAAGTTATCATGGAAATCAGCTTCTAGGCTGAAGTCACCACTATTGATTATCATATCGGCGTGTGATGCAGCATCAGCCCATCTAGCAGTACCAGTAAACACCTCTGCGTTAGTGTACATTCTTGCAAGTAAACCGTGTGCAGTGTACTTAGTAACACGACCTTGTTGGTCAGACGTATGCATGTCTTTTAAGTTACCAATTGCAGCAAGCAGTTCGCTTTCAATGTATTCAAATACTTCTTTACGCGTATTCTTCGCTGGAAGGTTAGCCGGATCAATGGCTGCGCTCTCGAGAATCGGAACACCACCATAGAAGTCCATTAATTGGAAGTAATAAAATGCACGAAGAACTCTAGCTTCAGCCATGAGAACATCTTTGTCATAAACGCTAAACAGACTTGCGTCAGCAGCATCGAGATCATAGATGAACTGATTAGTTTGAGCCAATCCTTTGTTTGCATCATTCCAATGGCCTACAACTTCTGCATTTACTGGTGTCCAGTTGTGCTGGTGAAGCTCTCTCCATTTACCACCATCACCCCAGTCACCACCACGGGTAGGAACGATAGTTTCGTCAGAAGAAATCTGGCTATTGTTAAAGTAACCCCACAATAATGGTCGTAGGTTACCGTAAGCGTTTACGAGTACAGAGTAGTAATCGCCTTCGCTTGAGAAGAAGTTATCTGCGGTGATATCCTCGTAGATAGTTTCTTCTAGATCAGTACAGCTCTGGAACGTAACTGTAGAAACGGCGGCGGCTGCAATCAATGCGATTTTTGAAAATCTTTTCATTGTATCGATCTGTTTTAAATTATTTCAAGTTGAATTTCACGTTCAACGCAATAGTGCGCGCACGTGGGTAGTTCGTGTAGTCAACACCCAATGAAGGAGCACCATTACCTGAAGCAGAAGTGTTCACTTCTGGATCGTAACCAGTGTAGTTTGTCAACATCAATAAGTTTTGACCGCTCAAACCAACAACAGCTGAATTCAACCACTGTGAACCTTCAACGTCAACGTTGTAAGAAATGTTCAAGTTATCAAGACGCAAGAACGAAGCATCTTCAATCCACTGAGAAGAGTACGTTGGCGTAGACGTCAACATATCGTCAGAGAAGTCAAGTGCAGGAGCCAACAAGTTAATGTTGGTGTTCAAGTTATCAAGTGTAGTGTACTCCATTGCTGTGTTGTTGAACACAGAACCGCCTTGCTGTCCACGGAAGAATACGCTAGCGTTGAATTTACCGAAGCTAAACGTGTTCAAGAAACCGTATGTAAAGTCTGGCTGAGCCAAACCGATTACTTCAGCTTCGTCACCGTAAGTGTTAGAAGAAGCATCGTATACGAGACCGTAGAAAGTACCGTAAGCTTCACCTACAACAAGTTTCTGAGCGAAAGCACCTGATTGACCAGCACCAGAGATAGCACCTGTCAAAATCTCAGAGTTAGTACCTAAGTCTTCAATTACTAGTCTTGAACGAGACAAGTTGAAACCGATATCCCAACCGAAGTCTGAAGAGCTTATTAGCGCGTAGTTCAACATCAAATCAAAACCAGTGTTTGAAGTAGCACCTACGTTAGCCAACAACGTTGGAGCAACAGAAGGAGCTGGTGCAGGAACAGTCAATAGAAGATCTGAAGTGTTTTTCTGGAACAAGTCCAAAGAACCGTAGAACTTGCCACCGTTCATTTCCCAATCCAAACCGATATTCGTAGAAGCAGTAGACTCCCAACGTAGACCCGGGTTAGCAGGGTTCAAGTAACCAGTACCTGAAGTTGCAGAACCGCCGATAACAGCGTTAGAACCTGTGCCGATACGTGCGATACTTTGGTATTCACCAATCGCCTCATTACCTACAACACCCCAACCAGCGCGCAATTTCAAATCAGAGAATGCTTCTGGAACGAAGTCAAACTCAGATAGACGCAATGCAGCTGCGAAAGAAGGGAAGATACCCCACTTGTTGTCAGCACCGAACTTAGAAGAACCGTCACGACGAACAGTACCTGTTAACATCAACTTTCCACCGATATCGTAGTTAGCACGAGTGTAGAAAGAAACTAGACGAGACTGACCACGGTAAGAGTACTTGTCACCCAATTGTGCACGACCACCACCGTCAAGGTTGTTAAAGCTGTAGTTATCTGTAACAAATTCGTATGCAGTAGCACCGAAACCTTCGTAGTTGTTTTCTTGCCAAGAGTAACCTGCCATGAAGTTCAACATGTTACCAGCAACTTCAGCATCGTAGTTCAAGTACGTTTCCAATACTTGAGAAGAAACTTGACCGTACTTCTGTGAAGCAACACCGTTATCAGCAACACCGTAAGGAGTAGCTTTTGGTAGGTAAGTTTTACGAAGTGTATTATATGTATCGTAACCAGTGTTAGCAGTAGCGCTAAGACCTTCCAATACGTCGCCTAGATCTAGACGAGCAGTACCGTTCATTGTGATACCAGTTGTACGAGCAACGTCGTCAATTTCCAATGCAGCTTGAACTGGGTTACGAACAGAGTTAGAAACGAACGTGTAGTTTCCGTCAGCGTCATAAACAGGAAGCGTCGGGTTCATCTTCATCACGTTAGTGAAAAGACCACCTTCGAAACCACCAGTTTGCTGGTAAGGAGTAAGGTTATCGTCTTGTTGAGAAACGTTGATGTTTCCAGAAAGCGTCAATTTACCGTCCAATGTTTTTTGGTTCATCGACAAACGGCTAGTGAAACGCTCAGTACCTGAGTTGATCACAATACCGTCTTGGTCTAAGTAACCAAGTGACAAGCGGTAGTTACCTTCCGCAGAACCGCCAGACAAAGACAAGTTGTGTTGTTGTGCAACACCAGTTTGGAATACTTCATCTTGCCAATCTGTATCCGCGTTGCCTAGAGTGTTACCTAGACCGAAACGGTTTACAGCTGCACGGTATTCGTCAGCAGTCAAAAGATCCAACTTCTTAGCAAGCGTAGATGCACTTACCTGGTAGTTGTAGTCAACGGCCATAGCGCTGCCGCCTTTCCCTTTCTTCGTTGTAATAAGTACAACACCGTTCGCACCACGTGCACCGTAGATCGCAGTCGCAGAAGCGTCCTTCAATACAGTGATCGACTCAATGTCGTTCGGGTTCAAACGAGAAAGCGGGTTACGCTGAGAACCACCAGTTAGACCAGTACCACCAGGGAGCGTGTTTGCTGACTGGACTGGCATACCGTCAATAACGTAAAGCGGCTCGTTACTAGATGAGATCGAAGTACCACCACGAACACGTACACTTACACCACCACCCGGCTCACCGTTGGTTGGAGTAATTGTGATACCCGCAGCTTTACCTTGGATCAACATTTCAGGTGATGTTACAACACCACCGTTGAAGTCTTCGGCACTTACCTGAGCAGAAGAACCCGTAAGGTCTTTCTTCTTCTGAGTACCGTAACCAATGACAACAACTTCTTCAAGTTGCTCAAACAACATGTCTGCTTGAGACATTGCATCGTCACCACCTTCGCCTTCACTCTGAGCATAAGCTACCTGTGATCCAAGTAGAAGCATCGAGCACCAAAGCGTCGTAGATGACAATACACGACGTAGATTTTGATTCATTATTATTTGTGTTAACGATTAGTTTACAAGTATAATAAGATTTTTTCAATAGTGTACATAATACACTTAATTGAATTATCTGCACCGCTAAAAAACGTAAAAGCTTGATAACAAGATGATTACGATTGAAAAATATCAAGTGTATTTTTTACAACAATAGTTTTGTTTAACAGCACAACAAAATAGTTAAACAGGTAATTGCGGTTTTCGGTCGCAATTACCCCTTTAATTGGGCATTGGCGCTGTTTTTTAGTTCGATCGTATTTGGTTGCAAATGAGACAAAAGTGTGATTAGGACACTTTTTCTAAACGACTTTTGATTGATAATTCAAGAATTCATCTTAACTTTACAACAACTTAAGAGTAGCTTAGGTTTATTGGTTTGGTTAAACCCTGTCTTCGGGCAGGGTTTTTTTATGTCCAAACTTTACTCTTTAACGGTAAATACTCTAGAGATATTAAACCCTAAGAATAGCCCGCCATTAGTCGCGCTGTATGGGTTTCTAGCCATCCAATAGGGACCGTTCATGGCACGGGTATTCGAGATGTGCAGTTGAAAAACATGGCCGCCAGTTTCTATATCGACACCCAAGGCAAAAGGAGTGGTATACCTTTCGCCACTACTAAATTCACGATTGGATAAAAGGGTGCTTTCTCCTGTTAGGGCCATTCTATTTGAGATTTTATATCGAGCGCCCAATGAAATGTGCGCAGTGGTATTTGGATCTTGGGCAGTGGGTACCAGATTGAAATGAACTACGGAAGGGCTCACAAGTGTGCTTAGTTTCCTATTCCATTTTTTGGCAATGATGGCTTGGTGTATGTAGGAGAATCTATCGCTCATGGTATGGTCGATACCGTCGGTGTAGCGAGCATTCCGATAGTTCGTGCTGCTGTGTAAGGTGATGCTTATAGGGACGGTCCTTGTACCCTGTTGTTGTTGAAGTAGTTGGTATTTAATAAATCCGTCCGCAACCTTTAAAAAGGAGCTTCGCCCTATTCCAATGTTTAATCGATCCGTAACACCATAGTCGAGTTGCATCCTTACCTGTGCGTTGTCTAGACCAAAGAAATTATAGAGATATTCGTCATTGAAACTACCAAAGCGGTGGGCCATCATAAACTGCAGCACCCCTTCACCCGGTGTCTCATTTGTAACAGCGTTTATCAGTTGTGTACCCTTAAAGGTTGCGTAAACTACCTCGCGTTGGGTGTCTTCTTCAAAAACATCGAACAGATCGCTTTCTTGGGCCTGAGCAGCCAGAGAACAGAGGAATAAAAGAGGGACTAAGAGTGGTTTCATTATCGTACTTGCATTGTGCAATCTACAGTGATTTTTGCTTGTGGGTCAATTTTGTTCGCGACAGCCCTTGGAATAGCAACCCCAAAGTCCGCTATGGTAACCACAAACGAAGCATTAAGACGAACAGTATCACCGTCTTTGATTAACGTGGCAGGCACATCAACTTCATTAGAAACCCCATGAATATTTAATGTTCCGATGGCTCTTTCGTTTTTGTAAACCCCTTTGAACACTGCCTTTGGGTACACTTCGCTTTCTACATAGTTTTCATTGAAGTGTTCTTGCATTAAAGCCCTTCGAAACTCGAAAGAGGTCATTAGCACTTGAACACCTAATTTTCCATCTTCCGCGTCGTAAACAGCAGTTGCACTATTGCTTGTCGCGCGAATATCTTCTAATGGAGAGCCTGCATCAAAGGTTAAAATGCCCTGCCTGGTCAAGTACTGTTGTCCGCTTAGAGAAAGGCAAGAAACAAGGGTAAGGATGGATAGGAGTCCTGTCATAGCATTAATTATTCGGGGCCCCTTGATTAATCCAGGCCATGAGTTTTTTCTGATCGCAATCGCTGAGAGGCCCTGCCGGAGGCATTGATAAAGGATCACTCATTGGCCGCTCGACACGATCCATTATCGTTCCGCTGAGCGCTGAGTTTTGGATATTTTCGTGTCCAGCGAGATTAAGTCCGCCACTTGCACTGTTTCCATTGTGGCACATTTCACAGTTCTGTCCAATGATGGCCTTGATATCTTGACTAAAAGTCACTACCGCGGTATCACAAGCGCTACCAGGACCGTATTTATCGTCAATGTTGTCCGACGTACAGCTCGGTACCAATAGCAGGAGCGAAATGAGTCCCGAAGCGGTCAATAATTTTAAAAGCACAGTAGTGCGCATGGGCAATAGTTTTCAGCGTAACAATTTAAATATAAAGCAGTTCCCCGTCTACATCTGAGAAATTGGCCGAGAGCAGGTCAATGTATTCTCTGAGCTGCGCTTCGTCTTTTTCTTTAGGAGTCCCTGTTTTATAATCAATAACCATCAATTTTTGTTCCGATTCGATGATCAAGTCAGGACGTAATGTATCGGCACCGTTAATAATACTTCTTTCGGTATAGACTACGGTCCCTTCTTTTTCAAGGCCTTGAAGCGCTTCTTTAGCGTTCATTAGTTCAAGTACTGAAGCCGCTCTTTCATGCAGGTGTTTCGAAAATTCTCCACTTCTGTAAAGCCGTTGTAGACCTTGATGACGAAGTTCTTTTGGGTATTGAAGTAGTCTATGCAATGCGGTTCCCCACTTCCGAGCATCCGCGCCTCCCTCATACCATTTGTCAGGTGCGGTCAATGCCATTTTAACCTCGAGAGCGCCCATCGTGGTATGTGCTGCAGCCACAATTGCTTCGGGTATGCTCTCTTCTTTAGTGCTAGGGACTACTAGGGTACCATAACTCCACGATTGGGCTTCATAGCTCAGCGCCAAATGATCGAGAACCGCCTTTGCCAAATGCCCCGGTTTTTTACCACCTTTGAGCAGTAAGTGTAATCCTGAAACGGGACGTGTAAGCGCCACATAGACCATGTTGATCCAGTCAAAGCGGTCTTTGGTGTCTAGTTCTAGAATTTGTTCCGTCTCGAAGAGTTCTTTGTGATCGTCTTTATAAGTGATGGGCATTTTTTCCAACTCATCATGAAGCGGGAAGTCCAACCATTGTTCGGAGCTGTCTGGTTTGAAGTTGATGTCAAATGGAACAATTACATGCTCAAATTCCAGACCTTTACTCTTGTGAATGGTCATCACTTTTATAGAGGGTGTGCTTTCAGGCGCCTCGACATTCTTCTTCTTTGCTTGTTCTTCCCACCATGCCGGTAGCGTGGCAAAGGTTCCCTCCCTGCTTTGGAATTCATAGATGAGATCCAGAGAGGCATCCACCATAGCATTGGCACCATCGAGGTAGCCAAAAATATCAAATGTTCTCACGGCGAAATCGAATAGACTTTCTGCAGGCGCCAGTAGCTGTGCCGCCAGAGGGTATTCTGAAATGAGTGCACCAACCCCTTTATCGACAACAGCTCTTTCAAATGCAAAGCCTTTATCGGCAGGAATTTTTCCTTGACGAACTAAGGCGTGTGCCAAGGCAAATCGGGCTTCTTTATCCAGCTGGTTGAGGTAGAGCTTAGAAGCGGCATGAATAAGTCGTCCTTCATGCGCATTGCTCAGCACAAGGCTATCCGCGCTAAGAACAGGGTATCCTTTTTGAGTTAAAAAGTTAGCGATTCTTTTACCGTCAGTATTTCCTCGAACGAGAATGGCAATGTCCGAATAAGCGTGACCTCGACTGGCGAGTTCTTCTATGCGCTCAACGGTTTTTTCACAAGCGATCTCTTTCAGTTCGTTTGCATTATCTGCTTCTAATACGTCAACGCGTACTTCGCCCTGATCCTCGTTTTTATGTGGTGTTTGATGGACACGTTCTTTAGAATACACTTCTTTATGTGTCTCGAGCCCTAGATCTGTATTGAGTGAGGAAAACAGTGCATTGTTGAAATTGACAATGGCTCCATGTGTTCTGAAGTTTCGTTCAAGCCTCAGGGTATCTCGAGCGTAGAGTTCGTATCCTTCCGGATGTCCTTCAAAACGGTTAATGAGGTGCTCGTTGTCGACCAACTTCATGAACTGCTCTGCCTTTCCTCCTCTCCACCTGTAAATGCTTTGCTTGGCGTCCCCGACAATAAGGGCGCTGTTGCTGTGTTCGTCCTTGGTCAACGAATGCTCAATGAGTGGGTGCAAGTTGTTGAACTGTACCACTGAGGTGTCTTGGAATTCATCGATGTAGAAGTGCCAATATTTTTCACCCAGTCGGGCATATATGAATGCGGCAGGTTCTTTTTCGAGCTCTTCGGCAATGAGTTTATTGAACGCACTGAGCGGCATGGTATTTTGGCTCTTTTGCAGTTCTTCAAACTTTGCGAGCAAAGCTTTGGTCGCCGCCAAGTTTTGCAGTTTAGAAGTGGCTTCTTTTAGAAGAATTAAAGCGTGTTTGTTTTCATCTTCAAAACGCTTAGCCTTAGCCAAGAATTCTTCCCAAGGGTGGTTCCCCCCTTTTACATGCGATTTCCAAACATTCTTTCCGGCATCCAGCGGATGTAGATGCAGCTTGCGCCATTTGGTGAGAATTTGACCCTTGACATTTTTCTTATGTACTAAAGTTTCCTCTATCCCCTCATCTTTGAGGATTTTTTGTGCTTCATCTGAAAGGTTTCGACCGGTTTCACAAATGGTTGAAATTTTAGCATTCAATTCTCGTTGAATTTCAATCAAGCGTTTGGGTTCAGGAAGCTTTTCTAAGTACTGCCAATGATCTTCGTTAAAACTGTTTTTCCCTTCTTTTTTAAGGTCGTAATCGGGATTGTGGTTCTTGTCTCGATTCATCCTGTCACGAACCAAAGCTACAAGCGCTTCACGAAGTTCGTGTTGTTCTCCAAGGGAGCTGTAGAGCGCGTCGAGGGCTTCGGTTATCATTGCATCAAGGTCTAGCCGAACTTCAAAATTGTCGTCTAGTTCTAAGTCTCGTGTAAATGTGCGAACCAATCGGTGTGTGAACTGATCAATGGTTCCTACGTGTAGCGTAGAGTAATTGTGGAGCATGTGTTTGGCTCCCGCTGACGCGCGAATTTGAAGTTCTTCAGGCGATAAATCGAGCGCTTCCCAAATGGGTTTAAAGAACGCATTCTCGGCGGGTGACTCCTCATTGCTAAACTCTAGAAGCTGCTTTAATAATCGCGCCTTCATTTCATCCGCGGCATTGTTGGTGAAGGTGATTGCAAGGATTTTTTGGTAGGCCCCTGGCATGTTTGCGGGGCGCAGCGCATTCATCAATATGTGTTGAACGAGGCTGTAGGTTTTTCCGGATCCTGCGGACGCATCGAGCACCAGAAACGGGGCTTCTGCAGTAAGAGGCGAGATGGACTTAGAACGAACACGAGAAACCATAGGATTAAAGTAAGCGTTTATATTCATTTGGTGTCATTCCTGTCAATTCTTTAAATACGCTGTGAAAGCTCGAATTAGAATTGAAACCTGACCTTTCTGCTAATGCGAACAAGGTATATTTATCGCCATCTT
>JBMZBC010000030.1:7251-19116 GCA_049611965.1 Schleiferiaceae bacterium | reverse complement strand
GGATACATGTTCGGTCAGTACAAGCGCCTACGTAACGAATTTACCGGTGTCCTCATGGCGTGTAATCCACGTTGGCACTTTGGAATACGGCAAGGGTGTAAGCATCCATTACCTTTCCATAGTTCGGATCGTTTGGATCTGTAATGGTATCTGAGCCTAAAGTATACAATGGACGGTACTGTGTTTTAAACGTACCGATGTGACCGTAGGCAAAAAGATTGTCTTTGTGACGTGCATCTTGCGTCAAACGTTCGTTACGTGTGAAGTCCATTTGGATAGTGTAGAACGCGTTACGAATAAGCGAGTTTGAAGAATCTGATGGATTCCCGAAACGTTGCTGGAAGCGCACGTAAGTCGACCAGTCTTGTGCGAACGACTCTGAGTTGTTTGCATAATTCATCAACTCATTGAATCTGCTACCGTTACGACCTTGGTTCATATTGTAACGACCACCTATAGTCAAGGTTGTCTTCTCTGAGGTCACAAACTTCAAGTTACCTGAAACACGAACTGCTGTACGTGCTACATTCTCTCGGTAGTTTTGAGGTGATAAGTCACTTTGCGTTAAGAAATCCGCAGCATTGAGTACCCCAAAACCTGAAGAAGCTGGTACCAATGGATTGGCTTGTAACTCTGCGAGCTTATCGTCGTTCACTTTCCAAGTAGTCAACGAACGAGGAGATCCGTCACGGTTGTATTGGAATTCTGAAGCGAGAAGGAAACCAACAATAGGCTGTCCTGTTTTCTTGTTTCTGATAATCGGTCCACCTAGGGTTAGAGCACCCAAGTTGTAGTGGTATGGGTCGAAAACTGAGCTGGTCAAAACCTCAGAAGAACCAAAGTAATACGGTGCTGGACCTTTTGTTGTCGTAGAAATTACACCACCGGTAACGTCACCGTACTGTGCGGGAACACCACCCGTAATAACCTCCGTCTGCAAGATCGCATCACGCGGCAGGTTGACATCACCACGAACCTTTACCCCATCGATAAAGATTACGTTAGTAGACGAACGTGAACCGCGGACGTTGAACGAACCGCTACCGTCTTGCTGGAATACACCTGCGGTGGTACCAACAATCTGGCTGAGGTTACGATACGGTAGGTTTTTGATTTCCTCTGAGCTTACAATTTCTGAAGTCTTACCCGTTTCAATGAGTTCTTCCTGGGCGGTAACCGTGACCTCTTGGATCATCGTACTCTCAACAGTCATGTTGAAATTGACCACTTTGGGCTTACCGGAATAAACCGTTACACCGTTGAGGTTGAAATCTGCGTAACCGATGAAATTACAAGTAAGGTTGTACACCCCCGCATTAACTGGGTTGATGTTATACTTTCCATCGAAATCCGTCGTTCCTGTTGCAATGACAACATCCTTGTCTTTTACGATTACCGTAGCAAATGGAATGACTTCGCCGGTGCGCTTATCCTTGACCGTTCCCTTAATAGAACCGGGACGTGTTTGACCGTAGCTGAGCGCTACAGCAAAGACCATAATAAGCGTGAGTATTCTTTTGACCATAAATACTGGCTTTACTTTTGGGTTATAAGTCCGTAAATATAAGCATCAGAACCGGAGAATTGACAAGGAAATCGAGCTATCTTGCAGCCAATGAGTAAACGACTTTACAGACTGATAAACAATCCCTTACAGGCCCTGCTATTGCTGGCGTTGGGATTAAGCGCATGCAACAACACCAATATTGTCTACGATATTCCGGAACCTTTGGTCGATGAAACAGTCTACGTGAGCGACCCTTCGAGCTTCAATCTGACGGTCGTTGGAGGCCAATTATTACTGCCAAATGCAGGCCATGCTGGGGTCTTGGTTTACCGTCGATATTTTGATGGTCAATTCTACGATTTCGCCGCTTACGAAGCCGCCTGTCCAGAGCACTGGGCCGACGGTTGTGGCGTGCTAGAAAGCGCCAATGGAGATTTCTATTTTACCTGTGGGTGCGATGCGCACCAATACCAACTTTTAGATGGCCAGAGCGTGGATACCAGCTACACACTGCCGATCAAAGAATACAGCTGTTCCTTTGACGGGGTAAATGTGATTCGTATTACGAATTGATTAAACGAAAGCGTTTTCTCCGGTGATGTCTAAACCGGTGATTAACAGATGAATGTCATGTGTTCCTTCATAGGTTACCACACTCTCCAAATTCATCATGTGTCGCATGATTGAGAAGTCACCAGTAATACCCATTCCGCCCAACATTTGACGCGCTTCACGTGCAATTTTCAATGCGATTTCCACGTTGTTTCGCTTTGCCATTGAAATTTGAGCAGAGGTCGCACGGCCCTCATTTTTAAGGTGACCTAAACGCCATGTCAGCAGCTGTGCCTTAGTGATTTCGGTAATCATCTCTGCCAATTTTTTCTGTTGCAACTGGAACGCAGCAATGGGCTTGCCGAACTGAATGCGTTCTTTCGAATACCTCAATGCCGTATCGTAACAATCCATAGCAGCACCCAAGGCACCCCATGCAATACCGAAGCGCGCACTGTCCAAACAAGATAACGGTGCTCCAAGGCCATCACGACCCGGTAATATGTTCGATTTCGGGACTCGTACGTTATCGAACACTAGCTCGCCCGTAGCCGAAGCACGAAGCGACCATTTGTTATGTGTTTCCGGTGTGGTAAATCCTTCCATACCACGTTCAACGATCACACCTTTGATACGTCCGGCCTCATTTTTCGCCCAAACAACAGCGATATCACAAAACGGCGAATTTGATATCCACATCTTGGCACCATTTAGTATGATATCATCGCCGTCTTCAACGAAGTTGGTCGTCATTCCGCCCGGGTTGGACCCAAAGTTCGGCTCCGTTAGTCCAAATGATCCGAGGTATTCACCCGTGGCCAATTTTGGTAGGAATTTTTGCTTTTGCTCCTCACTTCCGTAAGCGTAAATAGGGAACATCACCAAAGAGCTCTGCACAGAACAAGTGGATCGAATGCCTGAATCGCCGCGCTCTACTTCCTGCATCATAAGTCCATAGCTGATGTGGTCTAGACCGGCACCTCCATATTCTTCCGGTACATAAGGACCGAAAAGCCCTACCTCGCCCATTTCTTTAACTAAGTGTTGTGGAAAGGCGGCACGCTGTGCAAAATCTTCAATGATTGGACTTACGCTACGCTTGACCCATTCGCGGGTCGCGTCACGAATCATTTTGTGTTCCTCGCTGAGCAGTTCGTCTAGTAGGTAATAATCTGGGTGTTGAAATTGATCCACCATGCTTGTGTAGTTTTCTTGAGTGGTTGTGAAATTAAACACAAAAGGTGAAAAATTGTTATAAATTCAACTCAGAGTTTCACCATTAACTTTAAAAGGACGCCCCATGAAGAAATCGTTACTCATTATCGCCCTTATGGGTATTTCAACATATTCGTACACCAACAGCGGCGGATCACCTGCTGGAAAAAGCGGCTCACCCGGAGATAACGGACAGACCTGTGCCAGCGGCTATTGTCACAGCTCGGGGAGTCCTATGGGCGGTGAAGTCATCGGCATCATGTCCTCGGTAGACAGTATTTCTGACGGCAACACAATTGGAATCACCCTTGGGGTAAAACCAAACGGTACATCTTCGAAGGTGGGCTTTATGGCTAGAGTCGAAGATGCGAATGGGAACCAATTGGCCACCTCAAATCCGGGTACTGGCGCGAAACGCATTAGTGATTACATCACGCACACCAGTGGAGGAACCGCAGTTTCCAACGATAGTATTCATTGGTCTTTTGATATCGACGGGACCACATTCCCAGACAGCATTACGGTTTATGCCGCCATTAATTTCACCAACAGCAACGGTCAGACTTCTGGCGACTATGTGATGACCGCTTCAAAGACACTCTACAAGAATACTGGAAGTAACATTGGTCTCGAAGAGTCTGAAGACATGCCATTAATGGTATACCCAAACCCGGCTTCGTCCACTTTGAGGGTGAAGGCAGGGGGACTAGTGGCTATTCGTTTATACAATACAATAGGCCGATTCATGCAGCTCGACTATTCAGCTTCTATGGAAGATGAAGCCACTTTAGACGTAAGCGCTCTGGCTCGAGGCAACTACATCTTGCACGCAGAATATTCGGACGGCAGCATTCAATACAAGCACGTCGTTTTACAGTAACTTTGCGTCCTACATGGACGTAAAATGGTTGTTTATCGGATTCTTCGCAGTCCTCGGTGTATTTCGGGCACTCAAGCCCGAGGTGTTCTCCAAATGGATTCGACTTCAATGGGAAGACCTAGGTGATGCGCGCGGTCGCTTGAGCGCTACCGTAGTGAGTCTCTTACTCCCAGCAGCATTGTTCTATGTTCTTGGAGAAGCCTTGGGGTTAGGACTTCTGTGGTGGGAAGCACCTTTGGCTATAACTGTCCTATTATTGGCCCGTTTGGTTTTTTGTGTTCTGTTGAGCCTGCTGTTTTCTTCAAATAATGCGCTTCAAAATGGGACAGATCTATTTGGCGGTATTCAGTTAAGCTACGTCTATAGCTTTGTATGTCTGATCGTACTGTGCAGCTTGCTCATTAATGAAGCGTGGTTAAATGCAGGCATCTACATACTGGGTTTAGGCCATATTATCGGATTACTTTGGTTTGCTTTAAAGAATCCAGTGCTTCGAAATATTCGGAGCGGTGGGGCTCGTTTTTATGCAATGTCTTACCTTTGCACGCTCGAACTAGTATTAATTTTTTCGTTCGTCAACTAACACTCATGGCAGATAGACAAACAAAAGTGAAGTCGATTTTGGTGTCACAACCAGAGCCAACCACCGAATCTCACCCTTTTTTCACACTTGCCGGTAAGCACAAGGTAGATGTGGATTTCCGCTCATTCATTCACGTGGAAGGGGTAACCGCCTCCAACTTTAGAAAGGATAAAATCCAGATAAGAGATTACCGCAACGTTATCTTGACTTCTAAGAATGCTGTTGATCACTACTTCCGTATGTGTGAAGACATGCGTGTTCAGATCAGTCCAGATACACGTTACTTCTGTATTTCAGAAGCCATTGCTTATTACCTGCAGAAATATGTGGTTTACCGCAAGCGCAAGATTTACCACGGCAATTTGAAGATTGAAGAATTAATTCCGACCCTGAAGAAATTCAAAAACGAAAAATTCTTAATGCCTTCTTCAAACAGCTTGAAGCCTTCTATCCCAGAAGCATTGGCGGATGCAGGCATTGACTATACGCGTGCTATTCTATTCAATACGGTTGTAAGTGATTTGAGCGATCTAGAAAATGTATTCTACGATATTCTCGTGTTCTTCTCTCCCTCTGGAATTAAGAGTTTGTACGAGAACTTCCCGGAGTTCAAACAGAACAAAACGCGCTTGGCATGTTTTGGACCAACGACGCAAAAAGAGGCAGAAAGTCGCGGATTGATCGTTGATATCCCTGCACCAACGCCGGACGCCCCATCGATGACAAAAGCCATCAGCGATTACATCAAAGTGGCAAACAAGAAGTAAGATATATTGTAAATTGAGGGCCCGGCGCATGCGCCGGGCTTTTTTTATGCGTTACAGTTTTCCCAAAAAAGAACACCTCACGAAGAAGGAACATTTCGACGGCCTCCATGCGGAAGGTCGTGGCGTGAAAGTCTTTCCATTCTCGTTGCGTTACATGGAAGCGGAGCTTGAGAGTGGTATCCAGAGAAAGGTGGCGATTGTGGCGCCAAAGCGTGGACTGAAAAAAGCAGTTGAGCGCAACAAGATGAAAAGACAGATGCGGGAATTGTACCGCTTGAATAAGGATAAAATTTTCGATAGCGGTGTAACTGAGATTTGGTCCATCCGTTATTTAGGAAACCGGCCGAACAATTACGCCTTTCTCGAGGCAGGATATTTGAAGTTGCTCGAGGCCTATGCAGAGCAGCGAAAAAAAGAATTGGCAGATGAAGAATAAGTTGAGCCTTTGGGCCGTGATTGTAAGTGCAGGCGTGCTGATGAGTGCGGCGGCGGGAGATCCCTTTGAAACGAGTAAGCAATTAGAAGTGTTTACCGCAGTATTGCAACAGGTACAGGTGAACTACGTAGATGAGATTGGTGCAGAGCAGGCTGTCGGTAGTGCGATTAAGGGTATGCTGAAGGAATTGGACCCGTATACCGTGTATTATCCTGAAGATAAGATTGAGGATGTTCGATTACTTCAAACTGGCGAGTATGGCGGGGTTGGATGTGTCATTCAAAAGATTGAAAAGGATATTTATATCTCTGATTTAAACAATAGCGGGCCGGCGAAAGCGGCAGGTATCCAGGTTGGGGATATTATCAAAAAGGTAGACAACACCTCTATTGACGATTTTTCTATTTCGGATGTGAGCTCCCTGCTAAAAGGAACACCAGAAAGCGAAGTCAAAGTAGTAGTCGAGCGTGCGGGCAATGAGGAGGTCTTTACCTTCAAGCGTCAAAACATTACCTCTAAAGCGGTACCGTTTTATGGCATGCGCGAAGATGGAATTGGCTATGTATACCTCGATGGATTTACAGCAAAGGCTTCTTCTGAGGTACGAAACGCTTTAATCAACCTTAAGAAACAAAATCCAAAAGGCATCATTTTAGATCTGCGCGGCAATGGTGGTGGATTACTGATGGAGGCCGTGAAGATTGTCAGTTATTTCAGCGATACTAAGGACACTATTGTGAGCACTCGTGGTCGCGGTGGAGAAATTCAAGACGTGTACCGCAAGGCGGCAAAAACCCTGTTCCCGGATCTGCCATTAGCGGTGTTGGTAGACGATCGCAGTGCATCGGCTTCGGAGATTGTCGCTGGCGCTATTCAAGATTTAGACCGCGGGGTCATCTTGGGCGAGAAGAGTTTTGGGAAAGGGTTAGTACAACAGATTAAACCGCTTCCCTTCGGGGCTCAAATGAAGGTGACTGTTGCCAAGTATTATACGCCTTCAGGACGCTGCATTCAAAAGGTCAATTACGACCGCGACGAGAACGGAAAACGTACGAAAAAAGCGGCGCAAAAGGAGTTTGCGACCGCCAGTGGCAGACCTGTGGTGGATGGCGATGGTATTCATCCAGATTCAACGTTGGCGGATGCCTATTATCCAGAATTTGTTAGTGCGATGAGCGCTAAAGGTTTGGATTTGCGCTACGCAGCTAGTGTGGTCGAATCGATGGAAGGTACTTCTCCAGATGCTTTCACTCTTAGCGAAGAACAATGGACGGCCTTCACAGGATTTTTGGCCGGCGAAGCGTTCACCTTTGAGAGCTTAGGCGAGCGAAAATTAAAGCAGTTGGAAAAGGCGGCATCAGAGCTTGATTACCTCAGCGAAGAAGACATTCAGGTACTTCTTGCGAATGTTGAAGAAAGAAAGGGAAAAGTGCTCGAAAGCCAACGTACTGAGATTACAGAGTATCTAGAAGATTACTTGGTTCAAAAGCGCTTCGGTTTGGAGGGCACCTTAGAGCGCGGCTTAACGCGGGATGCACAAATCAACACTGCAGCAAGTATTTTACTCGAAACAGGTACGATGGAAGCCCTACTGGGCGTTAAATAAGCGATGACAAAACCTCATTCTTACTTGCACATTACGGGCGGTATTGGTGCAGCTTTGCTCCCGTTCGCTTTTCCTTGGCTTAGTCCCGTGTATGGACTGATTATCATGGCCATAGGTGTATTGGCTGCGGGTAAGAAGCATTTTCGCTTTGCCCCGTTACTCCTGTTTGCCGTATTTATAGATTGGCAATGGCTCAGTACTACCTGGAGTGAACACAGCAGCGAAGGCTGGGGCGATGTCATCATGGTTTTACCTATCACCGTAATGGGCATTTTAATGCATGCCGTACGGCTAAAAGACCACCAAAGCTGGGTGAAAAGATGGATGGAAACTTTTGCTTGGGCGACGCTCGTAAGCTGGACCATCATCTTCTGTAAAAGTCTGTACCTCAACGGTTGGGTCAACTATAAAGAATTCGAGTTAGGCGGCCGATTGGGCGTTCATTTCCAAAGCCTCTATCTGATCGCTGCAGCACTCATTTTGGAGCGAAAAGTTTGGCGTAAGACCTACGGGTTAAGTGCGCTTCGAGGGGTCGCAGTACTTTGGCTATTGTTTGGAGTCATCGTATTAAGTGTGCGCATTCATCTGATACTGGTGCCTGTGATTGTCTTAGGAAGGTTTGCAGAATTGGCCCTTAAAAACCGGCAGCAACGGCGTAAGATTATGGGCTTAGCAGCAGCCACGCTGGCTGTAGGAGCAGTACTCATAACAGCACTGCCAGGACCTCGAGGGCGCCTCGTAGATCTACGCAACGAGATTCGAAGTATTGACGGTAAAGTGGACGGCAAACAGACCAATCACCGGATTTTTATCTGGCGAGAAGGACTAAAAATCATTGGCGAGCACCCCGTAGTTGGCGTGGGTAATGGCGCTGGGGAATTTGAACTGAACGAACGTCTAAGTAAGGTGGATGCCAAATTTTACCGTGGTAAAGAGGCCTATACCCTTGATGAATTCATGTACGATTTCCACAGCATCTGGATACAGAGCTGGGCAGAAGGCGGCATCGTCGCAGTCCTTCTGTTGGCGGCAATCTTTTTGTGGGGCCTTTTCAAAAGTGCAGGCGTACTACGCTACGTTTGGCTGCTGGTAGTGTTAAGTGGAACTACAGAGAGTCTGCTCGACAAGCAAGCAGGTGCACTGCTGATCACCTTTATAGTTGGTCTAACCGCGCTGCAGAGCCTAAAAGAAAAAAGGGAGCCACAGTCGTAGCTCCCTTTAAATATCACGTCTGAAGAGAAGTCACTTCGTGGCGTCCTTCGCGTCTTTAGCAGCTTTTTCCTTGGCTTCCTTAAGCATTTCCACACCCAACAATCCCGACTGAATCTCCGTCTGCAAATCGCCTACCGTTCCCGGTGAATACGGCATGAAGATGGTGCTAACATTATTATCTGCGAGGCGGCTAATGGTGTCGTAATGCTGGGTCATAAAGAGCATGTTCATCACGTGCTGCCCGGTGGTACCTTCTTCCATGGCACCACGTACTTCCTCCACACTCTGCTTGAGACCGTTGGCGATAGCGATGCGCTGGTTCGCGATCCCCTCCCCTTGTAGCTTTTTACTTTGGGCTTCGGCTTCGGCGGCCGCAACAACCTTTATCTTTTCTGCCTCTGCATATTCTTTCGCCGCCTCTTTCAAGCGCTTGGCAGCATTGATCTCGTTCATCGAATTCTTCACTTTGGCGTCCGGATCAATGTCGGTCACCAACGCTTTTACTATTTCGTACCCGAAGCCCGAGATGGTCTCTGCCAACTCGTTTTGAACTGCAATTGCGATCTTGTCTTTTTCGCTAAAAACATCGTCGAGATTGAGGTTTGGGACTTCGGAACGAATAGAATCGAAAACGTAAGATTGGATCTGTGCTTCAGGATTGTCAAATTGGTAGAAAGCTTTGCGGATTCCTTCGGCGTTGGCGGTAACAAAATACTGCACAGAAACAATAAGGTTGACAAATACATCATCCTTCGTCTTGGTCTCAATGTTTACCGGTAATTCCCTTACACGCAGATTCACTACGCCAGATTTTTGATCAATAAAAGGGATTTTAAACTGGAGACCACTTTGAGCGATGCGCTGGAATTTACCCAATCGCTCAATAACTACCGCAGTCTTCTGTTTTACGGTAAAAACCGATTTGTAGGCCAATAGAACCACCAATACGGAAAGTAGTGGAGTTGTAATTAGATCCATAGGAGGCTATACGTTTAAGAGTTTCAGGATAGAAGATACAACAAAAGCACGGTATCTATTTCCGCCAGAACAATTAATTCAAATGATTAATCCTTGATGTACAATCTTGGCACTCTGGGGCCAATTCCAGTAAGGATCTCATAGGAAATCGTTCCTGCCGCATTCGCTAGATCTGAGGCACTTTGATGAGGACCTAAAATCTCCACCTCATCGCCAGGGTTTACCTCCAAGCCAGTGATATCGACCATGCACATGTCCATACACACCCTTCCCAGGATGGTACAGCGGTGACCGGCGATATAAACCGCACCTTTTCCACCAGATAAGGCGCGAGTCAGACCGTCGGCATACCCCACAGGCAAAGTGGCATATTTCATAGGCCTATCAGCAGTAAAAGTAGTACCATAGCCTACCGAATCGCCCGGTTTGAGTTCGCTAACCTGACTCACCCTGCACTTCCAAGATATGACTTCTTCCAAAGGCGCAATGCCTTCATAGCTTCCTGCACCATACAAGCCAATGCCCAAGCGCACCATTTGGTGGGAGGCTTTAGTAAATCTGTGGATGCCGTGCGTATTCAACACGTGTGCCACAGCCCCTGGATATTGGGCCTTCACGGTTGCTACCACTGCTTCAAAAGTGCGCAGTTGTTTACCTGTAAATTCATCTTTATCGGGGTCGTCGGCCGCAGCGAGGTGCGAAAACACACCGACCACTTCCACTCGAGGCTCGGTGGCCAATTCTTTCAATAATTCCTCCACCTTCTCGGGCGCAAAACCCAATCGGTTCATCCCTGTATTGATCTTCAAATGGACCTTCAGCACCTCTGTTCTCTTTGCGCTGAGCCAAGTATCTAGCTGGTGACGTGCAAACAACTCCACCTCTGTACCTGCCGCAGCAAGCAGCGGCATCTGCTGTGGGTCCACATTAAGCACCAAAATAGGCATGGTAATCCCTCTTGCACGCAAGCTCAGTGCTTCCTGCGCAAAAGCAACGCCGAGATAATCGACATGCAAGTTTTGCAACCAACGGGCTACTTCTAAGGTGCCAGAGCCATAGCTGGCCGCCTTGACCATGGCCATAACCTTGGTTTCTGGGGCCAAATGTGCTTTAAACTTTTGTAAGTTGCGGCGCATGGCGCTAAGGTTGACTTCGGCCCAGGTGCTGTGGTATTGGTCTTGCAGGGTAGCGGCGAATTGTTCCAATTTAAAGGCGCGTCTGCCTTTGACCAATACGGTAGTTTTATTCAAATCCAACCCAGCGAAACTCGCGGTCAATTCACCCACATCCTCCGGCTTTTCAACCCACCAGATACGGTCCAAACCGTACGTGGCCGCAAGCGCTTTGGCCTCAAGGGTTTTTTCCTCGCTGCCCAAATGGCTGAGCACCGCCCATTTTCTTGAAGTGGGTGCACTGCTGACGAGCTCTTCCAATGCCCAACGGAGGCTGCTTAAATCTGAACTGTAGGTATCCTCTAGCAAGTAGCCGCCGTCCTTTGCACCACGCAGTTGCATGCGCATCTCTAACGGCTGCAAAAGAACCAATCTGCGCTGCAGATCTTCCATAGAAGTACCCAGCAGTAACGCACCGCCTATGGCACTCAAGGCATTTTCTTTTTGATAATCGCCAGTAAACGGCCAATCTTTAATGGCATCAGGGTCCAATTCCTCCCCTTGCCCCCACACGAGTGTGCGCTCAGGGATTTCTAGTCCTAATTCTTGTGCCCACCTCAGCCATTTACGGCCAATGACCAAGCTGTGGCAATGTTCGAACAGCTTGAATTTTTCCTTGAATTTCTGTTCATCACTCTCAAAATTCTCCCCGTGGGCATCGCCCAAGGTGGTGAAGATCCCGATAGAAGGCCGCACCAATTCCTCATGGCGCTGCATAGCACCCATTTCGTCAATACCTACTTCTACAAGAGCACTTTGGTGCTGGTCCGCTAAAGCGCTTAAGGTCAACGGAACGCCTAGTTCGCTGTTAAAGCTTGCATGGGTGCGGTGGATGTGCTCCGGAGCACCCAACAGCTCGTACAACCATTCCTTAACGACGGTTTTTCCATTGCTGCCCGTTATGGCCACAACTTCGCCAGAAAGCGTCTCCCGCTGCTCCGCAGCCCAAGATCTAAG
>JBMZBC010000030.1:0-7152 GCA_049611965.1 Schleiferiaceae bacterium | reverse complement strand
TACCTCCAACGGTGCAGGGTGTACAATGAAACAGGTGGACGGGTGGTTTGCGGCATGAGAGGCGTCGCTACATATAACGGTGGTGGCACCGCGCGCGATGGCGCTGTCAATGTAGTGGTGGCCGTCCGCGTGCGGTGTAGCGAGCGCTATAAAACACGTAGGTTGGGCACTGTGGATACGTCGGGAGTCGAAGGCGAATTGGGCGAATGATGCCTCCGCGGGGCCGTGCAAAGTTGCGCCGGCAAGTGTTGCAATATGTGCGGCTTTAATGGCCACTCTTTTGTGCGTTCAATTCGTTGTAAACCGAGCGGCTCACCGGTTCGTATTCACCGTGTTCCCCCAGCATAAAGGTTTGGTCTCCTTCCACGATGCGGTAAGAGAAGTGTGCAGGACCGCCGGTGCGGCGGCAAATCGCGTGGAGCTTGGTCACATATTCTGCGGTGGCCAATAGGTTGGGCATGGGTCCAAATGGACGGCCCTTGAAGTCCTTGTCTAGGCCTGCAATCACTACACGCTTTCCTTGGTTGGCAAGAGCATTGGCCACCTCGACAATACCTTCGTCGAAGAATTGGGCCTCGTCGATGCCTACCACCTGAACGTCGTCTGCCAGCAGAAGCATGTTCGAGCTGTTGTCGATGGGTGTCGAAGGAATGGAGTTTTTATCGTGGCTCACCACCTCCTGTTCGTCGTAACGAATGTCGGAAGTGGGCTTGAAAATTTCGACTTTCTGTCCCGCGATCTGGGCACGGCGCATGCGACGGATTAACTCCTCCGTCTTTCCACTAAACATGGGACCACATACTACCTCAATCCAACCGCCTTTTTGTTGGTTAAATTCTATACCGCTTTGAAACATGAAAACAGATTAATGCTACTTTGGCGTTAAAGGTAGATAATATCACAGCTAGAGGAAAGGTTTATGAAGAAGAGAACGCAGATTGAAGCAGAATTGGCCCAATTGGCCCTAGAAATAGGAGGTAAGAGTCATTCAGAGGCGGCAAAAGCCGTACTCGATCTGTATAAAGGTTTGGCTTTACTTGAAGCCGAAGAAACCATTGAGAGGCATCTTGCCGCTGCGCAGCAGGATATGCAATCTCAACTTCGTGCGAGGATCGCAGAACTTCAATCAGAAGTCAGTATTCCTGAGATCGATGTGCCTACACCTGCCCCTGAGGCACCTGCTGCAGACGACGGGGACAACCAACTCTCGTTGGTAGATGTCGCCGAAGAAATCGAAAAAGAAGAAGCAGCAAAAGCTGTAGAAGAGCAACCAGAAGAGACGCCGCAAGTAGAAGAACCTGTACTTAAATCAAACGAAGACCGCACTGTATTTCAATTGGACGAAGCCGTTGAACCTGCACCAGTGGCACCTGAGCCTCCGGTGGAGGAAATTGCTGAGCCGGTGATGGTGAAGAGTGAAAGTGTCGCTGAAAAGGCGCAAAGCACTGAGAAGAAAAGTTTGAACGACCGATTGGCTGGTGACGCACTAAAGTTTGGGCTGAACGATAGAATTGGCTTTGTAAAAGATCTGTTTGACGGCTCGGCTGAAGATTTCAATCGTGTAGTAAGCCAACTCAATACCCTGGGAAGCTTGGGTGAGGCACAAGATTTTTTAACCACACATATTGCACCGGAATACGGCTGGGCAGATAACGAGGAAACCGCAGAGCGCTTTATGGCGGCGGTAGAACAACGCTTCGGGTAATTATGTCTGCAACGCTGTACGTCGTACCCACCCCTGTGGGCAATTTGGAGGACATGACCTTTCGCGCCATTACGGTACTGAAAGAAGCCGACCTCATCTTGGCTGAAGATACCCGCACCACGGGAAAATTGACATCGCATTTTGGGATTGAAACGCCCAAGCAAAGCTTTCACATGCACAACGAACACAAGGTTGTGGAACGCTACATCGGCCAAATTCTCGCAGGTACAACCATTGCCTTGGTGAGTGATGCAGGCACCCCAGGGATCAGCGATCCTGGATTTTTACTCATACGAGCTGCTGCAGAGGCAGGGATTGAGATCATTACCCTGCCTGGTGCCACAGCATTCGTTCCTGCGCTAGTGAGCAGCGGCTTACCGTGCGACACCTTTTATTTTGAAGGGTTCCTACCGCCAAAGAAAGGACGTCAGACCAAGCTTCAGAACATTGCCGAGGCCACCTCAACGGTGGTGCTCTATGAAAGTCCACATAAGATTATCAAAACCCTCGGGCAAATTGTCGAATTTTGTGGGAGCGACCGCCCAGTAGCCCTTTGCCGTGAAATCTCTAAAAAGTTTGAGGAGTGTATTCGCGGAAGTGCCAGTGAAGTGCTGGCCCGGGTAGAGGAGCGCGGTGGTGTAAAAGGAGAATTGGTCCTTATTATTGGAGGATTGACCAAACAACAAGCCAAGGAAAAGGGTTAATCAGGTATGACTTCCATCAAAGCACAATCAATCGAGCAATGGTTCGACACTAACGACAGCGGACCCCTATTGATCGCCGGTCCCTGCAGTGTGGAAAGTCCTGAGCAGGTTCTTGAAACTGCCCAACAGATAAAAGCGAATGCACCCATCTCTTTGTTGCGTGGTGGCGTATGGAAGCCGCGCACAAAACCCGGTTCGTTCGAAGGTGTGGGCGCCGAAGCCATGCGCTGGCTTATCGATGCGGGCAAGGCCATAAACACCCCAACAACGGTTGAAGTGGCCAACGCCGAGCATGTGGAACTTGCCCTTAAAGAGGGGGCTGATGTCCTCTGGATTGGAGCACGTACCACCGTGAATCCCTTTTACGTACAGGAGATTGCAGAAGCGCTGAAAGGCGTGAATATTCCTGTACTTGTTAAGAACCCAATTCATGCTGAGATTGGCCTGTGGGCGGGAGCCATTGAGCGCTTTCAAAAGGCGGGTACCGAGCGCATTGCAGCGGTACACCGTGGATTCTTCTCTACAGCGAAGAGCATCTACCGCAATGAACCAGAATGGCAGCACAGCTTTGATTTACGTGCCTTGATGCCTGAAATAAAAATTATCTGTGATCCGAGCCATATTGCGGGAGACCGCAGCCTCATTAAAGAAGTGAGTCAAGTTGCGATGGACCTCGGAATGGAAGGTCTGATGATTGAGACGCACCGCGATCCAGATTGCGCCTTGAGCGATGCCAAGCAACAGATCACACCGGCCAAGCTGGGCGCCATTATTCGTGGACTCAAAATTCACACCGAAGTACCCCTGCAACCCAATGCAGAACTCTCCGCGCTGCGCGAGGCTCTCGATGTTTTGGACGATGCCATTGTGGATGTGCTCCAAAAGAGATTTGCCAAGGTCAAGGACATCGCTGCCATCAAAGAGCGCGAGGGACTGAGCATCTTTCACATGGAACGGTGGTTAAAATTGGTCCAAGAGCAAACTTCTAAGGCGGAAGGCAAAGACATGTCTCCGGCGTTCATTCATGAGCTCTTCGCACTGATCCACAAATACAGCGTGGACTATCAGACTGAACTTATTAAAAAAGATGCCTAATGCGTTGGAGCCCAAAGCCGGCTCCCGAGGCAGGCATTACATCGATCTTAACCGCAGAGGTCACTAAAGACCCACTGCTCTCCCACCTACTCGCCGTTCGTGGCATCGACGATTTCAGTTCCGCTAAGGCCTTTTTCAGGCCCGATTTAAAACACCTGCACGATCCGTACCGCATGAAAGACATGGAGGTAGCCGTAGAACGCATTGAGCAAGCGAGGATCAATCAGGAACACGTCATGATCTATGGCGATTACGACGTAGACGGCACAACTTCTGTCGCTTTGATGTGTGATTTTCTCGACGGTAAATTTCCTATCGAAGCCTACATTCCCGACCGCTACAAGGAAGGCTACGGATTGTCCTTCGACGGTATTAACCTTGCCGCAGAGTTGGGCATCACCCTAATCATCGCTCTAGACTGTGGCATCAAGGCCTTCGACCAGATTTCGCACGCCCGACAGCTTGGCATAGACATCATCGTCTGTGACCACCACCGCCCCGAACAAGAACTTCCCATGGCCAAGGCCATCCTCAATCCCAAGCGTCCCGATTGCCTCTACCCCTACAAAGAACTGTCCGGGTGTGGTGTAGGATTCAAACTTTGTCAAGCGCTCTGCGAGCGCTGGGGATTGCCCCACGAGCACTACCTCTACCCACTTCTCGACCTGTGCGCCATCTCCATTGCTGCCGATATCGTACACGTCACAGGAGAAAACAGAATATTGGCTCATTTCGGCATGGAGCGTCTGAGAAATGGCGAAAGTCGACCAGGCATAGCTGCGCTGCTTCAAGTGGCCGCTAAAAATCCCCACGAACTGAATTTTAGAGACCTCGGCTTTACCATTGGCCCGAGGATTAACGCCGCAGGAAGGATGGAAAGTGGCCTTCGTGCCGTAGAACTGCTGCGCTCCAAGGAAGGTGAGGCGCAACAAGACCTCGCCCACCGCATCCAGCAATTCAACACGGAACGCCGCGAGGTACAGAAAACTATTTTCGAAGAAGCGAAAAGCCAATTGGACCCCGAGAACTACCCATTTTCTAACGTTCTATATAGCCCCGAGTGGCACAAGGGCGTAGTAGGTATTGTGGCCAGCAAGATTGTGGAAACGCACTATCGCCCTACCATAGTACTGACCAAGAGTGGCGATAAGCTAGCCGGAAGTGCGCGCTCAGTAACGGATTTCGACCTCTACGAGGCCCTGTCTGCCTGTGAGGAGCATTTGATCCAATTCGGCGGGCACAAATATGCTGCCGGGATGACCCTGCACGAGAGTCAACTCCCCCATTTCAAAGCAGCCTTCGAAGCCTATTGCCAAAAAAATCTTAGCCCCGAACAGCTCGAGCAGAACTACTTCTATGACGCTCAAGCCCACCTGAGCCAATTCACCGATCGCTTTGTTAAGATTCTCAAGCAACTGGACCCACACGGACCCGAAAATCCAGCCCCTATATTCCTGCTCAAAAATCTCGTAGATGCTGGGCAAACACGTGCTGTTGGTGGCGACAAAACGCACCTCAAACTCAACGTCAAACACCAAGAAGGCGGGCCAGCGATCTCAGGAATAGCCTTCAACCAAGGTCACCTTGAAAGTGACTTCAAAGCCGGCACCCCTTTCGACGCCCTCATCACCCTCACCGAAAACCACTTCCGCGGTGAGATGAGTATCGAAATCATGGTCGAAAGCCTGCGCCCCGCGGAATAACCAGGGCTATTTATCCCAAAAAATTCTATACTCCGGAGACATCCCGTAACGCTCCTCAAACGTAGCGTCCTCAGGCATTGGAACCTGCTCATTGTTATACAAATACTCGCTTTCTGGATACGGCATTCGCCTTGGAATATCTGTGAGGTACCACAGCGGGTCGGCACTCAATGCGGGATAGCCCGTTCGGCGCCAATCCGTCCAAGACTCCCCTTGGGTAAACATGGAAATGTATTTTTCCTCCATGATCAACTCAAGAGTGGTTGCCCCCGGCAAACTGTCTATATAAAGTTGCGCACTATCCAATGCTACACCTAAATAAGCCATGTTCGCTGCAATGCCCTGCTCCATCGAACCTCTGGCTCCTGTTAAATCACCGCTACGAAACTGCGCCTCTGCTTTGATAAACCCCAATTCAAACGTTGTAAGCACGGGAAGATCTGCAGTGGCAGCTCCCAACGACGGTATGGACCACAAATCGCTCGAGCGATAGAGTGCTATTCTTGGATCCGACGTGGAATCCATCCTGTTGTGCAAAAATCCCTCTTGGGTAAAATAGCCCACGCGGTCAATGACGGTGAACTGGTACCAAGGATTTTGATTGATTTCCTCTTCAAAACCAATTTGAAAATCTACCCCTACCCCCAAAGCGGAGTCACACGCCGCAATCACCGCAGCGGCATCGTAGGTAGGCAGCTCGCTCAAGTGGTTTAAATTTCGCGCAACTAGCCCATCTGCTACTGCCGACCAAGCACCTAGGTCGCCCTGCAACATAAGGTCATCACCGCCTGGAACCATCGCTGAAGACCGCAACAACTGCTCCTTGCCTCTTGAAAGCAAACTGAAAATGGAGTCGTACACCACGGCACCACTGTCGTAGCCGGGCTTCAAATTTTGACTGCCGCTAAGCGCCTGGGTAAACGGCACATCGCCAAAGTGGTCGACCAACAAACCCATATACAGCGCAGTCATAATATCCGCAATGCCCGCGTAGGCCGGCGCATCAAGCGCTAAGGCTTGCTCACGAAGCAACTTCAGATCGTACAATCCACCCGCATAAGCATTGTTCCACGTCCTGTCGTAGTTGTATTCGTATGCCGTACGAATCTGGCTGGTCATATGCTGCATCCATTCCGCACTCGCACGGGCCAATACATCGCCTTGAACCATCGCGTAATTTGCCTGAATGGCCGGCAGAAGCACCTGCATACTGACCTCACTAGGTCTATTAGGATCCAATCGATAGTCGTCCAACCACTGATTACTGCATCCAAAAAGCCCACTAGCTCCGAGGACCACAACGACAAACTTCTTTCTAATCATGCCTTAAATGTAAAACTTTTACTTCTCCACAATCTTTGCACTGCTTCCTATCCCGGGCCAATTTGAAAGAAACCCCTTTCTACCTAGCCCATGGCCAAGCACTTCATCATCACCGTTGGCGATTTTCGCGATTCCTCCGGGAGATACTTCTCCTTAAGGACGCCCTTCCACCGTCCCCTAAACCGCGCGTTACATCGCATTGGCGCCACCTGGCGCAAGGAGTTGAAGTGCTGGCTACTGGCCTACTCTAAGAAGAACTGGTCCACCCTACAAACCACCATCGAACCCTTCGGATCCCTAGAAATAGTCACCAAAAAGCCCCTTCCTCTCTCATTAGCAAAGGATACCAACCCCGACATCCGAGGCCACCTTGAATCTTACCTCGACATGCTCTACGCGCGCGGCTACGCCCAAAACACCATCAACACCTACACCAGCATGGTCAGCAAGCTGCTCAGCGCCGTACACCCAACACCACCTGAAAACCTCACCATCATTCAAATCAATAAATACCGCGCGAAGCACATCTTCCAAAACGCCAACAGTACCCAACGCCAGTTCGTCAGCGCGCTCAAGCTGCTGCTCCAACATTTTGAAAATCCCATCACACCGGATACCCTCG
>JBMZBC010000029.1:0-19362 GCA_049611965.1 Schleiferiaceae bacterium | reverse complement strand
AGCTAATGATACGCATCGTCATCTCTATCCGAAATTCTTTAATTACTAAATCATGCGAAAAAGTAATACTATGGGGTATTATTCCACGTTTCCATGGGGTATCCCCCAGATAGAGGTAGATTCGATACGCGTTCCGCACCCGTGCGCCGGTCGTCAGCAGAAGCAAGCTTCTCTGTTACCCCTCGACTTGCATGTGTTAGGCCTGCCGCTAGCGTTCATCCTGAGCCAGGATCAAACTCTCCATTGTAATGTTGTTGTTTGTTTCCTAGCTATTAACTCAAGGATAATTGACAAGGTTTTTTGCATTCCTTGTTTCTTAAACCAATATGTAAAGAACTTGTTTCTGTTTTCCCTTTCTCTCGATTGGGGCGGCAAATGTAAGAAGGTATTTTCTAATACCGCAACTTTCATTTGTTTTTTTTCTAAAAAATTTTCGCTCTGGAAAATTGTCTAGAATCAAGTCGCCTCAATTGTTAAACTTGGGACGGCAAAGATACGCTATCATTGAATTCTAGCAACAAAAAATCATCTTTTTTACAATCAAATTTTCTCTTTGCTGTGAGTCAACCAGTTAAGCTATTTTACCGCTGAAAGCTTAGTAGAAAAGAACGTGCCTCCTTCCGGAAGCGGGCGCAAATGTATACACGGATTTCCTATTACCTAACGAATTCCAATGTTTTTTTAAAAGAATTTTAGAAGCCCTTTATTATCAAGGAGTTGACATAGCAACTTCTACCACTCTACCTCGCATTACACGGTGGTTGTTTAGCGCAAAGCCGCATATATAGGCAGCCATAGCCGCCGCATCGATGGGTGCAACGTACCCTGGAAATGCTTCTTCGAGCATTTCTGTCTGCACAGCACCCAGTGCTAAACAGTTAAAAGACCAAGATGTCGAGTCGCCAAATTCAGCTTGAAGGCATTCTGTTAGTATGGTCATCGCGCCCTTTGAAGAACTGTAGGCAGATAATCCAGGGAATTTCACACTACCTGTAACCCCACCTACGGAACTTATATTAACGATATGGGCGTCCGTACTGAACTTAGGCATCAGATTTTGGATCAGTTGAATTGGACCAAAAACATTAGTACCGTATACATTTATTAAATCTTCCTTAGTGATATCACTAAATGGCCTATTAACTAATGCCCCTGCATTATTAATAAGTATGTCAACCGGGTAATCCGGGTATTCTGAATTTTCCAAAGCCAACAAATCCGTTGTACATATATATAAGGTCTCCGGATATAGAGCAGAAAGTCCTTCAACAGCCTGAGTATTTCTGGTAAGAATGATAACTCTATGGCCCATCTCAAGGAATAATTGCGCAGTACTGTAACCAATACCTCTTGATGCTCCGGTAATCCAAATGTTCTTCATGACATAATATTTATACATATATAACAAAACAGCCCGAACTCTCGTTCGGGCTGTTTCTATTTTTCTTTCCGGAAATTACACCAGCATGGTTACTGGATTCTCCAAGAATGCTTTTACCGAAAGTAAGAACGCTGCACCTGAGGCACCGTCGATTACTCGGTGGTCACAACTTAAAGTAACCTTCATCACATTACCTGGCACTACAGCACCATCTTTAACTACAGGCACTTGTTTGATACCTCCTACTGCTAAGATTGCTGCATCAGGCGGGTTCACGATAGCTGTGAACTCTTCGACACCGAACATACCTAGGTTCGAAATAGTAAATGTATTGCCTTCCCAATCGGACGGCTGAAGCTTTTTGTCTTTTGCTTTACCCGCAAGATCCTTAACGTTAGCACTAATGCTTGAAAGTGGCATCTGATCTGCATGGCGTAAAACAGGAACCAACAAGCCATCTTCAATAGCAACTGCTACCCCAATGTGTACGTGATCGTTTTGACGAATGCTATCGCCCATCCAAGCTGAGTTGATTACTGGGTGTTTCTTAAGTGCTAGGGCACACGATTTCACCACTAGGTCGTTGAAGCTGATCTTTACATCACCTCCAGCATTCATGGTTTTTCTTGCTGCAATAGCATTATCCATGTCAATATCCATGGTAATGTAGAAGTGAGGCGCTGTGTTTTTGCTTTCGCTCAAACGCTTCGCAATCACTTTTCTCATCTGGCTTACAGGAGTATCTGTAAAGTTCTCTACGCCTGCTGGAACAGAAGGAGCAGCAGCCACACCCGGTTGTACAGATGTGTGATAGGCCGGATTAAAAGAATCTACATCGCGCTTAACGATACGACCGTTATCACCTGAACCTTGAAGCATGCTTAGATCGATGCCTTTCTCCGCTGCTAATTTTCTCGCAAGTGGAGATGCTTTCACTGAGCCGTCTGCTGGTGCAGCAGCAACAGGTGCTGGTGCCGGAGCAGCTGGGGCTGGTGCCGGAGCAGCTGGGGCTGGAGCCGCTTCAGGAGCTGGCGCTGAGGCAGCTTCCGCTGCTGGAGCATCAGCTGCTGGAGCTGAACCGCCTTTCAACGCTTCGATATCTTCGCCTTCATCACCTAGAATAGCCAAAACTGTATCTACAGGTGACATTTCTCCCTCACCCGTTCCGATGTATAAGAGCGTTCCCTCTTGACCGGGGAATGCTTCAAATTCCATCGTTGCTTTGTCAGTTTCGATTTCCGCAAGCAAATCACCTTCGCTTACTTTATCACCAACACTTTTGTGCCATTTTGCGACAACACCCTCGGTCATTGTATCCGAGAGACGCGGCATGTTAATTACAATAGCCATAATTCCTATTAGTCTTTAATGAATGGGTAATCTTCCTGAGCATATACACCTTGGTATACTTCAGAAGCATCTGGGAAGTCGCTAGCTTCAGCGAAGTCAACACATTCCTTCACCAAATCCTTTACGCGTTGATTGATCTCTTCAATCTCTGCGTCAGTCGCCCATTTCTTTTCCTTGATTTTATTCAAACAAAGTGTGATAGGATCTTTTGCTTGGTACTCTGAAACCTCATCTTTGGTTCTGTATTTCTGAGGATCAGACATTGAGTGTCCTTTGTAACGGTAAGTGCGAATCTCCAATAATGTTGGTCCATCGCCTTTACGTGCGCGCTCCATTGCTTCGTGTACGGCATCATAAACCGCAATAGGATCCATACCGTCTACCGCACGGTTTGGCATTTCATAACCTTCACCCAATTTATGGATGTCGGTGTGGTTCGCTGTACGCTCTACTGAAGTCCCCATAGCATAACCGTTGTTCTCAACAATAAAAACTACTGGCAATTGCCACAGCATCGCTAGGTTGGCAGTTTCGTGCCAAGAGCCCTGACGGATTGCACCATCACCCATGTAGGTAAGCGTTACGTTCTTTTTGCCGTTGTATTTATCTGCAAAAGCCAATCCTGCACCTAGTGGAATTTGTCCACCAACGATACCGTGACCGCCCCAGAATCCGAGTTCTGGAGAGAACATGTGCATAGAGCCACCCTTACCACGTGAAGTACCTGTTACCTTTCCCATAAGTTCCGCCATAATGCGTCGTGGATCTTCACCCAAGGCGATTGGTTGAACGTGGTTGCGGTATGCAGTGATCATCTTATCGCCTTTTTCCATTGCAAATGCTGAACCGGCCAAAACAGCCTCTTGTCCATTATACAAGTGCAAGAATCCACGAATTTTTTGTTGGATGTACAATGCTGCAGACATGTCTTCAAACTTTCTCCAGAAGAGCATGTCCTCGTACCACTTAAGGTAGGTCGCTTTTGTAATGCGCTTTTTTGCCATTGTCAGATGTGTTTAGTGCGACAAAAATAATCCAAAACCGCACCTAGCAAAAGAGAATGCGATTTTAGTTTTAACTAACCGAAAAGGCTGTGAAAGGTTTACTGTGCTAAGAAGCCGTCTATATTAAACGCCATTGAGAAACGAAGGGTATTCTCTAACGGTGATCGCGTCGTAGGACTTGCAGGAATAAGGTAGGCCATATCAATGCTAAATACATTGTAAACCAACCCAAACCCAAGGGTTACATATTGACGGTTTCCTTTGAGCTTGTGTTCATTTAGATAACCGCCTCTTGCGAACAAGAAATCGTTGTAACGATACTCAAGACCAAAGTTGTAAATGTTTTCCTGCAACATCTCTGTGAAACCACCTGGTTTCGCACCCGGGTTGAAGCTTTGTGCCGCGCCAATAAGTGGTGTCATATCATCCGTGTCAACACCAGCAATAATTTCACCATCCGTACCTAATTGAGGCGGAGTTGGCACGAGTAGTCTGTTAATGTCAAGATACACAGACAACATGTTGTAATCGTCGATCTCAAGGTGGTAACCACCGCCAATTTTGAAATTGGTTGGTAAGAAATCTGCATTACCACTTTCCGAATATGCAATTTTGGCACCAAGGTTACTGATAGCTAAGCCAGCTGAAAACGCTTGACGGCGACCGCCACTAATATTGGTAAAGTCGCCTTGGTAGTAGAAACCAAGGTCAGCAGCACCACTTTGACCGGGCTTGGTTTGAAGCCCTTGAACGACCTGGCCTTGGGCGATATCTGAATAAATCCAACGCAGTGCAGTCCCAGCACTCCAATGGTCGCTTAATTTCAAACCGTATGCTACATCAAAGTAAAACTCGTAAGGATTGAAGGTTCCTAAGCTGTTGCCTCGGTCATCGGTAAAATTGATTTCACCCAAAGAAAAATACCTCAAAGAAGCTGCAATTCCTTGACGATCACTCAACGCCTTAGAGTAATTTACATACGCGAGGTCGATATCTGGAACTAGACGTGACATCCATGGTGTGTAAGACAAAGCCATGTTTGCCTCTTTATCTTCCAAGAATGCCAATTTAGCTGGATTCCATGCACTTGAGTTACCGTCTGGAGTAGAAGCTACACCAACATCACCCATTGCACCAGCGCGGGAGTCTGGACTAACCAATAGAATAGGAACTGCAGTAGTTACTACGTTGTATTTAAGATCGTCTTGCGCATATCCTTTTGTCGCAAAAGCAAAAAGAAGTAGAAAGAGGATGTGTTTTTTCATAGTCATGTGCGTGTAGCAGCGCAAGTTTAACGTATATAAATGAGCTTTTCTTGTATTCTGGCAGATTTTCCATCAACACTTCGCGTCCATACGACTCTTGCATGGTAAAATCCTGGGACCAATTTTCCACTCGGAACATCTGACACATAGAACGTTGGAAGGTCTGAAGAATTGGCTTGAAGTGCTAAATTTTCATTCCATTGCCAAACTGTTTTTCCTTGATTATCTACCAAGGTCAGGCGAATTTCGCCCTCCTGTCCTTTTTGATTGTGCTCTAGGTTGAAATTTAGTTCACTCGTAAATGGATTAGGAAAAATCTCGAGCTGATTGAGAATAGGCTCAGCCGCATCAATAACGGTGAAGGTAATTTCGTCATATCCCCACTGATTCAAGACATCCCAAGCTCTAAGTGATAACTGATGCTCCCCAGGGGATAAATCGTAATATTGGTACTCCACACTTCCCTTGGTGAAGTCATCAATGTTAGCCTGGTAGGCAGCATTTACATTAATCGGTTGTCCGTCCAATTCTAATTCCACATTATGTCCAATACCTAGACCTACCGCATTGATCCCACTTTCGTCCTCCATCAACCCGATGGCCAGCGGATTTGGATCACTAATACCACCGCTTGTGAAGGTTGTATCGTTAATAAACAGACGAACCTTTGGTCCCTCTGTATCGGTAATCACTCCGTCAAACACACCACCAATTAACAGGTTATTCTGCCCTCCCCAAGCATCCTCAGCTGTGCTTGCTGCGTAGGAAATAACCTTGGGTGTCCCAATACTAAGATTAATGTCCAACGGAATTCTGAACTGTACCGTAAATGCCCCATTAATCACAGAAGCCTCTCCTCTGAAGATGGCATTGTTCTGCGTTTTAAAATTGAATACCGAACCGTTGGCATCGTTTCGTCTTGTTTGAACAGACTGTGCTTTATCAAAGAAGGTCAGCCATACGCGACCGTTAAAGTCTGAGTTTATGCCGGAAGTAGAGCCAACGTGTCCCTTAATCTCTACCCAAGACAGGGCAGTTAGGGTATCTTCAAAGGCACTCCACGCTACATTATTGATGGTATCTAAAACAACGGCGTCTTTGGGCTTCGAAAGAGGTATGGTAGGATCACCTATCAAGGAGAACTTAATCTTGTCCCCACTGATGTTGTTGTTTTTTGTTTCGCGAAGTACATCACCGAGACGAGGCACATCGAGTCCCACCATATTCTGATTTAAAAGTCGATTCAAATCGTAGGTACTGTTCGTCGCAAATACACTTCTCGTGGTAGAATACAATCCAATAGCCCCACCGTATGGATTCAAGAACAATTGTTCTCCAGCACTTACTCTATTCGGATCGTCGAACCTGGTGAACTCACACGTTATCGTTGTAAATACCGGTAATTTGGTCTCATTGGTCCAATTGTTAATGTCCTCCAGTTGTAAGATGCGTTCAGTGGCCCATCCTACTTCACCGCCATGACCGATGTAACTCACCATGAGTGCTCCGTTCTCAACGCTTCTAAACAATGCTTCGCGTGCCGTAGGATAGCGTTGTGAACCTGGCTTTGACTCTTGGAGGTATGCGTCCGAATAAATCTTGATAATGTTCATTTCAGGACGCGTTGTATCTAATCGTTTCGCCAAAGCATCTTGAACCACAGCAAATTCGCGTTCCCATGCGTGATCCACATCATCCGCAACTAAAACTACATCGCCGCGCCAAGGACCGTATCGTCCATCATCCGTCAGATAGCGCTCGATTTTGTCTACAGAGGCTGCTGCCTCCTCGAGGGTATTTACCGGAAGTCGACCGATACCAAGATCGATATCGTCTACATACCAATTGAGCGACTCGCCCTGATCGAGATAACCATAGTAATCGTCGGTTATGTAACTCGTGTACAAAGAGAAGCTACCGTAGCTCTCAAAGGTTGGAACGAGATTCGAATTTCCTGGCAAGGTGCCCTTGTAATCGTACGATGCATCGCCAAATAATGTCAAGTATTTCAGACCGTCGTTGTTACGTTGGTTGAGCTCAACTAGAAACTGACGAATAGCAGCGATATCAGGAGTTCCTGCATTGGCTAACGCATAAATTTCTTCGAGCGCAAGGGCGCTTGAATTCGTTCCTACAGTTTGTTGAATCTCCGCCAGTCTTTGCGCTTCAATGAGCAAGGAATCCGGAGCGATAATCAGGGCGTCAAGACCGGCTAAATCTTCGAAAAATGTCAACTTACCTGTACGAACATACATCGGCTCAAACGCACCACTAGCGGGTATCGCTGTGATTTCTTTAAAACCGTCTTCACCGACTTCAAAGCTGACTGTATTGCCGCTAGCTGTGGCATTAATTAATACGGGTTGTGCTTGATTAGTAATATCAAAAACCAATAGGTCAGAACCCTCGAGTTGAATAGTGGAAATTGAATCTTGATGACGCGGATAGTTTTGGAAGCGCTTTTGGTAATTGGCATTTTGAGCGACCGTATTGTCTGTGCGATAATTCACTTTTAATTGGTCCAACCACAATGCAGCGCCGTTATCACTCGTCTTGTCGTAAGTCAAAATGACCTTATTTGCGGAAGGGATATTGGTGGTCAATCCTCGTTCAATCACATAATTCGAAACTGAACTCGTGGCAACCGCTTGAAAAGAAACACTGCCGCCATTCTGCACGGATAGATTCGTTAATGATGATGATGACCGCGCCACTGCAGCTATTTCAACTTCCATGGATGAGGCATTGAGCGGGATCAACGGTAAATCAAAAACTTGAGTGGTGGTAAAGTCAAACAATTCACCGAACCAGCGACGTCCTGTCCCAACCAAATTATATAGCGCGGTGTCTCTGTGGTAAAATTGGTTTGAAGAATTCAAAACCCTTGTGGATGCACCCATTAGATCCGAACCTCGTTCGTCCATCGCATAGGATTGCGACGTTGAAGCTGCGCTAACGAGGAAGTGCTCGAAATTCGAATACGGATGCGCAGTATACTCGTAGCGCTCGTTCGCCGCGTCCCATTGAATACCGAAAGGCCCGTTCATGTAGAAATACACCTTAGACTGACCATCTAAAAAGCCATCGCTATCAGAGATATAATAGTGAATGGGCGCATTGAAAGCTCTTGATGTATCGTTCACGTGAGAAAGAACCGATTCTGTTCTAGCCTCAATAACCAGGCGGTCCAAGGCATCTCCTACGGCTAATATTCCGCGTTCAATAATTTCATCGCCAGAAAGCAGGTGAATGCCGGGTTTAGCTGTCCTAAACTGAACATATTCTCCCTGTTCAAAGCGTACCTGACCGACAACTTGGAAGGCGCAGAAGAAACTAATAAGTACTAAGATGTTTTTCCTCACGTGTACAAACTTACTTCAAGACATAACAAATGCCATGCAAAAAGCGTTTAACAACAAACGATAGTAAGGTGAAAATCGTACTTTTTTTGCTTATACTTGTCTCTTGAAAACACAGCTACGTCAATGAACGCATTGAAACAACGCATAATTTTCGCTTGTACAGCACTGATAATAAGCTCTGTAGCCTTTGCTCAGGATGCTCATTTCAGCCAATATTACGCGAATCCTATTTACCTAAATCCTGCCTTTGCTGGTTTGGATAGATGTCCTACAGTTCATACGAACTACAGAAATCAGTACCCAGAACTCGGCGTATACCAAACGTATTCTGCCTCATACGACCAGTATGTGGACAAATTAAACGGTGGTGTAGCATTGATGACACTTCGTGATGATGCAGGTAACGGTGCGCTCAACCTCACTGAGGTAAGTGCAGTGTACAGCTACCACCTAGAGGTGAATAGAAACTTCACTTTATTGAGTGGTTTTCAGGCGACCTTCCGTCAAAGAAGTCTTGATTGGGGCCAGTTTACGTTCCCTGACATGATCGACCCATTCTATGGATTTGTTCTTCCTACCAACGAAGTCGCACCAGGAAATAACTTCAACAACCATTTGGACCTGAGTTTCGGTATGCTCGGATTTACGGACAAGTGGTACATCGGTGTCGTTGGACATCACCTTACAGAACCTAACGAAGCATTCCTAAGCCAAAGTAGGTTGCCCATCAAATTGACAGCACATGCGGGCGCAAATATTCCTTTAGGAAGAAAGCGTCTACACAATAGTCTTCAATCTTACATCGTTCCTAATGTGGTATACCAAACACAAGGTTCAGCTTCGCAGTTGACCGCTGGTGTAAGTTTTGCTAGAGGACCGCTTGCAGGTGGTCTAGCATTGAGACAAGGTAGCTTCAATCCTGATGCAGTGATTTTCATCTTGGGTATTACACCTCCAGATGTGCCATGGACATTCGGATACAGCTACGATTACACTATTAGTGATTTGACAAATACACTGGGTGGGTCTCACGAGGTTAGCTTGGGTTACAAATTCCCTTGCCGTGTGAAAGCGAGTAAACTTAAGGCACTGAAGTGTCCTAAATTCTAAACAGCAACAATTTCAATTACATGAATAAGTTCGTTCAATTCTCAATTGCAACATTTGCAACAGCGCTATTAGCAAGCTGTGCAGGTCCAACATCCAACACTACAGGATGGGCAATTAATGACAAGAAGAATGGTGGTTTCCAAGCCAACCTAAACTACAACGGCCAAGAAGTTGGTCCAGGTCTAGTTTTCGTTGAGGGCGGTACCTTCATGATGGGTCAAGTAGAAGAAGATTTCGTTAAAGACTGGAACAATATTCCAAGAAGAGTTACTGTGAGTTCGTTCTACATGGATGAGAATGAGGTAACCAACTTGGACTACCGTGAGTACTTGTACTGGCTACGTCGCGTATATGATTACGACTACTACCCAGAGATCTACAAAAGTGCACTTCCAGATACCTTAGTTTGGAGAGACAAACTTGCCTACAACGATAATTTCGTAGAAAACTACCTACGTCACCCTGCCTACAACTACTACCCTGTTGTTGGTGTTAGTTGGTTGCAAGCGCAACGCTTCTGTTCTTGGAGAACGGATCGTGTGAACGAAGCTATTCTCATCAAAGAAGGCATTTTGAAAGAAATGCCAGACCAAATGGATGCAGATCACTTCAACACAGAGGTATATCTATACAAACAAGGCGAGTACGTACAACAAAACAGAAAAGGTCTTAAGGATCTTAACCCAAACAGCGTATATGGTAAAGAAGGTCGTCCAGCGAGAATTGAGGACGGTGTAGTACTTCCAAAGTACCGTCTTCCGACCGAAGCTGAGTGGGAATATGCAGCCTATGCAGACGGTGGTAAGCGTATTTACAACCGTGTAGTTGACAAGAACAAATACACTTGGAACGGAAACGGTACGCGTAATCCAGAGAAAATGGATCGTGGCCAGATCTTGGCTAACTTCAAAAGAGGCCGCGGTGATAACATGGGTACTTCAGGTTGGTTGAATGACGAAGCTGATGTAACGATGCAAGTTCGCTTCTACCCTCCTAACGATTTCGGCCTTTACGATATGGCTGGTAACGTAAGTGAGTGGGTAATGGACGTATACCGCCCAGTGAGCTCTACAGATGTAAACGACTTCCGTGCATTCCGTGGTAATGAATTCAAACACTACGACAAAAACTACCAAGACATTGGTTCTTTAGAAGTATTGCAAGATCCACAGAAGGAAGTTCGCAATGGCGATACAGTAATCGTTCGTCTTCCAGGTCAGTTGCCAACGCGCTCTGTTACTGTTGAAGAAAACGTAAATCGTCGCAACTACTCTAAATCAGATTACCGCGATTACCTAGACGGTGACCAAGAGAGCTCACAGAACTACGCTAACCCAGTACAAGAAGGTGAGGCACCGATGTACGACTACGGTAACAAAACACTTATTGGAAACACTACTCGTGTATACAAAGGTGGTAGCTGGAAAGACCGTGCATATTGGTTGAGCCCAGGTACGCGTCGTTTCTTGGAAGAAGACCAAGCAACTGATGATATTGGTTTCCGTTGTGCTATGGACCGCGTAGGATTCCAAAACGAATCAAGCGACAAGAGCAAGCGTCCTGCAAAAGTAAAGCAGCACAACTTCAAGCGTTACAGAATGTAATTCTTGTCCCTTAATAAATCTCAAAAGCCCCGCTTCCGCGGGGCTTTTTTGTGATGTACATTGTACTTGGATTTATCGCTTGAAGAAATGACACCATTCGAAGCCTTTTTGAACTCCTCAGCCGTTACTACAGATACACGTAGTATTCCGCAAGGCTCCATTTTCTTTGCGCTGAAGGGGGCTCGTTTCAACGGGAACTCATTTGCGTTACAAGCACTTGAATTGGGAGCAGCTTATGCTGTTGTGGATGAACCTGTAGGCAAAGACGATCGATTGATATTGGTAGACAACGTTCTCGAGGCACTACAAGACTGCGCAAGAGCTTACAGAAGGTACTTGGGTATTCCCATCATTGGATTAACTGGGAGTAACGGCAAAACCACCAATAAAGAACTGTTTCACGCCGTGTTGAACACCACTTTCAAGACCTATGCAACGGCTGGGAATTTCAACAACCACATCGGTGTACCATTGTCCTTGTTACGCATTCCTCGAGATAGCGAGTTAGCAGTGATTGAAATGGGTGCCAATCACCAAAAGGAAATTGCCCAGCTTGCAGCCATATGTGAACCGACTATTGGCTACATTACCAACTACGGTAAAGCACATCTAGAAGGATTCGGCGGCGTCGAGGGCATTATTAAAGGCAAGAGCGAACTCTACGATTACCTCCGCTCGACCGATGGTCTAGCAATGGTGAACCTCAATGACCCTATTCAAATAGAAAAAAGTACAGGCATCAATCAGTTTGGCTACGGCAAAGGCGAAGGCCTCGTCCAATGGCAACCTTCGAGTACTACTGAATTTGCAGCAGTGCACATCGTCCATGGCGAAGAATCCTATTCCATCCAAAGCCAACTTAGTGGCTCCTTCAATGAACAGAATATAGTGGCAGCGGCATGTCTTGGACATCATATGGGCGTTGACGCTAAGGCCATTAAATCTGCCATCGAATCTTATGCTCCAAAGATGAATCGAGTCGAGTGGAGAAAAACGGCAACAAATAAGGTGTTGCTTGATGCATATAATGCAAACCCTACCAGCATGAAGCTAAGTGTAGAAAGCTTTGCTACGTGGCACAGGCAAGACGGATTATTAGTGCTCGGTGATATGTTCGAATTAGGAGAAGAAAGTGGAGCGGAACATCAAGCCATGGTCAATTACATCCGTGAACTTCAAATGGAAGATCAAACCGTCCTTATAGGCCATCATTTTGGTGCTACCGACTGGTCTGGACTGCGGTTTTCGACCACAGATGAATTGGCCAACTATTGGAAAGAAAAAGGCGCCCCGAAGGACGCCTCTATACTTTTGAAAGGATCTCGAGGAATCGCCTTGGAGGCACTCCTCTCCTTCCTTTAGGAATTCTTGATCAAATCTCTTGAGATTACGATTCTTTGAATCTCTGAAGTACCCTCATAAATCTGAGTAATCTTCGCATCGCGCATCAAACGCTCTACATGGTATTCTTTCACGTAGCCGTAACCACCGTGAACTTGAACCGCTTCAGTACTCACCCACATCGCTGCTTCAGAGGCTGCAAGTTTGGCCATGGCGCTTTCCTTATCGTAAGGCATTCCTTGATCCTTTAACCAAGCCGCCTTGTACACAAGCAATCGTGCCTGCTCTACCTTCATCTCCATATCTGCGAGTTTGAAAGCTATCGCTTGGTGGTCGTGGATAGGTTTACCGAAAGTCTTGCGCTCTTTTGAATAGGCCAATGCAAGGTCTAGCGCTCCTTGAGCAATACCAAGAGCCTGTGCAGCAATACCTATACGTCCCCCGCTCAATGTTTTCATCGCGAATTTGAATCCAAACCCGTCTTCGCCAATTCTGTTTTCTTTCGGCACCTTCACATCGTTAAAAAGTAGGGTATGTGTATCCGATCCGCGGATACCGAGTTTATCTTCTTTTTGTCCTACTACGAAACCGTCCATGCCTTTTTCGACAATCAGTACGTTAATACCGCGGTGCCCTTTCTCACGATCCGTCTGGGCGATAACCAAGGCAATCTCACAGCTGCCACCATTAGTAATCCAATTCTTCGTACCGTTTAGTAGGTAATGGTCCCCCATATCGACTGCCGTGGTGCTCTGCGAAGTTGCATCAGAACCCGCTTCAGGCTCGCTTAAACAAAAAGCGCCGATGTGTTCTCCAGCAGCAAGTTTAGGCAAGTATTTGGCCTTCTGCTCTTCGTTACCAAAGGTATCCAGTCCCCAACAGACGAGACTGTTGTTGACGCTCACAACAACCGAAGCGGAAGCATCAATCTTAGAAAGCTCCTCCATGGCCAGGACATATGAAAGGGTATCTAGACCTGATCCTCCATAATTTGGATCGACCATCATACCCATAAAGCCTAGCTCGCCGAGTTGTTTGATTTGTTCGTGTGGGAATGTTTGGTTGGTGTCGCGCTCAATAACGCCTGGTAGTAATTCGTTTTGGGCAAAATCTCGTGCCGCATCGCGAATCATCAAATGCTCCTCGGATAGGTTGAAGTTCATCGAAAATTCTGTTTATTATTGGTTTGACAAATGTACGACGGAACTCTCAATATTTTAGGCCTTATGAGCGGTACTTCCTTAGATGGAATGGATGCCGCTTTGGTTCAATTCAGCGAAGAGAACGGCCTTCAATGGCAGCTCCTCGAACACTTTGAATTTGAGTATCCCGATGCGCTTAAAACACTAGTGAATAATTGTTTCAAGGATGCCTCACTAAAATCACAAGTTGACCAAGCATTTGCCGGCTGGACTATTTCATGTATCGAGCATATCAAAGGAAAAACAGCCTACGAAATTCACGCTGTTGGTTCTCATGGTCAGACCATTTTTCACGATCCACAAAACAAATACACCTTTCAAGCGGGATGCTTGGCTGAAATTGCACATGCTACGGATATTCCATGCATCACAGATTTTCGAATGCAGGACGTCTTGCTTGGTGGTCAAGGCGCTCCTTTAGTACCAATGGGCGACCACCTTCTGTTCGGTATGTATGAAGCAGCACTTAATCTAGGTGGTTTTGCAAATGTGAGCATCGGAAATCCTAAACTAGGAGACGGCGTGATGCATGCCTTTGATATTTGCCCTGCGAACTATGTTTTGAATACCCTTTCTCGTGAAATGGGAAAAGAATACGACGAGGAAGGAAAGCACGCTTCACGCGGATCTATCAATCAATGGGTATTGGAAGAGCTAAATAGTCTTCCCTACTTTGAGCAAGAACCACCAAAGAGCCTTGGAGCGGAATGGGTGGAAGCCAAAGTCTTGGACAAAGTAGATTACTTGCAGCCCTCAGATGCCCTTGCTACCTATTGCGAACATATTGCCATACAGATTTCAACTATTCTCGAAGGAAAACGTGTTTTAGTCACTGGCGGAGGTGCATGGAATGATTATTTGTTGGGACGTATAGAAGCGTATGGAGTGAAATTAGAACGCCCTGAAAAAGAGGTGGTCAACTTCAAAGAAGCCATCATTTTTGCACTCCTTGCCTACCTAAGGTTTACTGGGAAAGACAACGTATTAGGAGCGACTACCGGTAGTGGTAAAAATCACAGTTCGGGCAAAGTATTTTGGCCTTAAATAGTACCTTAGGGCTTCCTAAATACAGACGCGATGAAAGAACAACTACGCGCATTCGAAGAGCGCCCTGCTGAAATCGTCTTTAATTGGCACGATCCGCTGACCGAAGCAAAAGGTTGGGTAGTCATAAACAGCCTCCGCGGTGGAGCTGCAGGCGGTGGAACTCGCATGAGAAAAGGCCTTACAGAAAGTGAGGTGCTATCTCTTGCAAAGACCATGGAAATCAAATTTACCGTAGCAGGACCTGCTATCGGCGGGGCGAAAAGCGGCATTGATTTCGATCCAAACGACCCTCGAAAAGACGGTGTATTGCGCCGATGGTACAAAGCAGTATATCCTTTGTTGAAAAACTATTACGGTACTGGTGGAGATTTGAACGTCGACCAGAAAAAGGAAGTGATCCCAATTACTAGTGAGTTGGGCATTCTACACCCACAAGAGGGTGTGCTGAACGGTCACTACCAACCGGGAGATTTTGCCAAAGCAAGAAAGATCAAACAACTGCAAGACGGGGTAAGTCTCAGTGTAACTAGTGAAGAGCTATTACCTAAGGGCTCGGACTCCATGAAAGTAGGTGATATGATTACAGGCTACGGGTCTGCTGTAAGCGTGAAACACCTTTACGATCTGTGGGGACAAGATATTTCTGGAAAGCGCGTGATCATCCAAGGTTGGGGCAATGTTGCCTCGGGTGCTGCGTACTACCTGAGCCAAATGGGTGCTAAAATTGTGGGAATCATTGACATTGCGGGTGGACTCATGAAGCACGAAGGATTTTCACTTGAAGAAATAACGGACTTGTTCAATAATAAAAACGGTAACGCCTTAAACGCACCGAACATCATACCATTCGAGCAGGCCAACAAAGACATTTGGTCCATAGGAGCTGAAGTTTTTATTCCTGCGGCAGCCTCAAGGCTTGTCAATCGAATGCAACTCGCACAAATGTTGGACAATGGGTTGGAGATCATCTCTTCAGGAGCCAATGTGCCTTTTGCTGATGAAGAAATTTTCTACGGTCCTATCGCAGAATTGGCCGATCAAAAATGTGCGGTCATTCCAGATTTCATCTCAAACTGCGGAATGGCACGAGTTTTTGGTTATTTAATGCAAGAGGATGCAGAATTAACTGACCTAGCTATATTTCATGACGTAAGTCACACTATATTAGGAGCACTTCAAGATATTGAAGCCGTAAAATCGGAACACACTAACATTACTTCCAAAGCATATGAGAATGCTTTGAAACTTTTAATCTAAAAATCAATGACCTACACTTTGATGCTTGTGGTGTTTGTACTGGGTTATGCAGCCATAGCCTTTGAACACCAACTCAAAATCGACAAGGCAGCAGCAGCCTTGGTTACGGGAGTATTGACTTGGACACTATACATCGTAGCCAGTCACCATTACCACGAAGTGGAAGAACATTTACTTCACCACCTCAGCGAGATTTCATCCATCCTTTTCTTCTTGATTGGAGCGATGACCATCGTGGAGCTTGTGGATGCGCATGAAGGTTTTGCTGTAATTACGGACCGAATTAAGACCACCAACAAGGTAAAGTTGATGTGGATTATCGGTATTCTCAGCTTCTTCTTCTCGGCAGCTTTGGATAATCTCACGACCTCGATTGTCATGGTCAGCCTTTTGCGCAAGCTCATCGCAGATCAGAAAGACCGCTGGTTCTTCGCAGGTATGGTAGTCGTAGCAGCGAACGCCGGAGGGGCCTGGTCACCTATTGGTGATGTAACCACAACCATGCTTTGGATCAAAGGACAGATTACTGCAGGTGCTGTTGTTACAGACCTCATTGTGCCCTCGTTATTCACCCTATTAGCACCGCTTGTACTGCTTTCTTTTCGATTGAAAGGAGACGTCAAGCGCCCATTGAAAGCAGAAAATGCAGAACATTATTTAGACCCAACTACGCCTTTCGAAAGAAACTTCGTCTTCTTTGCTGGGGTAGCAGGATTGGTTTTCGTTCCAATCTTCAAAACAGTTACCCATCTACCTCCATTCATGGGGATGATGTTGTCTTTGGGAGTTTTATGGTTGATTACAGATATCATGCACCGCAGAAAGCCTGCAGATGTAAAGCACCACCTCAGCCCGCTCGGGGTACTTCAAAAGATTGATACGCCTTCGGTATTATTCTTCTTAGGGATTCTTTTGGCTGTGGCTTCACTTCAAAGCATGGGCCAGCTTGGAGATTTAGCTATAGCGCTTGACGAAGGTATTGGGACCGATACACAGAATGGCGTATACGTCGTGGGTATCATTATCGGTCTACTTTCTTCTATTGTAGATAACGTACCTCTCGTTGCTGCGGCAATGGGAATGTATGAAACCACTGAGGCTGGCTTGTTTATGCAGGACGGTACCTTCTGGCAGTTCTTGGCCTACTGTGCCGGAACGGGTGGTTCTGCCCTGATCATTGGATCTGCAGCAGGTGTTGCAGTCATGGGACTAGAAAAAATAAGTTTTGGTTGGTATTTAAAGAATATTTCACTGCTTGCACTCGTTGGATATTTAGCGGGAGCTGGAGTTTATATCTTACAAAACATGTTGTTGGCTTAAGGCCTTTCAAGTTGTTGATATTTCAAAAGCCTCCGCGAAGCGGGGGCTTTCTTTTTATAGATATTTGGGTAAATCACATAGCAGAAATGAGTACACTATTCCTTCAAATTCAAACGGGCGCAGAGGCCGTGTTAACTGAAGAACCAACAGAAAAAACAATGTCTATCCTGGAGCTAATGACCTCAGGTGGAATAGGTGGGATTTTGATCATGGCATTCCTTGGAGTGCTGAGCATTTTCGCCGTTTATATTTTCTTTGAGCGCTTCGGTGCCATCCGCTCTGCCAACAAGGTAGACCCGAACTTCATGAACAACATTAAGGATATGGTGATGGACGGCAAGCTAGATGCAGCTGGAGCACTTTGTAAGGCAGAGAGTACTCCTGTGGCACGCATGATTGAAAAAGGAATCAGCCGTATTGGTAAACCGTTAGGAGATATTACTCAGGCGATTGAGAACCAAGGCAAACTAGAAGTAACTCGATTGGAAAAGGGCTTGCCTATGCTCGCTACCATTTCTGGTGGCGCACCGATGATTGGGTTCTTGGGAACAGTAATTGGAATGATTTTGACATTTAAGGAAATGGCAAACGCCGGTGGCCAGATCAAACTAGATATGATGGCAGAAGGTATCTACACCGCGATGACTACTACGGTAGCAGGTCTTTTGGTCGGTATCATTGCTTACTTCGGATACAACTTCCTGGTGACTCGAGTAGACCGTGTGGTGTACAAGCTAGAGGATAGCGCCATGGACTTCTTGGATTTGTTGCACGAACCTGCTTAATCGGAATCGATTATGAATTTAAGATCAAGAAGTAAAGTAAGCGCCGAGGTGAACATGTCTTCCATGACTGACCTTGTATTCTTGCTGCTCATTTTCTTCATCCTGGCTTCCACTTTGGTAACCTCTAGTGCCCTAGACATTATTCTTCCAAAGAGTGGTGCTCAGACAGTCAAGAAGAAAAACATCACCCTCACGGTGAATGAAGATTTAGAATTTGATGTGAACGGCACCATCGTAAGCTACGATCAAGTAGAACGAACCTTGCTCGGTGAGGTAGGTAAATTACCTGCTGATGAACAAGCCGTAGTTGTTCTTCGTGCTGATCAAACAGTACCAACAGGCGAAACTGTACGTTTATTAGATATCGGTTACCGCAATAACATGAAAATGATTATTGCCACTGATCCGAACTAAATATGGCATTCAACGAGCATAGAAATAGGAACAGAGCACGGTTTTGGACGGTAACTATACACGTCCTGCTCTTGCTATGGTTTGCTATTGCCGGGCTAAAGTATCAAGATCCTCCACCTGAGGACGGCATTGCAATCAATTTTGGATTCAGCGATGACGGATTTGGAGACAACACACAAGCTGCCCCTGTTACTCCGCCACCACCCGCACCGGAAACTCCAGTCGAGGAGACGGCACCGGTTCAAGAAGAAGTGGTCACACAAGATGTAGAAGATGCGCCTGTTATCGAGGAACCGAAAGAGGAACCAAAAAAAGAAATGCCGAAAGAGCCTGTAAAAGAGCAACCTAAAGAAACGCCTAAAGAAACCCCACAGCCGGATCCAGAGCCTGAACCGGACCCACAGCCAACAGAAGAGGAATTAGAACGCCAACGTAAAGCGGATCGATTAAACCGCATGTTCAATACCAACAATAAAGGTAGCGGCAGCGGCGAAGGAGAAACACAAGGCGGTGGCGACCAAGGCGATCCGAATGGAGACCCTCTCAGCCCCAACCGGACCGGAAATGGAGGGATTGGTAATAGCGGTGATTACTACCTCGCTGGTCGGGATCCTCTCAACCAACATATACCTACCAACGACTGTAACAAAGAAGGCGTTGTCGTAGTTAAAATTCGTGTGGACGCAAATGGTAAAGTGGTAGAAACCACCGGAGGCGTAAACATCCCGAATGGACCATCTTCAAACTTTACTAGTACATGTTTGTCCGATCGAGCCGAACGAGCTGCTCGTAAAACAACGTGGACACCAAAATCTGGTGCGGGATTACAAGTAGGATATATCGTTTACCGATTCGAATTGCAGTAATGACCTATACTGAAGCTGTACAATGGCTCTATGGTGCCGTGCCAAATTTTCAGC
>JBMZBC010000028.1:0-20911 GCA_049611965.1 Schleiferiaceae bacterium | reverse complement strand
AAAATTTCTATATGTCTATGAAGGTGGTAAGTGGATTTCCATTGGTGGTTTAACTGGTGGTGCTATTGAAGGTCCAGCAGGACCTCCAGGACCTAGTGGTGACTTGAGAGGACAACTGATTGAGAATGCAATCACTGGATCAGGTGTCCCATCCCAAGCAGTAGCAGAAAACGAGGACCAGGCTAAGGCACTTGGTCTGCTTATCGAATACTACGAAAGTGGCGATCTCACCAAATGGGACGATTACAATATTGCGTGGGTAAGCACTACCGGCGGCGATGTAGATTACATCAATGGTTTTGTGGAAGTGTATAACGATCCAATGGGCTACAGAGGTTCTTACGAGACCGTAGTTCAAGTGAAAGACTTTGATGCCAGCGCGCGTATGGCCGTGGTCGCAGATAACGTTCAATGGTTTGAGGACAACAGTCCTATCATGGACGAGCACAAAAAGGAAAGCGTTGTCGGTGTTAGCTACAAGATTGTTACCGTAGCTGGTGAAGCTGGTGATGCCTCTCCTTCTACGCCTATTGGTGTAAACCTTCCAAATGCGAACTGGATTCGCGTAGAGCACGGTTCTAAATCTGTATCACTTGGAAATATTGAAGATGCCTACCACGCAAGTGCCGGTAAGGGTATGGCCGAAGAATTTGGCTTCTCTACCATGCACAACGAGCGTGCCGAGAAATACGGCGAACTAGGTTCCAAGATGCACACTGCCCTTCACGAAGTGGTGGGTCATGCATCAGGTAAAATCAACCCTGGCGTGGGCACACCAAAGGAAACTTTGAAGAACTACAGCTCAACGCTTGAAGAAGCTCGCGCCGACCTCGTGGCATTGTACTTCATCTTGGACGATAAGATGCAGGAAATTGGCTTGATGGAAAACAAAGAGCCTGGCTATGCAGAGTTTGACAATTACATCTCAAACGGTATGATGCTGCAATTGCGCCGCATTTTGCCTGGAGACGATATCGAAGAAGACCACATGCGCAACCGTCAGTTGGTAGCCTCATGGGCTTTTGAGCGCGGAAGGGAAGAGAATGTCATCGAGCGTAAAGTCATCGACGGCAAGACCTACTTCGTAGTTAATGATTACGACAAACTGCGCGGGTACTTTGGTGAATTGCTCCGTGAGATCCAACGTATTAAGAGCGAGGGTGATTTTGAAGCCGGAAGAAATCTCGTAGAGACCTATGGAGTGAAGGTAGATGCGGAACTCCATGCAGAAGTATTGCGTCGTTCTGAGCCTTTGAATCTTGCACCGTATAGCGGTTTTGTAAACCCTGAAATGGAGCCTGTTATGCAAGGTGATAGCATCATTGATGTTAAGGTCACCTACCCTATGGACTTCCTGGGACAGATGTTGCGCTACGGCAGCACCTATAGCTTCGAATAACACTCCTTTGAGTATTTGAATAAAGGGCGCCCCGGATGGGGCGTCCTTTTTTTATCGCCTAACTAAGCTGCTTGATGTGTGTTTTCGTATAAGTTATACCGTTGACGAGAACAATGGCTGTTAAATTGAGTATCACGGCAATACACATAGAAAGCCAATCGTCAGTGGTCGTTAAGAAACGATATGTGATTAAATAGATGGCAATACCAATTACTGCCTTACTAATAGTTGGTTTGGCAGCTAATGGAAGTACGTCGGGCACATGAGAATCTTGATGTTCCGGACCCAACCAAAGCAAATGAAGCCCCCTTTGAAAGCCATATCGACGGAAATTTGAATACAGCTTTTTAAAAAAGAACAACTGTATATTGATAAAGTCTCTTTGTGGCAGCTCGGTGGTCAGACCGTAATCGGGCTTTTCCTCGTACGCTATAAAAGAACCAAAAAGCTTGTCCCAAAAGATGAATACACCGCCATAATTCTTGTCGAGGTATACCTCGTTGGAAGCATGATGCACCTTATGGTGATCAGGCATTACCAATACATGCTCTAACCAAGGTATGGTCGAAATAAATTCTGTGTGTAAATAGTATTGGTAGAACGCATTGAGGTAACCACTCATAATGACATATTCTACGGGAAGGCCTAAGAACACCAATGAGGAATACATAATGCTACGTATCATGAACCCGAGTGGGCTTAAAGCGAAGTTCACACTGAGATTATATTCGTCGCTTTGATGGTGCACTAAGTGAATGCCCCACATAAGGGAAATTCGATGTCCCATTCGATGAAATAGGTACCATATAAAATCGACACCTATAAAGGTCAATACGAATGCAAAAATGGATTTTTCAATTCCAGGGAATAACCTCCAACTCACCACCTGCTCTATGAGAATGAGGCTGCGTTCGGTGAGATATAATCCCATGAGGCGGTCAAAAAATCCCAGAGATAGATTGAGTAATGTTTGATCCCATGTGAATTTATACCCTGTCTTGCGCAAGAAATAAACCTCCAGACCAAATATGGACATCGCAACTGGAACTATGATAAAAAGGAAACCCAATGACATACTGAAAAGTAGTGCCATGCAAAACAGCGGGAGTACGCCATATTCATCAAGTTCCGTGTAATTGGGTGTTAACCTGGCCCATATAGTGCCCATTACAATTAAATCTGTTTCATTTATGAACCGTTTTAGTTGGATTAAAAGAGGTATCTTAATGGGCACCAAGACCCAGCGCATGCAACAAGAGAAAACTATTCGCTACACGCTTCATGAAGATTGGAGGACGAAGGCGATTGTTCCAAAAGCTATTGAGGAGAAACTCGAAGAACTGTTAGATTCGGCATATGCTCCCTATTCAAATTATCCCGTTTCAAGTGTTGTCCTATTAGATAACGGGCACACTGTGGTCGGTACCAATCAAGAGAATGCGGCATTTCCAGACGGATTGTGTGGAGAGCGCGTTGCAGTGCTCGCCGCTAAGGCCGCGTTCCCTCATGAACGTATCAAAGCCATTTATATCATGACCGGTGAGCAAGAGCGGTCTCCGGCTGCGCCCTGCGGATCGTGTAGGCAAGTGCTGCATGAAACTGAGTTAAGGCAAGAAGTGCCCTACCAATTGTTCTTGATGAATAGGACTACAGATGCCTTTGAATTCAAGGGGGTACAGGATTTGCTACCCTTCAGTTTTACTTTACCTAAGAACCTATGAAAACAAAAAAAGAAATCGTCGACAACTGGCTTGTACGCTATACAGGAGTAGCCCTTGAAGATTTTGGGAATTACATACTCTTGACCAATTTTCAGCATTATGTAGACCTCTTTGCCCAGTTAACAGGAGCAGAGGTACAGGGCAGAGATAAAAGTATGAGCAGTGCCACGCACAACGGCATTACGATGATCAACTTTGGAATGGGTTCTCCCAATGCTGCAACTATTATGGACCTACTGTCGGCCATAGAACCAAAGGCAGTGCTGTTTTTAGGGAAGTGCGGCGGACTGAAAAAACGAAATTCTATCGGTGATTTCATTTTACCTATTGGCGCTATACGTGGCGAGGGTACATCCGACGATTATTTCCCACCCGAAGTACCGGCTATGCCTTCATTTGCTTTGCAAAAAGCCGTATCGACTACTGTGCGTGATAACAACATCAACTATTGGACGGGTACTGTCTACACCACCAACCGCAGAGTGTGGGAGTTTGACGACGAGTTTAAAGAATACCTGTTGGCCATTCGTGCCTACGCCATTGATATGGAAACCGCTACCCTGTTTACGGTAGGCTTTCACAATCACATCCCGACTGGGGCACTCTTACTGGTAACGGATTCACCGATGGTTCCTGAAGGCGTAAAAACCATGGAAAAGGATAAAGTGAATTCGAGAAAGTTCGATGAAAGCCATGTACAGCTTGGCATTAAGAGCCTTGAACAACTCATAAATAACGGCAATACCATACGCCATTTGAAGTTTTAAAATCTTTACTAAAATCCTTTGTTAAAAGGTTGTTTAGAACGATTCAAGATAGTACGTTTGCCGTGTTATTTAAAATCAATCTAAATAATTCGGATGATTACCCCACTCCTATTTGCAATCAGTTTCTCAACGGCGGAACCTATTGACACTACCTTACCTGCTCCGGTAGAGTTAGAGAGCATCACCATCACTTCAACGCATTCGAAAACCAACCACCGTTCCTCTTCAGAATTGGTCTTGCCTATGATCGAATTAGCTCGATTCAATGTGGTTGATGGCAATACTCTTTTGCAATCTCAGCCTGGCGTATATACCCAACAAGAGGACGGCTGGGGCTTGAGATTGAATATTGGTATCCGCGGTACGGGTGTAGAGCGCTCTTCACGAATCACGTTGATGGAAGACGGAATTCTTACTGCTCCCGCGGCCTACTCCGCGCCTGCAGCGTACTATTCACCAGTACTTTGGAAGTATGAACAGATAGAGATTCTCAAGGGTGGCGCTGCACTTATTACGGGTCCTCAGAGTACTGGGGGCGCTATTAATTTTGTCACGGCTACACCGCAAGAAATGGACTACCATCAGATTCGAACAACTGCTGGTGCCTTTGGGCGACTCATGGCGAACGCACGTGGCCAAGTTAGTTTAAACGATAGAAGCCAATTCTTTTATGGGTTAGGTAGAAACGGTGCGCAAGGGTTCAACGACATAGACGGTCAACAGTATGGCGGATTCGGACTCAATGATGGTTACTTCAAATGGATACAGCACCTAGACGATAAGGACATGCATCATCTAGAGGTGTTCTTTGCAGGAACCACTGAGCGTTCTAATCAAACCTATTTAGGCCAGATCCTCGAAGATGCCCTTGAGAACCCTAACGGCCGTTATGTCGCCAGTGCATTAGACAATATGGCCATGGAGCGCCTCATGACAAGAATAGGTTACACGTTGAATCTTAAAAAGGGTTGGGTACGTGCTGACCTATACCGTCAATTCGTACATAGAAACTGGTATAAACTAGATAAAGTCTCTGACGGCTCAACAAGCGTAGGCGTATCCTCCATCCTTGCGAACCCTAATGATTATTTAGGTTTCTATGGAGCGTTAATAGGCACAAATACAGACATATACACCGCCACCCTTAAAGCTAATAACCGCTATTATCTGAGCCAAGGATTACAGTTCAGAGGGCAATACAGCCAGCGCTCCGGAGATGTACTCTTCAAACACGAAGCTGGAGCAAGGTTCCACTACGACCATGCCGATAGATTCCAGCACAGAGACACTTATTCCCTATCCAGCGAAGTTCCTCTATTCATAGAAGACGGCCTAGCAGGAGCAGCCGGAAACAGATTGGACGCAGCACGAGCTGCAAGTGCCTATGGGAGAACTACGGCCTCTTGGAACACTTGGAGTGTGCAATTAGGGCTTCGTGGCGAACACATTGAAAGCTACCGCACAGATTGGGGCAGCGCAGATCCAGAGCGCCAGGGCTTGGACCTTAGTGAGCGTTCAAACATTACACAAACCATTCTTCCAGGAATAAGCCTCAGCAAGGAAGTTGGCAACTGGAGCCTCTTTACAGGAGTGCACCAAGGAATGACGCCTGCTGGAAGTAAAGAAGGAGTTTTACCCGAGCTTAGTGTGAATACCGAATTTGGTATCCAGAATAGAAAACAACCTATTGCACTTACCCTCTTCCACAGTGAATACGCAAGGCTATTGGGCTCTGATGCAGCATCTTCGGGCGGCTCAGGAACTGGAGAGTTGTTTAACGGTGGAGCCGCGCAGATCAGCGGCATCGAAGGGCAATGGGCTGGCCAATTAGGCAAGTGGAACTTACAAACCTCTGCAACCTATACAAGAGCAGTGTTCACCGAGAGTTTCAGCAGTGATTTTGACGGATGGGGCAACGTAAAAGAAGGAGACATCCTTCCATACCTACCCGCGCTACAGGCCAATGTACAAGTACTTTACGAAAGTGGCAAGTGGAATACAGGTCTTCAACTACAAGCACTAAGCTCACGTAAATCAGCTTCTGAGCTCGATGAATATGACCTTCCAGCGGCATTGGTCGCGAATTACTCGATCAACTATAAGTTCAGCAAGATGTGTACGCTGCAAGCCGGCATCCAAAACATTTCGAACACCCGTCACATTGTGGCTGCAAGGCCAGCAGGATACCGCACCTTTACCCCTAGAATGTGGACTTTAGGATTAGCTTTAGATCTATAACTATAGGACAGAAAGTACCCTAATCACACCGCCAATGGATTGTCCTGAGTAATGAAGTATGATTTGTTGGCGGTGTTGGATTTGCTTAAATCTATGCGTCGCCCCCGCTTCTATTCTTTCCGTAAACAGAACTGCGCCGCGTAAGTCGTACCCTGTTAAAATGAGGCTCTCCGTAGAGGTGTTTTTCACTTCGAAGCTGCCGCGATGTGGGTTTGGATAGACTGAAAGTTGAATCGGCTCCAATTCTTCCAATTCTAAAGTTCCATTACTAGCATCTGGCGTCGGCATCGAAAAGAACACCCAGTTCGGTGAGGCATCGTAACTGCGTCCGTAGCTCACATCAGTAGTCTGTGCGCCGTAGCTGATATAATCCACAGTATCTGCTGTTCCATTCGGATCATAAAACAGTGCCACTTCTTCCCCAGATTTAGCAAGCTTGAAAGGCATATGATAAGGATCGACGACGGCCTCATCAGAAGCCCAGAATAAAGCAAAATCGCCAGCAGGTAAGGATATTGCTGGCAAACTGAATTTAGCAGGATTGCCTAAATCGTCCGTAAGGCCATAATCGCCAAGATAAATTGGATCAGATGATGCATTGTATAGTTCAACCCAGTCATAATATTCACCGTCTGTGGCAGATATTGTACCGTTGTTGCTCGCCATGATTTCGTTGATGACTAATCCGCTTGTCGGATTTTGGAATCCCAAGACGTGGTACTCATGCCCGGCGCGTTCAGGCGAAAACTTGCCAATGGTGGTACCGTCAGCATAGATATAATAGTGTTGTTGAACACTTGAAACTGCAGTAAAAGCACCATAAACTCCGTCGTTTGCCGCTCCATCTCCATGCAGTCCATCGTCATACATCTGTTGACGATTGAATCTTTCTTCAACATCATTCCTTGTGCTTACATACACTGCGTTAGCGTTCAAGACTGTAGCGGTTACTGTACCTGTGGTACTCGATGAAAGTGCCGCCGTTACGTTGGTGATTTCTGGTTGGGTCGCCGTAAAATCGGAAAGTCCAAGAATATAGGTGCTTCGTGCATTCATTAGCGCAGAGATTCCTGGAGCAGAATTTCCGCCCCCAGGACCTCCACCTCCTGGTCCACCTCCACCCGGTCCACTGCTAACATCCGTGGTAATGTTGGATTGAAATTGGGCGTAAGTAGTTAGTTTATTTGGATCAGCATTCACTGCACTATCAATAAAGTTATGATAGTACTGGGCTTTGGTGTAATAGCTACCATCACTAAAATTCTCCTCCATGATGGTCTTTAGGTGTGCCAAATACATGCGTTTATACATAGGCACATTGAGTAGTTTCTGTATCAGTGGCCAACCCGCGTCGTTTGCATGCAACAAATGCGTCATTTGAGCTTTTGAAGTAGTATTACTCAAATTTATCGTACCTGTCATGCTGAACTTTCCAAAGCTTTCATTCAAATCCCAGATAATGGGATAGAACTGACGGCTCTTAGTGCGGTACAGATAGTAATTCTGTTTGAACCCCCCGGAGTAGCTGTCCAAATTGACCAGGGCATTATTAAACGCATGCATCCAAAGCGCCTGATCCACTTGAAGAATTTCCTCAATGGCTGAAACATTGTTCTTAAGCGTATCCATAAGGTGAATCAACTCTGCCCAACCGGCATCGGACTTCAGTTCATAAGAATCGTAGTAATCGGTGCTGTCATTACCGTCGTAAACCAAATCAGGGTAGGTAGTAGTTCCTGGACCCGCACCTGCCGGGGGATTGCACTTCACGAAGGTGCGCTTTTTGGAGCCCAAGTAAGTATCAACAAATCTTTTCGTGATTGCCTCCGCACTTGTATAAAGCCCCATTTGCGACCCATTCACGTAGACTACAGCATAATTCGCTTTTGGAGCAAACATATAACGACGGGCAATGTCATAGGAAAGTACTTCCCTTAAAAAAGACGGATCCTTGGAAACATTACTCAATTTGATGTCCGTGAAGCCCTGATAATCTTGGGTTTTATACGTATTCAATTCTATGTGCCAAGGATTCTTTGTTTGGTTGGGTTGATACGTAGAATTCCCTTTGTACTTCACCCCAACACTATCAAAGAGCGTCCCGTTGACACTTACAGACTGAGCCATAATATAGCCCTCATTGCCAGCTTTGGCAGTATCTAACATATAATCCCAGTTGCTTTGAGCAAAGGTTATTTGAATGTTCGTTATGTGTGTAGAGTCGTAAAGTCCTTGGGCATTTACAGTAGAGAACGACCCTATGAAAAGGGCTAGGAAATAGAGGTGTTTACGCATGTCGGCGGTGTTAGTTGGAAGCAATGTTACGTTGCTTTTCTAACTAATAGAGCATTCTCGTTCAAAAAGGTTTAATCATGATGACATGAAATAAAAAAACCAACCCGTTGTGGGCTGGTTTCCTAATGAATTTCGCAGAGAGGAAGGGATTCGAACCCTCGATAGGCTTGCACCTATACCAGCTTTCCAGGCGGGCCCTTTCAACCACTCAGGCACCTCTCTAGGGACTGCGAAAATAGGCATCGGACAATTACTAGACAAACGCGCGCAAAACCTTATTAAGTGTACATCTTACACTATATTTAGACCAATGAGAATTACCGCCATTTCAATACTACTATTTTGTACCTTGTTTGCTCAAGGTCAGAGCGATACGTTCTTTGTTCTCCCTCCACTTCTCGAGTGGGAAGGCGGCGATCACGACATCAATCTGAATTTCTCTACCACCGAACCTAGCGCTCAGGTGTGGGTATACAATAGTGACATGTCTCTTTCTCAGAACCTTACCGTGACCTCAGGAAACGTAGCTACGCTGAGTTTTACCACACCTGTAGCAGGACTTTTAAGTACCTATGGGGCACGAGAATTGAATTGGCCCAACTCAAAAAGGTACAAAGACGCTTTATTCATTGAATCCACTGCACCTGTTACGGTAACCGAACAAATTGTGGAACCTTTCAACCAAGAAATCATCACCGCGAAAGGTCGGAATGCGTTAGGTAAAGAGTTTTATGTGGCCAGCCAAACGCTCATTACGACAACCGTTAGCGGTACATTCTTCGGGTACCATGGTATGCATTACATCAGTGTCGTGGCCATGGAGGATAACACAGAAATTAAATTCAAGGCAGCAGACGGCAATGTTTTTACAACGGGCGCTGATAGTGTTGTATTCACTTTGAACCAAGGCCAAAGTTGGGTAAGTACGATGGAAGACGACCAGCAATTGCTCGGCACACGAATTACAGCGTCAAAACCTATCGCAGTGACAGCAGGCGGCAATCACTTAAAAAATGCTTCGGCCAACCATGGGGATGCGGGATTAGATCAAGTTACTCCTGTGGAACTTCTCGGCAATAAACATGTAGTACTGCGCGGATTGGCCTACCATCCAAACGATTACATCATGTGTATCGCCACAGAAGATGGCACCGACGTAAGTGTTGACGGAACTCCTATTTTGACCAATGCCAATGCTGGCGAATCCGTTACCCACAGCATGGTAGGTTTAGCTACACAGCCGGGACGACCGTATGTCGTCGAAAGCAACAATCCTATCTACGTATTTCAAGCTACTACAGGTACTGTAGGCAATGAACCAGAAATGGGAATGGCACAGATTCCCCAGGTGAATTGTACCGGGTCTAATTTTATCCGTTACAACAGAGCTCCTGGTCTCGCCACTGCTGCCATGGTTACCATACCAAGCAATGCTGTCGCCTCTTTAGAGTACAATGGACTATCGGTAAGCTCAAATCCAAGTGTTACGGTGCAACAGAGCGCTTATGACGCGAGTTGGTCGGGCGTCTTTATAAATTCCAATACATTAACCAACAACTTCACTTTGGAGTGTCCTACCCCATTTCATGTGGGTATAATCGCGGGGCAAGGCACCTCAACAGGATTGTATGGGTACATCAGTGGTTTTGATGATAAATTTGAACTTTATGACCCTACAGATCCTTCTTCGACGGATATCATAGAGCTTCCCAAGCAGTGTGCTGATACGATTCCACTTATTTTCGGGTTCAATTCTTGCTCCGACAGTATCACAGTAATCTCAGCAGCGCTGCTCCAAGGTCAAGGAGTCTTATTAGACGAGAACCAGCAAGACACCATACTTCGAGTGGTTCCTGAGGAAGGATTCAGTGGCGATATAATTGTCGCTGTTACAGTACGTGACGGCTCCGGTGGTGAAGAAAGTATTGAGTTTAGGTTTGAACATTTGGGCAAGAACTACGACCCTATTACAGTGCCTAACTTTATCACACCCAACAACGACCAAATCAACGATAGGCTCACTATTCGAAGTGACGACTACCTTGACCTATTTGACATCACCATTTACAGCAGATGGGGAACTAAAGTGTACCAAGCCAATACTATGAGCCAGGCCTGGGACGGTCGATTGAACAATACAGATGTAGCCCCTGGGGTGTACTATTACACCATCAAAACAGAAACAATATGCGGTCCGTACACGAAAGCGGGCGCAATACACGTCATACATTAATGCAAGTATCACGAACATACAGGCATCTTCTTTTGGGATTCGCAATGCTTTGCGGCCCTTTCGGCTTCGCCCAGAGTGATACTTACTTTGCCTTTCCTCCGCTTTTGGAATGGCAAGGAGGCCAGCACATCATCGACTTACAAATCAGCACCAGTGCGCCGTCTTCAAGTGTATGGATCTACAACAGTGATACCAGCTATTCCAACACCCTCACTGTTACCCAAGGAAACCTAACAACGGTGACCTTTAGCGGGATCAACAATGCCATGCAGAGTACCTATGGAGCTCGAAATTTGACCTGGACCAACCAAAAACGCTACAAGGATGCTTTGTTTGTGGAAGCGACTCAACCCGTAACAGTCACGGAACGTATCCGCCATCAATACAATCAAGAGATCATCACCGGAAAGGGAACTAACGGCATAGGTCAAGACTTTTACCTCGCCTCTCAAACGCTCATTGAGACAACAGTAACTGGAAGCTACACAAACTACTATGGACTCCATTATGTAAGTGTAGTAGCGCTCGAGGACAGTACGGACGTGCGCATCAAAGCGCGTAGTGGCAATCTCTTCGACAACGGTAGAGACAGTGTCATCTTTACTTTGAATGCTGGACAAAGTTGGGTGAGCAGTATGCTTGATAACGATCAGTTGCTAGGAACTCGAGTAACCTCCAATAAACCCATCGCGGTAACGGCGGGCGGTAATCACTTGAAGGCTACCAACGCTAACAATGCAGATGCCGGTATCGACCAGGTTACACCAGTAGAACACTTGGGTCTAGAACATGTGGTTCTAAGAGGACGCGGAAACACCCCGCAAGATTACTTCATGTACATAGCCACTGAAGACAGCACGAACATCACTGTCGATGGCAATGCCATTATGACCAACGGTGCGGCAGGTGATGTTGGCACCTATTCCATGGCGGGGAATGCTTCAACGCCTGGCAAACCCTTCATCGTAGAGGCAGATCGACCTATCTATTTATTTCAAGTGACTACGGGAGCGAATAACAGTAATCCAGAACAAGGAATGGCACAGCTTCCTCACGTGGATTGTACAGGCTCAACTCGTGTTGTATACAACAGAGCATCGGGATTATCGACTTCGGCATTAATTACCATACCTACTTCTGCAGTTCCTAACCTTAATTACAATGGTTCAGCCATTCAATCGTACACTGGAATTACTTTCCAGCAAAGTACATATGACCCAAGCTGGACGGGAGTGTACATTGGAGACAATATTCTAACAAACAGCTTCACCTTAGATTGCCTTACACCATTTCATGTAGGTGTCCTAGCAGGTTCAGGATCGAGCACCGGCCTGTACGGTTACATCAGTGGCTTTGACGATGATTTCAAACTGCTTGATCCATTCTCAGCACTACCCGTAGAAGATGTTCCTCTTGGAGCACTTTGTGAAACCCCTATCCCACTATTCTTCCGATATCTAAGTTGTGTCGATAGCATCAACGTAGTTAGTACAACGCTACTTCAAGGAGTAGGCACTGTGGTCGATTCAAATGCTGCCGATACGGTAATGCATGCACTCATAGATCCGGCATACAACGGCCCTGTGAAGATCAAAGTAGTCGTGGAGGATGGCCGTGGCTACCAAGACTCTATCTACTTCGATTTTAACTACTACGGGACCACCTATGAGCCTATTCAAGCAGATTCAGCGAGCGTATGTGCTGGTCAGCCTGTTGTTCTCGAGGTGGATGGCGCTAATCCTGACTTCTCTTACTTGTGGTCTACAGGAGATACCACTGCAAGTACTACTGCCTATGATCCAGGGTGGGCCTGGGTAACTGTGGATTTAGGTAATTGTCAATTCCACGATAGTATCTATTTGGTGAACGGTTCACTGTATACACCAATCACTAACGATACCGCATATTGTGATTCACTTACCATCGATTTTGACAATCCCAACCTGACCTCCATGTATTGGATCACTTTGGACACGTTCGCGACAGAACTCCAGTTCGATTCTACTGCAATTTACCCTTACCTAAGTACAGACATTAACGGCTGTGAAAATGAGGATACCTTCCGCTTCAGAGTGATCGCAGAGCCGTATATAGATGAAGGGTTTGGTTGTCCAAATTATACCCTCACGGCTACTGGTTATACCCAATTCATCTCCTTGTCCCTCGGGGAACAGACCTACACAGAACCTGTTTTAGATACCCTTTTTCCTTTCGCCGGCTCGCACGAGCTAACGCTTGTGGCCATTGATAGCTGTGGAAATCTAGATACCATTCAGCGCGTACTTGAAGTAGATTGTTTGGACAACCTACTGATGTATGTTCCCACAGCATTCTCGCCAAACGGTGACGGTGTGAATGATGCCTACTGTTTGAGCAGCTCACTTCCGACGCGAACTGAGTATGCCATTTATGACCGCTGGGGGAACGAACTGTTCCGCGGGCCTTCAACGGAGTGTTGGGATCCCATAGCATTGGGACAAGAGGTTCAGCAAGGTGCGTACTCCATGCGGACTTTTACCAAGCTGCCATCTGATCAACTACACATCGACGAATTCACCATATTCATCCTTCCATAATGCCGCTTCAACTTCCAAAGGCGGTCATTTTCGACATGGACGGAACATTGATTAACAACTATCCGTTCCATCTCAAGGCCTGGCAAATCATTTGTGAAAAGTACGGTGCGCCTCGCTCTATTGACGAAATCATTAAAGATTTACACGGGACCAATTTTGAAGTCTGCCAAAACTTCTTTGGTAAGGACATCACATTTGAAGAAAGTGAGCGTATTGGTAATGAAAAAGAGGCCTTGTACCGGGAAATTTACCGTCCGCACATAGCACCGGTAGAAGGCTTGATTACTCTTCTACAGTTTTTCCATAACAGCGGTATTCCCATGGCAGTGGGCACTATGGGCAACAAGGCCAATGCAGACTTTACGCTTGACACTCTAGGAATTCGTCATTTCTTTAAGGCCGTACATACCGCAGAGGAAGTAAATAAAGGGAAGCCTGACCCAGAAATTTTTCTCACCTGCCTAAAAAGCATAGCTCACGAGTCGTTACAAACCCAAGAACTTTGGGTATTTGAGGACACCTCCAGCGGTATTACCGCTGCAATCAACGCAGGAGGAACGGCTTTTGGTATTCTCACTAGTAAAAGCGAGAAAGACTTAAGTGCTTGTGGTGCAATACATTGTGCAAAAAACTATGAAGAGATACTCAAATTGGTCTGTTAACATTTCCTTGACTTTGCGCTTTATACGTATTTTTGACATGCTATCGCACACACAACTATGTCATACCTAGACACAGCAATAGTCATCGCTTGGCCGGAATGTACGGCACGAGGAGACGAAAGCATTCTTATTCTCTTGCGTAAGGCAGGTATAATCAAAAACCTGAATATGCGCGTTGGTCACGCAGCTATCTGTCTGATCAATCCACAGACTGCAGAAGTGTTGTACTACGATTTCGGCCGATACATTACCCCACGAGGATACGGCAGAGCGAGAAGCAAGTACACCGACCCTACTTTGGTTTTAGAGACAAGAGCCACATTTGATGAGGATAAAAACTTAACTAATGTTGAAGATATCGCCCAGGAATTGGGTGCCAAATCCAAATACACCCACGGCGCTGGCCCAATGGTATTTTCGGTTAGCAAGACGATCAACTTCGCAAAAGCTAAGGCTTATGCGGATGAAATGGTGATGCGTGGTTATTTCCCGTACAACGGCCTTGATAAAAGTGCCTCTAACTGTGCCCGTTATGTTACAGAGGCTATGAAGGCGGCCAACGAAGACGGTACCGTTGGCAGTAAGCTAAAATATCCGTTGACGGTTCGGCCTACACCGCTGTACAACGTGGTTGCTGCAAGCACTGAGGACAGCATTTATAGTTTTGAAGGAGGCACTTTGCAGTTCATGAAGAAATCGCGAAGACACAGCATTGCTGACCTTACTTCAGGATTACTAGAAAGCTCCTTTACAAAGTATACAGAGTCGCGCCCTGATGATTCGATACACGGCGAGATTGAAGAACCAACACGTCCTTCATCTTTACCGCAATCTGCAAAATGGCTCGGAGGACTAGGAGAAGGTGCATGGTTCCATATCAATAAGATTGGCCCGCACAGCTTTGAAGGCATCAAATACGATAAAACAGGTGTTGTAGAATTTGAAGGCACCTACAGCAATGAAGACATCGAGCTGCCCGAAAACCCTGAAGCGACATATGCTTCACATTACGGCTTCTACTCCATTGAGATCGACGGTGTGATTCATAGATTTTACCGCAAATAGATAAAAAAAGCCCGGCGCAGAGCGCCGGGCTTTTTCTTTACTTACTATCCCACGTTTAGAAATCAATCTTGTAGTAGAATACCGGGAACAATCCTAACTGGTAATTTTCCGCTACCTCGCCAGTCTCTGGCAGGTAAGTCAATGTCAAGATGTTCTTGTTGTTGGTAATGTTCGAAATATCCAAAGCAAACTCGTGAGCAAGGTTCATGAAATTCCACTTGTAACCCACTTTGAAGTCTAGACGGAAGTAAGGACGGTATTGATTGGAATTGAACGTAAAATCGTCGATGAACTCAATTTCTGACGCCTGCGCTGAAGCATCCTGATCAATATCACCGAACCAACGTCCACCAATAGAACTCACTTTTGTTCCTAGGTTGAATACACCGTACTTACCCACTTGGTAATTCTTTGCCATGATGAAGTTGAATGCATAACGGCCGTTGAATGTAGTATTCACCCAGATATCGTCTGAGGACCCTGTGCCGGCAGCGGCGATGTTTTTAGAGCCTTTGTACTTGGCATCAAATACAGATCCTGTAAATAAGCTGTAGAACCCGTTGCGGTAGTAGTGCTCGGCAGTAAATTCTAAACCGTAGTTGCGACCCACACCTTCGTTTTCAAGCGGCTCTGCCCAAAGACGGCCAAACCCAGTACCACCATTGACCAGCGAGAAGTAAGAAGGCACCATCTCAACAGGTACATCCCACAAGTACTGGTAGTAGGTTTCTAGTTTAATACGTACTGGGTAATCAAAGTTGTGCTCCCAACCAGCAACAAGGTGCGCACTCTTTGTGAGTCCCATCCCTTTATTGTATTCAGTTCCATATACCCCATCGGCAATGGCTTGAGGTGTCGCTTGAGAACCTCTGTAGTAGTAGAGGTAAGAACTCTGCATTTGACTGTGGTAACCAGCACCTGTAAAGAATTTATTGTGCTTGTCTACATCATAATTGAAACCTAGACGCGGCTCAATTGGACTTAATGTATTGTCATTAATGTTCGAGTATAGCGCAGTTAAACCTGCTGTCATCGTGAGCTTATCCGTCAATCTGTTCTTGTAGCTCACGAACGGTTGGACGACTGCGTAACCGTCTGAAGAAAAACCGCCGTCGTCTGTACCCCAAGGGAATTCCCATGGCGAAATTTCACCGGTCAATCCATTGACGATTCTCGTCGAATCCAAATAATCTACCATCACATAATCGACATTCACACCCGCCTTAAAGCTTTGACGTGCGTCGATCTTCTTCGTGTAATGGCTGTATCCATGAATCTTGGTTTCGTAGTACCAATAGTTCAAGATTTTCGGTGCAGAATCTACGCGGTAGTAAAACTCGTCCGCTGCTACCGTATCAATACCGCGGAACACCTTGGTGTTTAGAGCATGAATAGCAGATCTTGATACCGCCGCACCACTTTTGATGTAGCTCGTTTTATCTAGGCGCTTTAAGTGTGTTGCACCCACAACACCCATGTGTGTGTCGAAGAATTGGTCACGATCAACAGTTCCAATGCCTTCAAAATCACCTGTGACAGGATCGCCATCAGTTCCTGAAATATCAATAACCAAGTTGGACGTACCGCCCATACCCCACAAGCTAAATTTCGAACCGTCCTTCTGCGGGAACGTCACTCTAAAGGCCCCATCTGCATAGTTTGGAATGGCTGTAGTACCCAATGGAATGCCCAAGGTTGATGCCATACCCAATGTTGAATAACGTCCTAGTACAAGGTAAGACGGTGCATTTGGCTTCTCTTTACCCAATCGACCCTCTGCCATCAATTCCACCCCTAATAGACCGAACTGAAAGCTTCCTTCAAACGGTGTAGCATTGTTACCATCGCGCATCTCTAGATCGAAAACACCGGCAATAGCATTTCCGTACTCACCTGGCCAAGCGCCTGTATAGAAATCACCGCTCTGAATGTATTTATTGTTAAGAATCGTCACCGGACCACCACCAGTACCTGGAATGGCAAAGTGGTTGGGGTTAGGAATGTTGATTCCTTCAAAACGGTACAGGATACCTGCAGGGGTGTTACCACGAACAACAATGTCATTTCGAGTATCGTCCGAACCCTGAACACCGGCAAAGTTGGTTGCCATACGAGCAGGTTCCCCACGAGAACCCGCATAGAGGTTCGTTTCTTCTACAGAGAACTTACGGGCACTCACTACGGCCATCTCGTTCTTTACATCGCCGCGGGGTGTTGCAACGACATCCACCTCGTCAAGCTTTACAGTGCTTTCTGTCATCGCGATGCGAATTACGGCTTGCTTCGCAGAGTTTAATTCTACAACAGCAGAAGTAGGCTCATAGCCGAAGAGTTGAACTGCCACAATCTTGCGGCCAATCTCTACATCCATTTCGAACTGTCCGTACTCGTCAGAGAATGCCTGGACATTATCACAAATGAGCATGGCATCTGGAAGTGGCGATTTACTTTCAGAATCGACCACTGTACCTCGAATGGTTTGAGTGAGTGTTTGCGCTCCTAAGGTTGAACTAACTACCAACAGAGCAAGAAGAACTAAGCGTCTCATAGTTTTGATTTTGTATAGTGACAAGTTAAAGGAATTGCGCCGCTCAGCGACTTTAATAAATCTTGAATTCTGAGATTTTCACTAACAACTGTGTAAATCACAGCTCAAATTGAGCCACTTTGATTCATAAATGAATCAAATCACTTGAAAAACGCAGAAAAGTGCTTGTGACCACGCACGTAAAATTGCCATACCATGCTGCCCGCATAGGTCCCCTTTAACTTCTTCAAAGGCAACAAGGGCAATCCTTTATACGACATGCGTGTGCGCTGAATTTTAGTGAACCTTCCGTAAAAGGCAAAGTGCGCTTGCAGTATGGCTAAAGTATGTTTAGGTTTTCCTTCGAGAACGAACTTCACTCCTGCTACTCCATCTAAAATCAAACGTGCAAACACAACCCCCATGGCACGAAGCTGCGGAAGGTTTTTCACGAGGATGATTAGATTGTTGCGGAAGTTTAAATAGGTTTTTCGTGGAGAATCGGCATTCAAAGTTGCCCCGCCAAGATGATAAACCTCAGATTTAGGCTCCACCCAAACCTCATAACCAGCACGTTGCATGCGCCAGCAAAGGTCAATCTCTTCCATGTGCGCGAACAGCATAGGATCTAGCTTACCTGCTCGTTCAAACGCATCCATATTCACGGCTAAACAAGCGCCTGTCGCCCAAAATACAGGACGTGCATCGTTGTACTGACCACCATCCACTTCAAGCTCATGAAGGACACGTCCCCGGCAAAATGGATAGCCTAAAGCATCAATAAATCCTCCAGAAGCCCCAGCGTATTCGAACTTTTCGGGCTCACGATCCCAACGAATCTTCGGTTGTACTGCCCCACAATTAGGATACTTCTCAAAATGTCCCATGATGGGCTCCAACCAACCAGGAGTCGTTCTTACATCGCTATTTAAAAGCACTGCATACTTCTCCTTCAAAGGCTTCAAACCTTCGTTGTAGCCGCCTGCATAGCCTAAATTCTCACCGGTCTGAATAATCTGAACCTCTGGAAAATGCTTTTCAACATAGGCAACGCTGTCGTCACTGCTGTCGTTATCAATCACATATACCGGATGTGGCTTGCTGTCTTCAACAACGCCTGGTAAGTATTTTTCTAATAAGGCTTTTCCGTTCCAATTCAGGATGGCAACCGCAATCTTTTCTTTCATCCGAGCTTAAAATCTATCGAACCACGTTCCTTGGTTACCAATAATGATGGAATTAGAAATTCGCTCTCCAAAGTTATCCCTGCTGTATTGGGTAGAGGTCGCATCAATATCAGGACCTGCATTGGTGTGGCGTGTCAAATGATACTGCCACTTATGATCCTTCACCTCGCCCAAGGCAGAACTGTGTATGAGTGTGTATTGACGGCCTATGAGCTCTTGATCCACAAAGATGAACACCTGATTCTGTTGCACCGGAGTACTAGAACTCTTCAATTGATCGTATTGCCACACTTGGTACGGATAGTTACGACCGTCAAACGAACGTTCTTCAACGAGCGATGGCGCACCATATTGGAGGAACACTCGGCCCATCTGAGACCTGTAACCTGGAACGGTTCTACTGCCGAACTCTTGATCAACTTTATCGACCACTACCAAATACCCTTTCCACTCCCCTAAAGGATCCATCGCATTTTTCTCCGTCCAAAAATTCACGATGAACGATGCAATTCTAGCCGTATCCTTAGAGTCTTTTAAGTTGGTCATTATCCGACGTTGCGACATTGTAGCTACAGGCGCAATCATGCGTAAGTACTCATTGACCTGAGACCACTGTCCCCAACCGTTTTCAAATACGGCACGTGTAATACTCACCTCGGGGCCGTTCCACGCTGCTTCATCCGCCTTGTCGTTGTACCAGTAAAACGGACTACTGCGCTCCGCAACCGTCTGACCAGTGCTGTCTAACATCACAATAGAATATTCATATTGACCGCTTTTCTGGGAAGAAAAGTCAATTTTATTGTAGACCGGAGTACTCCCATTCTTACAACGTGCAAATCCGGAAGTCCCTGGAATAATATTCCCGTAAGCATCCGTCAATTTGTACTGGAGGATGTACTTACCCTCACCCACATAGGCTTCCGTATACATGCTTAGGCTCGATTCATTTTCAAATACCGGCAATCCTAATGAAGCCACTGGAACAACGGATACCCCTCTTTTTACATAATTCGCAGGTACCTCGTCCACATCATCGAGCAAGACGGGCTGAGCCAACCAAAAATCACTGGCAACATATTCGAGAGTATCGCTAAAGCTCCAATCACTATTGGATACCTCGTCGTATAGAAAGATCTCCAACGGTCGCTTCGCTGTCCCTTTTGTTTCATCAAAAGTGAACGTACTCTTTTGCAACATTAACGGCGCACTTGAGGCTGAATCTTCACTGGTATATTCAAAACGAACCACGTCTACTTTACCCTCGAAGGACAAAGCCACCTTAAAACGAGCATGCCAGAGCGAATCAGCATCCATTTCAAAAGCAATGGTGCTCGCATCAAGCGTACTGTAAAAGTCCACATAAGGACCTTGATTCTCACTCACATATTGGATAGGCTGCAATCCAAAGCGCAACTCCTGCGCTTTTATTGAAGTAGTTAGTGCAAGTAGAAATATGACTTTCAGGAAAGATTTCATCATCCTCAAAGATAATTGCAAAATTGCCCTTGCAAAACACGAATTCCTGTTTAAATTTGCCGCCCACTCAGGGAGTTCTCGAACTCTCTATCGGAGAGATGGCAGAGTGGTCGAATGCACTGGTCTTGAAAACCAGCGTACCGAGAGGTACCGGGGGTTCGAATCCCTCTCTCTCCGCTAAAAACACCTGAAAACCAGCGTTTTACGCTGGTTTTTTTATACCCATACGCGAACGAAGCTTGCTTCAGTGAGCAGGATGGGCAAAAAAAACACAGGACGCCGAAGGCGGACTGGTTTTCAGGTGTTTTTGGAACGGTTCCTCCTCTAGGGATCTTTTGAGCGAAGCGAAAAAAATCCCAGCCACCGTTGCGACTGAGACCTCGCTAGTTAATAGCTCTGCTCCATAACACCAACGTCCTCGCTACAGCGTTCTTCTACCGAGCACGAACAGTTTTCGCAGCGAGCAACCTTATTCGCCGCTACCCTCTCCTTTTTGGCATCAGCAATGACTTTCTTCACATCAAGCCAGTTATCTCTACCTTCAAGAACCTCTAAAGGAGTGTAAATTCCATGGGCGGAATGTGGCCGATTCATGTAAGCTTCGATCGTCGAACTGAGAATCTGCTTTAACTGTAGTCCGTCTTTAGCAATGTGAACAGAACCAAATTCATTCTTCAAAGTGTGAAACACTCGCTCTATCATAGAATTTGAGGCCATTACACTCTTCCCTGCGATCCAGTGCGTCACTCGAAAGTACATGTA
>JBMZBC010000027.1:0-21723 GCA_049611965.1 Schleiferiaceae bacterium | reverse complement strand
ATACCTACGTTATCACCAGCTTCACCCGTATCCAATATCTTACGGAACATTTCAACACCAGTAATCGTTGAAGTCAATTTTTCGTCACCGAAACCGATGATTTCTACTGCTTCACCTGTGTTTGCAACACCAGTCTCGATACGACCAGTTGCTACAGTACCACGACCAGTAATTGAGAAAACATCCTCGATTGGCATAAGGAATGGCTTATCGCGATCACGCTCTGGCTCTTCGATCCACTCGTCAACAGCTGCCATCAATTCCATGATAGTGTCAACCCACTTCTGCTCTCCGTTCAAACCACCTAGGGCAGAACCTTGGATCACTGGAGTATTGTCACCATCGTACTCGTAGAATGAAAGTAGATCACGAACTTCCATGTCTACCAATTCCATCAATTCTTCGTCATCAACCATGTCCGCTTTGTTCAAGAACACAACGATACGTGGAATACCAACCTGACGGCCTAGTAGGATGTGCTCACGAGTTTGTGGCATTGGACCATCCGTAGCAGCTACTACGAGGATAGCACCGTCCATCTGAGCAGCACCAGTTACCATGTTCTTCACGTAATCCGCGTGACCTGGACAGTCAACGTGCGCATAGTGACGGTTTTCCGTCTCATACTCAACGTGTGAAGTGTTGATAGTGATACCACGCTCTTTTTCTTCTGGAGCGTTGTCGATTGAATCGAAATCTCTTTTTTCAGACAAACCAGCATTCGCCAAACAAGTGGTGATTGCTGCTGTCAATGTTGTTTTTCCGTGGTCAACGTGACCAATTGTACCAATGTTCAAGTGAGGCTTGGTACGTACAAAATTCTCTTTTGCCATGACTAGCGATTATTAAATATATAAACAGTGTAAAGATTCTAAATTTTAGAGCCAATGACGGGAATTGAACCCGTGACCTCTTCCTTACCAAGGAAACGCTCTACCCCTGAGCTACATCGGCCTTAGCCTTTGAGCGGAAGACGGGATTCGAACCCGCGACCCTCAGCTTGGAAGGCTGATGCTCTACCAACTGAGCTACTTCCGCGGTTGTGGGGGGAGCAGGATTCGAACCTGCGAAGGTTTCCCAACGGATTTACAGTCCGTCCTCGTTGGCCGCTTGAGTATCCCCCCGGTAATACTTGATTCTCACTTAAATCAAGTATAAAACTTGAGCCGATAGTCAGATTCGAACTGACGACCCCGAGATTACAAATCACGTGCTCTGGCCAACTGAGCTATATCGGCTTATATGTCAAAGATCTTCCGCCTCTTGCAAACGGACTGCAAATGTAGTAAAGAGAATCAAACGAGCAATACTTCTCAAAAAAAAAGTAGAGACTTTCTGCCTCTACTGTCAATGGGGGATTTCAACTAATTGAATCACAAATAGTTTACTTCTTCTTTTCCTTGTGTTTTTTTAACTGTCGGATCAGTACTTCTACCACCAAATTCGCTGCTTCCTCAAAGGATTTACGCTCTTTGGTTACGACAATCTCATTTCCAGGGATGGACATGCGCATTTCCACAATCTTATTTGCCCTCTCGTGGTTGTTATCCACCTTCAAAAAGACATCTGTGTTAATGGTTTTGTCAAAAAACAGTTTCGTCTTGTCAAGACGTTCTTCAATGAATCTCAAAAGCTTAGAATCCGCTTTGAAATTAACAGACTGAATATTTACTGTCATAGTACTGTGATTTAGGAGCCCTTAGGGTGAGCTCGGTTATACGCTTGAACAAGTTCCTCAAACGTACTCGTCGTATACACTTGTGTTGAGCTTAAGCTCTCGTGCCCCATCAACTCTTTAACGGTGTTGATGTCGACCCCTGCATTTAACAAATGCGTGGCATACGAATGTCGTAAAGTATGAGGATGTTTGTCCACCACAGTCGTGGTTCCTTGAAGATAATGAACTACGCGATTATAAACAATACTCGGATAGAGCTTTCCACCCTTAGAAGTTGTTAAAATTTGTGTAACCTTAACCGGCACTTGTTTTCTAGCTGCTACATAGCGGTCAAAATAGGATTTTAGAGCCATAGGTACAGGTACTTGACGCGTCTTGTTGCGCTTACCCGTGATGCGCACCACACCGCGTGACCAATCAAAATCCTCTTGCTTTAATTCAATGAGCTCGGCCTTTCGCAATCCAAGGCCGTAAAAGAGTAACAACATGAATTGGTCGCGGATGCCTTCGAAATTGTTTTCAAATACTTCATCCTTAACCAACTGTTCCAGGTCTTTCTGAGGAATGCTCATCACCACCCGTTTTTGATCTTTCAGACTTTTAATACTACCCAGTGGATCATTGTGCGGCCTACCCGTGCGCTCACACCATTTGTAATAAGAACGTAGTGCGCTTAGGGTTCTGTTGATAGAACGGTTGCTGATGCCTTGTTTACTGCGCCATACGATAAGCCTTTTGGCATGTGCCCTAATAGCTTTTTCAGGAGATACTTCATATTCAGCTTCAAGAAAAGAGGCCCAGCGCTGGAGCTCAGTACGATAGGCAACAATAGTCTTCTCACTCGCTCGTTTCTCTGAACGCAAGTATTCTTCAAAAGCAATGAATGATGAGTGAGACATAAAAGCAACTTAATAAAAAAAGCCCAACGCTGTGCGTCGGGCTTTCTTATATATCGTGGTACAGATTACTATTCTTCCTCTGCTTGACGCAAAGACTGAATGTAAGCCGCTTTCATATTCATACGACGTTTTGCTTCAGTCGGCTTTGTGTGATAACGATCAGCACGAAGCTTGCGCACTACACCCGTAGAGCTGTGTTTTCTCTTGTAACGCTTCAGTGCGCGTTCGATTGATTCTCCATCTTTTACATTAATTACGAGCATAGTAACACCTCCTTTTATAATTGTTAGGCCGCAAAACTACATCCTTTTTTAATTTCTGGAAATATATAACTGTAAAAAAGTTGTGTCTGCTCCAGAAAACTCTTCCCATTCTTCTATTTCTTTCCAGGTAGGCACAGTAAAACGCTCTCGATAGAAACAGATCCTTTTGGTCTGCTCGTAATTCAGCTCTGGAAAGTGCATAAGCTCTTCAAAAGTTGAATGTTCTAAAGAAAGTTTTGGAGGAGGAACGGAGTCTATGGTCAGCAAAGTGGCCCACTCCTGTTGCCAGCGTTCACCGTAATACGTGTTTGATTTAAAATGGTCCATATCGGCGATGAAACCGTAGCGCGTTCGATAGCGAAATAATATGCCCACCATTCCCGGGCCTATTCCGGGTAGGGCATCGAGGGCTGCAGAATCGCAAGTATTTACATCAACGGCAGTCCACTGCCTGCTAGGAAGTGGTCTTTTAATGGATGCTCCAGTCGCGGTCGTTTCGGAAGCTCTCGCAACCTGAACAGAGAAATCGATAGTTCCTAAAGCAAAGAATAAGCTGTCTTCTCGCAAGTAGCGGTTAGCATACAGTTCTTCCAGGTCTTTGAAGGGCCAATTCCGCTTTCTTCGAAACCACAAACTTCGCTTCGTTGCCTCTGAGATTGGCAAGGAATATATATGTGTTGAATCTACCCTATTGATTGGTAGGGAATCTTTGGCCGACCACCATAGCTCCAAGAAAGCCTTACGTTCTGCTACCTTCTTTTCTACAGGAAACAAAAACATCGCCCCGGAGACCAAGGCGATGCATATAAGAATTGCGGTTAATTCAAGCTGTTCTCTCACAATGCGATTGTCTTTGCTATCCAATTTAGATGGCTGAAGACGTTGCAGCTACTATTGTGAGTAACTAAAAGTTTTTCCCTATTTCGGGTCGTTTTCCGAGTAGGAATCTGGCTCACCGTTATGAGGTGCCTTTAAAACTTTTCTAAAGAAGTAAATCGTCGCAGCGATAACTGTACCCTGCGTCAAAATGATCATGATTAGTGCGGAGGTTGTCATTGTGCTGCTTTTTTACGTTTGTTAGAAGCCACCTTTACCATACCAACCAAAGCGAAGAAACAGGCGAGCAGGAAGAATCGGCTCATATCAATATAGAACATATTAGTAAGAACACCGTCCTGCATCCATTGTACGCCGGTGTTGATGTGGAAGATCTGGTTGATGATGCTATCGTTAGCCCAAGGCCAACCGTTGCCAGAGAACAGCGATGTAAAGGCGGAAGACCAGTCACTTAATTCACCATTGAGTGGCTTGAACATCGATGTCAGGAAGATGATACCAATAAATAGCGGTGTAATGTATTTGATAATTGGGCGGTAGAATCTTGGAACTGTCATATCTGCGCCGTCCGTGATTTCTTTCCATCCCTTGTCCATTCCGAATACCCATGCGAAGAGGATAACCTCGGCGAGGGCAAAAATCACTAAACTCACCGTTCCTGTCCAATAGTCGTATTCGTCGAAAACGCCTTTTTCAAAGAAGAGGATGGTAGGTAGGCCCATCGCTAAAATGGCAATACCGAGGATTAAAGCACTTTTGTTTTTCGACCAATTGAATTCGTCTTGTACAAAGCCCATCCAAGGCGTACCCATAGCCAGTGAAGACGTGATACCTGCAAAGAATAAAAGACCAAACCAAGCGACCCCAGCAATAACAGCAAGGACACTGCCCCATTGATCAAATAGGAACGGCATCGTCTTGAAGGCCATCATGAAGCCTGCGTTATCTACGACCCAATCTAAACCGAGGTAACCCACGGCGATTGGGATAACTACTGCGGAACCCAAAACGATTTCCACAAAACCATTCATCCAACCCGCAGACATTGCATTCAGCGCGATGTCGTCTTTTTGCTTCAAGTACGAGCTGTAACAGTGAATGGTTCCCATACCTACACTAAGCGTGAAGAAGATTTGACCTGCTGCTGCAAGCCAAATTTTTGGATTCGCCAAGGTTGTAAAGTCCGGCTGCCATAAGTAGTTCAGACCTACGTAGGTCGAACAATCGGCGCAACGTCCTGTAGAACCAGTGGTCCATGACATAATGGCCAAGAATGCACCAAAGCCAATCAATAGTGGCATGGCAATTTTCGCCACTTTTTCAATACCAGCGCTCAAACCACGTGAAAGGATGTAAATATTTACGGTCAGGGTGATTAAGAAAGCGAGCAATGCCCATACTGGGAAATTGATGCCTGCACCGAGGTCAACGTAGTTGTTGAAGAATTGATCCAAGCCATCAAGGTCCATCCCGAGGAAATCTCCCTTAAGTGATTTTAAGGTGTAGGTCAAAGTCCATGATTCTATGTACGTGTAATACGCCATCACCCCCATGTTGGTAAAGATTCCGAAGACACCAAAGTATTTCCAGAAACGTTTCTTGGTCATGTTATCTAGAATGAACGGCGTACTATGGTCGCCGTAACGACCGCCGAATCGGCCCATCGCCCACTCTACCCATAAAAGAGGTATACCCATAAGCAAAAAGGAAACGAGGTAAGGGATGATGAAAGTTCCGCCGCCATTCTGCACGGCTTGAACGGGAAAACGTAGGAAGTTTCCTAGACCAACAGCATTACCCGCCATAGCGAGAATGAGTCCGACGCGGGAACCCCAAGATTCAGTAGTGTTTGACATGTAACCTAAAGGTTAGTTTAGAATATGCCCGAAAATAAACGATTGAAGCTCAAGGAGCAAATAGATGGCTATAATCCTGCCTGCTCGGCGATAACCGCCAGTGCTTCGCTAAAACTATGTGGCTTGTAGCCGAGTACTGTCTTCGCTTTCGTGATGTCAAAACCGGTTCGTGGAGGACGTTTGGCCGGTTGGTTCAGGGTCGTACTGTCCACTCTGGTTACAGAATCCATGGAGAGGCCGAAGTGCTCTGCGACCTTACCTACGAGTTCGTAAATCGACATGAAATCTGGACCTGATATATTGTAGATACCTTGAGCTTTCTGCGTGGCTGCTAATAATGCGCCTTGAGCAAGATCTTCAGCGAGGGTTGGTGTACGGAATTGGTCGTCAACGACATTGATCGCCTGGCCTTTCTCTAGAGCGCCTTTTGCCCACAGAACGATATTGCTACGGCTCAAATCTTCAGCCATACCAATAACTAAAACCGTTCTAAGGATACTCCAATGGTCTAACGCTCGTACAATCTTTTCCGCTTCAAGCTTGGTCTCACCGTAATAACTCAAAGGGTTGGGTATACCCTGTTCGTCATAAGGCCCCTCTGTTCCATCAAAGATGAAGTCTGTACTAATATGCACGAGGTGAGCACCCACATTTTTCGCTGCGTCCGCTACGTTTTTAGTCCCTATTACGTTAAGCTGGTAAGCCAATTCTTTGTTCTGCTCACACTGATCCACATGCGTCATCGCCGCACCATGTATGATAATATCAGGCTGAAAATCTTTGACCACAGCCTGCACGGCCTCGGCATCGGTGATGTCCATGGAAGCATATGAAGCGCCACCAAGATTAAGAGTACGGTTTTCGCCTCTTGCAGTGGCTAGAAAAGAATGCTGCTCATAACCTAATGTAGCTGCAGAAATTTTTTGACCTAGTAATCCGTTTGAACCGGTGTAGAGAATCTTCATCTGATGTGGTTAGCTGATTGCGAATTTATTTGGTCTTTTCGGTAAACCAAGCCCTCAAGTCTTTAATCTGTTCATCATTTCCCAACACGTAGAGTTTGGAATGCGGTGCGACTTTAAAGTCCGGTGATGGATTAACAGTAAGCAATCCTTGTTCACACACGTAACCAATTACTGTACATCCGGTCTGTTGTCTAATCTCTAAATCCTTGATGTTGCATCCACTAAATACTTCAGGCAATTCATCAACTACGATTTCTTCGATATTGGTGGCAGACGATCCACCTACACTCAGGTGATCTAAGAAATTCATCACACCAGGATTCATCAGGTTATGCGCCAGGTGCGCCCCTCCTACCAAGTTTGGACTAACCGTATATGTGGCGCCGGCCGCAAGAAGTTTGCGTTCTGTACTCTCAGTGTTCGCTCGAGCACCGATAGTCATGTTTGGGTTGAGCTGACGTGCAGAGATTACTACAAAGAGATTGTCTGTATCTGAGGCCAACGCAGCAATCAAGGAAGAAGCCTTCGCAATGTTTACCTTTTCTAAAATAGTGTCGTCAGTGGCATCCCCAACAACTACCAAGACCTTCTGAAATTGATTTCTGAACTCTTCCGCTCGATGTTCATCCTTTTCAATAACAACTACATCCGCCCCATATGCGCGAAGTTTGCTCACCACCTGTCGGCCGTTTCTACCTAAGCCACATACAATGGCATGTCCTTCTAATTTTTCCACCTTGCGTTCAATTCTTTTGGTGAGTAAAAAATGACGAACACGTCCATCAATGGCCAACTGCGCCAAAAGACCGGCACCGTAGGCAAAGGTTCCAAAGCTGGAAATGATTAGTACAATGGTAAACCAGGTGCCAGACGTACTTAATTCTGTAACCTCATTGAATCCAACAGTGCTCACTGTCTGAACCACCATGTAAAAGGCCGGAAGCCAATCTAGGTCTTCAATTAATCTGTAGCCAAGCGTACCCCCAAACAAGATTAAGGAGAACAGGATGAGTACTTTTCTCAGACTGTGGAAGGGATTGTTCATCTATTGAAAGTTACGAGCAATTGTCCTAACAATGGAAACCTTCACCGATTACTTATCCATCAAATTTTGGAGTTTTTCAACCCCTATTTGGACTTCTTTAGACCGTATTCCTGCTGATAATAAGCAGCGATTTCCCCGAATGGTCCATATTTATGCTGGGCAGCAGAGAATGGATCGACCCAGGGTCCGTAGGGTGTTGACATTGGCTTGAGCTTCTTATTTGGAAAGTCAGCCTCTGGATTATTCTTTAATGGACGGGCAAAGCTGTTAATGTATCCTGCCACATCATATGCCTCTTCATCTGAAAGCAGTGGCTCGTCTGCTGTGGTTCCTAAAGGCATATTTCCTTTTATAAACTGAGCCGCAGTAATCACTCGATGCATACCCGCGCCATGATTGTAAGAATCTGGACCCCAAAGTGGAGGATATAAATAGGTATTGCTGCCCGGATTTCTCTGACCCCTACCGTCTGTGCCATGGCAAGTGGTACAATGCTGTATATAAACCTTCTCCCCGTGCTTTAGATCCACCGTTCGATCCGGATAATCTACTTTCAAGAACTTATTTCCGTTGATTTTCTCTCCGCGAGGCTTGTCGATACTCAACCACTCCATATAGGCAACCATCGCCGCCAACTCCTCGGAGTTCTCAGGCAATGGACGTCCGTTCATCGAACGCTGCATACATCCATTAATACGCTCTTGGATAGTTCCCTCTTTATTCTCTCGGTTGCGAAATTGAGGGAATTGACTAGGTACGGTGACAAAAGGTGCCGCAAATGGCTTTGTTCCACCGTCCAAATGACAAGAATTACAATCTAAATTATTGCCAGCAAAGGGCTTGCTTGAATTTGGGCCCAAGTAGTCTGCCGTCTCCATGATGAGTCTTCGACCGTAAGCGACCTGTTCCGTAGTGGCCGGATTTGCGTAATCTACACCTTCAAAAAGCTCGTAATCCCAAGGGACATCGGGCAAAACCTCTGAAAATTCTGGAAATTCCTGTGCAGGAGGAAGAGCGCTATCGATACTCCAAATCAGCCCTGCACCAAAGAGCCCCATTAAGAGGCTGAGAACAATCCGACTGGTTCCTGTAGTGAGCTGAGCCAGCTGTTCCTTCCGATGCTTCGGTAGATTTGAAAATTCCATACCGGTTTAGTGCGGCAATTTATCGCGAATTACGCCGTAGAGGAATGTTCCTACGAGGGCTCCAAGAAGTACGATTACGTACCCAGAGTAGCCGGCACCGATATTTACTACAATTGGCCCCGGACAAGCGCCACTTAGCGCCCAGCCCAAACCGAAGACTGTTCCTCCAATTAAGTAACGAGGAATGCTCCAAGCTTTGGGTGTAAAAACGATTTGTCCACCCGCATAATCTTTGATTTTCTTGGCCTTTATGATTGCAACCATAGGAACACCTAGGGCTACTGCCAATCCAATAATTCCATACATGTGAAACGCTTGGAATCTGAACATTTCTTGAATTCTATACCAAGATGCTGCCTCGCTCTTGAACATGATGATACCAAATAAAGTACCTGCAATTAAAAATTTAATATTCTTCATGGCTTAGTAAATAAGTGGGAACAATACGTGAGTCATAAGAAGCCCACCAATGAAAAATCCTACGACAGCAAGCAATGAAGCTGGCTGAAGATTCGAAATACCGCTGATTGCGTGACCCGATGTACACCCTCCAGCGTAACGCGCTCCGAAACCAACCATTAACCCACCGAGTGCCAAGATCACTATATTCTTAGCTTCACCAAGGGCCTCAGTGCCGAACTGGCTCGCGGGTACAAATCCTTCTGGAGTTGCAAAGCCAAGTGCTGATAAATCTGCAATGGTATTCTCTGAGATTGCTACGGTGTAGTCTTCAGGAGAAAGGAAATTAGCTGCAATGTATCCGCCAATACCTGCTCCGACTAAGAAAAAGAGGTTCCAGCTTTTAGATTTCCAATCAAATTGAAAGAAAGGCACAAAGCGATCCGCACCACATAAGGTACATAGTGTACGCAGGTTACTCGAGAAGCCGAAGCTCTTTCCGAAAAAGAGCATGGTAAACATAATCAAGGCTATGAGCGCCCCACTTATGTACCATGGCCAAGGTTGCATGATTAAATCCATAGTTCTGTTGTCTAAATATTAATTCGTTTAAAGTGTTGAAGGACATACATAATCCGTCAGCTCAATGCCAGCTTTCTTCATCGCACCGAAACCTCCAGCAACATCCACCATATTGTGGAATCCACGAGCCTTCAAAATAGAAGCAGCAATGACTGAACGGTAGCCGCCCGCACAATGAATGTAGAAGGTGTCTTCGCTTGGAATGTCTCCCATTCGGTCGTTGATGTACTCTAGACTAGCATGAATAGCCGTAGGCATGTGCTCACTTAAATATTCGCCGTCCTTGCGCACGTCCACCACAACGGGGCTCTGTACTTCTTTTAATCCTTCAGCAGTAATTTGCTCCAGAGAATCGATCTCTTTACCAGCCTTTGTCCAAGCATCAAATCCCCCTTCGAGATAGCCAATAGTTTGGTCGTAACCTACACGAGAAAGACGAGTTAAAACTTCTTCTTCCATGCCAGGGTCTGCAACGACAAGGAGCTTTTGATTGATATCAGGAATCATCGCTCCTACCCACATTGCGAAACTTCCCTTGATGCCTATAAAGATGGATTGAGGAATGAAGCCATGGATAAATTCGCTTTGGTGACGTGTATCGAGAATCAAAGCATCTGTTTCATTCGCAGCAGCTTCGAAGGCCTCAGGACTCATTGGCGTCATAGCACGGTCCATTACGGTATCTAAGCTTTCGTATCCCACTTTATTCAAGCGTACGTTTTCTGGGAAGTAGGCCGGTGGTTTTTGCAAGCCGTCCGTAACCTCTTTAATAAATTCCTCCTCGGTCATATCTGCACGCAATGCATAGTTCGTTGCCTTTTGCTCGCCAATAGTACCCACAGTTTCTTTCGACATGTTCTTTCCACACGATGAACCAGCACCGTGCCCGGGATAAACGATAACATCATCTGCAAGCACCATGATTTTGGTGCGCAATGAGTTGTAGAGTGTTGCAGCCAATTGCTCTTGCGTCATGGTAGCAGCCTTTTGTGCCAAATCTGGACGACCTACATCTCCCAAAAACAGGGTATCGCCTGAGAAAATAGCATGGTCTTTACCGCTCTCGTCTTTCAACAAATAGGTGGTACTTTCCATCGTATGACCTGGCGTGTGAAGCACATGGATTTCAACATCACCTACTTTCAATACTTCTCCGTCCTCCGCAATCTTACAATCAAATTTCGGATTAGCATTCGGTCCGTAGATGATCGTAGCGCCGGTTTTCTTCGCTAAGTCTAGGTGACCAGAAACAAAATCTGCATGGAAATGAGTTTCCAAAATATACTTAATGGTAACACCATCTTTTTCCGCACGATCCAGATATGGACCTACTTCACGCAATGGATCAATGACTACTGCTTCACCATTAGAGGCAATATAGTAAGCGCCTTGCGCCAAACACCCTGTGTAAATCTGTTCTACAATCATCTCTGTGTAATTAGAAGTTCTTATGCTATTAAACTATCTGCTTCAAGATGATGTATACCGCCATAACGAGTACAAACCAGCCGAAGCCTTTTTTCAATTTTTTACCGTCTATAAAATTAGTCGCATAGATACCTACAAAGATACCTGCTACAGCAATTGCTGTCACAGTCAACAGCAATGTCCAATCAATAATTAAATCCGGACGCTGAACGTCGCCGATAAAACCTATTAAACTCTTTGCAGCAATGATCAACAACGATGTACCTACCGCCTTTTTCATTGGCAATTTAGCAAAGAGGACGAGCGCGGGAATAATTAAAAATCCACCACCAGCGCCAACAATACCAGTCAATACACCTACTACAGCCCCTTCTGCAATAATAGCCGGCACATTAAAGACAGGCTCAGTTTCGCCTTCTTCTTCCTTTTCCTCCCGTTTGTTGCGAATCATACTCACCGAGGCAGCAAGCATCACCAAAGCAAAGAAGACCATGATAGCAATATCTTTGGTCAGCGTAAAAGTACCTACTGTAAAGATGTCTTGAGGTATGGCTGGAACGAGGTAAGCACGGGTTAAGTATACCGCAATGAATGCTGGGATTGTAAATACCACAGCTGTCTTGTAATTCACATTGCCCATGGTCGCATTGCGAATTCCTCCCACTAACGCAGTCGTACCAACAATAAACAATGAATATGCGGTACTAAGCTCTGCGCTTTCACCAAAGAGGTAAACGAGAACCGGTACCGTGAGGATTGAACCACCACCACCTATCAAGCCGAGTGAAACCCCTATAAATACCGATGCGATGTAACCTATTATCTCCATGACTGTGTTTTGAATGCACTAAACTAGCCATGTTCTATTGGACAAGGTGTGACTCAGCGCACACTAGAAGAGAATTCGTTGCATTTCCTGCTGCAACTCGAGCGCAGCGCGTTGTGCAGCTTCGGCAAAATCTTTGTCTTTGCTTTGATAAATGATGCCTCGGGTAGAATTTACTAGAACTCCGTAGTCTTTATTGGTCGCTTTAGTGAGTACTTCCTCCAATGAGCCGCCTTGAGCACCAACACCAGGCACCAAAAAGAAGGAATCTGGAGCTGCCTTTCTTACGCGCTCTAAATACTCAGTTTTAGTGGCTCCTAGAACGAACATAAGTTGGTCTGGAGTCGCCCACTCTTGTGCTTTTTTAACCACTGTTTCGAATAATACTTCGCCATCAGTATTTTCAGTAAGCTGGAAATCGAACGCACCCTGATTGGATGTCAATGCTAAAAGGATGACCCATTTATCCTCAAAGGCTAAAAAGGGACTCACACTATCCACCCCCATATAAGGGGCTACAGTCACACTGTCAAAGGCCATCGAATTGAAAAAGGCTTCAGCATACATCTTTGAAGTATTGCCAATATCGCCGCGCTTCGCATCTGCGATGGTAAAAACTTCCGGATAGCTCTCGTTTAGGTAATCGATGGTTTTCCCTAAGGATTCCCAACCCTTTACTCCCATGCTTTCGTAAAAGGCAATGTTAGGTTTATAGGCCACTGCAAAGTCCGCTGTAGCATCAATGATGGCTTTGTTGAAGGCGAAAATCGGATCAGATTCACTCAATAAATGCTCTGGAATCTTATTGATATCCGTATCAAGTCCTACGCAGAGTACGCTTTTCTTTTTTTCTATCTGAGCTATGAGTGCTTGTCTATTCATCTTAAATGATATCTGTTCCTTCCTTCATCTTCTCGGCATTCTCCGCCATGTGAAGTTCGTCAATAAACTTCTGAATATCTCCACCTACTACATCATTAAGATTGTAGGTCGTCAAACCTATCCTGTGGTCGGTTACCCTTCCTTGTGGATAGTTATACGTTCTAATTTTAGCAGAACGGTCACCAGTACTTACCATGGTCTTACGCTTTGCCGCCTGTTCTGCTTGCTTTTTCTTGAATTCCATGTCAAACATGCGCGAACGAAGCACCTTCAAAGCTTGCTCATAGTTCTTGTGCTGTGATCGTCCATCTTGACACTCTACAACAATTCCTGTCGGTAAATGGGTCAAACGCACTGCACTTTCAGTTTTGTTTACGTGCTGACCACCCGCACCCTGAGCGCGATAGGTATCTTTTTTGACATCTTTCATATCAAGATCGACATCTACATCTTCCGCTTCAGGAAGAACGACTACAGATGCTGCAGATGTGTGCACCCTACCCTGGCTTTCAGTGGCTGGAACGCGCTGTACGCGGTGTACCCCGCTCTCGTATTTTAGAATTCCGTAAACCGATTCACCGCTCACCTCAAAAGAAACTTCTTTAAAGCCTCCGGCCGTTCCTTCATTCATTGAAATCACCTCAACCTTCCAACCGCGGCCTTCACAGTAGCGCTGGTACATACGGAACAAATCACCTGCGAAAATGGCACCTTCGTCACCACCTGCACCTTGGCGAATTTCAACCAATGCATTTTTGTCGTCCTCAGGGTCTTTGGGTATAAGTAAGATTTTAATTTCCTCCTCGAGCTCGGCGAATGCAGGCTCTATCTCATCGAGCTCCATCTTGGCCATATCTCGGAAATCTTGGTCTTTCTCTTCTTTTAAAACCGTTTTTGCCTCCTCTATCCTACTGCTTAGCTCGAGGTACTTTTCTCTAGCATCAACTAAGGGCTTCAGGTTTTTGTATTCACGGTTCAATTTCACATAGCGCTTGCTGTCGGAAATCACATCCGGTTGAATAATGAGGTCGTTGACTTCATTGTAACGCTGAAAGACTACGTTGAGCTTGTCTAGCATTACTTACTGTATTTAAAAGTTCCGAAATCGCTCGTTATAGTTAGCTCTTTCGCTTCGCTCTCCTCTACGCGTCCAACGATCTGTGCGGCCACTCCAAAGCTCTCGCTTATCGCGATAATATCTTCGGCTATAGATGGGTCGACATAAAGCTCCATTCGGTGTCCCATGTTGAACACTTGGTACATCTCTTCCCAGCTCGTTCCACTCTCCTGATGAATCAATTCAAATAATGGTGGTATTGGGAACAAGTTGTCTTTAATCACATGTCCTTTTTCCAAGAAATGTAAAATCTTCGTTTGCGCACCCCCAGAACAATGTACCATTCCGTCAATCTGTCCGCGGTATTTATCTAGGATTTGCTTGATAATTGGCGCATACGTGCGGGTTGGACTCAATACAAGTTTCCCAGCATCAAGATCTGTTTCTGTAGGCTCTGTTAGGCGCTTTGTCCCTGTGTAAACCAAATTTTCTGGCACTGCTGGATCGAAGCTTTCCGGGTATTTTGTTGCCAATTCTTTTGAGAACACATCGTGACGCGCACTTGTCAGTCCGTTAGACCCCATACCGCCATTGTATTCGCTCTCATAGGCCGCCTGACCATAGCTCGCCAAACCAACGATGACATTGCCGGCTTTAATGTTCGCATTATCGACAACATCTGAGCGCTTCATGCGCGCAACGACTGTACTGTCCACAATTATGGTGCGAACCAAATCACCAACATCGGCAGTTTCGCCGCCAGTACTAATAATATCTATACCGTGCTTACGGTATTCTTCTAGAAGCTCTTCGGTTCCACCGATGATAGCGCTTAATACCTCACCAGTAATTAATCCTTTGTTTCGTCCAATGGTAGAACTGAGCATGATGTTCTCTGTAGCCCCGACACACAGAAGATCATCAATATTCATAATCAAGGCATCCTGAGCAATACCTTTCCAAACACTAAGGTCACCGGTCTCCTTCCAGTACATGTAGGCCAATGAACTCTTGGTTCCTGCACCGTCAGCATGCATCACCAGACAATAGTCTGAATCTCCGGTTAAGTAGTCCGGGACAATTTTACAGAAGGCCTTAGGGAAAAGTCCCTTGTCAATATTCTTGATGGCATTGTGCACATCTTCTTTCTGTGCACTCACACCTCTGCCGGTGTAGCGGTCTGAATTGTTACTCATAGTGCTGCAAAAATAACGAGAAAGCGCGCACGGGGGACCCGTGCGCGCTTCTCTTTTATCAAGGAGTTATCTACTTAGTCTGGATCCAAGACCCAATGATCAACTCTGAATCGTTTTTAATACCGTTCAACGATTTCAATGTCTTCACATCTGAACCAACCTTCTTAGCAATAGAGCGAAGTTGGTCGCCACGTTGTACTTGGTAGTGTGTTGCGTCAAATTCTGTGTAATCACCATTTTTAGTGATCTTGATTACCATTCCTGGCATAGGACGCGCACCACGCAACCCTGCATTCAATTTCTTCAACTCTACCACGTTCATACCGTTCTGCATGGCGATCTTGCCGAGCGAGCGATCTTTAGGTCCTAGAGTAATCGTTTGACCGATTGGGTTCTCGTTCTTTTTGGCTGGTGCCAAAGCCGGCTCACCGTCTGCAGTAGCAACTGGTGCTGAAGGTACATAGTCGTCTGAAAGCACCTTAAAATCTGTACGACGGTTGATTTGGTTAGCCACCTCTTGATCGTCGCCGCCTAATCGTTTAATGAAGCTTTCTGTAAGCTTGTCGCCTTCTTTGAATTTATCTGCGCCGTAACCCGCATAACCGTTAGGAATAGTGAAAGGCTCACCTTCACCCATACCCACAGCTGTTAAACGGTCTGCAGGGATGCCCTTTTCTATAAGGTAATCCACACAGCTTTGAGCACGTGCTTGAGAAAGCACCTGGTTCTTAGCATCTGTATCGCGATAATCCGTATGCGAACGTAGACCGATAGTAATGGTTGGGTTACGCTGTAGGATGTTGTAAACCGTATCTAGCGCCACTTTACTTTCGTCGCGTAGGTCAGATTTAGCAAGATCGAAGAATACGTTAGGAAGTACAATAGGAACTTCAATCGGATCCATCTTTAAAGTAAGATTGTACGTCTTAACATACTCTCTGTCCTCTTTAACTCTTGAGTAATCCGTCAATGCAAGATCTTCCGTGCTTATGTCACCAATGGCGTTCAAGAACTTCTTGCGAGACATGTTCAACTTGTACGACATATCTTCTTCCAGACGTCCCTTTGGAATTCCGAAATTACCGTTGGCATCAGTGGTGATTGTAAATGAACCGCCTTGCTTATCGCTTACTTCAATGGTCACGTCTTTTACAGGCTTGCCATTTTTGGTACTCACCACAGTACCTGAAACAACGAACTGTTTGGTCCACTCTGTTACGTACCAGATGTCGTGCTCACCACGCGTTCCCTTGCGGTTAGACACCACAAATCCTCTTTGAGTGTTATCACCTGGAACCCAACGCAACGCGATATCGTCGCCCTCAGAATTAATTGGACTCAACATGTTCTCCACATCCCCAATAGGCTGTCCTAGATCGTCCAATTTTACTCGGTAACAATCAAACCCACCCATACCCGGGCGACCGTTTGATGAGAAGTACAAGTAACCGTCTCCGTGGATATACGGATACAACTCATCCCCACGTGTATTGATGCTCAATGAAGTTGGTTCCTTCCACTCGCGACGACGTCTGTCGTAAGTGGTCATGTAAATGTCTCTACCACCCTTACCGCCACTAAGCTCACCGGCAAAGTACAAGATGTTATCGTCAGGGCTCAACGCCGGATGACCCACAGAGGCATTAGAATCTACAGCAATAACAACCGGCTCTGGATTTGCCCAATCCTGCCCTACTTTCTTCGTAGAGTAGATGGCACAACCCATTTTTACATTCTTCAGCTTGATACACTTCGTAAAGTACATAGTCTTGCCTCTCGAGTCGAAAGTAAGTACCCCTTCGTGATCTTTGGTATTGATTACCTCGCCAATGGATTCGAGTTCTCCCCAAACAATTTCATCGTTTGCATTGGCCTCTTTTCCTTTCTTACGCTTGCCTTTTTTCTTTTGCCCCTCAATCACGTAGATGTCAGAAAAACGCTGACCTGTCCAGCCGTCCTCTTTCTTACCCGTTGAATTATCTCTCATAGAGCTTACCATCAAGGTAAGGTCTTCTTTACCGCGCTTACCTGCGTAAGCAATGGCGTAATCTGATTTCTTAGAATTTAAATCTTTTGCATTGTCTAACGAGAACAATGAACCTGATTCCACCCAAGTAGCCGCTTGACGACATGCTTGGATACCTTCTTCAGCACGTGGATCAGACGGTATAAGCTTTTTGTATTCTTCGTAAGCCACAATAGCATCCTCATACTCGCCTTGGCTCTGAAGCATTTCGGCATAGCCCAGGCCGGCCAATGCACCATAACCTAATTTCTGGGCACGTAGGTAGTAGCTGGCCGCTCTCTTGAACTGCCCTGTATTGCGGTAACATTCTGCCATATTGTAGGAAATGCGCTGCTTTTGCTCGCGGCTCTTTTCCTTGGAATAGGCTTTTGCGTATACCTCTACAGCTGTGCTATACTCCTTTGACTCAAAGTATTCGTCCGCCTTTTTAGTGGTCTTGTGAATTTCAATCTCAACATCCTCGATGTCGGCATCTTGTGCTACCATTGCCATAGGCATGGCTATCATAGCAGCGACAAGTAGAAAATATCTGCGTATTTGCATTAGAACTTTATTCTAGTGTTTAAGCGTTCCCAATATAGCCAAAATAAAAAAAGAAACCCCGCCGAAGCAGGGTTTCTCTAAAGTATAATTTCAATTGAAATTTGAATTAACGCGTGTAAAGCATTTCACGGAACTTTGGCATTGGCCATTGTTCATCATCAATCATCAATTCTAGCTTATCGCTTTCGTAACGGATAACGTCGAAGTAAGGCTTCACGTTGTCGTAGTAAGCGATTGCTTTTTCGCGTACATCTTCAAGCGCATTTGCATCCTTACGAGCCTGAAGCATAGCATCTTTCGAAGATAAAATCTTAGAAATTCTAGCGCTGATTTCTTTGATCATCTCAAGCTGCTCTTTGGCAACACTTGCAAAAGTATCCGCATCCATAATCTCCTTCAAACGCTGTACGTTATCGATTAAGGTGTTCTGGTACTTAATCGCCGTTGGAACAATATGATTACCCGCTAGGTCACCAAGAACACGCGATTCGATCTGAATCTTCATAAAGTACGACTCGAGCAAAATCTCGTGACGTGCTTCTGCCTCACGGTGACTCATTACGCCCATAGCTTCGAACATACCTAGAGTCTGCTCGCTTATGTATGCATCAAGTGCGCGTGGCGTTGATGGCTCGTTCTTCAAACCGCGCTTTGCAGCTTCTTCCTTCCAAGCATCGCCGTATCCATCACCTTCGAAGCGGATTGCTTTACTCTCCGTAATGTAACGTTTCAATACGCTAAAGATGGCTTCGTCTTTCTTCAACCCGTCTTTCTCGATAAGCGCATCAACATCCGCTTTGAATTCGATCAATTGCTCTGCCATCGCCGCATTCAATACAGTCATTGGCTGTGCACAGTTCGAAGCAGAACCAGCAGCACGCAATTCAAACTTGTTACCTGTGAAAGCAAACGGTGAAGTACGGTTACGATCTGTATTATCAAGAAGTACATCTGGAATTTTACCTACTACGTTCAATTTTAGATCGGTCTTCTCTTCAGGCGTCATTTTACCGCCCTTAACATTTTCCAATTGGTCCAAAACAGCACTCAACTGCTGACCAATGAATACAGAGATAATTGCCGGTGGAGCTTCGTTTGCACCTAGACGGTGCTCATTACCTGCTGAACCGATAGAAGCACGGATCAAATCTGCGTGGCGGTATACCGCCTTGATACTGTTGATGAAGAACGTCAAGAACATCAAGTTGCTCATTGGAGTAGATCCAGGAGCCAAAAGGTTCACACCGGTGTTTGTAGCCAATGACCAGTTGTTGTGCTTACCTGAACCGTTGATGTTTGCAAACGGCTTTTCGTGCAACAGCACACGGAAGTTGTGACGACGTGCCACTTTCTCCATGAGGTCCATGAACAATGAGTTGTGGTCTACTGCAACATTTGCCTCTTCAAATACAGGGGCAAATTCGTATTGTGCTGGTGCCACCTCATTGTGACGAGTTTTTACTGGAATACCCAAGATGCGGCTTTCGTACTCCAATTCTTTCATAAACTCAATCGCGCGCTCTGGAATAGAACCAAAGTAGTGATCGTCCAACTGCTGACCTTTCGCTGGTGCGTGTCCAACAAGGGCACGACCTGCCAATTGTAAATCTGGACGCGCCGCAAAATATGCTTCGTCTACCAAGAAGTACTCTTGCTCCCAACCTAGAGTTGCGTTCACTTTTGTTACGTTCTTATCGAAGTATTTACATACTGCCGTTGCAGCACTATCTACTGCTTGCAAGGCACGCAATAATGGAGTCTTGTAATCAAGTGCCTCACCTGTGTACGAAACGAATACTGTTGGAATACATAAGGTGCTTCCGAAAACAAACGCTGGTGACGTAGGATCCCAAGCCGTGTAACCACGCGCTTCGAATGTATTACGAATACCACCGTTCGGGAAAGAAGATGCATCCGGCTCTTGCTGTACCAACATACCGCCTGAGAATTTCTCAATCGCCTCACCGTTTCCAGTAGGCTCAAAGAAAGAATCGTGCTTTTCTGCTGTGGCACCCGTAAGTGGCTGGAACCAGTGTGTGTAATGCGTTGCTCCCAAATTCAAAGCCCAAGCTTTCATACCTGCAGCTACCTGATCGGCAATGTTGCGGTTGATTTTGGTACCGTTGTCCATTGCATCAATAACAGCCTTATAGGCTTCTGAAGTCATGTATTCGCGCATTGCTTTTCTGTTGAATACGCGAGAACCGAAGTATTCTGAAACTCTTGTCCCAGGTGCTTCGAAGTGCTGTGGCTTGCGCCCCATTGTTTCTTCTAGTGCTAGAAATCTTACCGTTGGCATGTGGTTAAATTTTATTTGCGTCAAAGATACCCCCTAAAAAGGAGGGGTGCAATAAAAAATTATTAACTATTTGCTAGACGACCCCTTAAAAAACTAAGGATGAAATAAAGATTAGGTAAAAACCCAGCAACAATGCCCCTTCCACCCTATCCAATCGGTCCTTTGTAAAGAGACTCATCAGTGGAATTATTAACAATGTAAAGAATACGGAAGCGTGAAAATCAAACGTAAAGAGCGCGACATCTTGGAGGGTAATGGGCTGAACAAGAGCGGTAAAGCCTAAAACTGATAAGATGTTAAAGATGTTTGACCCGATGATGTTTCCTATTGCAATATCGCTTTCTCCCTTTCGCGCGGCCATAATACTAGCGGCCAATTCTGGAACACTCGTACCAAAGGCCACCATGGTTACCGCCACGAAGCGTTCCGTCATTCCAAAATGAATGGCGAGCGCACTGATTCCACTGACGAAAAATTTCGCACCAAAGGAAAGGCCCAATGCCCCGACGATGAGCAACACCAATCCTTTCCATACCGGGAGATGAATTTCTTCGATTTCTTCACCGATAGCAAGGTTTCGGTTTCTTCGTGCAGTACGAATCTTTTGAATGTTGTAGCCCACAAGAAGGGCGACTAATAACAATCCTTGGCCAGTAGTGATCCCGCCGTAAAACAAGAATACCGCTAATAGTGCATTTGCCAAGAGTAGGAAAAGCCAATCATTGCGGTAATGGATACGCACCGCTTTCATCTTATATACCAATGCCGTTAGCCCTAGAATGAGTCCTATGTTGGCGATATTTGAGCCTATGACATTTCCTAAGGCGATATCACTCTTGCCTTGGGTAGCAGCAACAACACTTACGAGCAACTCCGGAGCACTTGTAGCAAAAGCTACCAAGGTCAAGCCAATGACTACCTTAGAAACACGAAGCTTTAGTGCAATACCGACACTGCCTCGGACGAGAAACTCTCCACCGACAAGGAGCAGGGCGAATCCGCCAAGGAGAAATAACGCGATCAAATCTTGGTGCCTCTTTTAATGGAATCGGTCACTTCTTTGAAAGCGTCGCGACCTTCTTCGATGGTCTTTTTCACCTCGGTCAATTTTTGATCCTCAGCGCTGTCCATAATTTCTCTTTTGATGTCATTCGTAGCGTTGCGAACCTGCTTAATGACTTTTGCTGCCGATCTCGCCATCGTTGGGATTTGCTTTGGCCCGAAGAGGACCAAAAAGATCAATGCAACGAGTATGAACTCGCCGCCACTAATGTTGAACAAAAGGAATGTATGTGACATGAGGCAAATTTAAACAAAAAGCCCCGTTGCGCTGCGCGCAACGGGGCTCCTTTCAAATATCAATTTTCTTATTTCTCCTTCGACGCATCGAACATTACTGGAGTCGCAATGAACAATGAGCTGTAAGTACCTACAAGAACACCTACTAGAAGAGCAAACATGAAACCACGAATGACTTCACCACCGAAGAGGAAGATCACAAGAAGTACGAAGAACGTTGTCAAAGAGGTATTGAACGTACGGCTCAATGTCTGGTTCAACGATTTGTTCACCCCTGCTTCGAAGTTCGCCTTACGGCTTCCCATATTTTCACGAATACGGTCAAAAACAACCACTGTATCGTTCAACGAGTAACCAATTACCGTTAGGATGGCTGCAATGAATGCTTGATCTACCTCTAACTGGAACGGCAATACACCGTCGAGGATAGAGAACAGACCCAATACAAACAATACATCGTGCAATAGTGCAGCTACAGCACCCAGAGAGAACTGCCAC
>JBMZBC010000026.1:0-23515 GCA_049611965.1 Schleiferiaceae bacterium | reverse complement strand
GAATGATCTTGTTGAGCCAAGATGATGCTTATTCGAGCATGATCTAGTATACCATTGGCATTGAAATAAAAAAGGTAAGAGAAGGACGAAGCGGGGGCTTTAATTTCCTCGCTTACTTCCATAAGTTCGAAAATGACAGGGTGAATAGCATTAATTAATATGCTGTCAAATTCCGGCCTCGAAATAGTAGTGAGGCTGCTTGCCGAATCTGTGGAAAATGCTGGAGGATATAGACTATCCAGTCTAGAAATAGGCATAGTCTTAAGCGAGTCAATAGGCGCATAAATATGGCCTTGTCCGAAAAGCGGACTGCTCAATAACATTACTACTATTCCTATGACATGCCTCGACATGCTACAAGCTCTGTTCAAAATTCCAAGCATCGCGTAGCATATCCTCCAATGTTTTTTCTGGGGTCCAATTCAAAACGCGCTGTGCCTTACCAATGTTCGCGTATACCGCAGGTACATCACCAGCACGACGTGGCGCTAGGCTGTATGGAATAGCAATTCCAGTAGCACTTTCAAAAGCATGAATCATTTCCAAAACCGTCGAGCCGTTTCCAGACCCAAGATTGATCACATCATATCCCTTGGTCTTGCCATCGATCAAATGTTGAACAGCCAAAATATGAGCCTTGGCTATATCAATCACATGTATGTAATCTCGAATGCAAGAACCGTCGCGGGTATCATAATCGGACCCGAATACTTTTAATTCTTTACGCTTACCAATGGCAGTTTCGGTGATATAGGGTACCAAGTGGTGCGGTTCGCCGTCTTGGAATTCGCCAATAATACTGGTAGGGTGGGCACCAATTGGGTTAAAATAACGCAAGCTCAACACATCTACAGTACCGGTCGCTGCGGTGTCTCGGAGGATTTCCTCACCCATCTTTTTGGTATTGCCGTACGGGCTTTCCGCAGGTTGTACGGGCGCATTTTCATCTACATGTGGGTTTTCTGGAGTGCCATACACCGTGCAAGAACTCGAGAATACAATGTTGCGAATGCCGTGGGCCTCCATGCTTTGAAGCAGGTTAACTGTACTCAACAAATTATTGTGGTAGTACTTCAGCGGCTTATCCACGCTCTCATTAACCAATAGAAAGGCAGCGAAGTGAATGACCCCTGAAATATCCGGGAACTCTTCAAAAACTGCATCTACGGCATCGCGGTCGCAGAGTTCAACTTGTCGGAAGGTGATTTCCCTACCCACGATTTTTTCAATGCGGTCTTTTACTTCGATAGGACTCTCACTGAGGTTGTCGATGACAATGGGGTCGTAGCCGGCTTGGATAAGCTCAACAACAGTGTGTGAGCCTATGTAGCCGAGTCCGCCTGTGATTAAGATTTGGTTCATGGTTTGGTTACTTTCTTTTGTAGGCTTTGAAGTCTCTGTGTTCTTTTCGGTACAGTCGGTCTTCCGGTAAACTCTTAAACCACGCGTAGGTTTTCTCCAATCCTTCTTCGCGCATCACCTTTGGCTCCCAGCTAAGCAGGGACTTAGCCTTGCTGATATCTGGTTGGCGCTGCATAGGGTCGTTTACAGGCAGTTCTTTATAGACGACTTTTTGATCAGTTCCAGTAAGTTCTATGATCTCCTCGGCAAAATCTGAAATGGTAATCTCGTGCGGGTTGCCAATATTTACCGGCTCGGCATGGTCGCTCATGAGCAAACGGTAGATGCCTTCAATGAGGTCGTCTACATAACAGAACGAGCGGGTCTGAGAACCGTCGCCAAAGATGGTAAGGTCCTCACCGCGCAATGCTTGTCCTATGAATGCAGGCAATACACGGCCGTCGTTCAATCGCATTCTAGGGCCGTAGGTGTTGAAGATGCGCACTATGCGTGTTTCTAGCCCGTGGTAGGTGTGATAGGCCATGGTCATGGCTTCCATGAAGCGCTTTGCTTCATCATATACCCCACGTGGTCCCACTGGATTCACATTGCCCCAATACCCTTCAGTTTGTGGATGAACCAAGGGGTCACCGTACACCTCGGAGGTAGAAGCCACGAGTATGCGCGCTTTTTTATTCAATGCCAATCCCAAAAGGTTGTGTGTCCCGAGGGAACTCACTTTCAATGTCTGAATCGGAATCTTTAAGTAATCAATAGGAGAGGCCGGTGAGGCAAAGTGGAGGATGTAGTCCAATTCCCCAGGAACGTGCACGAAGTTGCTCACGTCGTTGTTGAAGAAGGTGAACTTTGGATTACCCATTAGGTGCTCCAGATTCTCCATGTTCCCCGTAATGAGGTTGTCCATGCCCAGTACATCCATGCCTTCGGCTATGAATCGGTCACAGAGGTGTGATCCTAAAAACCCTGCAGCTCCTGTGATGAGTACTCTTGGCATTGCTTATGCTTTTTCAGCGATGTTCTCGCCCATTCCTATTCCGTAATAATCAAAACCTGCTTCCGCCACAATCGCGCTGCGGTAGAGGTTACGACCGTCGAAGACTACACGCGTCTTCATAGCCGAGCCCACTTTCTCCCAGTTGGGTACGCGGAACTCGGTCCATTCGGTGATTAGTGCCAAAGCATCTGCACCCTGAACCGCATCCATATCGCTTTCGCAGTAGGTGATGGTATTGCCCAAATCGTGCTTGGCCTCTTCCATCGCTACCGGGTCGTAGGCACGAACGTGTGCCCCTGCCTGAGTCAATAGATTAGCCAATACCACAGACGGTGCTTCACGCATGTCGTCCGTATTCGGTTTAAACGAAAGTCCCCAAAAAGCAACAGTCTTGCCCTGAAGGTCGCCGCCGAAGTAGGCGTTTATTTTATTGAACAGCACACTCTTCTGATCGTCGTTTACTGCCTCAACAGCTTCGAGAATGCGCATGGTGTGTCCGTTTTCTCGGCCCGTACGAGCCAATGCTTTTACGTCTTTTGGGAAACAAGAGCCGCCGTACCCAATACCCGGGTAGATGAACTTGTTGCCTATTCTTGGATCTGAACCAATGCCTTTGCGTACCCAATTCACATCGGCACCCATCTTCTCACACAGGTTGGCAATGTCGTTCATGAAGGAAATCTTCGTCGCCAACATGGCGTTTGCTGCATATTTGGTCATCTCCGCAGAAGGGATGTCCATAAAGATTACCGGGTGGCCGTTCAAGGTGAACGGACGGTAGAGCTTGTCCATAATTTTCTGTGCGTCGTCGCTATCTACACCCACCACGATGCGGTCGGGCTTCATGAAATCGTCGATCGCTGCACCTTCTTTCAAGAACTCTGGGTTCGAAGCCACGTCAAAACCGAAATCTACATCGCGCAGGTTTAAAGCGTTTACTACGGCGCCACGTACCTTTTCAGCAGTACCTACGGGTACTGTCGATTTTGTGATCACCACCAGGTAATCGGTCATGGTCTTTCCGATCTGATCGGCCACAGCAAGAACGTACTTCAAATCTGCAGAACCGTCTTCCCCTGGAGGGGTACCCACAGCAATAAAAGCAGCTGCTGAACCTTGGATGGCTTCGCTTAGATCGGTCGAAAAGTTCAACCGGCCCTTGGCATAGTTGCGCTCAACGATCTCTTTTAAGCCCGGTTCATAGATCGGAAGGATGCCGTTCTTTAGGCCGTCAATCTTCTTCTGATCAATATCTACACAGGTTACCTCGATGCCCACGTCCGAAAGACATGCGCCCGTAACTAAACCTACATAGCCAGTGCCGATTACTGTAATCTTCATATTGTAAAGGTTTGTACCGTTCTTTTGGTTAGGCTAAAATACATTATTGAGGATGATGTCTATAGTGTAAATTGCAGCCTTATCGCTGAACATGAGAATTAACGTCAGATTTATCGGAATATTCGTCTTTTCCATGTTGTTTTTTTCGGCCAAGGCCCAAAGAACAACAAAGGATAGTACCCGTACTGTTCAACTGTGGGGATTATCTGTTGGAGCGTACCAGCCTTTGGTGGATATGTCAGAGAATTACAGGTCTTTTGCTTCGGCAGAGGTTGAATACTTAAAGAAGAATCAAGACGGCATTTTTACTGGATTCGCTTTTAAGGCTTTGTATGGCAATTCAGTAAAGGATCCTGCTTCTATTTTCTCGAACCTTACCGACGATGAAGGTAATTTTCTTGGCGTAAATGGCGAGTTTGCGACCATCCAAGCCGGTTTGAGCGGCGGGCAGTTGCTCTTTCAATATGGTAAGCTTTTTAAACCTCAGTACAACCCTAATTCTGGATGGGTTCTCATGGAAGGAATAGGGTTAGGCCAGCATAAAATTGGATTACGAGACCAGCGCGGTACATTGCCACAACTTCAAAGCCCTTTTCTTGAGGGGTACGATAGACTTCATATTGGTATATACTCAAATACTTCGCTTCGTTTCTTGCATTTGGATAACGACGAGCGTGTAAACTGGTCGGCCAATCTACATGTAAATCTGGGTGTTAGTCAAAATATTCGCGGCTATAACGTGGATCTCGCTGCGAGCGATACCAAGATGAAGTTTGATGCGTTTATTGGAGGCTCGATCACTTGGTTTATACCCGTATACGCGAAGCAGGAGAGTTTCTATCTTGTGGATTAATGATTGTCTATCCTATTCTTTCAAACATCGTCTTCGGTCTTTGGCGCAACGTTGCCAAAGCAGGCAGCTGGATGGCTCAAGTCCAAAGTGACAATGGTTGGAAACAGCGCACGCCACTTTCTGGTAAGGTGATATGGATGCATTGTGCATCACTCGGCGAATTTGAAATGGGCCGTCCAGTTTTAGAGCTATTTCTTCAAAAACATACTGATTGGCAAGCGGTAGTGACTTTTTTCAGTCCTTCAGGCTATGAGCCACGTAAAAGTTATTCGAAGGCTACGGTGCATTACCTGCCCTTAGATGTCCCTTCAGAGGTAAAAAAATGGCTGGATTATGCAAATCCGTCACTAGCCGTTTTTGTACGTTACGATATATGGCCAAACCATTTAAGTGCTTTGAGAAAGAGAGGCATACCTGGTGTAGTGATGGCTATGAGTGCGACTAAAAGACCTTGGTATCTGCGCAGATCTTTGCCCTTGATTCGAAAAGTGTACAAAGAAGGTATCCATACTTGGGGTGTGGTCTCAGAGCAGGATGCGGCCAACATGAGTTTGGCGGGCATACATTCCGAAGTGCTAGGCAATCCAAAGTATGATTATGCGGCCACATTGGCGGGAAAGAGTTCTACCGAGAAGTTTGTAGCATGGAAGAAAGCGCAGCACAAACCCATTTTGCTTATTGGGAGCGCACATCTTGAAGATTGCAAGGCGTTGAATGGTTTGGATTTAAGCGGTTTCTCTACATGGATTGTACCGCACGAAATAGATGAAGGTGAGGCGATGAAAAACGCTCTGTCTCAGTTTAAAAAAGATGATGCCGCGAATTCCATCACCGACGATCCCGAAGCGACCTCACTATTAATGATCCCTGAATTTGGTGTCCTCTCTGGTCTTTACTCTTTGGCCGATGGAGTCATTATAGGTGGAGGGTATGGGAAGGCAACTCATAATGTTCTTGAGGCTACTGTTCTAGGGAAAATTGCTGCCAGTGGGCCGAATTGGCAAAAGATTGCCGAGAATCACGAACTCGTTGAACTGGGCTATCTCATTCCGGCGCAAAATGAATCATCATACCGTCAATACCTTGAGCGCATCGGAACTAATGAGTTTATTGCAAAAGGCAATGAGGCTCAGCAATGGGTGCTGAGTCAAAAGGGGGCTTCTGAAAATATTTTGAAAGTCTTAGAACAGGCCGTTCATCTCTGAGTCAATCTGCTGGATGATTTCTCCTAGATCTTCAGGGTTTTCCGGGAAATTGTTCTTGTCCACATTAATGATTAACACCTTGCCTTTGTCGTAGGTATTTATCCAAGCTTCATAGCGCTCATTTAATCTTCTCAGGTAATCAATGCGAATGCTGTTTTCGTAATCGCGACCGCGCTTTTGAATATGGTCAACCAAGGTAGGAACAGAAGCGCGCAGGTAAATAAGCAAATCCGGCGCTTGCAGGTTCTTCTCCATGATGTCAAACAACCCTTTGTAGCTGTTGTAATCGCGCGCTGTCATTAATCCCATAGCATGCAAGTTTGGCGCGAAAATGTGGGCATCTTCATAAATGGTTCTGTCTTGAATGACATCCAAACCGTCTTCGTGAACCTTCATTACCTGCTCAAAGCGTGAGCGAAGGAAATAGATCTGAAGGTTAAAGCTCCAACGCTGCATTTCTTCGTAGAAATCGTCCAAATAAGGATTGTCGTCTACATCCTCGTACTGTGCTTCGTATTTGTAATGCTTGGCTAACAAACCTGTTAGCGTTGTTTTTCCAGAACCAATATTTCCTGCGATTGCTAAGTGCATGGGTTGTATTTTTGTATTCGCAAAGTAATAAAACTGAAGCAAGGAACGATGAAAATTGACTACGTAAAATCGCACATCGAAACCGTCCGCCAAGAACTTATTGATCACGAAGCTTTTTCATGGGTGAGTAACCTAGAAAAGGCACGGGTTTTCATGGAAAGCCATGTTTGGGCAGTTTGGGATTTTATGGTCCTATTAAAAGGCCTTCAACGTCAGTTGACCTGTGTGGATACCTATTGGGTACCTACTGGAAATCCGGAAGTACGTCGATTGATCAATGAAATTGTTTTTGGCGAGGAGAGTGATATTGACCAAAACGGTACTGCCGTAAGTCATTTCGAACTATATGTTCAGGCAATGGCAGAAGCCGGAGCAAACACGACGCCTATTCTGACATTCATTGAAGATCTTAAAAAAGGCATCGATCCAAAATTGGCCTTGCGTCAAAGCGATGCTCCAGAGGGCGCTAAAAAGTTTGTGCTCTCTACCTTGGAAGTTGTTGAAAGAGGCTCTGCTTCAGAGATGGCTGCAGTATTCACTTTCGGTCGTGAGGATTTGATACCGGATATGTTTATTGAAATCGTTCGCAACCTCAAGGAGAAGTTCCCAACGGAACTAGGATTGTTCACCTATTACCTCGAACGTCACATTGAAGTAGACGGCGATGTACACGGTGCGCTAGCAGAACAAATGGTCATAGAACTTTGTGCAGAAGACGAATCGGCATGGAGCCAGGCTACTGTGAGTTCGGAGAAGGCGTTGCGCCACAGAATTGAACTCTGGACTTCAGTGATTAAGCGTTACGAAGTGCTTCATTCAGCTCAAGAAATTCTGTAATCAGCTTTCTTTCATTGCTGAGCCGAGGAATTTTATTCTGACCGCCGAGCTTGTTCTTGTTTTTTAGCCACTGGTGGAAAAGGCCATCAGTTGCATCGACAAGTTGCAGCGGTTGCAGGAGCATATTTCCTTTGCGTTTTGCGGCATAATCTGAATTTAACGCTTGTAATTCTTGGTCCAATTCTGCTGCAAAAGCAGCCAAGTCTTGCGGTCTTGTTTCAAATTCTACGACCCATTGGTGGGCACCGCCTTCTTTTCCTTCCATAAAGACAGGTGCAGCATGAAAATCACGCACTGAACATTGGTGGGTACTACATGCTTTAGCTAGGGCCTCTTCCGCATTAGTAACAATGACCTCTTCGCCGAAGGCGTTGATGAAGTGGGCCGTTCTGCCGCTCACCTTAATACGATAGGGCTTTAATGAAACGAATCGAACGGTATCTCCTAAGATGTAGCGCCACAAACCACCGTTGGTGGTGATTACTACGGCATATTCTGTATCCAATGCTACCTCACCAAGGGTAATGGTGGTACTGCTTTTGCCGTTGAACTCAGACATAGGAATGAACTCATAGAAAGTACCGCAGCAGGTCAGCAATAATAAACCGTCAAAATTTGGATCGTCTTGTACGGCAAAAAATCCTTCAGAGGCATTATAGTTCTCCATGAAGGTGACCTGATTGCCTGGCATTAATGCTCGGAATTGATCCTCGTAAGGGGCAAAATTCACACCGCCGTGGGCGAATAATTCAAGATTTGGCCAGACCTCAAGGAGATTTTCTGCGCCAGTGCGTTCGATGACTTTGTTGAAGAGCACCAAAAACCAACTGCTCACCCCCCAGAAAGAGGTGATGTTTTGGCTGATGACTTCATCCAAGATGGCGTCTATTTTCTCCTCCCAATTACTCATCAACGCCGTCTCGTTGCTCGGGGCACTTCTGAATTCCGCCCACATGGGCATATTTTGAATGAGTATGGCACTAAGATCCCCGGAGTTGCTTTTTCCGTGAGAAGCAAGCTCTGTAGATCCGCCCAAACGAAGACCTAGACCCTCAAAGAGTTTTGAGGATGGATTGTGGTTGAAGTACAAGGCAAGCTCGATCCTTCCGCCGTTCATGTGTGTGCCTTCGAGGCTTTCTTTAGGAACCGGAATATATTTCGACACACCGCTCGAGGTCCCGCTGCTTTTGGCGTACCATTCCACCTTTCCCGGCCATAAAATATCCTTGGCCCCTTCACGCATCTTTTTAATGAAAGGCTTGAGATCGGCATAGTCGCTCAAGGGTACATGTGCTTTGAAGTCCTCAACAGACTTTACTTTATCAAAGTGATGCAGTTGGCCGTATTGCGTGTCTTTGGCTTTTTTAATAGAGTCCATAAGGACATGCTCCTGACGCTCGAGCGGTTGCTCGATCACCTCGAACAATTCCTCCACATATTTGCGCAGTGTAGATTGTAAGACTTTATTGACTAGTGAATAAAACACGTTTAAATGGTGGCTATGTTACGTTTCGAGTTAACTTCATCGTGCCCAACTAAAATAACGGAAAATGCAATTTGAAGGAACCTTACGTAAAATGTCGACGAATTATGGATCTACGGTTCGTTACAGTTTAAGAATAGGTGAAGATTTACTGTTTATGAATAGGCTCTTGGGCACTACCGTGCGCCTAGAATTTAGCGGGGAATGTCACTGTGTTTGCGGGAAGGTAGATACGAGCTTTTTCAGAATGAATTTTTGTCGAGAGTGCTTTTTTACACGTCCCGAAGCTTCACCTTCCATCTTGAAACCAGAGCTCAGCAAGGCGCATCTTGGTATAGAGGAACGCGATTTAGAGTTTGAGAAGCGTTTACAGCTGCAGCCACATTACGTATACCTGGCGAAAACAGATCGAATTAAGGTGGGGGTGACTCGAAATACGCAGATGCCTTACCGTTGGATGGACCAAGGTGCTAAAAGTGCAATGATTTTACTCGAAGTTCCCAATAGATACCTTGCCGGAGAGGCCGAAGTAGCGCTGAAGGACCACTTCACGGATAAAACCTCATGGCAAGCTATGCTTAAAGACCTTGGTACTGACGATGACTTAGGTGCAGCCTACGAACGTGCGGCCGAATTATTGCCGGCCTCCTTGAAGCAATACCTGTATCAAGACCCCGAGGAGTGGCATATGAATTATCCCATACGCCACCAGATTGATAAGGTAAAAAGCGTTAGCTTCAAAGCCGCTGGGGATGTCCTCGAAGGTGAACTTTGGGGCATTCGTGGACAATATCTGATTACTTCTGCAGGAGTCTTCAACGTGCGATCACACGCAGGTTATTTGGTGCAGATGACTATTGATTAAAGTTTGATTTCTTCCCCAACCTTCAATCTGAAATAGCGGCGGGCCCATGCCATTATGCCGTAGAAGACAAAGGTGTCTAGCGCAGCACATATGACTTTAAAAAGCCAGCCGTCTAAAATGTAGCCGCTCATTGTAGACCATGATTCTACACCTACAAAAAGCACCACTACCACTAGGGTGGTATCTACTCCTTGCGATAGCATGGTTGAAAAGTTGTTACGCACCCAGAGTTTCTTGCCGCCAGTTACTTTCTTCCAAAAGTGGAACAAGCGAACATCAATTAATTGTGCAAATAGATAGGCAAACATAGAGGCGGCAATCACGCGCCAAGCATTTCTAAAGACAGTATCAAACATGGCGTCATCCACGGGAGACCCATCAATGGCCGGGAATTGCGCCCCCAACCAAAGGATTAATAACACGAACAAGCTCGCCACTAGTCCTGCTAAGACTACATGTGTTGTGCGTTTCTGCCCGTAGAGTTCACTGAGGATATCAGTGATTAAGAAGGTAATCGGGTAGGGCAATACCCCTGCACTGATCACAAAAGTTTTGAAGCCTAAATCAAGGCTGATGAATTTATTTGCGATGAGGTTACACGTAATCAAGGCAGCAATAAACAATGCGCCCAAGATGTAATACATGCGTTCTGCTACGTGTCTGTTTCTGGCCATTATAGATTTCTAAATGCAGGGTCCAATTTTGCTTGCATCCCAGGATTCTCGCCCAATTCTATCAGATCTTGAATGATGGGGTCTTCGGTAAATTTTGAAGTAAGCGCGTTTGAAGCATTATTCATTCGAGCCATCACACCAGAGAACGAATCGAGGTATTTTTCTAAACCTGTCTTCTGCACGGGTAATTCATAAATACGGTAGGCATCCAAACCTGCTTCCCCTGCAGCGAATTTGATAGCATCCGAGAGGTTTCCTTCGTAATCTGCGAGTGCGTTGTCTACAGCATCCGTTCCGGTCCAGACGCGGCCGCCGCAGAGTGGCATGAGGTAGTCCATGTCCATGTTTCTTCCATCGGCTACCTTGCCCGTGAAATCCGCATAGCCCTGATCAATCATCTTCTGCAAGATGGCATACTGCTCGGGTGAGGGATGTTTGTAGAGGTTTGGGAAGTTCGCCAAGGGATGCGTCTGAACTTCCTCCACGTGCAGTCCTAAAGTTTCGCTCATCAGTTGCTCGGCAGTAAATAGGCTCATGAATATCCCAATGCTACCGGTTACTGTGGTGCTGTTGGTAAAAATAGCATCAGCGTTACAACTAATGTAATACCCACCTGAAGCTGCATAGTTGGCCTGACTTACAATCAATGGCTTTTCGATTTTTTCAATGGCGTGGTGAATCATATCGGAAGTCAACGCACTACCGCCTGGGCTGTTAACACGCAAAACGATGGCCTTCACCTTGCTGTTTTTTTCAGCCTTTTCAAGCGCCTTAATGATGTTGCGCGTTCCAATAGTGCTCTCGTCACCTGATCCATTTCCAATGGTTCCATTGGCATAAATGACCGCAATTCTATCGGTGGAGGTGCCCTTGCTCAACCCAGCAGCGTAGTTTTCCCAGCTGTACAATTCGTAGCGCGATTCTAGGTCCTCCAATAAGTCTTCTCTGTAGGCGAGCTTTTCCACGAGACCAACCTCCTGAGCTCCCTTGGCATCCATACCTACCCAATGATTGGCACAAGAATCCAAAGTGTTTGAATCTACGCCTTTAAACTGCTCAAAACCGGCGCTTAGAAACGACCAAAACTGATCGGTGAGGTTCGAAAGTTGCAACCTGTTTTCCGCGCTCATTTCTGACGTGATGTAGGGCTCCACAGCGCTTTTGAATTTGTTGCCTGTTCCACGCACCACCAAAGGCTCAATCCCAAATTTGTCGAAGAACTCTTTGTAGTATGTGCTTGAGATTCCCACACCTCTGATGTCCATTATTCCTCCGGGATGCAATACCGCAGTATCGCTCAATGCGCTGATGTAAGCGCCTTTCTGTGTGTAGTATTCACCGTAAGAGTAGATTGGCTTGCCGCTTTCTTTAAATGCGATGAGGTATTCTCCGAGCTCTTCAAGCATGCCGTAGCCGGCAGCAAAAGCGCCGTGCTCGATGAGGAGTCCAGAGACCTGATCGTCTGTGGCCGCTTTTTCTAACCCTAGTCGCAGGTCGTTCAACCCTATACTACTGATATCTTGACCTAAAATTTCACTGTTTAATGCAGCAAAGGGGTCGTCTACAGTGCGCTCAACAAGTTCGCCGCTAAGGTTGATTTTTAGCAGACTGTTGTCCTTTATCTTTGGCACTCCTTCGTCAGAAGAGGCGGCAGCCCCGATCAAGAGCACAACGCCCAATACGGTCAGTGTGATGAGTGCTGCAATCGTGGCAAAGAAGGTGGTAAAAAATGATTTCATGTATAGAGGTATAATCTTACTTGGTACGAATTTAGGCGATAAATACGGGAATTTAGAATTGGCCCAGAAGGAACTCCAAGAGCATCTTGATATTCCTCGTACAAGCGCTATTTATCAGACGCCACCTTGGGGTTACGAGAGTTCAGAAGATTATCTCAACCAAGCTTTAGAATTTACGACAACCCAAGATCCTGAAGCGGTGATGAATTTGTGCTTGGCTGCGGAAAAAAGCATGGGTCGTGTGCGTAGCGGTAGCGGATATGCGGACCGCCCAATAGATATTGATATTCTTGCTATTGATGGAGTGACCAGCAACACCGAGTTACTGAAAGTGCCACATCCAAGACTACACTTGCGGAAATTTGCCTTGATGCCGCTCGTTGAGCTCTGGCCGGATTGGCGACATCCACACATGAACTTGACCGCACGTGAACTCTTAAAGCAATGTCCTGACCCGGTAGATCCAGTCGTTATTTCGCAGTAAGTCCTTTGTGAATTTCAAACAAGGCCATACCCGCGCTAACGCTAACGTTGAGGCTGTGTTTAGTGCCGAATTGCTTGATTTCAACCACATCGTCACATGCATCTACTACCGCTTGTTGTACACCCATCACTTCGTGGCCAACGACTAAGGCTGTAGGACCTTGTACCTGGTAATTTCTCAAATCTATGCTGTCCTCGGCCTGTTCTAAGGCTGCGATTCGAAAGCCTTGCTCTTTTAATGATTGAATACACGAGAGGGTATCGTCGACCTTGGTCCAAGCTACCGTTTGTGTGGCCCCTAATGCCGTTTTTTCAATCTCATGATGTCCAGGTTCCGGGGTCATACCGCAGAGGTAGATGTGTTCGGCAAGAAAACAGTCGGCGGTTCGGAACATGGAGCCAACGTTGTGCATGCTTCTAATGTTGTCTAAGATGAGCACCATTGGGGTTTTTCCTGCCTGTGCAAATTCTTCAGGCGTTAATCTTCCCAATTCGTTATTTCTAAGTTTTCTCATCCGATAGACTCTAAGTACATTAGCGTTTCACAAAGAAAGAGATAAATGGCCAAAAAAGCGGGAAAGAAGCAAACACCTATGATGCGTCAATTTGACGAGATCAAAGCAAAGCATCCCGAGGCACTGTTGCTCTTTCGCGTAGGCGATTTCTATGAAACCTTTGGCTCGGATGCAGAGAAGGCATCGAAGACCCTAGATATCATCTTAACGAAACGATCGAATGGGTCGGCCTCAGAAGTGGCCCTAGCAGGGTTTCCACACCATGCACTGCAGACCTATTTGCCAAAGCTGGTCAAAGCTGGTCACAGGGTGGCCATTGTAGAGCAGTTGGAGGATCCTAAAACAGTGAAGGGATTGGTTAAGCGCGGTGTGACCGACATGATTACCCCAGGAATGAATCTCAATGCAGATTTACTTTCAGGTAAGGAGCACAATTATTTGGCGGCACTTTATCCGGCTAAGAAGGGGCCTTGGGGCCTGGCGATCATTGAAGTGAGCACGGGATCATTTCATTATGCCGAGCATAATGAGGCTGAAATTCTCAGCGCGTTAAGCTCGTACAACCCCAAAGAAATCATTCATCCCCGAGACATGGAACGTGGACTTCGAAAGAAGTTAGAGGAGGAGTATTACCTCTTTGGCATCGATCCTTGGGCTTGGGAAGAGACCTATGCATTTGACCAACTCACGACACATTTTCAAACCAACAGCTTGAGCGGTTTTGGATTAGAAAAGGGGAGTGCAGGCGCCATTGCTGCGGGTGCGGTATTGCACCACTTAAAGCGTAGCGAATACAGTTCGCTCGACCACATCGCGAGTATTTCGCGCATTTCATTGGACGATTTTATGTGGTTGGACGGTTTTACGGTTTCCAACCTAGAACTCTTCGCTTCAAATGCCCCAGGGGGAACCTCGACTCTTGATATTATTGACAAGACTATTAGTCCCATGGGCGGCAGGTTGCTGCGTACTTTCCTCGCTCTTCCGCTGCTGAATAAAGAAACCATTACCAAACGTCACAACGCGGTCGAAGCGCTGCTCGAGGAGCCCGACTTAATGGACGCGTTATCCGATGCCCTTAAAGGGATGCCGGATATCGAGCGCCTTTGTAGTCGAGTGGCCACGGGGCGTATCAGTCCTAAGGAGATGGCGCGGTTGCGCGAGGCTTTGAAACAGAGTGCGGCGCTCGTTGAATTGGTCCAAGAAAAATCTTGGGATCATCCTGAGCAGTTACCCGATGTACTTGCACCCCTGCACCAAGAGTTAGCCCATGCTTTGGTGGAAGACCCTACGGCCATTATCGGTAAAGGGGAGGCGTTGCAAAGCGCCTACGACACTGAGTTGAGTCGATTGAGAGGCTTGCTTAACGATGCCACAGGGACCCTTGAAGCCATTCGCGCTCGCGAGGCTGAAGCGACGGGTATTCCTTCCTTGAAATTGGCATTTAATAATGTTTTCGGGTACTATTTAGAGGTTCGAAACTCACATAAAGACAAGGTTCCACAAGAGTGGCACCGCAAGCAAACATTGGTCAATGCAGAGCGCTACATTACCGACGAGCTCAAAAAGTTTGAGGCGGAAGTGCTCGGTGCTGAAGAACAGATCAAAGCCATCGAGCTGCGTTTGTTTGCCCAGGTTGTAGATAAGACCAAGGAGCATCTGAGTACGCTATTGCTACTCGCTCGTTGGGTGGCAACCACCGATGTTCTCTTGAGCTTTGCGGAAGTAGCCAAGCGCTACAACTATTGCCGTCCAACCTTTACAAAAGGTGCCAACATAGAAATAGAGAAGGGTAGACATCCGGTCATTGAGCGCATGTTGCCTGAAGACCAGCCTTATATCGCTAACGGCATAGGATTGCATCAAGAGGACGCTTCCATTGCCATGATCACCGGCCCAAACATGAGCGGTAAAAGTGCCCTATTGCGCCAAGTGGCGCTCATTCAGATACTGGCACAGATAGGTAGTTATGTCCCTGCTGCGGCTGCTTCATTGCCGATCATAGATCGATTGTTTGTTCGTGTAGGTGCTTCAGATAACCTCAGTAAAGGGGAAAGTACATTCATGGTGGAAATGAACGAGACAGCAACCATTCTAAACAATGTATCCAAGCAGTCTTTAGTGATTCTCGATGAGATCGGTCGAGGTACCTCGACTTTTGATGGGGTCAGTATCGCCTGGGGCATTGCAGAATACTTGCACCAGCATCCGTTTTCGCCGCTGGTACTATTCGCCACACACTACCACGAGCTCAATGCCATGGCCAATACCTTCAGCAAGGTGCGCAACTACCATGTAGCTGCGGAAGAGCATCAAGGGGAGATCGTGTTTACGCGTCAACTTAAAGAGGGCGGAACGGCCCACAGCTTTGGTTTACACGTGGCCAAATTAGCGGGTATACCAGGCTATGTAATCAATAGGGCAGAAAGCGTTTTGAAGGAATTGGAACAGTCCAAATCGAAGGGGGAGGGAGCACCAGATACAGGGGCTTCAGGCCAATTGAATTTCTTCACTTTGGACCGTCCAGAATTGGAAGAATTGGCCGATGAAATTGATAATGTGGACGTTAACCAACTCAAGCCTATAGAGGCTTTGATACTGCTTAATACCTTCAAGGAAAAACTTTCAAAAAAATAGGTCTTGCTGTTGCAATAAATTAAAAGGGCTGTATATTTGCCCTCCCCAATGCGAAAGTAGCTCAGCTGGTAGAGCACGACCTTGCCAAGGTCGGGGTCGCGGGTTCGAATCCCGTCTTTCGCTCTAAGACCCTCCTACAAGCGGAGGGTTTTTTGTTGGAGCCCCGGTGGTGGAATTGGTAGACACGCCGGACTTAAAATCCTGTGGACAGTAATGTCCGTGCCGGTTCGACCCCGGCCCGGGGCACTTTAAAGCCCGCCTTGCAAAAGGCGGGCTTTTTTGTTGTTCATTTCCCGTGGAAAACAACCCTGCCGCACTTGCGTTGTAAGCCTAAGTAAAAAGCATATTTGTTACATGCAGCAATACCACGATTTAGTAGAAAGAGTACTCGCAGAAGGCGTGCAAAAAGGCGACCGTACGGGTACTGGAACCAAGAGTGTTTTCGGCCATCAAATGCGCTTTAACCTGCAGGAAGGATTTCCGCTTTTGACCACGAAAAAAGTACACATCAAAAGCATTCTTCACGAGCTTCTTTGGTTTCTTCAAGGTTCGACAAATATTGAATATCTCGCGCAGAACAAAGTCCGTATTTGGGACGACTGGCCGTACGCTTCTTATTCGAAGAGTGCAGATTTTGGCGGGGAGGACATTCGAGAATTTGCTGCTAAAGTGGCTACGGACAAAAATTTCGCTGCGAAGTGGGGCGAGCTGGGTCCTGTGTACGGATACCAGTGGCGCTCATGGCCGGCACCTGATGGCGGGAGTGTGGATCAGATCGCACAGGTCATCGACCAGATTAAAAACAACCCAAACAGCAGACGCATCATTGTGAATGCCTGGAATGTGGGTTTTGTAGATCAAATGGCTTTGCCGCCCTGTCATGCCTTTTTCCAATTCTACGTCGCTGACGGTAAGCTGAGCTGTCAGCTGTACCAGAGAAGTGCTGATATCTTCTTAGGCGTGCCGTTTAACATCGCTTCCTACGCTTTCTTGGTGCATATGGTTGCCCAAGTTTGTGGTCTGGAGGTAGGTGATTTCGTCCACACATTGGGTGATGCGCACATCTACAACAACCACATCGAGCAATTGGAACTGCAGCTAACAAGAGACTTCAGAGCATTGCCGAAATTAAAATTGAACCCAGAGGTAACGTCCATCTTCGATTTCAAATACGACGACTTTGAGATTGAAGGATACGACCCTCACCCACACATCCCTGGAAAAGTAGCGGTATAATGATTTTAAAAGCCATCGTAGCCTACGCCGAAAACCGAGTCATTGGAAAAGACAACGACCTCATCTGGCATTTGCCGGACGATTTAAAACACTTCAAACGCCACACTGCGGGTAAAACCATCATCATGGGCCGCAAAACCTGGGACAGCTTAGGCGGAAGGCCTTTGCCGAACCGCAGGCACATCGTCATTACTCGTTCTGAAGGTTATCAAGCCAACGGGGCCGAGGTAGTGCATTCACTAGAGGAAGCGGTTGCTTTGGCAAAAACGGAGGAGGAAGTTTTCATCGTTGGTGGTGCGCAGATTTACGCGCTTTCACTTCCTATGATTGATGTCCTTGAAATCACTGAGGTTCACGCTCACTTTGAGGGCGATGCGTTCTTCCCAACATTTGACGAAGCCGATTTTGAATTGGTCGCTCAGGAACACCATCCTGTAGACGAAAAACACAAACACTCTTTCACATTTAAAACCTGGAAGCGCAAAGCTTCTTAACCCTGTATTATGAGAAAATATTTAGTACTTCTAACTCTGGGTGCGCTGGCTTCATGTGCCGCACCAGAATCTGAAATAGCGGACGCTCGTCCGGCATTTCCACTTGAGCATTTAGATACAAGCGTACATGCTTGTGACGATTTCTTCCAATACACCGCCGGTGGATGGAGAGAAGCAAACCCAATCCCTGAAACTGAAGTCCGTTGGGGCGAATTCAACAAGCTTCGTGAGGCCAACAAACAGCGACTTAAAGAGTTGTTCGCTGAGGTGGTTGCCGGTACCTTTGAAAAAGGCTCTGACGAGCAATTGATCGGCGATCTAGTAGTAAGTGGTATGGACAGTGTAGCGCGTAACGAACGCGGTACTGAGGAACTCGTACCATTCTTAGAAGCAGCGGATGCTGTTACCTCGCTCGAGGAACTTTTTGTCCTGATGGCCCAACATAAATTTTACGGCGTCAGCGCACCTGTCAATGCTTATGTTAGAACAGATGCGAAAAATTCGAAAGTCAATGCCTTGTACGTAGGTCAAGGCGGCTTAGGTCTCCCAGACAGAGACTACTACCTGCGAGACGATGAAGAAAGTGTCAAACTTCAAGAGGCATATCGAGCGCACATCGCGACGATGGCGGAGCTCACGGGCAGCGAATTAGATGCAGCAGCTATTTATGCTTTGGAGTATGCTTTGGCAGAAGCGATGAAGTCCCGCGTGGAAATGCGCGATGCAGACAAGCGTTATAACCCTATGACGGTTCGTGAGTGGCAAGCCTTGGCGCCTTCGATGCCGGTTGCTGCCTACATGGCGGAATTGGGATTGGACGATAGAACTGTAGTGAACAGTGCCCCTGAATTCTTTTCTCGCATAGAAGCTAAGGTGGCCGATTTTTCACTCGATACTTGGAAGCAATACCACAAATGGCACATCATTAATGGTGCTTCGGGCGCATTGAACGATGCCTTGGAAGTTGCCTCGTTTGAATTTTACCAAAAGACTTTGCGCGGGAAGCCAAAGATGAATCCAAGATGGAAGCGTGTTCAAGGCTCAACAGGCATGTTAGGTCAGCAAGTAGGGCATTTATACGCAGACAGATTCTTCCCAGAGGAGCACAAAGCGGAGGTGGAGCAAATGGTCGAAGATTTGCGCACAGCATTCCGCGGCCGTATCGACCAATTGACTTGGATGACAGATGCTACCAAGGAGAAAGCACGTAAAAAATTGGACGCCTTTACCTACAAGATTGGGTACCCTGACAAGTGGGAGGACATCAGCGATCTAGAAATCTCAAAGGACAGCTACTTTGCGAATTTGAAAAGTATGTCTGTATACTTCACCAAGAAGAATTTGGCGAAGATTGACGAGCCGGTAGATAAGAGCGAATGGGGTATGGGTGCACACATTGTGAACGCGTACTACAACCCACTCAACAATGAGGTTGTATTCCCTGCAGGTATCTTGCAGCCACCGTTCTACAACCCAGATGCGGATGCGGCGATCAACTACGGAGCCATCGGCGGGGTTATTGGTCATGAATTCTCTCATGGTTTTGACGACCAAGGAGCGAAATACGGACCGGACGGCAACCTTGAGAATTGGTGGACGGATGAAGACAAGGCACAGTTTGAGTCGTTGACAACACGGCTCGCTGACCAATATTCTTCTTACGAAGTATTGCCGGGTGTGAACGTAAACGGACGATTAACTTTGGGTGAGAACATAGCCGACCTTGGTGGTCTTACACTCGCCTACTACGCCTACCAAAACTGGAAGGGCGATAAGGAGATTGAGCCGATTGATGGGTTCACGGACGAGCAACGCGTCTTCTTAGGCTGGGCGCAAGTTTGGCAGAGCAACGGTCGCGACGAGTACTTCAAAAATCAAGTGACCACTGATCCGCACAGTCCCGCAGAATTCCGCGTGTCTGGAACAGTGAGTAATATGCCGGAGTTCAAGGCAGCCTTTGGTTGTGAAGAAGGTGAAAATTTAAAACCGGCAGGAGAAGAAATTACTATTTGGTAATCGTGACTCATGTTCCGCTAATTTGGGACGGGTTCATTGTACCTTTACACCAATAAATTTTGAATGCAATGACAATCAATGAAGCAATCAACCACGAAAACGTAAGTTTAGTAGACGTTAGAACTCCTGGCGAAGTTTCTATGGAGCCGGTTCCAGGTGCAGTGAATATTCCTCTTGATGAGGTTCCGGAACGTTGGGAAGAATTCAAGGATATGCCGCGTCCACTAGTCATTTTTTGTAGAAGTGGTAACCGTTCTGGTCAAGCGATTGAGTTCTTAAAATCCAAAGGCATCAGCGATGGAATGAACGGAATGGGTGCTTCTGATGTCTTAATAAATTTGATGTAATGCGCAGCGTATTACATAGCATAATAGTCATTTTGGGCTTGTCGACCGTAGGTTGCCAGGCTCAAAGTGTTTCTACTGGGGTGGTAAACATGGATGTAAATGTGGCCGATTTTGCGGCAGGTATCGACACAGCCGATAACGCCCTATTGCTTGATGTTCGCACGGATGCCGAGTTTGCCAGTGGCCATCTCAATGGTGCCATGCAAATAGATTTTTACCGCGACGACTTTGAGGAAGCGCTGTCCAAACTGGACAAGAGTCAACCTGTATACGTCTACTGCCGCAGCGGAAACAGATCTGGTAAAGCAGCGAAGCATATGAAGGCTTTAGGATTCAAAGAAGTGTACAATCTCGAGGGCGGCATCGGTGCTTGGGCGCGTCGAGGTCAACCTATTGCGAAATAACATGGCTAGTTTTAAAGAAATCATCTCTAGCGATACGCCCACATTAATCGATTTTTTCGCCACGTGGTGTGGGCCATGCAAGATGATGCCGCCCATACTCCAAGAGCTAAGCGACCAAATGGGGGATGCAGTGAGAATCCTGAAAGTAGATGTCGATAAGAACCAGGAGCTCAGCCAAGCGTTAAACGTACAAGGCGTACCTACATTGGCCTTGTTCCAATCAGGTAAAATGCTCTGGCGCCAGAGTGGCGTTATTCCCGCATTTCAATTGGCCCAGATCATCAAAGAAAAAGCGTCTATAGAGGCTTAAATGAAAAAACTGATACTACTTGTTTTACCGTTTCTGGTAAGTTGTGGCTTGTCCATGGATTTGGTAGAAGAAGCCATCGCTGCTCCCGACTACACAGATTTGGGTTATTGGGTGGCACATCCTGAAAAAGTAGATTTATCCGATTCTGTCTATTCTTCACGTCCTTCTGATCAATTCAATATTCCAGTATTCTTTGTAAGCCCCACGGTTCATTTTCCTAAAAAGGGAGGCAATTGGAACGTAGACCCGTCGACCAACGAGGGAAAGAACGCTTTCAATACGCCGGTGCAATACCAGAGCACTGCCTTCAATGTTGCCGGTCCTATTTATTCTCCCGTTTACAGACAGAGCGCTTATCAAGTCTACAACGTTGTCCCAAACGCAACCACGGTAAAATCATACGCTATTGCATACGAGGATGTAAAATCGGCGTTTATGATTTTCTTAAAGCAAATCGGTCCAAAAACACCATTCATTCTTGCCTCGCACAGCCAAGGAACAGACCATCTTATCCAACTCATCCAGAGGGAATTCACCCCGCTATTGGAAGAGCGATTGGTTGCCGCCTACCTCGTAGGTATGCCGGTTAACGACTGTGATATACGCATTCCGATCTGTGAAGAGCCGACATCTACAGGGTGTTATACCTCGTGGAGAACCTATCACATCAGTGCTAAATACTACAACAAGTATCCGGTGGAGTGTATAGGAGTTGTAAATCCTTTATCCTGGACTACAGCCTCCACTCGAGTTCCTGCCTCAATGAATAAAGATGTTTTAGTAAGCGACGAAAAGCCCCTGTTTCAAAAACTCGTTAGTGCCAAGATTAGCAATGGTGTGGTGGTGACAGAGCGTCCTCAATTTCCTGGTAGCTTCCTTATTCGTACTAAAAATTACCACCGGGGTGATATCAACTTGTACTACGGCAACATTCAAGAAAATGTTATTGCTCGCTGTGCACAGTATCTGAAGGAACAGGGTCGTCCCGAGTAGGCAATTCGTACCAAGGAATGAGCGTTTTTAAGACGAACGCATCGGGGTAGTGAATACGCCAATCTTCGAGTGCTCTCTCGGCAGCACTTGCATCCGGAAAAGAACCAATATGGATTTTAAAATTTGGCTCGCGGTAAACCATACGAGCATCACTGTCAATTCCTAGAGATATTATATTAGCACGGACGGCATTAGCACCGCTGCGATCGCCGCTAAAAATCTGAATCGTATACCCTTCAAAAAGAGCACTTTTCGAATTTTCAGAGAAGTGAAGGTACGCACTATCAAGGTCCATTGGGACATTCAAGGTATCGTACCTAGTGCTGAAAACATCCGGAGATCCCATCGCATTGCTAGTATGCGCTGTAATACAGATGAGGACTGTGATTAGGAGGTGTTTCATATTCTCAAAAGTCGCAAAAAACTACGACTTATGGCGGCTTGAACGGATTTAATGGAATTTTTGTTCAAACAACTAGTTATTTAGAATCAATTTAAATTGAAATTTAGCAGAATATACACGACTCATTCGGGGTCTGTACCTTATTTTTGCGCGACAGTGAATAGCTATATAAAGCCGTATATGTACACTACTTCTAAACTCAAGAGATTTGCGTCACTTTTTGCAGTGATAGCACTCATGCTCTTCTCTTCTGTTGCGCAGGCCTTTGAGGGCGATGCCAAGAACGGAAGAAAGCTTTTCAAGCAAAATTGTGCGAGTTGCCACAAGCTCGACAAAAAATTAGTTGGTCCTGCTCTTACAGGAGTTACCGACAAGTACTCAGAGGACTGGTTGCTCCAATGGATTCGCAACAATGCGGAGCTACGCGCTTCTGGTGATGAGGATGCACTAGCCATCTTCGAAGAGTACAACGGTTCTGTGATGAGTGCGTTTCCTGCACTTAGCGACCAAGACATCTTTGACATCTTGCAATACACGATCGACGGCGATCCTAAGCCAGTAGTAACAACTGCCGGTGGCGGTGGTGGTGTTGCAGCGGCTCCTGCCAAAGATTACTCTAAAGAAATCGTGATCGGTCTTGGGTTGTTACTCTTTGTAATGATTTCATTGCTCGCAAGAATGAAGAATACACTTCGTCTTGTGAACGGTCAAGATCCAGTGAGCATCCTTGATGAAGCAGGATGGTTCTGGGGCCGATTAATCAACAATAAAGGTTTTGTTACTGTAGCTACTATCGTGGTGACCATCGCATTCTTGAACCAATTGTACTGGTTCATGATGGGCATTGGTGTAGAACAAAACTACCAGCCAGAGCAACCTATCGCGTTCTCCCATGCGTTGCACGCTGGAGAGAATCAGATTGATTGTAATTATTGTCACAGCTCGGCACGTCACTCGAAGCATTCAGGCATTCCATCTGCGAACGTTTGTATGAACTGTCACATGTATGTTGACGGTTCTGAAATCACTGACGATGCAGGTAATCTAAAATACGACGGTGAGCGTTCGCCAGAAATTGCAAAAATCTATGCAGCTATTGGATGGGATGCAGACGAGCGTGGCTACATTGAGAACTACGAGCAGCAGCCGATCAAATGGGTGCGCATCCACAACCTTCCAGATTTAGCGTACTTCAACCACAGCCAGCACGTGAATGCAGGTCAGTTGGAATGTCAAGAATGTCACGGTCCTGTAGAGACCATGGAAGAAATGTACCAGTACTCTGAGCTAACCATGGGATGGTGTATCAACTGTCACCGTGAAACAGAAGTTCAGTTCGAGAAGAACGGGTACTACCAAGACTTCCACGAAGAATTAACTGAAAAGTACCACGGAGAAAAAATCACAGCTGAAAAGATTGGTGGTTTGGAATGTGGTAAGTGTCACTACTAATCGAGAAGTAAGAATGACTGAGAATAATAAATATTGGAGAGGGATTGAGGATCAATCTAATCCAGAGCTCACAGAAAAGCTAGCGCAAAACGAATTCTCGAATGAGATTTCTAGTGCGGACTTCTTAGGTAATGACGAGGTTGCCGAAAGCCAAACATCTCGCCGTGATTTCCTAAAATTTATGGGTTTCTCTACAGCAGCTGCAACACTAGCAGCTTGTGAGGCACCTATCGTAGAAAGTATTCCTTACGTAGTAAAGCCAGACAGCTTGACTCCAGGTT
>JBMZBC010000025.1:0-28842 GCA_049611965.1 Schleiferiaceae bacterium | reverse complement strand
GCCCAAGCAATAGCTTCCTTTTCAATGATGGGACGCAGCATGTACCGCTGTTTTTCGGTTAATTGCTTTGAATCATTCAATATGGGATGGTGGAAGTCCTTCGGTAATATAACTGCAGCAGCCGTCACAGGTCCACTGAGACATCCGCGCCCAGCCTCGTCTGTACCCGCCTCAAACGACGCGTCTATATGGTGTTGTAATTTCATCCCTTCAACGCATCAATCCATGGCTGGGCGCTCGAGGCCCAGTCAAAATCTTTTCCGCGCTCCAGCGCCAATGCACTCCAATGCGCACGCTCTTGTCTCATACGCTCCAAGGCAGCGGCCCAGGCAGCGACATCGTAGGTCGGAACTAATAAACCTTTATCGGCAACCACTTCCTTTATAGCACTGTTATCCGACGCAATAACAGGTGTGCCGCACTGCATAGCTTCCACTAGCGGAATGCCGAACCCTTCCATAGCGCTTGGCATACAATAGGCGATGGCGCCGCGGTACAATTCTTCCAGCTCACCATCATTTAATCGACCCATCCATTCAACGCGATCCGGATGTTTCAAACCACTCACTACGCTTTTTAATTCAGGGTCGCTAAAATGTGGTTCGCCTGCCACCCGAAGGTTGATTGAATCTTCCTTGTTAGTAGAACACCATTTGTCAAAAGCCAAAAGCAGCGTTTTCAAATTTTTACGCGGGGTCAATGCGCCTACTGCACAGAAATATGAAACTACATTGTTGGAAGTACCGGGTGAAAATTTGTGTTGCGGGGCATTGTAAGTCACCGAAATTTTTTCTTCCGGCACCCCGTAGGTCGCTTTCAAATCATCCTTGCTCCATTGACTCACCGTGAAGACCTTTTGGGCTACTTCAGCACCTCTTTTGATGTTCTTACGATAATATTTCGCCACCGGTGCTGGTACCCACTTCGGATGGTGCTCAAAGTTGAGGTCGTGAATGGTGAGCCACTGTCTGACGTTGGTCTTTGCGGGCAGTCCGTCGGGCGACCAGTACAAATCTACCTTTAGCCGCTTCAACATTTGCGGAACGGCCCAATTGTTCCACATCGCCCAAAGCCATGGGTGGCGGGCTGGAGGTGAAACCACGTGGTAGGAGAGGTTGGGGAAATCAAGGCCTAATCGGCCCGTGTCAACCTGACGGTCTAAGAGTAAATGAAACTCGTGCTGCGGAAAAGCCGGAATGATCTGCTCGAGCATTCGAAGGGTGTAGACCCCAGTACCCTCTAATTTTCCGGGCAGTAACCAACGAGCGTTCACGGCGATTTTCATGCTTCAAATGTACAAAAGCCAACTCTTGCGCGTTAGTAAAGCGGTATATTCGCCGCCATAAGCGCTTAATTGGCACAAAACCATGCGAAGTAGGATCAACCAATTCATACAAAACCCCATCGGTGCAACCCTTGCCAAGGGCGGTGCCGTTGTGCTCCTGTTTAAAGTCATTGGAGCTTTGGGCGGTTATGTTCTTCTTTTCAGCTTATCCAGAGTCGGAGGCGAGCTCTCCGTAGGTATTTATGAGGTGGCCTTCACCGTTGTACTAATTGGCTCCACTGTGAGTCGTTGGGGTCTAGATACAGTCTTGGTCCGTGAAATGGCCCGAGATAAGGAGGCAAACCTGGCCAGTCGAGCCCTCTACCTCGCGGTACTTTCCCGCGTCTTCTTGCTCTCTATCTGTTGTAGTATTGCTGTTTTTTTCGGGGCCCAATTCTTAACCGACCTCTTCTTCCAAAACACACCCACCAAGGTAATTGCAACCGCCGCCTTTGCCATCATCCCGTTTACCCTCATGCTCCTCAATGCTGAGGTGTTCCGCGCCATGGGCAAGAGCCTTCTTTTTTCTCTGAACCAGCACGGGACGGTGTACGTCTTCGTCGGCGCGCTGATAGCATTCATCCCTTTCCCCGAAGCTTACACAGCGGCCGCCGCAGCACAAACCTCATTGTTCTTACTCTTGGGCATCTCCGCCCTATTCTTTTTGTGGACCACGGTGTACATCTTGAACCTGACTACTGGGCAGCAAGCGGAGACTTCTGGTTGGAGGGGACAGCTCTACAGCTTGGGAACGCCTATGCTCATTTCATCTTCACTCTTTTTGGTCATCAGTTGGTCAGATACCCTCATGCTGGGGTATTATTTGCCAGAAGATAGTGTAGGTATGTACCGTATCGTCTTCAAGATTGCCACACTCATCACCTTCGCTCAGTTTGCCTTAAACACGGTAGTAGCGCCGATGGTCAGTGCCATGAGCACGCAGCGGGAGCGTTTGCATGAATTGGCCCACAAGGTGGCACAGTTGAATCTGATTACTGCGGGTCCAATTTTCCTTGGCATCCTCATTCTCGGCCCTTTCCTCATTCAGCTCTTTGGGGTGGAAGAGGCGAGTACAGCCTACCCATGGCTTGTACTTCTCGCAGTGGGGCAACTCACCAACGCCTTTGCAGGGCCCGTGTTGAACATTCTCAACATGACGGGGTACGAGAAAAGTGCGCGAAACACCATGCTTATTATCGCGGTGCTCAACATCGTTTTTAACCTTGTGCTCATTCCGCTTTACGGCCCACTCGGCGCGGCAGTAGCGACTACGGCGACCATGATGGGTTGGAACATTTGGGCGGCCTACCTGGTCTACAAATACCACGGGGTCATCGCTGTTCCTTTTTTGACTAAAATTCGCCGCCATGACTAAGACCAACCTCTTTCTCATTGGTGCGGCAAAGGCAGGAACCACCGCCTTAGCAGAGATGCTGGGAAATCATTCAGAAATCAGTCCTCTGGCGATCAAAGAACCGGGCCATTTTTGCGACGATATCTATGCAGAAGGTTTCTCTGCGAGTTACCAAAAAATGTTGCGTTGGGACGAAGCGCAATATTTTAAGGCAGATGCATTGGACCAACGTCACATGGCCTTTGTCCAAGGACGTGAAAACTATGACCGACTGGTTGCAGGGGCCGGGGAGGCCACCTACATTCTGGACGCTTCAACAGCTTACCTTCCTTCAGTGAACGCCGCGGTAAATATTGCCGACTACAACTCTGAAGCGAAGATCATTGTGAGTCTGCGCAATCCATCGACTAGGGCCTACAGTCATTATAATATGGCGAGGAAATACGGCAAAGAACAGCGCTCGTTTTTGGACGCCATCAAGGCGGAAGAAACCTTGGAAAAGGCACGATGGGGCTGGGACGAATGTTATTTGGAATTGGGCATATATGCGCCGCAATTGGAGCGCTGGTTCCAACATTTTTCAAAGGATAACATTCACGTGGTTTGGCAAGATGAATTGTTGGCAGAGCAAGCAGCGACCCTGCAAGGCATTTCGAAGTTTCTAGGCTTGACAGAGGAATTGAAACCTTTGGCCGAAGAGAAACACGGTGCTGAGGTTCCTAAGAACAAGGCGGTGGGCAAGGTGCTGGGTGGAATTGGCCCCGCAGTAGCTTCCGTTTTACCGGAAAAAATCAAGGCGAGCGTAAAAAATATCGTCTTAGCTAAGCCTGAAGGCATGGAAGAGGCGGCTCGCTCGTTTTTACTTCGTTATTTTGCACCGTCCATTGAAGCATTAGAAAAACTTCTTGAAAAGGATTTAACACACTGGAAATAAATATAATATGGAATACAGCAGCTCAAATTTGATCTCGTTTGTCTACAAGAATTGGAAGCCATTGGTGGTCATTCCGTTCCTGTCCATGGTGGTCGCTGTGGTTTTCAGCGGACCTACCTTCATTAAGCCGCTTTTCGAATCTCAGGTGATTCTCTTCCCGTCTACCACGAATTCTGTTTCGAAGGCCCTCCTTCCGCAGACCAACGGGTACGGTGATGAGGATATCTTCGAATACGGCGATGAGCAACAAGCCGAACAGCTTTTGCAAATCCTGAGTTCTGGTGAAATACGCGACAGTGTCATTGCCAAATTCGATCTGATGAACCACTATGACATTGATACAGCTTCTGATTATCCGCGTACGAAGCTTTTCAAAGAGTACGAAAATAAAATTGAGTTCAACCGTACCCAATTCATGTCCGTAGAAATCAATGTACTTGATACCGATCCTCAAATTGCAGCGGATATCGCCAATTACATCTATAAGCTCGTAGATAAAGTGAAGCGACGTGTCGCAAAGAACCGTGCTCAGATGGGACTTCAGATTGTAGAAAACGAATACCGTAGTCTTCAAGGCGAGATTCAGACTATGGAAGATAAGATCACTGAACTTCGCTTTAAAGGGGTGCACGATTACGAAAGCCAAAGTGCGGTCTTCAATGAGCAGTACGCTATTGCATTGGCAGCCGGGGCTTCTCAATCTCGCATTAAGCAGCTCGAGCGTCGCCTTGATACCTTGGCGAAATACGGCGGTAAATATGTCGCTATTCGCGATGAGCTTCAATTGCTCAAAGAGGAGGAGGTAAAGCTGAAGACGAAATTTGACCAGGCCAAGGTGGATGTGAATCAAAACCTTCCTGCCACCTTCAAAGTAGATGAAGCACGTGCTGCTGAACGCAAGACGTATCCAAAGCGCAGCGTACTCATCCTTGCTGTTGGCTTCGCTGTCTTTATCCTCGTGGTATTTACCCTTCTTGTTCGCGGCACTTTCTTAGAACTTCGCGCCAAAGCGTAGTGACTTCGGGCAAGCAAATAAGCGCTAGGGGTATTGCCATCATCGCACTGCTCGTCTTACCGTTCATTGGTCTCATCGTGGCCAAAGAGTGGTGGGAATTGTTGCTTTTGCCCGCCGGTTTTCTCGTGGTTTGGCTGACTCTGTACCGATTAGATTGGGCTATGTGGTTTGTGGTCTTATCCACGCCATTATCTGTAAATCTAACTGACCTTACTGGAGGTGCTGGCCTTTCTCTACCTACAGAGCCTTTACTTGTGTTAATCACAGGCTTAGTCATCGTTAAAATGCTTTTTATGGGCGAGTACGATATTCGACTGATTAAACATCCCATCTCCATAGCCATTTATATCTATTTGGCTTGGATGCTGTTGACGGTCATCACGTCCCAACTCCCTTTAGTTTCATTAAAGCAATGGATTACGCGTGTGTGGTTCATCGTGCCCTACTATTTCGTGCTGGGTCATTTATTCCTGCGCGATCCTAAAAACGCGGTCCGATTCCTTTGGCTTTTCCTCGTTCCGCTCATCATTGCCTGTACCTACACCATGGTCATCCACAGTCAATACGGCTTTACCAAAAAGACCTCCACCTGGGTGATGTTCCCACTGTTTAAGGAACACACCTCCTACGGCGCTGTGTTGGCCATGTTCTACCCTGCTGCACTGTACCTCACGTTCCGTAAATCCTCTTGGGGGTTCAATGCCATCGCGGCAGTACTACTTATCATACTTACAGCAGCTACGGTACTCTCATATACTCGTGCAGCTTGGCTTTCCCTCCTAGGCGCCGGTGCAGTGTATTTGGTCTACGCCTTCCGTATGTCGAAAACGGTAGTCTGGTCACTGGCAGTTTTAGTGCTATTGGTTGCAGGCCTTAATTTCTCGTACATCAGTTCTAAGTTCGAACGCAATACTCAGGATTCTTCGGACGATTTGAACGAACACGTTGCCTCGGTAACAAATGTGAGCACGGATGCCTCGAACCTCGAACGTATCAACCGATGGAATTGCGCCATAAGGATGTATGCAGAACGCCCTTTCTTGGGTCACGGCCCAGGAACCTACATGTTCTTGTACGCGCCTTATCAAAAGCCTTCGGAGAAAACCATCATCTCCACCAATGGCGGAAACAGGGGTAATGCGCACAGCGAATACTTAGGGCCTCTAGCGGAATCCGGCACTTTTGGCCTGCTCACCTTTATGGGAATCATCATCACGGTTATCGTAGTGAGTGTAAATTCATACCAACGGTTAAATAATGAACGATTAAAAGGACTGCTGCGACTCGCGTTTCTCGGGTTGATCACCTACTATTTACATGGATTCCTGAACAACTTCCTGGACATGGATAAGGCAAGTGCTCCGTTCTGGGGTTTTACGGCTATGATTAGCTGCTTATCCCTTGTATCGAAGCGGACTAAAGGTATTAAAGAGGCCTAGACACAAAGATAACCTGACATAATTTCTACCCTGAGACGTAATGAATAGTACCGATTCTACGTGCTATTCGACAAATCAATGGCGATAAATCATTCTTAGACAAATATTTGACCTCTTGTTATGCGTAATTTACGTTTACGTAACATTTCTATGAAAACACTTGTTTTTGTCTGCAGGAAAATGCAATTTTAGAGCTACTTAACATTAGTTTAACAAAAACAGGTACAATGAAAAACAAGTTTTTACTCGTTTGGTCCTTTCTAATTGCATTTAGCGCTACTGCGTTTGCACAGAATGAACCAGAGAAAGGCGACGTGCCAGCAGTTCCAGATGTTTTCGAACAATTGGAAGAGGTAGTAGTAACTGCCGGTGGTATTGCTCGTGAAAAAAAGGCGCTAGGTTTCGGCGTGGAGGAAGTAAAAGGTGCTTCTATCAAGGAATCAGGTGAATCAAACATCGTTAGTGGTATCTCCGCGAAGGTGAGTGGTGTCCAAGTAACCAACTCATCGGGTGCTGCAGGTGCTGCTTCTTACATCAAGATTCGTGGTAATGCGACATTTACTTCGAATGATAACCAACCGTTGATGGTTGTAGATGGTGTGCCAATTGACAACTCTCAGATTGGTACATCCGATCTAAGAGATGGTGTGGCATATTCAAACCGTGCGATAGACATCAACCCAGATGATATTGAGACTATCTCAGTTCTTAAGGGGGGTGCAGCTGCTGCACTGTACGGAACACGTGGTGCGAATGGTGTAATTCTAATCACCACGAAAAAAGGTTCTTATAACCAAGACTTTCAAGTGAACGTAAGTTCTTCATTGGAAATTTCGCAGGTTAATAAAATGCCTGAAACTCAGAACAAGTACTCTCAAGGATACTTCGGATCTTACGCCGGAGGAACGAGTAACCCGTTCTCTTGGGGTCCTGCATTAACTCAATTAGGTTATGATGCCAATGGAGTTATTACTCAAGATTCTTCTGCTGTAGTAGGAGGCTGGGGTGTTAGTCCATACGACAATGCTGGAAACTTCTTTCAAAATGGTAGAAGATTAAATAATTCATTGACTTTGTCTGGTGGAGGTAAGAAAAGCTCTTACTACTTGTCAATTGCGAATTTGCAAGACCAGGGTATCGTTCCTCTGAATACGTTCGAACGTACAACTATCCGTTTAACAGGAACTGGTCAAGTGGCTACTAACTTGAAAGCGACTGCTTCGTTGGCGTACACAAATTCAGGCGGTTACCGTGTTCAACAAGGATCTAACCTTTCAGGTTTGATGCTAGGTCTATTGCGTACACCACCAACGTTTGACAACGCAAATGGTGCTACCGATCCTTCTGATCCTACAGCATATTTAAATGCTGATGGTACTCAGAGAAACTACCGCGCAGGTGGTGGTTACGATAACCCATATTGGACTATCAATATGAATCCATTTACGGATGAAGTTAATCGTGTTTTCGGTTACACTAAATTCGATTGGTCACCAGTAGATGATCTATTGATTTCTTACCGTTACGGTATCGATCAATACTCAGATGTTCGTAAGCAAATTATCTCTTTGAACTCTAGAACATTCCCTGGCGGATCGATTACAGATGAGATTTATTCTATCAAGGAGCAAAATCACGATTTAACTGTTCAGTATTCAACAGATCTTGGCCCTATTGGTGCCAATTTCTTAGGAGGTATGAACGTGAACGACCGCGATCGTAAATATGTAAGTACATATGGTTCAGGTCTAGTATTGCCAAACTTCTATAACATGAGTAATGCTCAAAGCCAGTTTGCATATGAAGGTCTTACTGGCCGTAGAATTTTCGGTGTTTATGGTGAGGCACAGTTGGATTACGAGGACTGGGCATTCTTAACATTGACTGCACGTCGTGACCAAGCGTCTACGTTTGGTGACGTCTCAACTCCTATTATCTACCCGTCAGCTTCTTTGTCGCTGATACTGACTGACATGTTGGATATTAAGAGTGATGTCCTTTCATTTGCGAAACTGCGTATGTCTTCTGCTCAAGTAGGTTCTGAGCCTCCTTTCGCTTCTAATGCTACGTATTTCAATCAAGCTGGCGTTGGGTCTGGGTGGATCAACGGTATTAGTTTCCCTTACTTAGGTGCAACTGGATTTACTCAAAGCAATGTATTGGGTAACCCCGATTTACGTCCTGAATACACCATTACTAATGAAGTGGGTGCTGAGTTAGGGCTATTTGAAAACAAGCTCAACGTAGACGTTACGCTTTACCAGCAGACTTCCCAAGATCTTATTGTAGCCGTTCCAGTTGCAGGATCTAGTGGTTTTACAAGTACTTTCTTGAATGCCGGTACAATGACTAACACAGGTGTGGAATTACAATTAAACGCCAACCTTGTAAAAACGGATGATTTCTCTTGGGATGCAGGTATGACATTCACACGCAATCGTAATGTTGTACAGAAATTAGCCGATGGTGTTGATGTAATTGGTCTGCCATGGGGCTTCTTCGGAGCAAACCAGCGTCTAGTTGAAGGTGAAGCTTACGGTACGCTTTATGGTGATGACTGGGCACGTGACGAGCAAGGTAATGCGCTTGTTGACGGTAATGGATATCCTATTTACTCTTCTACTGAAGTTGTTGTAGGTGATCCTAACCCTGATTATTTGATGGGTATCAGTTCCGCTGCTTCGTACAAAAACTGGAGCTTCAATATGCTATGGGACATCCGTCAAGGTGGTGACATCTGGAACGGTACCCGTGGTGCTTTGTATTACTTCGGTACACACATCGATACAGATATGCACCCATCTGGTGCAGCTCGTGGAGAGACTTTTGTTTGGGAAGATGTTGTAATGGGTAACAGTGGTGTTTACGCTCCTGGTACGACAGATGCTGATGGAAACGATATCAGCGGTCAACCTAATACAACTCCAGTTCTAAACGATATCGACTCTTACGCTCTAGGCCCACTTTCTGGATTTACAGGAGCGTCACGTCCGTTTATTGAGGACGGTAGCTGGGTTCGTTTGAGAAATATTGGTGTTAACTACAAGTTTGATGCTGATGCACTTAGCGGAACAAAACTAAAAGGCTTATCTGTAGGTGTTAGCGGACGCAACATCTTCTTAAGAACTCCTTACCGTGGTGTTGATCCAGAAACTAACCTTTCAGGAGCTACAAACAGCCAAGGTGCGGATTACTTCAATATGCCTAATACAATGGGTGTAATCTTCAATTTGAAGGCTAACCTTTAAAAATAACGCATTATGAAAATTAAATCTTTAGCAATTTTAGCAGTAATCGCGTTTGGATTTACTGCTTGTTCAGATGCTTGGTTAGAGGAAAAGAAACTCGACCAAAACAGACCGTCTGAGGTGAGCATGGGAGTTCTTCTTCCTGCTGCGCAAGCTGGTTGTGGAATGCTTCAAGGCGATGTTTTGCCTCGTCTTACAAGCATCTTCATGCAGCAGATGACTGGAACGGATCGTCAATCTTTGGCGCACAACCGTTATGCACAAATAGGTGAGGGAGATTTTAACACTCCTTGGAATAATTCTTACGCCGGAGGTCTATACGATTTACAGTTAATCATGGATATGGCGGACGAGCAAGATGCTCCTGCTTATCGTGGTATAGCGAAAATCATGACTGCGTTTGCTTTGGGTATTCTTACCGATCATTTCGGTGATATCCCTTACACAGAGGCGTTTACTGGCGCGGCAAATCTTAAGCCGGCTTATGATTCACAAGAGGATATCTACAACACTATCTTCACGCTACTAGCAGAAGGTAAGGCAGATTTAGCTCTTCCAAGTTCAGTTATGCCTGGTAGTGATGATCTTGTACACGGTGGAGATTTAGCGGCATGGGCGGCAAAAGCTGATGCACTAAAAGCACGTTACCTTAACCATTTAAGTAAGACATCTAGCTACGATGCGGCGGCAGTAATTTCTGCTTGTAATGACGCTTTAAATGCTGGCGCTTACTCAGTGATGCGTTATGAGGCTGCACTTAACCAGAATCCATGGTACCAGTTTACTGTTATCGATCGTGCTGGTTATATCAGCCAGTTCGGAACTATGTATGACATGATGGAAGCATCTAGTGACCCTAGAATCAGCTTCTACCGTTCAGCAGATAGCTTGACATTGCCATCTTATGGAGCAGCTACTTCTGATTTACCTCTAGTTACGCCTTTTGAATTGTATTTCATTAAGGCAGAAGCTGAGATGAATAGTGGTGATGCTACCTCTGCTAGAGCTTCTTTAGAAGACGCAATTGAGTCTCATATGACTTGGTTAGGTGTTGATGCTGCATCAACAACTGCCTACATAGATTCATTGTCAGCTACTACGGATTTAGAGCTTATCATGAATGAGAAGTATGTTGCTATGTTTACTTCAACGGAGTCATGGACAGATTGGAGAAGAACAGGTTTCCCTACTCTAACAGCTCCAGCTGATGCTAACTTGAGTGACATTCCACGCAGAATGCCTTACCCAGAGGGTGAGTATTTGTACAACAGTGCAAATGTACCAATGCCACTGACGTCTACTCCAGACGAGAAGTTTGGTGTTGCATCAACTTACCGTCTATGGTGGGACATGTAATCACTTAGATTATTGATAAAGGCCGCCGCTCCCGATGGGAGCGGCGGTTTTTTTTGCCCTAAATTTGACCTGATGGATAAGGCCATAGATCACTTGCAAAAAACCATAGGTGAACGCGCTGTTCTTAAAGAAGAATTGGACGCGCTACTCGATACACAAGAGGGTATTGAAAGTCATTGGTTTGAGTATGATGAAAGTGAGCAGGTATATTATCTGACGCCAGAAATATTGGCCCATAAAGCCAAGCCTAAGGAGGGCTTTGAAGCTTTGGGATTGGGAGAATTAGAGGAACGAATAGTAGATGTCTTAGAGCAGGGTAAAAGCGTGAAATGGGGCAAACTAGCCTTAGCTATGTGGCTGTTCTTTCTGTTCATTATAGTATACACAATCATCGAAACTATTGCATAAAAAAACCACCCCGTAAAGAGGTGGTTTTCGATTTATTATGTGAGTGATGCTTACTTCGCGCGCTCCTTGTAAGAGCCGTCTGCGGTGTTGATCACAATCTCCTCGTCTGTTTTAATAAACAATGGAACCTGAACCTCAGCACCTCCCTCAACAGTTACTGTTTTCATAGCGTTTGTTGAAGTGTTTCCTTTGACAGCAGGTTCTGCGTAAGTCACTTTCAAATTCACTGTACGTGGCAGCTCTACCGCCATTGCCCTGTTTTCTGTAGCATGGAACAATACAAGACACATCATACCGTCAACCAAGAAATCAGGAGCGTTAATCAGCTCTTTAGCAAAGGTCAATTGCTCGTAGTTGTCCGTGTTCATGAAGTGGTAGTCGGTACCGTCGTTGTACAAGAATTGGTATTGACGGGTCTCCACATCGATAGTTTCAATCTTCGAACCCGCAGGGAAAGTATTGTCTAATACACGACCAGTCTCGAGGTTTTTAATTTTCGTGCGCACAAATGCAGCGCCCTTTCCTGGTTTTACGTGTAGGAATTCAATGACCTGGAAGGGCTGACCGTTAAAGTTGATGCACATTCCGTTTTTGATATCTGAAGTACTTGCCATAATCGAGTTGTTTGTTGCCCAAATATACTGTAAATGCAGAGGGCCATTTCATGGATTAATAATGCTTTTCAAGGAGTAGTTCACCGCTGCAGAAATCATACTCGTGCGCAACGTAATTGCTGGCAACGATAATGGTCTTTTCTGTGGCCAATTCTTGAATCATTCTTTTATAGAGTTCAACACCCTCCCTGTCTAAATTGCTTGTTGGTTCATCCAATAGAAGCACAGGCCTTGGGCTTGCGATAGCCAATAGCAGTCGAACGCGTTGTTTCATACCTGAGCTGTAGGTCTTAATTCGCTTATTTAAATGTGGTTTGAGTCCCGCGTCATTTATCCATTGGTCAAGATTTACCCCTTGGGTGAATCCACACATCTTTCGGTGGAAAGCTATAGTTTCCTTGAGACTGAACATAGGGTTTAAGGCCACATAAGGCGCGGCGATTGCACAAATGCTCCCTGCCTCCGCTGATGGGGTATTCTTCCCTTCAAAGTTGTATTGAGGTGGGTTTTCTGTAGCCTCCTGTGCTCCTGATAAGATCTTAATTAACGTAGATTTCCCCGAGCCATTTGAACCCAGAATGACCGTTTTGGAGCCCGTTTCAAAACTGTAGGTAACTCCTTGTAAGATGTGCTGAGTGCCAAAGGTCTTTTGAAGATTTCCAAGGGTAATCATCTGGCTACTTTCTAATTAACCCTCTGTCACTAGCGTCGATGAATGCGATGATTTCTTTAGCCACGGTACTTTGATCGTATTCGGCTTTCACTATTTCTAGAGCTTGGCTAATGTTTTTACCGCTTTGATAGAGGATGCGGTAGATATCTTGTATCTCTCTGATTGCGTCGTTTTGGAAGCTACGTCTGCGTAAACCAACATTATTCACTCCGGCATAGGTCAATGGATCACCCGCTGCAGTGATGAACGGCGGTACATCTTTTCGAACCATTGCGCCTCCTCCAACCATAACGTGATTGCCAATCTTTACAAATTGGTGTACGGCGCTCAATCCGGATATAATCGCCCAATCGCCGACTTCAACATGACCTGCGAGAGCAACGGAGTTCACTAGGATAACACGATTTCCGATGATACAATCGTGTGCAATATGCACATAGGCCATAATCAAACAGTCCTGGCCAAGAGTGGTTTTGCCGTATGCCTTAGTACCGCGGTTGATGGTTACACACTCTCTAATGGTTGTTCCATTACCGATTTCAACGGTGGTTTCTTCACCCTCGAATTTTAAATCTTGAGGTACAGCTGAAATGACTGATCCTGGAAAGATGCGGCAGTTTGATCCAATACGAGCACCATCCATGATGGTGACATTGGGACCAACCCAAGTACCTTCTCCAATCTCAACATCCGCCGCTATGGAGGTAAAGGGACCAATCTCTACTTGGTCGCCAATTTTAGCAGATGGATGTACGTCGGAGAGTTTGTGAATCATTATTTGGTAATCTGCGCCATCAACTCGGCCTCACTTACTAGTGTGTCGCCTACAAACGCTCGACCGAGCATGTGAACGATTCCTCTGCGTATTGGAGTTATGAGTTTGAGGTCAAAAATCAATGTGTCGCCCGGAACGACCTTCTTCTTGAACTTCACATTGTCAATCTTCATGAAGAATGTGAGGTAATTCTCAGGATCTGGTACTGAGCTAAGTGCAAGAATCCCGCCACATTGCGCCATTGCCTCTACCTGAAGCACCCCTGGCATTACAGGTGAACCTGGAAAATGCCCAACGAAGAACGGTTCATTCATAGTCACTGACTTTACCCCAACTACACGGTCTTCTGTCAGTTCTATGATCTTATCGACCAATAGAAACGGTGAGCGGTGTGGGATCAACGCCATAATATCCTCAACCGTTTTCACCGGTGTGGCATTAGGGTCATATTTTGGTGGTCTTGGCTTGCTTTCTTCTTTACGTATTTTCGCAGCAAGAGCTTTTGTAAACTCTGCATTTACGCCGTGTCCAGGTTTCGTTGCAATCAAACGGGCCTTAAGCGGACGTCCCAAAAGGGCAATATCTCCAATAACATCCAGCAATTTGTGCCTTGCTGCTTCGTTTGAGAAACGCAGTTCAATGTTGTTGAGCGTACCTCTATTAGTTACCTGAACATCTTCTTTCTCAAAAGCTGCCTTCAGTTTATCTAAGGTTGCAGGAGCAATTTCTTGATCGACATACACAATGGCATTGTTCAAATCTCCGCCTTTGATCAATCCTTGATCGAGCAATGGTTCAAGTTCTCGCAGGAAACTGAACGTGCGTGCACTGGCAATTTCCTCACGGAAGTTGGTCATGTGATCGAGGTGCGCGTGTTGCGGCCCCAATACAGAAGTGCCGTAGTCAATAAGTGCACTAACCTCAAACGAATCGCTAGGAAGCGCCATTATTTCTGAACCGTCGTCGTCCTTGAAGGTGAACGGTTCCTCTAAAACGTAGTAGTTCTTTTCTTCACTTTGTTCTTCCATGCCTGCCTCTGTGATGAGGTCCACCAATGGTGCTGCAGAACCGTCCAAAATTGGAATCTCACTTCCGTTAAGTTCTACACGCAGATTATCCACACCGAGGGCATACAACGAAGCCATTAGGTGCTCCACCGTTCCAACAGATGCATCACCTTTCTGAAGAATGGTCTGGCGGTTGGTGCGATTGATGTATTTGGCGAGAGCTGGGATTTCCACATTATCTAGATCAGTACGTACAAACACAATACCTGTGTTCGCATCACTCGGGACTAGATTGACTTTTACGGATTCACCGGTATGAAGGGCATTTCCTTCAAAAGAAACAGTTTTTTTGAGTGTCTGTTGCAGCATATCTAAAGGCCTTGTTTTTTGAAGGCCGCGAATGATTTCAAAAAGTGTCTACGGTCAAGGGCTGGCGAGCCAAAGATAATCTTATTGTCCGGAACATCATTCATTACACCGCTCTGGGCATAGATGGTGACATTATTACCAATTTTAAGGTGTCCGATGATGCCGACTTGGCCGCCAAATTTACAATCGTCTCCGATGGATGTAGAGCCGGCAACCCCCGTCTGTGCTGCCATTACAGTGTTTTTGCCAATGGTAACACCATGCGCAATCATACACTGGTTATCTATCTTAGTGCCTTGCCCAATACGGGTGTCACTTATGGCCCCTCTATCCACCGTAGTATTGGCTCCAATGAACACATCGTCTTCTAAAACGACTTTTCCGAGCTGTGGTATAGCGTGATACACCCCTTTTTTATCGGGCGCAAATCCGAATCCTTGGGAGCCAATAACTGCTCCTGCCTCGACCACTACTCGGTTACCTAGACGCGCTGCAGAAAGAATTTTAGCCCCGGCCCCAATACGGCAGTTATCTCCAATGATGGCGCCAGAGGCGATAATGGCCCCCGCTTCAATTAGGCAATCATTGCCAATAACAGCATCGTCAGCAATAAGGGCCTGTGCTCTTTGGTCCTTCACGCCACCTATCTCGCGTTCTAGACCTATTAAATACATGGTGAAGGTCATGTATGGGTCGTCACATTCGACAAGCACCGCATTGGTTTCCACCACGCTGCCTTTTTTGACTAATATGGCTGATGCGTTCGAAGTCTGAGCTTGTGCTGCATATTTTAAATTGGACAAGAAGCTGAGGTCTCCTACAGTGGCTTGCTCAAGTGTGGCAACGCCACTAATCTCAAGCGATTGTTGACTGCCTGGACACGGGATATTCAATCCTTCGCAGATGGATCCTAGAGTTTTTGGTGTGTGCTTCATAGTAGGTGTCTCAATTCTCTAGGGAAACAAATAAAATGCCGCTCTACAGGTTCGCTAAGCGCATTAATGGTCATTTGATCCGCGGCTGTACTGATATCGCTGGTATGACCGTCTTTGTACAATAGATTTATGTGTCCCTTCTTGTTGTTGTATGCGTGATTTTTCACTTTATCAACGATGAGCATGTAGCGCTCCTCTCCGTGGGTGAAACCGTACTGATTTCTTATTCCCGCTGCCATTTTTTCGGCCAATTCTTCTTCGAAAGGTGATTCTTGAAGTCTAATTTTCAGTAGGTTTCTGTTGATGATCCTGCCGCTGAGGTCGCTTAGGATGAGATCATTGTGGTTTGCCCAATCCTTGATGCCACTCATGACATCGAAATCATCGAGTTCAAGGAATTTTTTGAGGATGGCTGGATTTTCTTCAAAGTCATTCCACGTGTAGTCTGCGTGAAGGAAATGTTTTAATGCCTGGGTACCTGTAAGCTCTACACCCTGTGTGGCTAGGTACTTCGCCCGCTTCAAAATGTTGACTAGCATAAATTCAGCACTGAGAACGGTTTTGTGCATATAGACTTGCCAATACATCAGGCGGCGCGCAACCAGGAATTTTTCGATGCTGTAGATACCCTTAGAATCGACCACTAGCTTATCATCCTTTACATTGAGCATGGTCAGTAGACGTTCAGAGTTTACGCTACCCTCTGTAACGCCCGAGTAAAAGGAGTCGCGGCGGAGGTAGTCCAATCGGTCCATATCTAACTGTGAAGAAATGAGCTGATGCAAGAAGGCCTTAGGATAGTTGTTCGTGAAGATATCAATGGCCAAGGTGAGCGCACCGTCAAACTCTTGATTGAGCTCCTCCATTATTTTCAAGCTCAGTGCTTCGTGGCTTACTCCTGGGATTAAGGTGTGCTCAAGTGCATGTGAGAAAGGTCCGTGACCTACATCGTGCAACAGAATAGCTATGAGTACACCGCGTTCTTCTTCGGGTGTAATTTCATGTCCTTTTTGACGCAGGGTATAGATAGCGCGGCCCATGAGGTGCATGGCGCCGATGGCATGGTGAAACCTTGTGTGGTAGGCGCCGGGGTACACGAGGTACGTAAGTCCCAATTGACTAATGCGACGCAGACGTTGAAAGTAGGGGTGGTCAATCAGCTCATAAATAAGCGGATCTTTGACAGTAATAAACCCGTAAATAGGGTCGTTAATGATTTTGTTCTTTGTGCTCAATGTCAATAGTTTTACCTGTAACGTAAAAATAGTACAGGTCTTGAGGCGAGCAGGGGTGTACACGCATTACTTTTAACAAGAATAAAACGACCAATTATGCCGAATATTTTATGGGTAGACGACGAAATTCACATGCTCAAAGGACATTTATTGTTCTTGGAGGGCAAAGGCTATTCGTTTGAGACCTGTAATAACGGAATTGATGCTCTAGAGGAGTTCGAACGCCAACCTTTTGACGCTGTATTCCTGGATGAGAATATGCCAGGTTTGACAGGGCTTGAGGTGCTTGAGCGTATGAAATCAATACGTCCTGAGGTGCCGGTGGTGATGATCACTAAAAGCGAGGAGGAGAGCATCATGGAGATGGCCATTGGTTCTAAGATTGCGGACTATTTGATCAAACCGGTCAATCCAAATCAAGTCTTGTTGTCTCTAAAAAAGATTCTAAAGGGCAAGGAATTGGTCACTCAGCAAGCTACGCGGGGGTATCAACAGGTTTTTGGAAAGCTTACCATGGACATGCAAAGCCTTCGTTCTTGGGAAGAATGGGCCAATTTTTACAAAGAGCTCCTGCGCTGGGAACTTGAACTCGACCAAAGTTCGGAAGAAGGGCTGAAGAGTGTTTTGGCTACTCAGAAAAACGAGGCGAACGAGCTTTTTGGTAGGTTCATTTCGAACCATTACGAAAACTGGTTCTCTTCGAACGAAAGACCAATGTTGTCACACGAGGTGGTGGGCAATGTAGTTGCACCGCAGATTCGAAAAGGCGAAAAAGTCTTTTTTGTAGTAATTGACAATCTCCGACTAGATCAATGGATGGTAATCAAGCCAATGATTTCAGAAGATTTCAATATTGCTACCGAGAACATCTACAGCAGCATTCTACCTAGTGCTACACAATATGCGCGTAATGCGCTTTTTGCTGGGATGGTACCGGCGGACATCAAGAAGAACATGCCGCAGTATTGGAAGGAAGAGCACGAGGAAGGAAGCAAGAATGAGTTTGAAGGAGAGTTGTTTGCAGAGCAACTAAAGTTTCTAGGACTGGGTGATAAGCAGATGAGATACCACAAAGTCACAAACCTGCGTGTTGCGAATAAATTCGTTTCCAATATCCATCAAAACAAACAAGCAGATGTAGTGGCTTTGGTGTACAATTTTGTGGATACTCTGAGTCATGCTCGAACGGACGTTGAGGTTATTCGTGAATTGGCCTCTGACGATAATGCCTACCGCAGGGTTACCGCCACTTGGTTCGAAGGATCCCCATTGCGTAAGGCTTTAAAATGGGCCGCGGAAAACGGGTTTAAAGTGGTATTGACTACAGATCATGGTACTGTAAATGTGAATAAGGCAACAAAGGTTGTTGGAACGCGTGATTTGACCACTAATCTCAGGTTCAAAAACGGCAATGGCATGAGCTATCAAGGCAAACACAGTTTTGTGGTGAAAAAGCCAGAGGCTATTGGTTTGCCGAAGGGGCATATTGTCGATGAATATATCTTCGCTCTGAACGATCACTTTTATGCCTATCCAAACAAATTCAATCATTACGTGAAATACTACCGCAACACGTATCAGCACGGTGGGGTATCTTTGGAGGAGTTAATCATTCCATATGTCGTCCTTGACGCAAAATAATTCAATCCGGTTTGAAGGCATAGGTCTCAACGATTTGCCTGAGGTAGCTAAAGCCATTCTAGGTGCTTCTCAGCATGCTGTGAACCTATTGCAAGCACCCATGGGTAGTGGCAAGACGACACTGTGTAATGAACTACTCAAACAGTGGGGCAGCGATAGCGCTGGATCTTCACCGACCTTTGCACTGATTGAGGAGCATAGCGGGCCTAAGGGTACTTTGTACCATGTGGATGCATATAGAATTGACCACGAGGAAGAAGCCTATGACTTCGGTTTTGAAGAATACATAGAAACCGGACATCCAATGTGGATAGAATGGGCCGAAAAAGTGGAATCTTTCTTACCTTACAGGGTAGGAGTCGTTTACATAAAATGGGAGAGTGAACATTCACGAACGATTGAATTTTTCTCTGATTTAGCGGTCTCTGAAATACAATGGAACCATGAGTGAATATCTAAGCTGGTCGGAAACGGCTTGGGCGACGCAAGAAGAGCGTTTGGCCGTAGAGACTAAAGGAGCAAAACTTGTTATTGGCGTGCCGAAAGAGCGCGACATGGAGGAGAATAGAATATTACTCAACCCAGCGGCTGTAAGTGTTTTGGTTCAAAATGGGCACAACATTCTCGTGGAGACTGGTGCGGGGCTCTTGGCCGGTTGGGAGGATAGAGAATACGCAAATGCAGGCGCAGAAATTGCGGCAGAAGCCTCGGCAATTTTTCAATGCGACATCATCGCTAAGGTGGCGCCACCAACATCGGAGGAAATTGGGATGATGAAGGGCAGCCAAACCTTGATTAGTGCCCTACAGTTAAGAACCCGAGATCGCAGTTTTTTCAAAGCACTTGCCGATAAAAAAATAACAGGTATTGCGCTTGAAGAAGTACGCGATGCAGAAGACCAAAGTGCCTTACGCATTGCCATGAGTGAGATAGCAGGTCAGCAAGCGGCACGATTAGGAGCAAACTTATTAGCGGACGGCTTATCTGGTAAACGGAAAGGAAAACTATTAGGCGGTGTGCCAGGTGTGGCGCCGGCGAGTGTAGTAATTATTGGTGCCGGTGTGGCGGCCATGTCTGCTGCAAGAGTGGCCAGGGGAATGGGCGCTGCAGTAGTGATGCTGGATACGAATATTAGTAAACTGCGCTATGCCTCTGAGCAACTGGGCGGGGCCGTTGTTACAGAACTTATACAGGATGTTGTGCTCAAGCAAAGGCTGGCTCAAGCCGATGTAGTCATTGGAGCTTTATCACCTGAAGAGGGCCGAACGCCTATGGTCGTTACTGAAGATATGGTAGAAACGATGCCTATAGGTTCTGTCATCATTGATATTAGTATTGATAGTGGGGGGTGTTTCGAGACATCTGAAATCACCTCGCACCGTGCGCCAACTTTCGTTAAACACGATGTTTTACATTTTTGTGTGCCAAATATGAATAGCGCAGTTGGTAACACCTCAAGCATTGCAATGAGCAATATTGTTGGTCCACTGTTGCAGCAATTATCCGATAATGGTGGTGTTCAAGATAGCCTGCACTATGATTTGAACATCCGTGCTGGACTGTATCTTTACCGCGGTCTTTTGACCAAGCGTCACCTGGGTGAACACTTCGATTTGCCGTATTCGAGTGACGCACTATTATTTGGTAACCTCTAACCGCTTTTACATTCATGGCTTTTTTACGTCGATTACTCTTCTATGCAATAGGTATTGGGCTCGGAACCTTACTCGTTTTGGCATTCTTTGGCGATCGCGATTTCGATTATGCCTACGGTCCACAGGCTCGCGTCAAGAAAAACTTTAGGACTAAGGTGGTAGATTCTACTACTCTAGTGCAACCCTTGCTAGACTTAAGTAAGGACAGTCTCTATTACCGCGCTGTGGTTGATGGCCGTGTTGCTCTTGGTGCTAGTGAGCCGCGTAAAGAGCCGTGTGGTGAATATCTCGTCAGATTTTCACACGATAGCTACGCGTACAAGATGGTATTACAGAACTGTGATACCGTTAAAGTCTTGCGTCTGGAAAAGGATATCGACTAACCTTTACGGCGCTCGAGTTCTTTTTGAATAAGGCTGAGCTCTCGGCCGGTCTGGCCCTCAACAGAAGTATTTTCTTCAGCTCTTCTAAAGAGGTAGGGCAAGACATCTCTTACCGGTCCAAACGGCAAGTATTTGGCTGTATTTAATCCTGCGGCCGCGGCATTGAAGCTGATGTGATCGCTCATTCCAAAGAGTTGGGCCACGTGAACATGTGCATGGTCAAGAGGGTAGCCTTGCTCCGTGAGTAATTTGGCAGCGAGAGCCACACTATTTTCGTTGTGGGTGCCTATGACCACAGCCATGTGGTTGAGATGATTTAAAATCAAAGTCAGCGCTGCATTGTAATCCTTATCGGTGGACGCCTTATCAGGCTGTATAGGAGAATCATAGCCCATACGAGATGAACGCTCCCGTTCTTTTTCCATGTAGGCGCCGCGTACAATTTTAACGGCGTAAATGAACCCTTCTTTCTTCGCAAGTTCTAGAGCATCTTTAAGTTGTGCCAATCGGTCGTGCCGATACAGTTGGGCCGTGTTGTATACAATTGCTTTTCCTTGATTATACGCACGCATGTATTGAATGGCCAAATCATCTACGGCGGGTTGAATCCAGCTTTCTTCTGCATCGACCATTACTGGGACGTCTAATTCATTGGCTTTTTCAATGATTCGTCTCCAGCGTTCCAAGGTGTTCTCCCAGGATTTTTGCTCTTCTTGGTTAAGTGGATTTCCAAGACTTACTTTTTCGTAGATATCAATACTTCCCAAACCCGTTGGCTTGAAAACTCCGAAGGGCACGTCCCCATTATTTTGAGCGTATTCTAAGGTCTCAATAGTGGTAGCTAGAGTTCTGTCAAAATCTGCTTCTTGTGCCTTTCCTTCGACGCTGTAGTCTAAGATGGCACCTACACGACCTTCCGCCAGACGAGCAATTTGAGGGGTGCACTCCCCTACGCTTTCGCCACCACAAAACTGACGAAAAACAGTTGCTTTGACCAAACCCTTAATAGGTAGGTGCAGCCGCAGGGACGCTAGAGTCATTGATTTTAGGGCACTAACGACAGAAGGTGAACTCAGGGTTGAGAACAACAGCTTGCTTTGGCGCAAGTCCATGTTGGTCTTCATTTTAAAGGCAATCTCCGTATTCGAAAAGTCGATCATGCTCTGTGTTTTGGGCACTCAAATATAGTGCTGAGAAGTGTTATTTTTGAAGTGTGAATACAACAGCATCCACCATTTTTTTTGGCGAAGACGGATTTACGGCTTTGGACCAATATTTAATCAACAACGAGCCTTCGAAAACTTTTGTTTTGGTGGATGAGAACACCAGTGACTGCATACCCGCTTTCGCTGAGAAACTCACTGCTTTAGATGCGGATTTTGAAATTTTGGAGATTCCCTCGGGTGAGGAGAGCAAGAGTTTAGAGTTGGTCAATCAACTTTGGTTGACCCTTCTAGAACATGGTGCTGATCGCAATGCACTTCTTATTAATCTTGGCGGTGGTGTAGTTGGTGATATCGGCGGCTTTGTGGCTTCGACCTATAAGCGCGGAATTTCCTTTATTCAAGTGCCAACCTCATTGCTCGCCATGGTAGATGCTTCGGTTGGGGGCAAGACGGGAATCAATATTGGTGGTTTGAAAAATCAAGTAGGAACATTCTCCCAGCCGGACATGGTGGTGGTTGATGCTTCCTTTCTTGCTTCGCTTCCCGAAGAAGAGTGGGCGAGTGGCCACGGTGAGATGATCAAACATTCCCTGTTAACCGGAACTGATTGGCCTGAGGTTTTGAGTTGGACGGCAAAAGATGATTTACAAGAGGAGATTCAACGTTCGGTGGCGATGAAAGCTGCAGTCGTGGAGTCCGATTTTAAAGAGAGCGGCCTTCGTAAAATCCTCAATCTTGGACACACCTTTGGCCATGCATGGGAAAGTTTGATGCACAGCAAAGGCAGCGGAATTTCACATGGTCGAGCAGTTATTCAGGGTTTGCACGTCGCCCTAGTGCTAAGTCACGAGGAAGGACTTCAAGCCGAATTGGCCAAGCGGTATCCTTGGACAAACGTTTCAATGGAAGATTTCGAAGCGCTTTGGCACTATCAATTGGCCGATAAGAAAAATGAAAACGGTGAAATACAGTTTGTACTTCTTGAGCACCTAGGTGCCCCCACTTTTGGTACACCTGTGAGTATAGAGGCTTGGTCTGCGGCTTTACTTTGGTTAAATCAAAGTGCCGATGCCAGATAATATTTCACTTCCGCATGTAACAAAGCCCGTGCAAGGGACGTTCGAGTTGCCCCTCAGCAAAAGCATGGTCAACAGGGCACTTCTCCTTGCTGCGATGCATCCTGAGATTACCTTGAGCGGTATGAGTACCTCCAGCGATAGTGTCTATCTACAACAGGTACTCGACGGCTATTTAGGCGATAGCGCAATGGTTGGTGCAGGTGGTACCACCCTGAGATTTGCAACAGCCTATTGGGCATGTCAAGAAGGTGCACAAATGGAGCTTTATGGCACGGAACGCTTGAATAAGCGACCCATAGCGCCATTGGTTGACGCTCTGAATGCGTTAGGCGCTTCTGTGAGCTACACGGCAGCTGAAGGCGAGGCTCCGTTGCGCATCCAAGGAAGAAATTTAAAAGGTGGACGTCTACATCTCGGCCACGTGAGTAGTTCGCAATTCATCACTGCCTTGATGCTCATTAGTCCTAAAATGGAGGAGGGATTGCATTTGACTTGGGACAGTGCTCCTTCACAGCCGTATTTGGTGATGACAGCAGCCCTTTTGCGTGAGTCGGGATTTGAGGTACTACTAACCGCTGAGGAATTTAAAATTAGTGCAGGTCAACAACCTAAGAAGGTGGAGCTGTTTATTGAACGAGATTGGTCTGCAGTGGCTTTTTGGTGCGAGGTGGTGGCGCTGTCGAATGAGGCAAGGATTGAATTATTGGGATTTAAGCCGGAGAGCCTTCAAGGGGATAGCCGAGTATTGGATTACTTTGAGCCTTTGGGGGTAAAGAGTACTTTCGAAAACGGCTCCTTGATACTGACCAAAAAGCCTGTACTCCCGTTGGGGAAGTTCACAGCAAATTTGATATCTGAACCAGATCTAGCCCAGGCCCTAATCACTACGTTGTTAGTCACTAAAGTACCTTTTGAAATCCACGGTCTACAAACACTAACAACCAAGGAAACAAACCGTATCGCGGCCTTGGAGCAATTGGCGCAGACCTTAGGTATCACAGTAAAGTCTTCTCGAGACAGTTTGGCTTGTGCGGATTATCCTGACGAATTCACTGGCGGGCCGAAGTCCTATGGTTCTTTAGAGGATCACAGGGTAGCAATGTCTTTAGCGCCGTTGTCCTTAAGATTCCCTGTTACCATAAAAGACCCATCGGTTGTGGCCAAAAGCTATCCCGAATTTTGGAATCATTTTACTCAACTAAAGTGAGGTGAAATAGCTCATTTGTAGCGAGCTCTTGGGGATATTTTCAAAGTTGATGGTCGTGCCCATCTGTAGTGGCCCGATAGCCACTTTAGCGACTATCCCACTAAAATCCTCATGTATGGCTAATGCTCCAAGGTATCCTCGCGCAGCAGGAACACCGAGCCATACAGGACTCCCTCGGTAATCTACCGCAGCAAACAAAAGATGGTACTTGGCGGGTCCATGGAGCCACGTATGACGTAGGCTAAGCCCATAGGTTCCTTGATGCCAATGCAAATCATAATTTATTTTGGAGCGCTGGAGTTGAAGTTTCCATCGATACGAGCGCTCCAACGCTCCAGTACTGTGCTCGTTCACAAAGACTCTCAGGTTTTTATTTTGAAGTTGTACTCGAAGAACCCCGGCATTATGAATCACATGCCAACGCCCAAAGCGGTCTTGCCAGCTCAAGTACTTTCGGGTACTTAAACCTTCCGTAGTTCGCAGTACGTTGAGTTCAAACAATACATCTTGGTACAAGAGATTTCCCCCAACGTGTTGTTTTTCCCGAGTTACTTCGGTGAACATGCGAAAAGGTCCTTCATAGTATTTCCCAAAGACGGTCCATTCACTGCCTTTGAGCCCACCTCCATAGGCATAGACTTTATGGTTCTTTTGCCAGACGAGAAGTGGCGATGTCTGGCTTAATGCACCTAGAAAGGTGTTGCCTTTGTTGTGAAGTTGCCAAGCGACACCTCGATACATTCCTGAAGAAGATACCCCTGTTTGTCCGCTTAGACCAAAGCGAAAGTATTCGTTGGTTGTTGGCGAAGGAAAACCCGGTCTACCTAGAAGAATTCCTTGTCCACAATGCAAAGAGAAATCGCCAATCAACCATTTTGAGTTTTTAGTAGAACTAGAAATATATCCGTTGTATGTAGGCTTGAAATTCTCTAAAAGGGTATGAAGAGCAGCGCGGTGTCGGTGGTGCCCTATCAGTACTGAACTGCTCAACCGAACAGTACCATTGCCCAGGCTAGATTTTGAAACAATCTGACCTCGTGAATGCTCCAAGTCCCGTTTTAGGGGAAACATATCTAGTAGGTATTCTATGATGAGCGTATCTAGCCCGTTTATGTAATACAATTCACTGGTATGTGCAATGGAACCGAAGGTGTTGCGGTAAGAAACGAAGTGAAATATAGCGTCTTTGGGCAGCCCAAATATCTGCCAAAGGTGCTGCGCAGAGATATTGTTTAGGGAAGAGGTATCTATAACCTCTAAAGCTTCTTCAGTGAGCGCTTCACGAGGTACCTGAGAAAACCCAAAAACAGGGACGAACAGCAAGACTAAGAGGAATCTTACCATTGCCCTACGAGTACGGGAGCATTGACAGTACTGCCCGTATTCAATGCTATTTGAATCCACAGTTGCTGGTAATTTAGGGCGAAGCCAAGCCTTTGGTATTCCGGTGCAAGACTCAAAGTCAGAAGTACTCGATCGGCCTTGTAATGGGTGATGATTTGTAGGGCATTACTTTTTGAATCCCATTCCATACCAAGGCGCCATAGAGGATCGAGTTCGTAGAGGTGGGCCGCTTTAAATTCAAAAGATTTTCGAGCAGGATGAAGGGAGACGTAAACCAGTGATTGGGTCAATTCTTGGCTTAATAGAATGCTCGCGTTTAGATGCACCTTGGTATGCGATGCGCTACTATGAAAAGAACGAATGAACTGTAGGCCGGTGTTAAAGCTAAGATGCTCATGTAATGAGATGCCCGTACTTACGGCGATGGACTGCTGTCTGAAGTCTGCCAATCTTCTGTTTTCCAGTTCCAGTCCAAAGTTTTTGGCCTGCCTCAGCCCCATTTTAAATTCAGAGAATTCAGCGTAGGATTGCCCCGAAAAATAGGCTGAATGGTCGGTGGTTGGAGTAAATAGAAAAGGGATGCTCCAAAAGAGGAGCGAAGCAGGAATAGGGGAATACATGGACCTTAGTTTCCATGTAAATTCTTGCTAAATCTTAGTCTACAGCAAAGATTGTGAAGAAGTAAAAGTTATTCCTGTTTAGTAGTAGCTAACGAGTTCTACTCGGAAGATTAGTGGACTGTAGGCAGGAATCGTAGCACGTTCATTATCGCCATACCCGAGGGTTGAGGGGAAGATAATGACCGCACGACCCCCTTCGCCTATGATTTTTAATCCCTCTTGAAATCCTTGTACTAGTGCCGGTAGTGGAATGTAGTTTGAGGCATACCAACCGTTAGAGAATATGCTTGAATCGAGTAAATACCCTACATGCTTGAAGCTGACATCATTCGTGCTATCTGGAATACGATTTGGATTCCCTGCTTGTTCTACATGATAATACAACCCACTGCCGCTGGCTGTAAATTCCAGTCCGCTTTCATCGATCCATTCTAAAATGGCATCCATTTGCATTTCAAGACGCTTCTCGTCCGAAGTACAATTGAACAATAAAAAGGAGGCAAAAACTAGGGTATACATTCTCTTCATAGAGCGCAAATTTAACGATTGAACTTGGAAGTGAAATGAGAAAGTCTACTTTCTAGAAACTCGAGATAACTCGATGCCACTGGGCTTAGTTTTTTATTCTTACGCCAAACTAAATTCCATTGCGTGGTCATAGGTAATGCTTCGTGTGGAATGATGTGTATGAGTCCTTGGTCCAATTCTCTTTTAATCCCAATTTTCGGCATCAATGAAATACCTAGACCTGCCATTACACTTTGTTTTATAGCCTCGTTAGAGGTCAATTCCAAGATGCGGTCTGCCTTGATACCTTGCTTAGCAACAAATTCTTCCATAGCATGGCGCGTTGCAGAACCGGTTTCACGGAAGAGGAAGCGGCAATTATCCAGGTTTTTTCGTGCACGTTGCGCATAGACTTCGTTCCCTACGAGTACCAACTCATTTTCAAATAAAGTGAGTTTGTTGAGCTCAGGTTTTGAAGGGACGACACTCACCAAGGCGAAATCTACACTATTATCCATTAAATGGTCCACCACGGTGCTTCTATTGGTTACGTCCATGATTAGGTCGGTGGCAGGGTATCTTTCCAGGAATTCGCCCAACAGATACGGCATGACATACTTACCTGTACTAACAATGGAGAGCAATAGAGTACCTGTAAGTTCCTCTTTGAGCGATTCATTCATCAGCTTCAAGGCATTCGCTTGGTCCAGGATACGCTCGGCATGAATCTTCACTTCTTTTCCAAGAGGTGTGATTACCAGCTTCTTTCCTTGATACTCGATGAGCGGAAAGTCAAATTGTTCCGAAAATGATTTAAACTGTAAGCTTACGGCGGGTTGAGTCAGGTGCAGATGTCTGGCTGCCTTGGTAATACTTCCGTGAATGGCAATGGCACGAAAAACCTGCAATTGGCGTAGCGTGTAATTCATAATAAACCTAAAAAAGAGTCTTGTTGTGTTTACAGGCAAATATAAGCCATAGCAAATACAGGTCTCGTCATTTATAATCATAATTATATGATTATGTTTTCACGGGGAGTACTGACTCTTTTTGACTAACATTGTGGTATGAAGAAATCACTCCTGCTTTTCTCTCTTTTCATCACATTTTCGACCTTGGCGCAGTCTTTTGGTCCTGCACAAGGATTTCCATCAGATCCTGTCATTAGTGCGGCTTTTGAGGGTGATCGATTGTATTTAGGAACGCAGGGTTCTGGTGTGTATGAACTGCTGGATGGATTCATTAAACCCAGCATTCGCTTCGAGAAATTCAACCGAAGCTCCATCTACAGTTTTAGCCAGAGCGATACGGGCCTCGTACCGCAGGTCAAAGGTGATTTACAAGCATACCCCATAGAAGTCATCAGCGGATATGGTACCAAATACATTGTTACCGCCAATGGGGTGCAGGTAAGATTTAGCGACGCAGCCAAGCAAATCAGCGATAAAGCATCGGGTATTTGGCGTATGACCCTGGGTTTTGAGCGTTTAAACTTTTTGAGAATGGGCTCTGAATTGGTCACCTTGGATGCTACAGGTTTTGAGCTAGATCGACAAAATTTCAAAGGCCTGATCTTTGATATTGCGCCTACAGATTATGGTTTACTCCTTAGCGCGGAGAGCGGGTATTACCAGTGGGACAATAAAGATCACCAATGGAAAAAGGTCGGCTCCGGGCTGCCCATTTTTGCATTTGACGGTCCCATGGCGCGGACACCGCTGGGTAGTATTAGGGTCAACAGACTCCTAGAAGGCAACTGGAGCACGGACGACTTTACGAGATTGGCATATGTTCGTGAATCGTACGAAGAGGCATACGATATAGATTCTGTTGCAGACCTAACGTATACCTTCTCCTCATCAGGCGTTGCAGTAAAACGCGACAGCCTTTTACTCTACACCATAGATCCGCATCGCGAGCTTCCTGACTTGCGTCCGGGGAATTATGACGTTGCACTCATAGGTCCAACCTTGTACATCGCAACCCCTTCGGGCATGTACACTTTTGCCGATGCAGGCGAGCCTAATGTTCCTCATGCTACCACCTTTAATACATTTATTGATGGTATTGCCTCAACAGTTTTATCAGGGGCTCTAACGGCACCAAATTCAATTGGCTTTTCAGCCAGTGTGGATGTAGAAAGTAATTCGCCACTTCTCGGAAGGTATAAAGTGAATGATGGCCCTTGGGAATCTTGGGATTTAGGCGGGCCAATTCTTTTAGAATACCCAGCTCCCGGTGCTTATGCGGTGAAAATTCAAGTGGATACCCGCGCGGATTTCGCCGCGAGCACTCCAGCTGAGTTCACCTTTACAATTAAAGCGCTTTGGTACAAGAGACCGGGTTCGTGGGCGGTAATCATTACCGTCTTAGCAGCTATTGTTGTGTTCTGGCAGCGTCGAGAGCGATTGCGAGCAAACGAACGATTGGAATTGCAAGAGCGTCTCGCTGAAGCAGAGCTCCAAAGCAAGCGCGGTCAGATGAATCCGCACTTCCTCTTCAATGCCCTCGATGCGATATCAAATTTCATTTTCAAAAACCAACCAAAAGATGC
>JBMZBC010000024.1:0-32589 GCA_049611965.1 Schleiferiaceae bacterium | reverse complement strand
TTTGAACGATCATTTCAGGGACGGCGTTCGCGAGATCAACTCGAAAGAGAATGTAGTGTTCTTAGATGCCTATCAGGATGCGGCTATATATGAATTGGCCACAGGAAAAGAGAGCTACAGTCTATCACATCCAGGTATTCGAAAGAGCCAATACAACCTTCACTCTTATCCTTTCGATGGGGAAGAGGTCGTAGTTTACAACAGGACGGGTATGGGCGAGCTATATTTTGAAGGTCCGTTCTATACAGTGCGAGAAACACTCTACGATTTGTCCGGGCTTCATTATGAATGGGAGGGGTGGTCACTACGCTTTGACGCTTCTGAAATACCGCAGGGATATTATTGGATACTTTACACCTATGTTAATGGAATTGAGCAGCGTAGAGATCGATTGTGCCCCGGTGATGAAATTCCCAATGTGGCGTTTACGGCGGGCACCGATCAGTTCTTGACGCTTGAAAAGAATTGGCTGCCTTCGGGACTTTGGATTCCATTGCCATAAAAAAATCCCTTGCAGCTGGGCCACAAGGGATTGTTGTAATCGTCAGTATTAACTTAATGTCCCAATGCTGCTAGATATCTCTCGCTCTCTAGGGCAGCCATACAGCCTGTTCCTGCAGCAGTCACTGCTTGACGGTAGATTTTATCCTGAGCATCTCCACTACAGAATACTCCTGGGAAATTAGTAGCTGTTGAATCTGGCTTGGTGATGATGTAGCCTGTATCGTCCATATCAATCTGGCCTTTGAAGATGTCTGTATTTGGTTTGTGGCCAATAGCAACGAAGAAACCAGTAGCAGGAATCTCTATTTCCTCACCCGTTTGATTGTTCTTTGCCTTTACCGCAGTTAAACCTTTGTCATCACCTAAAAGGTCAACGGTTTCTGTGTTCCAAAGCACTTCTATATTATCTGTAGCTAGTACTCTGTTTTGCATTGCTTTTGAGGCACGCATCTGATCACGACGAACAAGCATGGTCACCTTAGGACAAAGCTTTGCGAGGTAGGTAGCTTCCTCTGCGGCGGTATCTCCCGCACCCACTACAACAACTTCTTGTCCTTTGTAAAAGAAGCCATCACAAACGGCACAAGCGCTAACGCCAAAGCCCATGAATTTTTCTTCAGCTGGCAACCCGAGGTATTTCGCAGATGCACCTGTAGAAATAATTACTGTACGTGCTTGAATCTGAGTGCTTTCGTCAATGGTCAATGTGTGGTAACCGCCTTCTTCAGAGTTGAGTTCTGCCTTGGTAACTAGACCAAAGCGTACTTCTGTACCAAAACGCTCCGCTTGATTTTTCAAATCTTCCATCATGGCATTGCCATCAACACCTTGAGGGTATCCTGGAAAGTTATCTACTTCCGTAGTTGTGGTAAGCTGGCCTCCAGGTTGAAGACCCATATACATGAGGGGTTTCAAATCTGCGCGCGCTGCGTATATTGCGGCCGTATAACCCGCCGGACCTGAACCTATAATGATGCAATCGTGTTGTTCCATAGTAACCTTGAATTTGGAAAGTCAAATTTAGTTTGAATTGGTCCAAAAATCTATTCCTCTAAGCTATCTCCAAATAGGTTTTGTTAATGAGTTATAAACCATTTATGAAAAAATCAATTTGGGTAATTCTAGCCGCCATTGTCGCTGGTTGTACCCCTACCAAAATTGTAGTTCCCTTGGAAGAAGGACAGGTTCAAGTTGGCGCCACGCTAGGTCGCCCAAAAATCAATTCAGGAAGTTTACCGCTTTTAGGAATTTATGCAGCAAAAGGTGTGAGCGAGAGTACTACTGCCTATGGCGCGGCGCAACTAAGTTCAGCACTTTTTGGAGCCATACAGCTTGATGGAGGTGTGGTTAAAAGCCTTCGTCCTTCTCAGGGCTTTACTCCAGGATTTAGTTACAGCTATGGCGGTAATGTATTTATCAGTGCCAGAGATTATGCAGTTCGCGTATACCCTGAAGCAGGGGTAAATATGTTTTGGCAGAAAGGTCCTCATATTTTAAATGTAAGCGCCAACAGTTGGGTAGACCCGACTTGGTTCCTCGCGGAATATGGTAGAGGGCAAATACTGGCACCTTCATTAGGTGCTGGGTATAGACTGCGTTACAAATGGCTCGAAGTACAAGCCGAATACAAAATTGTTAATCCAACCCGAGAAATTCATGTGCCTCAAGCATATGTTCCGTCAACCTTAGGACTAGGTGGTAGAGGATTTTACTGGGGCGCAGCCATAAACTTTTAAAAGATGAAGAAGACAATATATATCATTACACTGTGCTTAGGTTTAGCTTCTTGTGCAGATATAGGTTCAGCTATGTTCTTCGGTGGCAGCGGAGAGTACAATTTCTCCAATGCCGATTTAGACACGGCCTATCATATTAATGAGGAGAAAATTCACCTATTCACAGTTCCATCAGAGGACGATACCATTCATGGTTTGTTTCTAGGCGATTTTTCACAGATTGAAAACGACACCATCATCGTCTACTTGCACGGTAATGGACCTTCTATGGATGGTTTCTGGTCGACAGTGGCCGTATTAGCAAACATTGGTCATCAGCATCGTTATGGTGTGGTGATGTACGATTATCGAGGCTTTGGAAAAAGTACTGGTGCTACTCAAAATGCTGCATCGATGGCTGCTGATTATGATGCAGTACAATTATGGCTTGAGGATCGAGGTTTAACCTCAGACCGAATGGTGGTATTTGCAAATTCATTAGGTTCTTTACCTGCAGGCCCTGCAGCAGCTGGCGGCTCACGTATTACGGTTGAAAAACTGGTCATGGAAGTACCTCAAAGTTCGGCAGATGTAATTATGCAAAATGCCACTGGATTGAGTCTGCCTTCTTCAATGATTACAGAATACAACTTTGATCTTGGTCAAGACATGGAAAATTACCCGGGTGAACTTCTTTGGATGCATGCAGAAGAGGACAATGTCGCACCGGTTGAAACAGCTCGTAGTGCTATGCGTAGGCATGAGGGTACTTATTACAGAGAAGAAGTTTACCCTAATGTGGGCCATGGTTTGCGTTGGGATATCGGTAATGAAGAATGGACGCGTGTAATTCATGAATTCATTCTAAATTAATCCCTTGGTTTTCGGGATGTAGCTCAGGTGGTAGAGTACACGTCTGGGGGGCGTGTGGTCGCAGGTTCAAGTCCTGTCATCCCGACTTCATTTTTGAAAGGACTGCTATGTTTAGCAGTCCTTTTGCTTTTTAACATCTCATAAATGAATCATTTTAGTTTAAAATTTTAATCCTGAGTCTTTAAATCCAACAAAAACGGCGTTTAATGAGATAATCTTCAGGCTTGGCTCATTCTCTCAACCTTCATCTTAGAGGTATCAAACACATGATGAGATGAGAACTTTTGTACTAACATTATTACTATTTGCTTTTGGAGTTGCTCAAGGGCAACAACTCGAATTGAAAGGAACTTCTTATGGGTCAGTGACATCCGCGATGTATAAGGAAGCTAAGCTGAAGGTTTCAGTTTCTCCGCAAGAATTTCATGATTTGACCTTCGCCTATCCAGGACTGAAAATCTTTTTCGCGAATCGAATGGATTATCAAGACTGTATGCTCGGATATGGAAGTGTTGTTCGTTGGGAATTGACCGAGGAAGAAAAGAGAAACTTGCGCAATTTTGTAAAGCGAAATGGTGGTAAGATGCCCAAGTATAGACCGCTAAAGACAGTTTCTCCTTCACCAAGTCTACCAGTAGTTGAAAGTGAAGAAAAAACCAACGAAGTGGAGAAATTGGATCAAGATCCGGTAGCACTTATAGAGAATGTTCAATCGGCTGTACCTCCCACTGAAAGTCCAGTTAGACAGATTGAAATGGAGGAGGAGTTTCCTCAACCATTGAATACAAGATCTTCTAGAGAAGTAATGGTTACTCCACCTATGAAGTATGAAGCTGGCAGACTTATAATGAATCAGGAGGGTTTGCCGTTCCGTGAAGCAAAGGCACTTTCTAGAGTAAGTGATTCTGACGCGTTACGTCATTTTCGCAAGGCTGGTAGATTACGTGCTTGGAATTTCCTTTGGGGTTATACGGCGGCTCTAATGTTTTCCACGGCTATTGACTATGAAGAACCAGTCCCTGCTTTAATAGGTGCTGGAATATCAGGTATAGTCGTATACCGTGAAAAGCTTCGTAATGAATCCATTGAAGAAGCTGTCTTTGAATATAATTCTGTTTTACCTGGTTATAAGTAGAGTGTTAACTAGGGTTAAGCAATGGCCAGCCGAGTCTTTCGGCTGGCTTTTTTTATAGTTTGATTAGAGGTTTAAATTGTTCAATTCGTTGGTTTGAGATTCTTACCGTGTAAACACCCGGTGCCATGAATAAAGTATTGAGTGAAATCTTTTCAGATTCCTTGAATTCTCTTGATAAAACCTTTTCACCTTGAGCTGTCCATACTTCAAGAAGGCCAGAGCGAATGCTTTCTGGCAATAGAATTTCTACTTGATTGTACCTCGATGGGTTTGGATTAATTGAAAATTCATCCTTATTGTTATTTTCATCTATACCTATCTCATTCAATGATTTTGTAACTACGATGGTATCCCCGCATTCATTAAAAGCATACAAACTAACGTTGTAATTAAATGATACGGTAGGGAAGGTATGTGCAATATTCGTAGCCTGTGTTACACTTTGAGTGCCATCTCCCCAATCCCAGATTAATCCCGAGGATCCACTGACTGTTGCGAAGAATGAAACCAAAAGGCCATTTGCTCCTGAGGAAACCAAATTAAAAGTGAAGTTTGCCGAAAGAGGTGCACAGGTTGAAATGCTGTCGGAATAACTTAGAGTGCCGGAACAACTATCGGTTGCAGATAGCGACACCAAGTAATTGCCGGCGTTTAAATAGGTGTGTGTAGTCGTTATACCGCTTCCAGAATTACCATCGCCAAAATCCCATTGATACGAGGTAAGTCCTGATGGGTTGGCATTAAAACTGAATTGATTTCCAACATTGGTGTAATTAAAGTTCAATTGAACGGATGGGCACACTATTAAATTCTTAGAGGTACTGTCGCTTGTACCGCAGGCGTCAGTGGCAACCAGAATCACAGTGTAAACTCCAGCTGACGCATATGTATGGGTCGGGTTTACAACTGATGCGGTTGTGCCGTCTCCAAACGACCATTGATACGTTAGTCCCGCTCCGATGCTACTAGATCCATTAAAATCTACGGTAAGCCCATTATTCAAAGTTGTAATGTTCGCGTTTACTATACCACAAACAGTCAAAGAGTAATTTATTGTATCCGTTGAACCACAGCCGTTGTAGGCAATTTGTTGAACGCTGTAAATCCCAGGCAACGGATAGATGTAGGTGACTGAATCACCAAGGGATATATTACCATCTCCCCAAAGCCATACTATTGAATCATTTGTACTGCCGGTATTAATACCAGTTACAGTAGTTCCATTCAAGGTTGTCGTACCTGCAGCTATAACCGAAGGACAGGGGAGTGTAGTGAAATTAATTACAGTATTCGTACTCACTGCAGATGCTCCACAGCTATCTTTTACGTAAACGGTATATGTTGTGTTAGGGGCTAAGCCATTAAGTAGTGTAGGACTGGATGTGGGATTGATAATTGATCCTGTTCCTAAGGTAAAGCCACTGGGTCCGTACTCTAGCCTGCTCGCGCTAGATACTCCTTGCCACGAAATAGTAGCTTGAGTTGGAGTAATATTCACAGCGGATAAAAGCTGCGGTGGTGGACAGTTGATTGTACCTCCAAATTCCACATCGTCAATACAGACGGCAGAAGAAAATGGAAAAAAGCCTCCACTTCCTTTTTTAATAGCTTGGAAGGTGATTACAACCGTATCGCCTTGGTAACCGTTTAGAGAACATGTTTGCTTAAGCCAAGCTTGATTTGCACTGCTTTGCTGCTGACCTATAATTGCACTGATTAAAGAATCGGTACCCCCAATACGCCGAACAAAAACATTCAATCGATCGATTTGGAAACCATACATATGGTACCAAAACGAAAACTCTGGAGAAAGAACCTGTCCTAGACTCACTTCGGGAAATTCCATATTGGCGGTATCCACAACTTGGCTGGTTGCATTGGCAAAAAAGTATCCACTGGTTCCTCCTGTGTGGTCGTTATTTGGACCTGTAAATGCAAAGTGATCGTAACCAGAACGAGCTCCTGTCCAATAGTAACCGCTTGAGCCGTCTTCTAATCTATTGAAACAATTACCAATTCTTCCTGAAGGTCTGAATGACGAAGGGGGTTGCCATGTATTCTTATTGAAGGCATTGGTATACGGGGCAACAAACGTGGTGCAGGCTGTGAAAAAATTGGGTCCTCTAACCCATACACTTTGGTCGGAATTACTGCAGCTATCTCTTACTTCCCAACGATAATTGGTATTGGGATCTAAACTGGATAACGTGATTTGGTTGTTACTTAAGTTGAGATAGGTCCAGCTCCCATTATTGTTTTTCCGGTAGCGTAGCTGAAAATTTGTTGCACCTCCAGGTGTCCATTTCAAATCAGCTGTTGTTGTGGAAACAGCCAGGATTCTAGGATAACTTGGCCTCGGACAACTCGGCGCTGATGTAATCGAAATATCATCAATGCTAAAAGGTTGAGCACTAACAAGGACTTTTGGCTCATAGCTGAAAATTACTCTGACCGTATCATCAGTGTTGTAATTCAACGGTACTACCATTTCCTTCCATGCAGCTGATTGTGATCCTTGTAAAGCACCTGCTGTATCGAAGACAGCAGTGGTATTTCCGTTCAACTCTTGAACTTTTACTTTTAATGTGCCAAAGGGTGTCGTTTGAGTAAATGCATGGAGCCAGAACTTTAGTTCGGGATTAACCACTGAATCAAGAGCAATCCAAGGCGTGGTTATTGACAGATTAGCTGGAGCTGTACTGCCATAGCGATAGTTCGTGGCTAAGAACTTTCCTTGACCAGTTGGACTATGGTCTGTATTTGGTCCCTCGTCTTGGTTTTTAGGTCCACGAGCTACTTTCCAATAGAAGCCCAAAGATCCAGAATCCAAAAAGCAGTCACCAAACGTACCTTGGTCAAACCAGCTAATAGGAGCCACCCAATCATTGCTTTCAAAATCTTCATCCCAAGGAGCTAAGAATGCGCCGCAATCTGTTTCAATAGTCACATATTCAGACCAGACAGAAGTATCTTGACTACCACATATACCTCGAACTCTGAACGTATAAGAGGAATTAGGGGCAAGGTTTGATATACTGAATTGATTTGAGCTTGTAATTGAAGTCGTTCCTGAAGAAGGCACCGAAGAGCCCTGTGCCCATTGAACTTGGTAGTTAGTGGCGCTTGTAGTATCCCAGCCTATTGTTGCTGCACTCACACCTTTGGATACGATAACAACTTTTATAGGTTTATCGCAGCTAGAGGTATCCTCAGTTACGGTGAAATCATCGATGCTCGCGCGAGCGTTTAAACCTGAATTGAAACCATTGAAAGACCTGTAGGAAGTAAACTTAAAGGCCACCGTATCCCCTTTATACGCCGAGATGTCCCTGTAGAATTGATGCCATGGACTCGCGTTGGAAACGAACGCACCTGTATTCGGGAGTAAAGAATCTAGTAAGGTCCACGTACCGGATGTATCCGTGGTAATTGAAAACTCGAGCTTATCTATATCGTCACCCCATAAATGATACCAGAAGGCCACTTGCGGTAGCGAGTCATTATCAAGGGATATATATGGTGTTATTAGTTCACTGATTGTATCCCCTCCTCCTAAAAGAGGATACGGCCAAGAGCCAATAAAGCCTTGTCCACCACTCGTATGGTCACTCGCAGGTCCTGAAAGTGTATTTACCGAACCTGGAAATGGTGCTTTTACCCAATAATATGTTGATCCACTTCGATCCCAGCAAGAATTAATCGAACCTATATTAAACTGAGATGATGGAGCGACCCATCCGCCCACGGCGCCAGAAAAAGTTTCATTGTATGGAGTACTATAAAGACAGGGTACTGAATTGGAGGTAAGGGTGCAGGTTGTGGTGTATTGGGGCGATGTGGTGGAAAGTAAATTACCTGTAGGAGAACTGTAAACAGTGGAACCGGAAAAATTATCTACAATTGTGAAGGTACATTCGTTCTGGTATGAGCCACCGCCCAGCCACCCAAAGGATACAGTGTCACCAGTTCCGATACTAATTTGAAAGGAAATAGATGAGCCAGAATTAAATGTCAAGTTTGAAGGGCTATAGCCGGAAGTTTGAACGTACATGGAATTACCATTCCACCCGTCCCCATAAGAATCTAGTAGCGTTAATGTATATTGACATTGCGCACTGGATTGCAACCAAGAGAATAGTAAACAAGAAATAACGATGAAAATTTGATTAATCCCGCCCATTATTTGTTTAATCATTATTGTTAAATGCTAAACAAAATAAGTTAAAAGATGTTTAATTTCTTTTCACCTATGTTAAGTCCTTTATTTCTTTCTGGATTGAATATGTTTCAATCTACTAAGACTTTGCGGTGCTATTCCGAGGTAAGAAGCGATGTGATAATCTTTAGCATATGTCATAACATCGGGATAAGTTTTCACGAAGTTTTGATATCGATCAACAGCACTTAGCCTTAATTGATCAATTATTCTTGTTAATACTATGGCAAGATGTCTTTCACAATTGTGCCGTTTAAATGTTTCGATGTATGGAAAACGCTTATAAATATTTTCTAAATCGGACCATTCTAATTCTATCGTATCAACCTCGGATAAGCATTCTATATATAGAGTTGCAGGTACATCTTGTACGTGAGATCTATAATCGCTAATCCACCAATTAGCTGTTGCAAATTGAACAGTGTGTTCTTTTCCATCTAACCCTACGAAATAAGATCTTACACATCCTGTTTTAATAAAAAAGGCTTTACGAACAGTATCCCCCGATTTAAGTAATGCGTCCCCTTTTGTATAGTGATTGACTTGAGATACAGATTTTATATAATCTTCTGCGTCTTTTGTGATGGTTAAGGAACTGGTTATCCAATTTATAAGTTCGTTCATAGTTGTATTTAGGTAATGGAAATTTGCTTATTCAAGTTATGCGGTTAGACAATTTGATTTAATCACCAATGTTAAGATTTTGGGGAATTATAATAATTTCAACCATTTCATATTCTCATTCAATTCTTTCTATATTCGAGTAACACTCGTTTCAACATGGAAGAACAACCCATACTGGTCTTATCTGTACTCGTCGCATTTACTATTATCGGAGTCATTCTCGGTAGACTTACCTCCACAAAATCAGTAGATGACTTTGCATTGGGTGGCCGTAACATGGGCTTTTTCCCGTCTCTAATGACCTTAAGTGGGACATTTGTCAGCGCGGTAACGTTAATGGTCTACACATCATTTGTTTACATCTATGGTATTAGCGCCGCATGGATATTTGTAGGCTATACGCTTGGTTTTCTGTTCTTTATACCATTTGCATTAAAGCTTTATAGACTTTCTTTAGAACACCAATTCTTTACACTAACCGATTACTTTGTTTTCCGTTACGGTCGCAAGACCGCGCGTTGGGTCATTGGAGTCATTTTCGTTTGGTACGTGGGTTTATTGTCTACCCAATTACTAGTTGGATCGAACTTATTGAATGAATTGGGAGGAGTACCGGTAACCTGGGCTAAGCTAGGTATGTTAATTACCGTGCTGACCTATTTGTTGGTAGGAGGTTTTGGTTCTGTAGTTAAGACAGATATCTTTCAGTTCTTGGTCATATTCTTAGTGCTTATCCTCGTTACACTTACTATCAATGAGGGAGGAGATGTTCCTGAAGAAATGTACCAGCCCTTCAACGCTGGGGCAGTGAACATCATTGCTTTTTTGCTCTTGGGTATTCTGACACCTTTTGCGACGCAGGACTATTGGCAGAAAGTATTCGCCATGAAGAATGAAGTTGTGGTAAAGCAAAGTTTCCGAGTAGGAGCGGGGATCAACATTTTATTGACCGTGGCGCTCACCTACGTTGGACTTATCGCTCGTAGCTCTTTTCCTATTTCTGGTGCAGTTGCAAACGAACACGCCGAGATGATGGTCTTAAGGACTTTTACTGAACTGGTTCCACCTGAATTCCAGGTGGCAGTATTGATCGCCTTTTTTGCGGCTATTTTGTCAACTTCTGATACTTATCTATTCTTGCTCAGCTTGAATGTGACGAACGATCTTTTCCCTAAGAAAGATGAAGATGCCGCCTCCGGCATTGGTCGTATTCGCAAAGCATTGGTAGCTGTTGGAATACTGGCACTATTGATTGCGCTTTTCTTCGAGAGGATAGAGGACATTGTGGTCACCTTCAAAGCACTTGGTATAGGAATAGCGCCAGTAATATTCTATGACTGGGCCGGTAAGCATCACCGACAGAGTGTGGTGCGTTCATTGGTCATTATGACCATTGTGAGTCTTTCAGTAAGTGTCTATATGATGGAAACTGCCGGAAAGATCAATCCAGCAATCGCATTTGTGAGTATTGGTACTTCGGCAATAGTCTATAGGATTTCCTACGCATTTAGAAAGTTTGATAAAAAATAATGCCCCGCGAAAGCGAGGCAGTGTCTTTAGTTGAAGAGCTCTTCAACTGAATCGTTAGAGCCGTCTTCGTCGTACGGCAGCTGAGGAAATCCCTCGATGGCTGCCGCTGGCTTTTGCCTTGGTTTTTTCGTGATATACATAGGTTCTTGGTTTTTAGTTGCATAAACCTACCCAAAAATTAGGCCGAAGCCTTGTCTATATTGAGACTTTAAGAAGTAATGCTTGTATTCGCTTTCTAGAGCTTCACGATTTTCTCCACTTTAGAAAAACCTTGATCACCAGTCAATCTCACCACGTAGGTGCCTTGTGCCAAACCGTTCATATCAATGAGCAGCTCAGCTGGACCTTCTGGCAACAACCGTCCAGTAAGATCTTGAACAAACTGTCCATTGATATTAAAGAGCTGTGCTTTAACGAGTTGCTGTACTTCTAAATTGAATTGTACCGTAAGTAAAAGTCCTTCAACAATTGGGTTCGGGTAAGCTACACCGCCGTCTGGATGCAGTGGTACGAGGGTATCTTGACCGAAAACCTGTGCGATGTAGGTTCTGTTTTGTTGTGGTCCATCGCCATAGAACCCGGCCATCCATACCTCTGAAGGAATGAGCCCACCGTTAGCATCGTACATGTTCTGGATGGCGAAATAGTCGCCCCAACGCTCATAGCTGTCGCTGTGACGGTCTACATATGTGGTACCGCCTTTCAGATCAATAGGGTCGGAGAAGGTAGTGTCGTTACCCAATTGCACCGCCCCAACTCCCGGATGCCCTTGTATGGAGGTGTAATTAAACCCAATGAGGCATTGAATTTGATCGGGGTGCGCTCCCGTCCAGGCAATATTAGGGTAGCCATAATCTCTGTCGCTGTGATAGAATACGCGAGCGCTCACCTGAGGAGTTTCACTCTGGGCATTCGATATATAACCGTGGTAGATTCCTGCATTGTCATTATTACCGTGGGTAGTGGTGCTTACAAATTGAATCCAATCGTCCTTTTGAATTGCCCCTAAAACGCGTCCATCGTTTGTCTGAAGGCCCTTTGTCGCATCTGAGGTATCCGTATCCCCTTGTTTGCCATTGGGTGGAACACCGTAGGGTAGGTTGGCAATCAATGCTTTGGTATCAATGGTTGTATCCGCCCCCTCATTGAGGGTAATCAGAAATATTGTGTCGTTCTGAAGATCAAAGTTTCGATTGGATAGGAACTGAAGCTGGTCTGCAATGTTGTCGTGGCCTCGAACTGCATGGAGGTTCCTTGTAAACTTGCCGTCATGACTAATCTGGGTATAGACAGTAGCACCTACATCTTGGCCATTGAAGCCGGCCATTTTATCCAGGTGCCAGATTACTGAGCCGTCAAATCCTACTTGCCAACTTACGCCTGGAATAATCAAATTCGCGGTCACCACCAGTCCCGTCTCACTTAACGAAATGGCCGGGAAATCGGTCCATCTATTGTTGTTGAGTGGGTTCCCATTTAATCGGTATACGTGCCATGGGTCAGAAGGGTTGTTCGTTGAGCTGAAACAGACAATAATCTTGCTGTTGGCAGCATCATTGTCCTTCAAGAACACAAGTACAAATCGATCCTGGGTAGGATCATAAATCAACTTGGGGTCGTAGTAATTCTCAAAAGCGGTACCACCTGCCATTTGCTGCAAGCTTTTGATACCAATAGGACCAGGCATGAGCAATTCTCCACTGTTTAAATCAAGGGCCCAAAAAATGGAGTTAACAGCAGCACATAGAATACCTTCTTTGCTGATGGCCATCGCATTATCGTTCGGAATTCCCCCCGTATAGTCGTAAGGGTTTCCTGCAGGTGTTAATCGGTACAATGAAGTGCCGAAACCTTTGACTGGGGTAGGAGTGGTCTGTGTTTTAGTTGCAGATCGTACTTGCGGGAAATTACGGTAGTCTTGCAGTTGTTTCTGCTGCGCAATAAAACTCTTATATCCATTCCCACCAGGTATAGGGGCACCGGTCGGGTATAGAAATCCTAGGGCTTGGGTGGTACTTTGGGCAGGGTCAATAGTGCCGACAAACTCCGCTGTCATTTTCTTCGATACAAACGAAGTGTTTTGGGCGAACAATGGTCCACTAATTACTGCAAGAACAAGCCATAGTTTTTTCATCACACTTGAATTACTCCAGGGTTATATACTTTATGCTCAGGGTTGTTGTTGGCCATCTCCAGGCCATAGCTGAGCCAATTCCGTGTTTCGGCAGGATCAATGATGGCATCTACCCACATACGAGCTGCTGCATAATAAGGACTCGTTTGCTTTTCGTAGCGCTCTTCGATGGATTTTTTTAAGTCTTCCATTTCCGATTCATTCAATTCCTTGCCGCTCTTTTTAATCCTCGCAGCTTCAATCTGCAAGAGTACCTTAGCGGCCTGGGCTCCGCCCATCACCGCAAGTTTTGCATTGGGCCAAGCCAAAATGAGCCGAGGATCGTACGCGGTGCCGTTCATAGCGTAATTACCGGCGCCATAGCTGTTGCCTACAATCACAGTGAACTTAGGAACCACACTATTGGCCACAGTATTGACCATTTTTGCGCCGTCCTTGATGATGCCGCCATGTTCGCTTTTACTGCCGACCATAAACCCAGTGACGTCTTGAAGGAAAACTAGAGGAATTTTCTTCTGATTACAATTGGCCACAAAACGAGAGGCTTTATCTGCACTATCGCTGTAAATGACTCCACCAAATTGCATTTCGCCTTTTGCATTTTTTGTCACCTTTCTATTGTTGGCGACAATACCTACTGCCCATCCATCAATACGGGCATAACCGCAAATGATGGTCTTGCCGTAGGTCGCTTTATACTCTTTCCAGCTATCCGCATCGACGAGGCATTCAATGATCAATTTTGAATCGAACGGCTTTCCATCGAAAGGAACGTGACCGTAAACTTCATCGCTCGGTCTTGCGGGCGCTTTAGCCTTTGCTTTACTGAAACCTGCTGTCGGACGTGCGCCCATCTTATCAACTAAGTCTTTGATAGTGGTCAGTGCTTCTGCGTCGTCTTCACATTTGTAATCCGTGACGCCGCTTAAGTCGCAGTGCGTATCAGCACCGCCTAAAGTTTCATTATCAATGTCTTCACCTATAGCAGCCTTTACCAAGTAGCTTCCCGCAAGAAATATGCTGCCGCTGCCCTTAACGATTAGGCTTTCATCGCTCATTATGGGCAAATAAGCTCCTCCGGCTACACAGCTACCCATGATGGCTGAGATTTGAGGAATGTTCATCCCGCTCATGATGGCATTGTTACGGAAGATTCTTCCAAAGTGTTCCCGGTCTGGAAATATCTCGTCCTGAAGCGGTAAAAAGACGCCCGCGCTATCTACCAGATAGATAATCGGCGTGTGATTCTCTAATGCAATTTGCTGGGCTCTTAGATTCTTTTTACCCGTGATAGGGAACCAAGCACCTGCTTTGACTGATGCGTCGTTAGCAACAACGATACATTGTCTGCCCTGGACGTAGGCTAGCACCACGACAACACCTCCCGCAGGGCAGCCTCCATACTCTTCGTACATACCCTCTCCAGCAAATGCACCAATCTCAAGGCAAGGCTTTCCAGCATCGACCAAGAACGAAATGCGTTCCCGTGCTGTCATTTTGCCTGCGTCACGTTGCTTTTGCAGTTTTTTGGAACCGCCTCCTTTTTCAATGATGGCGTGCCTACGGGCCATTTCGCGTACCAAAAGCTTTAGCTCGTCTTCGTTTTTGTTGAATGCTAGATTCATGGTGGTATATGGGTTATTTCTGTCTAAGGTTCAATTCTTGAAAGTAGTCCCAAGAACTACGTCCTAAGTTAAAGAACACATCTAAAGCACTCAAGTTGCTTTCAAACCCATTTTTTTCCTGGAAAACTTGCAGGTATTCTGGAAATTGAATCTCTGTATTTTTCTTTGGATGCAAGGCCCTTACGTCGATGCCGGTAATTTCTATCTCAAAAGAGGAGGTAGCAATTATCGGAGTATTTAATTCGAGCCAATAAAAGTAGAGTTCAATGGTGCGCATATTTAACTCCCAAAGTGTCTCATACTCATGCTCAAATATCGCTTCGATATCTGGAAAAAGAACTTCAAAGAATGGCGCATTAGAATAGGCCGTCTCTATAGATCTAAGATGATTTTTCACCCAAGGCTCGCTGTAAGAAACTGGGGTGGAAAGTATCTCCTTTATACTTCTGTCTATCGGGACACTTAGTATCTGTCTTCCGTTTGGGCCGGCAATTTCTGTTCTAGACCGGTAGCTCTGCTTTTGAAATGATTCGTGCGCTTCGAGCAGCAATTCATGGCTCTGTACTGCCTGCGCCACCCATAAAGCAGGAGGGAAGTATGCAGTAGAAAGAACCGTCAGCATATTTACTTCTTACGCTTTCTCAAGAATTGTACGATTTGGTACAATCCAAGCAATACGATGAAATGCCAGAAATAACTTTGACGTTCGCCCGCTCCATTCACGGTGGTGAAAACGCGATCAGTACGGATTTTTTCAAACCCTTCACCGTGCTTGTCATAACTCATCCAAATAAATACGGGCTTTCCAACAATGTGGTCTTCAGGAACATACCCCCACTTTCGAGCGTCTAAACTGTTGTGGCGATTGTCTCCCATCATCCAGTAATAATTCTTCTCAAACGTATAGGTGGTAGCCAATTCTCCGTCGATGAAAGCCTGGCCTTCTTTATTGATTTTAAAGTCATGGCCCTCGTATTCACCAATGATTCTTCGGAAAGAGTTTAGGTTTTTCTCCGTCAGATCTACAGTTTGACCTGCCGCAGGAATGAGTATTGGACCGAAGTTATCCCATGTATCGTCATAGGGACGCTCCCCGTGACCTGTATCAGGATTAGGGAATAGAATTTCTTGGGCTTGACCCGATTCAATCTCTAGCAGACTTGCCGGTTTTGTAGAATCGATGGGACTTCCAGGACGACTAGCAATGACAGGCCACACTTTAACTACATTGGGCAAAGCGAGGATATCGTCGACATGTTGTTCTTGCAAGAACATGATGTAATCCGTCTGTGTACGCTGGTAGACGTCTTGATCGGTAGGATACCTGCGTTGTTGTTCCGAGGTTAAGTAATTAATATCAAAGTCCTTTTTAAGGCGCTTTTTACTAAAACCTTGCCCGTTGGTTTGTACATAGTACAGGAACTGCGGAAAACTCCTATCGGGAAACTGCATCGCATTTCCATTGACGAAAACCTTGGTATCAATTACCTCTAGGGTATCTCCGGGTGTTCCTACACAACGCTTGACATAATTCTCTTTCTTGTCAACGGGCATGTTGTCCATGGGGTAATTAAAGACTACCGGGTCTCCTACTTTAACAGGAGAAATAGCAGGGAGTCTTAGGTAAGGAATTTGAGGCCAGCTTGCATATGAGGGAACACCGGCGAAAGGTACTTTGTTGTGCACCAAAGGAAGGGAGAGGGGAGTCATTGGTACACGAACTCCGTAATGCATCTTTGATACAAATAAGAAATCACCAACCATCAAACTCTTCTCCATAGAGCTTGTAGGGATGGTATATGCCTCAAAGGTGGTAGAGCGAATGACTGTAGCTACTACGATTGCGAAGAAAATGCTGTTTACACCATCGCCTAAATTTTTCTTGATGTATTGATCGTCCCTGCCCCAGAACTTGAGTTTTTCTTTGTAGTTCAGGTAGCCTAAATACCCTCCGAATGAGGCCATAACTGCGGCCGTTTGCCAAGTCTTTCTGAATTTGAAGACGTGAAGAAGCTCATAAATCATGATGATTCCCATCACCACACCTACCACAGGAATACAATACAAAAGCACCCAATACGTTGGACGATCAGTGATTTTTACCAGTACATAGGTGTTGTAGACAGGGATAAAAGCCTCCCAGGCTTTGCGTTCAGCGGCAACGTAAAATTTCCAACTGACGGCGCCAAACCAAAGGGCTTGCACAAGTGTGAAGATGATAAATTCCATGTGGTGAAATTAGGCTATTCGTATTCGTTAATCTGTTAGTCTTTTGTGAAAGTATTACAGTCCAAGTACGTCTCTCATTCCAAAGACGCCTGCTTTACCTTGTATCCACTCGGCGGCGATTAATGCGCCTTGGGCAAATCCTTGGCGAGTGTGTGCATGGTGCTCTAAGGACAGCTTGTCTATGCTACTTTCATACGTTACTGTGTGAGTTCCGCAATACGGATCAATACGGTCGTCTGTAATTTGCAGTGCGCCTTCCTCTTTGGTCTGTGACCATTTTTTTAGCTCTGGGTAGGCTTGAATGATGCCCTCTGCAGTAGTGATCGCAGTACCGGATGGTGCATCCTTCTTTCCAGTATGGTGTATTTCATGAACACTAGGTGTATACATCTTATGGTCTTTCATCAGCGCGGACAGCTTTTCATTGATGACGAAGAATAAATTGACACCGAGCGAAAAATTGGAGGCATACAGAAAAGCCGTATTGTTTGCCTCGGCAGCCTCGTCTGCAACACGCTTTTGATCAAGCCACCCAGTAGTACCACTAATCACCGGAGTTCCAGTCCTTAAAATGCTCGTAATCGTCTCCAAGGCAGCATCAGGTTGCGTGAACTCAATAGCGACATCTGTAGCTTTAACTGCCTCTAAATCAATAGCCTCTCCGTTATTGATGTAGCCTACTTCGTGACCTCTTTCTTTGGCCATACGTTCAATGGCTTGCCCCATTCTACCGTAACCTATAATAGATATTTTCATGGCAATGTCAATGTGAGTTTAATGCCAGGGCTTGCAAAAGCTCCTGCATAATAATTCGTTTGGATAATGGCAGGTTGAAGACTGAGATCATCACTGACATCAAAGTCGTAAAGGTGGGCATCAATATTCGCATCTAAGATGCTTAATACATAAACACCGATGATGCCGAAGAAAGCATATTCACGCTGTGTTCTTAGTGCATCCATATAGCCTATGGCCTCTAAAGCAACGCCCTCTGCAGTATTCTGGTAAAAAGGAGCGGGCAGTCCACTAAACAGCGCTGGTTGCGCCGTTTCAAGATCCGTTCTTGTAACTAACGCCGGTTCGTCGATGATGAGCTGCAAAACACTTTTATAGGCTTTGAAGTCTTGGTCAAGGTCATAGTAGTAGTAGCCTGCACCACCAATAGCGCCCCAAACCAACGGAATTTTCCAATACTTCTTATTGTAAAATTGTCCAGCTCCAGGAATGAGTGCAAGGGTAGTGGCTCGCTTGATATTGTGCTTTGCAGCCTCAGTATGTAGATGCTCTATATGACCAACAGTATTCGTATCAGTCTCTTGTGCACTTAGGTTGTAAAAAGCTGATAGTAATAGAGATATGATTAATCTCTTAACCATTTAGTTTAGCTATTATTTCAGCTAATTCTTGATCGGAAGTAAAGTCGATTTGGATTTTACCTTTTCCTTTAGCGCCTTGTGAGATGGCTACTTTGGTACTGAAATATTCGGTCAGCTGACCTTCCAAACGAAGCAGTTCGCTAGGTTTCTCTGGTTTCGGTTGCCTTTCCTCTGGAGACTTGATTGCCTTCACTATAGCTTCTACCTTACGAACACTAAGTCCTTCTTTCAAGATCTTCTTGTAAACATCTATCTGATGCTCTTCGGTGGGTAGGTTGAGTAGTGCGCGCGCATGACCCATGGTGAAAACGACATTTGTTGTCCCATCGTTGTTTTCGTCAGCGCTTTCGTTTCGATGTAAATCTCTTAATTCGGCTTGTATCAAAGCTGGAAGCTTCAGTAGCCTTAGAAAGTTCGTAATAGTCGAACGCCCTTTTCCAAGACGCTGAGCCACTTGTTCTTGGGTAAGGCCAAGTTCGTCCATCATTCGCTTACACGAATAGGCCATCTCAATAGGGTCGAGGTCTTCACGTTGCAAGTTCTCAACGATGGCAAGTTCAAGGAGTTGTCTATCGTCTGCTAAACGCACATACGCAGGAATTTCTCGCAATCCCGCCATTTGCGAAGCACGGAACCTACGTTCACCTGAAATAAGTTCAAACTTCATCCCATTCTTACGAACCGTAATGGGCTGAATGATACCAACTTCCGAGATACTTTGAGCAAGCTCTACAAGTGCATCATTATCGAAGTTGCTACGAGGCTGAAAAGGGTTGGTAGTGATGCTATCAACAGGAATGGATGCAACAGAACCCACGAGCTTCTCAGCTCCTTTGTCCGTTACTTTATTGACCTTTGCTGCTTCATCGCCAAGAATGGCAGATAGCCCTTTCCCCATTGCTCTTTTAGCCATAGTATTACGCTCCTTTTGCGATTATTTCTTGTGCTAAAGTTAGGTAATTCTCAGCGCCTTTGCTGCTTGCGTCGTACGCAATGATAGGCTCGCCGTGCGATGGCGCCTCACTTAACTTAATATTTCTGTGAATGATGGTTTCGAATACTAACCCTTCAAAGTGGATTTTCACCTCTTCCGCAACCTGGTTGCTGAGGCGTAGACGAGAGTCAAACATGGTCAACAACAAGCCTTGAATACTAAGGTGTTCATTGTGAAGCTCCTGTACTTTCTTGATCGTGTTTAATAGTTTACCTAGACCTTCAAGCGCATAATATTCACACTGAATGGGTACTAGAACTCCATCGGCTGCAGTTAGCGCGTTAAGTGTAATAAGTCCTAATGACGGTGCACAATCAATGATGATGTAATCGTATGTATCACGAACTGGTTCAAGGGCTTTGGCCAAGAAAAATTCTCTTTTGGGTTGGTCAATGATTTCTAACTCAACCGCGACTAAATCTAACTGGGCAGGGACAATATCTACATTCGGTGTATTGGTGCTGTGTATAAGATCGGCAGCTATACTTGCTCCTTCAATGAGTTCATAAGTGCCTTGTGTTGCATCATCGTGTGTGAGACCAAAGCCGCTCGTAGCATTTGCTTGGGGGTCAGCATCGACGATGAGTACTTTTTTTTCCAAAGCGCCTAATGCAGCACTTAGGTTAACGGCTGTAGTGGTTTTCCCTACGCCTCCTTTTTGATTGGCAATAGCAATAATTCTACCCATGGATCTATTGTTTACAAGCACTCAAATGTAAGTGAATGCATCGCCAAATGCTAAAAAAGAAATTAACAAATGGAGTTCCTGCGGCTATTGGATTATTGGTCCAATTGGAGACTGATAAGCTCGCTGTAATGTCCCCCTGCAATCTCCAGTTCTTCGTGCGTTCCTTTTTCGATGATTTGTCCATTTTCCAGACAAATAATCTGCTCGCAGTGCTTTACACTACTGACTCGATGTGCCACGATCATGGATGAAATGGAAGCGGTGGCCTCTTTGATGTTTCCCAGAATGAGCTCTTCTGTTTCTGTATCTACAGCACTTAAACAATCGTCAAAGACCATGAGTTTCGGAGATTTTGCTAAGGCACGAGCAATACTAACGCGCTGTTTCTGTCCGCCACTCAAGGTGACACCACGTTCGCCTACGGTTGTTTCGTACTGTTTTGGAAATTCGATGATATTGTCGTGTACACCGGCAGCTTTGGCAGCTTGTTCGACTTGATTTTGATTGAATTCATCCAATCCAAAAGCAATATTGCGAGCAATGGTATCGCTGAATAGGAAGGCCTCTTGCGGAACCCATCCTAAATATTTTTTAAGCGTTGGTAGATGCCAGTCTTTGACGTTAACACCATCGATCAATATTTCGCCTTCGGTAGGGTCGTATTGTCGAACCATAAGGGCGGTGATGGTGCTCTTTCCGGACCCTGTCTTGCCCAAGATGCCGAGGCTATGTCCTGCTTCAAGGGTAAAACTCACATTGTCCAAGGCTTGAATACCGCTGTTTGGATAGGTAAAGCTGACGTTCTTGAAAGTGACCGTTCCTTGAAAACTGGAGGGTTGGTAATCGCCTGATTTGAAATCAGGTTCCTCCGATAAGAATTCGTTCAAACGCTCCATGGAGGCTGCAGCACTTTGCACAAGGCTGGTCACCCAGCCTATAGAGGCGATTGGCCAAGTAAGAAGGTTGACATAATAAATAAACTCCGTGATGTTTCCTGCACTGACCTCACCTGCAAAGTACAATTGGCCACCGACGAAAATGGTAATCAACGTCGAGATACCTACCATAAGTATCATGATGGGCTGAAACGTGGCATTCACGCGGAAGAGTTCTTCATTCACAGAACGATATTCAACGGCCTCCGCTTTGAATTTCGCGTTGAACCAATGTAATCTGTGGTACGATTTAATGACGCGCATGCCGGAAAAACTTTCCTGTGCGAAAGTGCTCAGTGTGCTCAGTTGTTGTTGGACGGCAAGTGATTTGACATTAATCAAATTGGCCACCTTGTATACTAGGAAAGCCAATAGAGGAAGGGGAGCTAAGGTCAAGAGTGTCAATTTCGGGCTTACACTGATCATTATTGAAATGACCAATATGATCGTAAAGCCTGTATTGAGGGCATACATTATGGCCGGACCTACGTACATCCTGACTTTTCCTACGTCTTCGGAAATGCGATTCATCAAATCACCGGTATTGTTTTGTTTGAAAAACCGCTGAGTTAACCGCTGGTATTGTTCGAAAACCACATTTTTCAAATCGTACTCAATGTGACGAGACATGACCACAATGGTCTGACGCATGAAGTACATAAAAATCCCCTGCAGCACTGCTGAGGCAATAATGAACAGACCGTATTTAATCAGCTCCCATCTAACGAGCTCATTTTGAACGACTCCCGTCTTGTAATTTTCAATAACCGCTGCGATGGTATCGAAGCTGTTACGAATGAGCAGGGCGGGGAAGAGCTTGAAGATGACAGATACGATGACAAAGAATGCCCCGGCGCCGAGCAACCACTTGTACTTAATGAAGTATTTGTTAAGATATTTTAGTGCTTGCATATCGTTTCGTAGGTGCGTTCCGCAGTATATTTGTTATAAAGAAAAGCTCTTTGCATGCGGTCGTTCAAAAATAACAAGACTTTGATGAATTCAGTTCTGTTGAGCAAGAATCGTATGCCCAATATTTTCCAATTTTTATGATCACAAGGAGACACATCAGAATTAAGGTTCTGCACCACCTCTATGCCCATGCTTCAGATAATGAGCTTGGCGCCGCGACATTGCTTAAGAACTTAGACAAGAGTCTAGAAGAGGTACACGATTTATTCATCTGGGATATCCATGCCTTGTTGCGTATTCACAGTACTGCTAGTGATCGACTTGATAAAGTACGCAGCCGAAATGTACCAGATAGTGCGTTGGCGGATCGTATTTCAGCGTTTACAGACATTCCATTTTTTGAACTTGTTCGTAATGATGCGAGATTGATTGCGTTTAGCGAAGGTGTGCATGTGGACTGGAGCGCCTACGACAATCACTTCAGAGGGCTTTGGGAACAAGTCTTTGAGAGTGAGGAGTACGATAAGTTATTGGCAATGCGCGATGATTTCGGGGCACAAAAGCGTTTCATTAAATACATGTACCAAGAGCATATCGCAGAGAATGAATTGCTCCACGATATTTACGAAGACATGCATGTAGGGTGGAGCGACGACCTGGATGCAGCCCAGATGATGAGTGGTAAGGTCATTTCCAGTTGGAACGACCAAGGTGGATTGATCATCCCTAATCTTTACAAGGACGAGGGCGATGCTGCTTTTGGAGCGCTGTTGATGCGTAAGTACTTTGAATTCGCAGTGGATAGTGAAGCCCGAATTGAGAGTAAGAGTAAAAACTGGGAGAGCGACCGCATTGCAAAATTGGACGTGGTACTCATGAAATTATGTGTTGCAGAGTGGCGCGGAATGGAGGAGATACCTATTAAGGTGAGTATGAATGAATACCTAGATTTGGCAAAAGAATACAGCACTCCTAAAAGTTCTTCATTCATCAATGGTATACTTGACAAAATCGTTACTAATTTGCGTGAAGAAGGCTTGCTTCAAAAGGTAGGCCGAGGAATAATTGAATAAACTTAAAACAATGAAAAAACTAGTTGTACTAGCCGCAGGATTATTAGTGTTTACAGCATGTAACAGTGCTGCAGATAGAATTGAAGCGCCAACAGAGCCTGCTTCAGAAACAATGATGGAAGCACTTCCAGCAATTTCATTCGACACAGACTTCCACGACTTCGGTGAGATTCAAGAAGGTGAAGTGGTGAACTATACTTTCAATTTCACCAACGAAGGCGAGGGGCCGCTAATCATTTCTAATGCACAAGGTTCGTGTGGATGTACAGTGCCACAATGGCCACGTCAACCTATTGCACCGGGTGCTACAGGAGAAATTAAAGTGAGCTTTAACTCATCAGGACGTGCGGGCAAGCAAGACAAGCGCGTAACGTTGACTACGAATGCTGTACCGCAAACTAAAGTCTTGAACATTACATCAACCGTAATTTCTAATAAATAATGACCTATTTATTACTACAAGCAGGGGCAGAGGGAGCCATGAGCTTTTTACCCCTAATCATGATCGTTTTGGTCATGTACCTATTCTTCTTCAGACCGCAGATGAAAAGACAAAAGGAAGAAGGAAAATTCCGCAGTGAGGTAGCAAAAGGCAATCGTGTTGTTTTGACTTCAGGCATTCACGGAAAGATTCTTGAAGTAGGAGATACCCACATTGTCTTGGAGACTGAGAATTCGAGATTGAAGGTTGAGAAAAGCGCCATTAGTAAAGAGCTAAGCGCCCAATACCAATCGAAATAATTTGAAACCGGCTTTGGCCGGTTTTTTTAGCCCATGATTAAACGTTTGTTCCATAGAGAGTTCTTGTCGTTCTTAGCACTGACTAGTGTCATCTGGGCGCTCATTACCGTTAGTAAAGCAGAGCGAAGTACGACCGTTGTCATTTATGCGAACAGTCCTTCTTCTATTGTCGAGGATCAATTCATCACGGATACATCTATTGCCTTAAACGTTGAGGTAAGCGCTTCCGGAATTAATGCGCTACGACTGCGGGAGGTTGATAAAGAATCTGTAGTTCTTGAATCAGCAGCCTTCACCTTGAAAAGTGAGGGTATGTTAGTGGTCCAAAGTGCTGAAGTAATTGCTCAGCTGAACAGTGTATATAGAGGGGTTTATTCGTTTTCAAGCGCAACTGCAGAGGTCCTGTTTCCATGTGAGGCATTAGAGCGAACTAGAGTGCCCATTTATGTAGAGGGGCTTCAAAACATTCGACTTCCGAGAGGATACAAGTGGTTACATGCCATTACCGTGGATCCTGATAGTATTGATGTAGTGGGTTCTCCAGAGGCCGTATTTAGAGCCCGATTGCATGTGAATCTCCCTGATTTCCTTTGGGACGGTAACCATGCCTTTGATCTTCCCGTTGAAGGTTTAGGGTCCAGTTTAACCTCGATATCCGAGGAGCGAATAGAAGTACGTGGAGCAAGCGCACTGTGGACGGAGGATAAATTTGAAGTACCCTTGGTTCTTGGGAGTCAAATCGTAGATGTTGAGGTTTGGGTCAGTGGCCCTAAAAAGGCCCTGATTTCGAGAACCTTCGAAGAGCTTATCACACTTTCCGCAGTTCAGAATGAATCGAATTACATTATTGTGGCAGAACCGGTGAAAGAGAATATTTCTGTACTTTCTATAACGCCAAATAGGGTTGAACGCATAGGGCAATGAAGCAATCTAGAGTAATTTGTATCACCGGTGGAATTGGTTCAGGTAAGAGCACAGTATGTGCGATGCTTGAAAACAAAGGGCATCTGGTGTATTATAGTGATGAGCGCGCTAAAGCACTCATGCATACTAATCCTACTTTGGTTCAAGGGATAACGGCGCTATTGGGTGATCAGGCTTATTCACAGGGCGCTTTGAACCGGGCTTATGTTGCCGAAAGGATTTTTAGCAGCAGTGCACTTAAAGAAAAGCTAGAGTCAATAGTGCATCCAGCCGTTCGTGAGGATTTTGAACATTGGAAACTCAAAAGCGGTAGCACGGTGGTTTTCAAAGAAAGTGCCTTAGTTCTTGAAACAGGCGATCCTACTTGTGAGCATGTCGTAAGTGTGGTAGCTGATGAACATGTGCGCATAGCTCGCGTGATGGCACGTAACACAGAGATGAACGAAAGTCAAATAAGAGAGCGTTTAGCGAACCAATTGGGCGATGTCCATCGACGGGCTCAAAGTGATACTGTCATAGAAAACAATGGCTCACTCGAAGACCTCAGTCTTCAGGTGGATTACCTTCTTTCTAAAGTAATCTGAACAAGGCCGTTTGCAAAGGTCCGCGTCCCCGTGTTTTTCCACTCTAAACTAGCATCATTCTCTCTAAATAGTGGAATTCCAGCACCGAGGGTGATGGGAAGGTAGGTGAGGATCATTCGATCAATAAGACCGCTTTGGTGAACCCGTGCATTCGTAGCACCACCGCCAATAATCCAAACATTTTTTCCTTCGCTCTTAAATCGCTGAATGACGCTTTCCTCGGAAGCCTCAGTAATCTCGATATCACCTGCTATAGGTTCAACGCTATCGGTACGACTAAAAACGACGCTGTGTTTGCCGTGATAGGGGTACGCTCCCTCAAAGTTAATTACCTGCTTGTACGTATTGTAGCCCATGGCCACCACATCAATGCCTTCGTAAAACCCCGTGTACCCATAATCTTCATCAGGGAGCTGGTAACGAGGGTTTTCTAGGAAGTCTACGCTTCCATCAGTAGTTGCAATGTAGCCGTCTAGTGTAACTGCGGTATAGAGGGTGATCATGTTTATAGAGGTTGATTTGTTTAAGTTAAAATCAAATTCTGTGCCGATTTACAAGAGTTCATTAGCAAGATTGGCCAATTCACTTCGTTCTCCTTTTTCCAAGGTCACGTGTGCGTAGATATCTTGCCCTTTCGCCTTGTCCACCAAATAACTAAGCCCGTTGGATTGTTCATCCAGATAAGGTGTATCAATCTGGCCAACGTCGCCGGTGAATATAAACTTCGCACCGTCTCCTGCTCTTGTGATAATAGTTTTTACCTCGTGTGGTGTAAGGTTTTGACTTTCATCTACGATAAATACGATATCCGCCAGTGAGCGTCCACGGATATATGCCAGAGGAGTAATGATAATCTTCTCTTTTTCCACCATCGCCTCGAGCTGTTTGTATTCTTTATCTCGGTCGCTGAAGGTATTTTTAATGAGCTTTAAGTTGTCCCATAGCGGCTGCATATACGGGTTGATTTTCTCTTTTGCATCGCCGGGCAAATACCCTAAATCTCTGTTGGATAGCGGAACGATAGGACGCGCTAAATAAATCTGTTTAAAGTCTCTGCGTTGTTCTAGAGATGCTGCCAAAGCTATGAGTGTCTTTCCTGTTCCTGCCACACCCGTCAAGCTAACCAGCTTCACATTAGGGTTCAGAATGGCGTGTATGGCAAAAGCTTGTTCAGCGTTTCTCGGTTTAATGCCGTATACCGAGCGCTTCTCTACATGATCAAGCGTTTTGTCAAGTGCATTATAGTAGGCCAATCCGCTCGATTTTTCCGATTTTAATACATAATAACTATTTGGGAAAGGAGTGAACCCAGGATTCTCTTCGAGTACCTCATCGATGTCTAAAGATTTCTCAGCGTACAATTTCGTTAGGGTGATGGCATTGAAGTTTTCTACTACGGACTTCCCTTTGTACAAGGCATCCATGTCTTTGATCTTACCCGTCAAATAGTCTTCACTCTTTAAATGAAGGGCCTTGGCTTTGAGACGTAAGTTGATGTCCTTGGTGACAAGGATGGTGGATTTCTCTGGTTCTAAATCTTGGATGTTCAATGCCGCATTTATGATGCGGTGGTCCATTTTACGCCCAAGCACTTTTTCGGCATCAATACCTTTGTGTGAGGTATCCATGATGACTCTCAAATTACCGTGTGTATCCCCGTTTAGTGGGATCCAATTCGTAAAGTCTTTCCCTTCGGTAATTCGATCAAGAGTTCGAATGAATTCGCGTGCTTCGTAGTTTTTGGAATCGTGTCCTTTCTTGAATTCGTCAAGCTCTTCTAATACCGAGATAGGCAGAACAACGTCGTGTTCTTCGAAGCAAAAAATAGCGTTATGATCATAGAGAATGACAGAGGTATCGAGTACAAAAATTTTGGTCGCTGATACTTTTTTGCGCTTTGCAGGCATGGGCAAACGTTTTGAGTTGCTTCAAATTATTCATTTTCGATGCTGTACAAATGAAGGAATCGTTAATTGGCAAATGAGTTATTAACGATGTTCTAAACAAGTAAGGGCGGCCAACGGCCGCCCTTACAGACACATCTAACACTTGGAGTTTATTTTGCTCCAACCAATACTCGAGGTGCGGCCTCAAGTATTTCTTTTGTGGCTTCACTCTCAAACTGTTTAAAGTTGTTCGAGAATTTCAACGCCAATTCGTTTGCATATTCATCGTATTCCTCAGGATTGGACCAGGTATTTTTTGGGTCTAAAATATCTGAAGGTACTTCTGGGCATGAGGTCGGCATATAAAGACCAAACACTTCATGTTGGATATAACTAACTGCATCGAGTTCTCCCTGCATTGCTGCAGTGATCATTCGACGGGTATGTTTTAAGGACATTCTCTTGCCAGTACCGTATGGACCGCCTGTCCATCCTGTATTTACCAACCAAACATTGACTCCTGCAGCTTCCATTTTCGAGGCCAGCATGTTAGCGTAATAGGTGGGGTGTAGCGGCATAAATGGCGCCCCGAAACAAGCAGAAAAGACTGCTTTAGGTTCGTTTACACCTTCCTCTGTCCCTGCAACCTTTGCAGTATAGCCGCTAATAAAGTGGTAAGCGGCTTGTCCTGGGGTCAGTTTTGAAATAGGCGGAAGAGTCCCGTAAGCATCGGCCGTCAAGAAGAATATGTTCTTTGGATTTTCCGCCATCGAACCCGGCTGAATATTTGCGATATGGTCAATAGGGTAACTGACCCGTGTATTTTGCGTAAGAGTCGCGTCCTCGAACTTTACCGTGCCGTCTCCATTAAGGATAACATTCTCTAGAATGGCATGTGGACGGATTGCATTGAAAATATCCGGCTCCTTATCTGCACTTAGGTCAATCACCTTGGCATAGCAACCGCCTTCAAAGTTGAAAATAGTATTGTCCGAACACCAGCCGTGTTCGTCATCACCAATGAGTCTTCTGTTCGGATCTGCACTTAAGGTAGTTTTCCCCGTACCCGATAAACCAAAAAAGATGGAAGTATCGCCTTGTGTTCCCACATTCGCAGAGCAGTGCATGCTCAATACATTCTTTTGGTAAGGCAGTATAAAGTTGAGTGCAGAAAAGATACCCTTCTTGATTTCTCCGGTATATCCTGTGCCACCAATGATTATACATTTATCAGTGAAGTCAATGATTGCAAAGTTTGATTGACGTGTACCGTCTACCTTTGGATCTGCTAAAAAACCAGGCGCATTAATCACGGTCCAATCGGACTGAAAATCCACCAATTCATCGGCCAAAGGTTGAATAAACATGTTGCCCGCGAACTGGTTGGACCAAGGAAATTCGTTAATTACTCTTACGGACAGTCGGTACGAAGGGTGAGCACCAGCATATGCATCACGGACATAGATGTCTTTGTCGTTTAAGTAATTGCAGATTTTTGCTTTGAGCGATTGAAACCTACCGGGTTCAAAGGGTTTGTTAATGGGCCCCCACCAAACAGCATCTTCGGTGAGCGAGTCTTTTACAATAAATCGGTCCTCTGGACTGCGACCAGTGAATTTACCTGTGTTAATTGCGATAGCTCCGTGCGCTGTGCGCACCGCCATGTTCTTGGAAATGCTGTGTGCCTCAAGCACATCAGGGTGAAGGTTGCTAAATACTTCTCTGGCCTTAATATGCAATGCATCTAAGGCTTCTAGGTGGTTCTTAGAAGTCATTATTACTGTGGTTCTTAAAATGTAATAGGTACTACAAAGAAACGCAGTAATTCAATAGGAGTTTAGCTTCTAACTATTTTTTAACTCGAACTACTAACTATTTATCCACATTTGTCTCGATTGAGCCTATTAGACTGAGCCAACCCGCGATAAAGAGAAGACCTCCAAGGGGTGTAACGGGTCCCAAGAATGAAAGCGTCATACCCATAAGTTCATCCAATGCGAGCAAGTATATAGAGCCAGAGAATAGAAGAATGCCTGAGGACCACAACCAAACGGTCACTTTCTTGTAGTTGCCTTGAATTACAGCTAGGAGTGCCAGCGTGTGCACCAAATGGTACAACACCGCAACCTTGTAAGACTCTAAGGAACTTGGGTCTAGCACTTCTTTCAAAGCATGGGCTCCTAAAGCACCGAGTGCAACAGCCAAAGCACCAGAAATGGCAACTAGTTTTTTCATAGCGTTAAGATACGTTCAGAGTACTAAAACCACGATGTGATAAAACTAACATTAGTTGTTAATAATGTTTTATTTGAAACATAAGGTTTGTGTGGTATTTTAGAAGAAATCTCAATGTAAATGACCAAAGTTTTACTCATCGGTGCTGGACTGAGCACTCAGAAATTAGTTCCTTATTTAAAAGCGTTAGTGCAGTCTCACCGTATTGAATTAAGAGTAGTGGACCGGGATGAAACCATAGCGTCAGCGCGTATGGGCAGTTCAAGCGATGGTTGCTCGGTAGGAGAACTAGACATCACCAATAATGCCGCATTAGACGCAGAGATTTCTAGTTGTTCCATAACCATCAGTATGGTTCCCGCGCACATGCACTTAGCGGTGGCGAAGGCGTGTCTTAAACACGGATCACATCTAATTACAGCGTCTTATCTCACGAAAGAGATGGAAGCCCTTTCAAAGGAAGCAGAAAAACGAGGTTTGGTCTTTTTGAATGAATGTGGCTTAGATCCCGGCATTGATCATATGAGTGCGATGCAACTCATCGAGGGTATACGAGATAAGGGCGGCAAAATTAAATTGTTCGAAAGCTTCACTGGTGGCCTTTTAAGTCCGAGTTCCGAGGGCACTAATCCTTGGCGATATAAGTTCACTTGGAATCCTAGAAATGTCGTCTTAGCAGGGCAGGGGGGCGCTGTAAAGTTTCTACAAGAAGGCAAATACAAGTATATCCCTCCCCACATGGTTTTTCGTAGAACGGAATTTATGAATGTCGAAGGTTACGGCCGATTCGAAGGATTAGCCAATAGAGATTCACTGAAGTACCGAGAGGCCTATGGATTAACAGAAGTGGAGACCTTGTACCGAGGAACATTACGTAGACCTGGATTCGCTCGTGCCTGGGACTGTTTTGTTCGCCTTGGAATGACCGATGATTCATATGTAATCAAGGGACTACAGCAGATGACATTCAGAGATTTTACCAATTTATTTTTAGCCTACAACCCCAACGATAGCGTTGAGTTGAAGCTCAAGTACTACTTGAGTATTCCTCAGGATTCCGAGATTTTCGCGAAGCTTGAATGGGCAGGCATTTTCTCCGAATCCACTTTTGATTTTGACCAAGGCACTCCTGCTCAGTGTTTAGAGTTTATTCTTAGAAAAGTGTGGAGCATGGAGCCTGAAGACAAAGACCTCATTGTGATGTATCACAAAATAGGTTGGGAGCAGGATGGTTCCCTTCATATGATTGAAAGCTCCATGGGGGTTGAAGGAGAAAATTCCTTTAGTACAGCGATGGCAGGTACTGTTGGACTTCCTTTGGGTATTGCCACAAAAATTGTTTTGGAAGGTAAGGCTCCTGTTGGTGTGCAACGTCCTATGACAAATGCATGGTATGATCCTATTTTGGCTGAATTGGCCGCAGATTACGGCGTGAAATTCACGGAGAAAATGGTTGAATACCGCGGTTATTAGAGACTGGCGTAGAAGGGTTCAAGTACTTCACGGACCTCGTCAGTGTATTCTTGCGGCGCCTTGTAAAGCACAAATTCTTTTCGGGTCGTTTCTGCTGAAGTTTCCTTGCTAAAAGCAAGAATAACGCGGTTTGCAGCGCGATCGCTCTTAGGTCGGATGCCGTATATAGATATCGGGTGTAGGTTTTCTTCAATACCCGCTTCTATCATTTGATCTGCTCGGTCTGCAGGTAATACGCACCAGAATGTTCCTCTTTCCTTTAAAAGCCTAGAAGCGTGCTGAATTAGGGAGTTAAAATCCAAGGTTAACGCATGTCTTGCATTCGCAACGCCTTCATCTAGTTTCGTTGGGCCCGATTCAAAATAGGGTGGATTGGATACGATGATGTCGTAAGAAACGCTTGCTTCAAATTCTTGTAATGGCTCGTGGTAGCAGATCATTCTGTTGTTCCAAGGTGAGCTTTTAAAGTTTTCTGTGGCCTGCTTTGCACTAGGACCGTGAATTTCTACTGCATCTACAAATGCATTGTTAAAACGTTGGGCCATTTGAAGTGCAATGACACCACTTCCAGTACCGATGTCTAAAATCTGTTGAACCGAATCATGGTGGTGATTTTCACCGGCAATTGCGCCTAAAAGACAACCGTCAGTATTCACGCGCATGGCACAATTATCGTGCGCTACGCTGAATTGCTTCATTTGAAAAGGGCCTACAAATTTCATAGTTCTCCTGCGAGTCCAAATATCTTGGGACGCAAGGTGAAGAAATAGACAATATTTACCAAGGCAAAAATGAAATAATAGAAGTTGCCCTCTATCAGTGTGTAGGTAAGCAGAATTAAAGTACCCAATTGTACCAATACCCATCTCCAAATATGGATTTTGGTCAAAATTTCAAGCTTGGTAAACAGTTCTTCAGTAGTATTAATCTCGCGCATTCCATTGTTCCATACATAACGTCCTAGTAGAACGAGGACAAAGGCGATGCCAGGAATAGCGTATGTATTCCCTTCGAACGGCATTAAAAAGATACTAGAAGTATCGCTGGCCACATAGAGTACTACCGAGGTCAATACCAGCTGAATCATCAGCAATGCACTGAAAATCAAGTGTAAATACCTTGGATCGTATGGTTTCTGTTCGTTCATCTGTGATTAAAGGTCCAATAAACCTTCGGGCAATTCAAGATAAACGATTTTCTCAGGATGTTCAATTCTTTGAATAAAAGCTTCTACGGCAGGAACAAGGAACTCTTTTTCATCGTGCTCAATGATAAAGAGATTCTGAGCGGAATTCTCCACTACATCGGTAATTGTACCAATAGCTTTATCACCGTGATAGGCTGTATAGCCTAAGATGGCCTTGTCGTAGAAACCTTCCTTAGGAGCAGGAAGCATTTCTTCTGGTAGGTAAACGTTGCAACCTACAAATCTCGAGGCTTCGTCAGGGCTAATATCCTCGAGTTTAACAATGAGTTTCTTGCCGTTCAGTTTGCCCCGTTCGGCAAAAAAAAATGGAATCAGTTCTTGGTTAAATTCCAAGAATACTGATTCCAATTCTCTAAAGTATTGCGGGGTAGATGAGTCAATGTGTAATACCATCGCTCCTTTGTACCCGTGGAGTTTTGTGATCTTACCTAGTAAAAAGCACTGCTCCTTTTGCACAATTACTCTGCGCTTTCTTCCGCAGCTTCCTCTGCCGGAGCCTCTTCAGCAGCAGCTTCCTCTGCCGGAGCCTCTTCAGCAGCAGCTTCTGCAGCTGGAGCTTCTTCAGCAGCAGCTTCAGTTTCCGCTTCTTCAGCAGGAGCGTCTTCTTCTACTGGAGCAGGTGCTAGGGCAGCAGCGATTGCAGCCGCACGAGCTTTGTTTACTTCGCTTTCCGCAGCTAGACGAGCGCTTTTATCTGCAGCCTTCTTATCAGCGACAGCCTTAGCGTTTGCACCGATTTTAGACTCCTTGTCGCTTAGCCAAGCTTCGTATTTAGCTTCTGCTTGCTCTTCAGTCAATGCACCTTTACGTACTCCTTCGAGCAAGTGCTTTTTCATCATTACACCACGGTAAGAAAGTATTGCGCGCGCCGTATCTGTTGGCTGTGCACCTTTCATCACCCATGATAGTGCTGAATCAAAGTTCAAGTCGATTGTTGCTGGGTTCGTGTTCGGGTTGTATGTACCTAGTTTCTCGA
>JBMZBC010000023.1:0-34293 GCA_049611965.1 Schleiferiaceae bacterium | reverse complement strand
CAGCACGCGACTTTGGCAAAAAGAGCAAGGTTCGGTTTGGTTCACGTTTCACACGAAAACAGCCGCTGGACCGCTTCCTCAAGCGAGGTTTACGGATGCGCCAGGTTATGCCTTTTTCTTTTCGCATCAAAAGAGCTTCAATTCGTGGGGAAACTGGGAACCGTTACTCACCACAGATGCTGGATTCCAAGTCTATCAGACCCATTGGGTTGATTACCCCCAAAACGACGGGTTCCTTGGTAATATTAAACTGGAGCTGCAGAAAGACAACACCTTTTTAAGTGCTCAATTACGCACCTTTACTGGATACTTTCTAGACGGAGACTGGCCTAGATTACTTGAGTTACAATGGCGTAAAAGTTTGTCCTTCGGCCAAACACAAGTAGGCTGGACGAGAGGATTGAACGACTACCCGTTTTCTTTCTTGACCGTTGGAATGACGTATTGGTTAGACGTTCACATATAATCTCAACCAAAGTCCTAGCGGTACTCTCGTAGTTTTTGCCTTATCTAAGGCTTCCGATTTCCACTTTTTCTGTGCCTCAGTATTGCCACGCTTCTTGTACGTACGGGCCAATTCATAGGCCTTACGAACCTCATAGAGTTTAAATTCCTTCTCACTGATGTGACCGAGCTCTTTAGCCTTAGCCACTGCAAGCATCACCTTATTTACGTGCCCTTCTGCATCTGCAGTCATACCGAAATCCAATCGGTACTTCAGCGTCGCCTCTGGCAGCATCTTTGGAAAATCGCCACGGCTAAGTACTCTTAAATGCGCACCAACATCTTCCTGGAGGTTCCTATCGTTTTCCCAAGCGTAGTCAAAACCACTGCGCATAATGATCGTTGAAGGAACAATCGGGTTGTAACTCAAAAAGGACTGCAGCGAACTGACCTGGCTGCAGGCTCTCTTGCGCGTACTTTGTTCATTATCGGGTGTCCACTCTAAAATCGGCGTATAAAACCAATAGGTCTTTGGATACTTTAGAAGCGCCTTAACCCCTTGCTCGAGCTTGCCCGGTAACCACATATCGTCCGCATCCAAAAATGCATAAGCATCGCCTGTAGCGGCCGCCATTCCGGCATTCCGCGCTTTTCCCAAGCCAGAATTTGACTGACTCACAATCCTTAAAGTGAGCTTGGCTTCAAATTTTGCTGCTTCTCTTCGAGTATGGTCCGTACTTCCGTCGTCCACCAAGACTACCTCGAAAGGTCGAACCGTCTGACGTACCACACTTTCTAGACAATCAGCGATGGTTGCTTCTGCATTGTAGGCTGGTATGATAACAGAAATTCTCATTAGTGTGCAAAGAATGATTTCGGGAACAGACGAGCTGCTAGTTTTTTGGCGGGCTTTTTCAGACCGAGGTAAATAAAGAATTGACCCAATAATTTAATGGCGCCGCTTCTGAGCAAATACCTGCCTAATCCTTTTTTATACTTCTTAAATGCCTGGTACAATCTACGGTTGTTGCGCCAAACCTCCGCGCTTCGGTCCATGGAGAATACATTGGCTGCCCACCACATCGCCACTTGGCCACGGGCGGCATTGATGGTTTCGAGCGGTGCGAATCCTTCACTCTCGAAGATGGTGTACATCTCTAACAACTCGTCGAAAGCGCTGTAGGAGCTGATGGCGCGGCTGCGTTGTGTTTGTGAATGAAAGCGGAATTTGTTTCGCGGCCGCTCATGAAAGACGAGATCGCCGTATTGCAAAAGCTTGGCGTAAAAAAGCCAATCTCCATTTAGGCGCCAATGCGTCGCTGGAGCCCCCACCTTATCGAAGGCATCTTTGCGCATCAAAATCCCGCTAGCATTAGGGATGGTGTTGGAAAAGACCATGTGTTTGGCCACCTCTGTTTTTCCTTCAATAGTGAAATCTTTGGCCCATTTGGCGGTGTCGCCGAAGATGAAAGCATAATCGTCTTTAAAATCGCGCAAGAATTGGCCGTTCTCATCCACGAGATGGCTGTGACTGTAAGCGATTACAGCATTCTCGTTGGCCTCCATGCTTTGTACGTGAAGCGCAAGCATATCTGTATCGCAGTAATCGTCGCTTTCGGCAATCCACAGGAATTTACCCTTGGCCCAAGCGGCTCCTTTGGCCCATTGCGCGAAAGGACTGCCAGAGTTTTCTTCGTTGAACAACGTAGTCATTCTGGGGTCCTTTGCGGCCCATTTTTCGAGCACACTGCGGCTATCGTCTGGACTGCAATCGTCCATCAATAACACCTCAATATTCGTGTAGGACTGTGAAGCAATGCTTTCCAATCGTTGATCCAAGAAAGCAGCATGGTTGTAATTAGGTACGATGACGCTTACCAAAGGACCATCCGTAGGCAATGCTGCTGAAGGTTTTGAGGAGGTCGTTGTGGCCGATTTTGGACTTCGCCTTGCGAAGCCTTCCATCTTTCCTGGACGGACCTTACAGAACTGATAAAGGGAAAACCAACTCTTACGTTGAGTATCGATATTCGGGCTGACCAAATCTTTATACTGCACCATGCGTACCTCTACTCCACTATTCTTAATGTTAGTGGTGGCCGCTTCGTTATACGTACGCACAAGCTCGCGAGCAGTTTCTTCAGTTAGGTCACTAAAGGCTTCCCCTTCAACACGCTGGCGTCGAAGCAAGCTTTGAACGATCTCCTCTTCATCGCGTAGTACCCAGATGACCTTTGCCTTCGGAAAGCGGGCAAGCCACCAAGGCAGGGTAAAACACAAACGAGGGTCTTTTACCGCCCACGGTCCGCTATGTGCTAGTGCTAATGAAAGGCGGCGGCCTGAAGGATGTTTCAGATGCGCGCCATAGACATCAAGGTCCGTAAGTTCAGACAGAAAACTTGAAGCAGCATCTAAAACCGATTCAAGTCCAGGCGGTGACCACCAGTTTCCACCGGCAGTTTCCAGGATGCGGTCATTAATGTCTATGCCATAAAGGGCTTCAGAGTTATGATCGAGAATGGTTCCTACATGAACGCCAGCCGCTCCCAAGGCGCGAGTCACCATAGTGGTCCCACTGCGGTGCATGCCTAGTATGAAGACGGGTTGCTTGATTTTGGGTAGAAACATGTATTTTCGGCTTCGATGCGTAATCCAAAGAAACTCGTTTTTATCCACATCCCAAAAACTGCCGGGACATCCTTGCGATTATTGTTGGAAAGCAACTACAAGGAAACCGAGCGCAGGGCCATTTACAGCCATAAGGATTTGGATAAGCAGCTCGAATTGGCAATAAATGATCCTAAGGTCAAATGCATCTACGGCCATTTCCCCTTACGTCCCGTAATTGCCGAATCTAACGCTACGGTGGTGACGCTATTCCGTGAACCCATAGCGCGTTCGATCAGTCACTACAACCACTACAGCAAGCGCATGAACGAAAAGCATGCACAGCTCATGGAAGGGATTGAAAGCCCTGAAGACTTTACCCAACTGGTGCAGAGCAATAATCGTCAGACGGCATTTATGAGTGGCTATTTGAACCAAAAGGAGTTTTTACAGGACAAAAGTGTCCTAAAAAAGGCATTGGCGAATTTTGACCGATTGGACGCCGTTGGATTCACCGAACACTATGCAGCATCTATCGCCTACTTTGGCGAGCAGTTTGGCTGGAAGAACACCCTTGTGGAGCACCACAACAGCGGCGGTAAGAAAAAGGAAGTTGCCGCAAAGGCAGTTTGGGAAAGCATGAACGAATACGACCTGCCGCTTTACGATCAGGCTTTGGCACGTTTTGCCGAAATCCTGAAAGAATATGAAGGGCGCGCACCTCGAACACCGAAGCCGCCACTACTGAAAAGGGTAAAAGGTTACTTACGTGCTCTGAGCTCGAAGTTCTGACCGAGGTAAACGCGTCTTACTTGCTCATCCGCAGCCAATTCTTCTGCGGTACCACTTTTTAGAATTCGACCCTCGAACATCAAATACGTGCGATCCGTGATGGCCAAGGTCTCTTGAACATTGTGGTCGGTGATGAGAATACCAATGTTTTTCTTCTTCAAGTTGGCCACAATCATCTGAATGTCTTCAACGGCGATTGGGTCTACCCCAGCAAAAGGCTCATCCAACAAGATGAACTTTGGCTTGGTCGCCAAGGCACGTGCGATTTCCGTGCGGCGGCGTTCCCCTCCACTGAGTAAATCACCTCGAGTTTTACGGATGTGCTGCAACCCGAACTCATCGAGCAACTCTTCAAGACGCTCGTTGCGCTCTTGCGCGCTTAAGCCCGCCATTTCCAAAACACCTAGAATATTATCTTCGATGCTGAGTTTGCGGAATACCGATGCCTCCTGGGCCAGATAGCCAATTCCCATCTGTGCTCGCTTGTACATCGGTAGCTTTTGGATGGGCGTACCGTCGAGCAAGATTTGACCGCTAAACGGTCGGATTAGCCCAACCACCGTGTAGAAACTCGTGGTCTTTCCTGCTCCATTTGGACCAAGCAACCCGACAATCTCGCCTTGATTCACCTCAAAACTGACGTCGTTAACCACGGTACGCGAGCGGTATTTTTTTACGATATGTTGTGCTTCTAACTTCACTTAAGACATCTTCACTTTGGCCTTGTTCTTAATGATTCTGCGGCTTACCATAATACTGATCTGGTACAAGATAAGTACGGGTAGCGTCACTAAGATTTGCGAGGCAATATCGGGTGGGGTAATGATTGCGCTGAGCAACAAGATACCCACGATGGCATGCCTGCGGTAGGTTTTCAATAGTTCCGGTGTTACAACGCCAATTTTACTCAGGAAGTATACGACAATAGGAAGTTGGAAAAGAATACCCGTAGCCAATGTCACTGAACTCACCATACTGATGTAAGAAGTGAGATCAATGCGGTTAAAGATTTCTGAGGAAACAGTGTAGGTGCCCAAGAATTGGACACTTAAAGGAACAATGATGTAATAGCCGAACAATACGCCGAGAATAAACAACACTGTTGTGAACAGAATAACGCCACGCGAATTCTTACGCTCTTTCTCGTGAAGGCCCGGTTGGATGAAGCGCCAGATTTCCCAAAACACGTAAGGGAATGCTATGATGATTCCAGCGACCAATGAGACCCAAAGGTGCATCTGGAATTGGCCACTCATTCGCATATTCAATAACTCGAAAGGCATCTCGTCAAAACAGAATACTTCACCCCCTACAAATCCAGAAAGCCAGCAGAAAAAGGTATAGGTCGGAAAATCCATCTGTTTGGGACCGAAAATGATGGTATCAAAGATGATTTCCTTCGAAAGGAAGGCGACCACAGCGAAAACCACAATGGCTATGGAAGCGCGCATTAGATGCCAACGCAACTCACCGAGGTGATCCAAAAAGCTCATGTTGTTTTTATCGCTACTCATGTTGATAACACAGAATTGTGGTCAAAAATCCGAAAAACATTCTGATGTACCTTCACAATCCTTGATTAAATCCCGTATCTTTTAGGGAAGAACAAATACATCGCAGAGCACATGTCCTCGAATCATTGGGAACATCACCTAAAACAGTTTTTTGGTTTTAGCGATTTTAAGGGAAACCAGAAAGCTATCATTGAAAGCCTTTCATCAGGTAAGGATACTTTCGTGATTATGCCTACAGGTGGAGGAAAAAGCTTGTGTTACCAGCTTCCCGCCCTTGCAAGCGAAGGCACGGCAATTATCGTAAGTCCACTTATTGCACTGATGAAGAATCAGGTAGATGCGATACGCGGGCACAGCGAGCAAGACGGTATAGCACACGTGTTAAACAGCTCGTTGACCAAGGGCCAACTAGAACAAGTTCATGCCGATCTGAAATCCGGACTCACTAAGCTGTTGTTTGTGGCGCCTGAAAGCTTAAACAAATCGGCCAACATAGAATTGCTGAAATCCATAGAGATCAGCTTCTTTGCCATTGACGAAGCCCACTGTATTTCAGAATGGGGCCACGACTTCCGCCCAGATTATCGAGCCATCAAGCAAAGCGTACAAGCACTGGGGAGAAAGCCCATCATTGCATTAACCGCTACGGCCACGCCCAAAGTGCAAGCAGATATTATGAAAACGTTGGGGATGGAAGATCCGCAAGTGTTTTTATCCAGCTTTAATCGCCCGAATCTCTACTACGAGGTACGCCCCAAACGCGATATCGACAGAGACATTACCAAGCTGCTCCAGGCCAACCAAGGCAAAAGTGCGATCGTCTATTGTTTGTCACGTCAAAAGGTTGAGGACCTTGCCGAGCAACTGCAAGTGAACGGAATAAATGCCCTGCCCTACCATGCGGGACTGGAAGCTAGCAAACGTGTGAAGCATCAAGATGCCTTCCTCAATGAAGATTGCGACGTCATTGTCGCGACCATTGCCTTCGGTATGGGTATCGATAAGCCGGATGTTCGCTTTGTATTGCATTACGACATGCCGAAGTCCCTGGAAAGCTACTACCAAGAAACCGGTAGAGCAGGACGTGATGGAGGCGAAGGATCGTGTATTACATACTTTGACATCAAGGATATTGAGCGTTTGCAGAAATTCCTGAACAAAAAGAACGTAAGCGAGCAAGAAATTGGACGTCAGCTATTAGAGGAGGCCACAGGGTATGCAGAAGCCGCTACCTGTCGTCGTCGAGCCATTCTCCACTACTTTGGGGAGGATTTCCACGAGGACGACTGTGATAAAATGTGTGACAACTGTCGCCATCCAAAAGAAAAGGTCGAAGCCTCTGAAGAATTGTTGGATGTAATTGCCGCAGTGAAAGAAACGCATGGTAAGTTCAAAACCACGGAGATTGTCAATATCCTACGCGGACAACCTTCGGCCGTTCTTGTAAAGAATGACGCAATGAGCTTACCGACGTGGGGCAAGCAAAAAGATAAGAGCGAAGTACACCTTCGTGCGGTGATTCGACAAGGCATTATTCGTCATTACCTCTACAAAAATATTGATGCCTACGGCACCATACAGATTACTGAAAAAGCCGCTTCGGGTAAACTACCTAAAGCATTCCGCGTAAGAAAAGAGCTCGATTACGACGTACTTAACTCAGCGGCGAGTGCTCCAACTAAAGTAGTAGCCGTTGACAAGCAGCTCTTCAGCATTCTCAAAGATCTCAGAAAAAAGATCGGAAATGCGAAAGGGGTCCCACCCTATGCTGTATTCAGCGAAAATTCCTTGAGCGAAATGGCGACCATTTATCCGTGTAACCTTGATGAACTTAAGAACATCCAAGGTGTAGGTGAAGGGAAAGCACGTAAGTTCGGTGCGAGAATGGTGGAGACCATCGAAAAGTATGTGGAGGAAAATGATATTGACCGACCGCAGGATATGGTGTTCAAATCTGTCGCAAACAAGAGCGCCTTGAAAGTGTACATCATTCAAAGTACCGACCGCAAATTGCCGTTTGAGGACATCGCCAAGGCGAAGGGCCTTAAGATGGATCAATTGCTCGAAGAAATGGAGCGCATCGTAACCAGCGGTACTAAACTGAATATTGATTACTACCTCGAGGACATTCTCGATGAAGACAGCATTGAAGAATTATTCGACTTTTTGACCGAAGATTGTGAAGAAGGTTCTATTGAAGAGCTCAATGAAGAGTTCGGTGACGAATATGAAGAAGACGAGTTGCGATTGGCGCGATTGAAGTTCTTCTCAGATGTTGCGAATTAATCAAACACAGAAGCATAAAAAAGCCCGCAATTGCGGGCTTTTTTAGTTTTTGAATAGTTCACCAAGTTGTTGTGGTGAATGCTCGAACTTCAATTGCTGTGTGGCTTTAGAGAAGGCCAAGATGTTTTGGATACTTTTTTCAGAGGCTCCTACCTCCAGATGTTCATAAGGTAAAGTTTTTCCCATGGGCGTTGTTTGTGATTTTAGGTATAACGCCGCCCTGAACACCTTAGTATGTCGATGCTTAAAATTCCAAACTGATGTTGTGTTTCACCATTAACTTCTGCATGTTACTTACGGCGTAACGCATGCGTCCCAAAGCCGTGTTAATACTTACATCGGTCTCTTCTGCAATTTCCTTAAAACTGTAGTTGCAAAAGATGCGCAGTTCCAAAACTTTTCGCTGATCCTCAGGTAAGAATTTGATCAATTTGTACAAATCCTCGTTGATCTGTGCTTCAATCACCTCCTGCTCATAGCTTTGATCCACTTCGCCGTACGTATCGAACACCGTGAACTCTCCACTGGGTCTAAACTCCTTCCTGCGCGACTCGCGGCGGAAGTGATCCAAGGTAGTATTGTTTGCTACGCGGATGGCCCAAGGCAGGAACTTACCCTTCTCTTCATAATTATCCTTTCGAAGCGATCGAATAATCTTAATAAAGGTTTCCTGAAACAGGTCGTCAGCGACGTCTGCGTCTTGAACTTTTGAATAAATCTGCAGGAAAATGCGTTTTTGGTGTCTACGAATTAACACCTCAAAGGCTTGCTCATTTCCGCTACGGTACTGCGCCACTAATTCGTGGTCTTCCAGTTTTCCTAGTTTCATACATCAAGGATTTAGCGTAGCAGTATCTCTATAGGCAAGTCATTTATTTGCTGTGAATATACGGGAAAGAATCAAATACTATTCCAAAATCATCCATTTCTCCGGAACTGTAGGTCCATTTTAAGGTTACATTTGTGGTTTCACTCCAATTACACATGACCGAATTCATAGAAATTAAGCGCGCCGCGGTACACAACCTTAAAGAAGTTAGTGTAGATATTCCTAGAAATCAGTTAGTAGTAATTACCGGAGTTAGTGGGTCGGGAAAAAGTTCTCTGGCCTTCGACACCTTATTTGCTGAAGGTCAACGCCGCTACGTGGAGAGTCTGAGTTCCTATGCGCGCCAGTTCTTGGGGAAATTAGATAAGCCTAAAGTAGAATACATCAAGGGAATTCCACCCGCTGTAGCAATACAGCAGAAGGTGAGCAGCAAGAACCCTAGATCTACTGTTGGCACTACTACAGAAATTTACGATTACCTCAAGCTGCTTTACGCACGAGTAGGACGAACCTATAGTCCAGTTTCTGGGGAAGAGGTAAAGCGCCACCAAGTTGAAGACGTCATCGACTTCATTGATACCAAGGAAGATGGCACACGCTTTTTAATTGTCGCTCCTGTTACATACAAGGACAGAACAGCCATCCAACACCTGACCATTCTAGCTTCGCAAGGTTTTGCAAGAATGCTTGTAGACGGAGCTATTGAGCGCATTGAAGATGTTATCGAAACAGGTACCTACGATGAAAAAGTAATTTCACTTGTCGTGGATCGTGCCGTCGTTCGTCGCGGAGACCAAGAAAACATTCATCGACTACAAGATTCCATACAAACTGCCTTTTACGAAGGACGTGGCAGCTGTCTAATCGATTTTATGGACGGACAATCACCCGTTGAATTCAATAACCTTTTTGAGTTGGACGGCATGGCGTTCATCGAGCCTTCCATTCACTTGTTCAGTTTTAACAACCCTGTGGGCGCTTGTCCGACCTGTGAGGGATTCGGTAGTATCATGGGTGTGGATGAAGATCTTGTCATACCCAACCAAACGTTAAGTGTATATGAAGGAGCTGTAGCACCTTGGAAGGGAGAGACGATGGGTAAATGGAAGAACAAGTTCATCCTTGCTGCCAGTGAAATTGGGTTTCCGGTGCACCGACCGTATATGGACCTCTCCATCGAAGAAAAAGAAGTGCTCTGGGAAGGTGGTAAAGGATTCAAAGGGATTAACGCGTTCTTCAAACACCTGGAAAGCAAGAAGTATAAAATCCAATTCCGAGTCATGCTTAGCCGTTATCGCGGGCGCACAAAGTGTACTACGTGTAAGGGTAAGCGTCTTAAACCCGAAGCCGGTTATGTTAAAATTGGTGGTGTTGCCCTTCACGAACTTGTAGAGTTACCGCTAAACAAATTGGCCGATTTCTTTAAAAACCTTCATCTAGACGAGCGTGAGGCTGAAATTGCGAAACGACTACTTACCGAAATCACAACTCGTATCGACTTCTTGATGAATGTAGGCCTCTCCTACCTTAGCCTGAACAGAACGAGTAACACGCTTAGCGGCGGAGAAAGCCAACGGATTCAATTGGCTACTTCTTTAGGTTCCGCATTGGTTGGTTCCCTATACATCTTGGACGAGCCTTCAATCGGATTGCACCCTTACGATGCTGAGCAACTAATCAAGGTCATACAAGCCCTACGCGATAAAGGCAATACAGTTGTAGTTGTAGAACACGAGGAAGCGTTCATGCATGCTGCTGATTATCTTATTGATATTGGTCCAGCAGCAGGGAATCTCGGCGGAGAAATTGTCGCAGCTGGCCTTCCAAATACTGTTTTGGCACATGAAAGCAGTTTAACAGCAGCGTACTTGAGCGGGAGAATGGAAATTCCACAGCCCAAAGAATTGCGTAAAGCCACTGGTCAAATTCGATTAGAAGGCGTGAGGCAGCATAATCTCAAAGGGTTTGATATAGATATACCGCTTGGCGTATTCTCTGTGGTCGCCGGAGTTAGTGGATCAGGAAAGAGTACACTGATCAAGAAAATCCTTTACCCGGCTCTAAAGAAGCATTTAGAGCATGTAGGTGAACGTCCTGGGCTGCACAAAGCACTAACTGGTGATTTAAACAAGATTGCCCACGTAGAAATGGTGGACCAAAATCCGATTGGAAAATCGTCCCGTTCGAATCCCGTAACCTACTTAAAAGCCTACGACGATATTCGCAACCTTTACGCTGCCAACGAGCTATCAAAGGTACGCGGTTATAAGGCCAAACACTTTAGTTTCAATACAGACGGCGGGCGCTGTGACACTTGTAAAGGAGAAGGCGAGGTCACCATCGAGATGCAGTTCATGGCGGACGTACACCTTCCTTGTGAAGATTGTAATGGGCACCGATTCAAGGCTGAAATCCTGGAGGTCAAAATCCACGACAAAAGCATCTCGGACATTCTCGAATGCACTATTGATGAGGCTATTGAATTCTTTAGAAGTATTAAGCAAACAAAAATTGCGAATAAGCTTCAGCCGCTACAAGATGTAGGTCTGGGCTATGCAGCTGTCGGGCAAAGCAGCTCCACACTCAGTGGCGGTGAAGCGCAGCGTGTGAAATTAGCCTACTTCCTCTCCAAAGGCGATAAAGCGGGTAAAACATTATTCCTCTTTGATGAGCCCACAACTGGACTACACTTTGACGATGTAAAAAAACTACTCGTGGCACTCAATGCATTGGTGGATATGGGACATACTGTCTTGGTGATTGAACACGATCTCGATGTTATTGAACGCGCCGATCATTTAATTGAAATAGGTCCCAAAGGTGGTGAAGAAGGCGGTCAACTATTATTTACTGGAGCACCTGTGGATATTTCCTCCGTTCCAAACAGCCCGACTGCCCACTCCATTTTAAGCAAAAAATAGAGAAGTCTTATTTGAGACACCTGCTACTCTTTTTTGTACGTAGGAAATACTCATTTTTTTCATTTTTAACATTTGAGCAACAAGTTGTTACGAACATTAAACGTGCTCGAGAGTTATCTTTACAGTATACCTTAATAAGGTAGCTTAGGTTTATTGGTTTGGTGAATGGTCCGCTCAGCGGGCCATTCTATTTTTAGCCAATTCCTATTGCTGACTCTTCCAGTGGTACATCAAAACTGCTGCACTCACACTGACGTTTAAAGAATCTATTGCCTCACCAGCCATTGGAATAATTACATTCTCGTCGGCGGCAGCGTTCCATGATTCACTTAACCCACCTGCTTCTTCCCCGAGTACGATAGCACACTTTTTGGACCAATGTATATCGAACATTGAAGTTGCATTATCGTGCAAGTAGGTAATATATATGGATGTTCCTGAAGACTTTAATGCTGGGATCAACTCCTTGGTGGACGCTGAGATTATTGGCACTTCGAAAAGCGCCCCAGTAGCATTACGAATAACGTTTGGACTGAATGGGTCGAGCGGTGCATCCGCAAGAACAACAGCATCTACACCTGCAGCACAAGCCGTTCGAAGCGCAGCGCCTAGATTACCCGGTTTTTCTATTCCTTCCAAAATTAACAAACACCTAGCCTCTTCCAAGACAGAACGCTTATGATCTAGCCCTATTGCCGGGACTTTGAATACAGCCACCGCAGATTCTGTAGTATGTCGATAAGCAATTTTATTGAAGACTTTAGGTGCTGCCAGATAAAAGCCCGGAAAGGCCATGGTGTTCAAGGGAACGTCACTCCCATCTAGCTGCCAGAGCTCCACAGGTTCCCAGCCACAAGCCAAAGCTCTATTTATTTCACGAGCACCCTCCACCACACAAACTCCACGTGATTTACGTTCTTTTGATTTAGTGAGTAATTGGACAATGTCCTTTACTTTTGGATTCGCAGTACTCGTTATTACTAAGCTCATAATTATGGCAAAAAAGAATAAACCAAAGAAAATCAATTTAGAGGACTTGGGCGGCTTTGTATTCAGCACAAATCCTGATTTCGATTACGAGCAAAATAAAGAGGTCGAATCTGTTAATCCATCCGACCAGTTGCTCGAGCTTCACTTTGAAAAAAAAGGTCGTGGCGGAAAGCAAGTAGTGATTATTCGCGGTTTTGAAGGCCCCGATGAGGAGCTTGCTGCTTTGGGTAAGAAACTGAAGCAAACATGTGGCGTAGGTGGCAGTGCCAAGCATGGAGAGATCATTCTCCAGGGAAATGTCCGAGACAAAGCGCGCTCGTTTCTTGAAAAAGAAGGTTTTAAAACCAAGCGAATAGGCGGGTAATTCTGCTCAACAATGCTAAGCAGTCCAGTTGTTCTCTTTTCCTTCACGGATCGTTGCTAATGCTCGCTCGTAGATCGCCTCGTACTTCGGCACCACAGCATCTATGGAGAATTCTTGGGCGCGACGGTAGGCATTGGCTTTAAACTCCTCGTGTAATTTAGGATTTTGCAAAAGTGTCAAACCGTGCTCTGCCATCGTTTCCACGTCACCAATAGTGGCCAAGAAACCCGTCTCACCGTGTACATTAACTTCGCTGATACCGCCTGCATTGGAACTAATGACCGGAACTTTTGCGGCCATAGCTTCTAGGGCTACTAGCCCAAAGCTTTCCGTGGATGAAGTCAATAAAAACAAATCCGACATGCAAAGTAACCTGCGTATTTCGGAGGTCTTCCCCAAGAATTTCACTTTAGAATAAATGCCTAAATCCTTTGCCTGTTGTTCCGCTCTTTCACGCTCTGGACCTTCCCCAATCATCAATAGAATAGCGTCTTCCTTTTCCTGAATTCGGTAAAAAATCTCAATGATATCTGGAATCCGTTTTACCGGACGCATGTTTGAAATGTGTGAAATGACTTTCTCTCCGTTTGGCGCAATCTGAGACTTAATACAAGGCCCGTCCATGTTATAAAGATCAAGATCAACAAAGTTGGGGACAACTTCGATGTCTTTCTTAATGACAAACGAACTTAGAATATCCTTTTTAAGGCTCTTACTAACTGCAGTCACGATATCGCTCTTGTTGATGGAGAAGGTCACCGCAGGTTTGTACGACGGGTTCTTACCTACTAAGGTGATGTCTGTTCCGTGAAGTGTCGTCACCACAGGGATGTAGATTCGTTTCTCCAGCAAGATTTTCTTGGCCATGTACGCGGCATAGGCATGCGGTATGGCGTAATGAACGTGAAGTATATCGATTCCCTCAGTAAGCACTGTATCCACCATTTTAGAACTTAGCGCAAGCTCGTATGGCTGATATTCAAACAACGGGTAATCGTGTACGTTCACCTCATGGTAATAGATATTCGGCTCGAGAATATCCAAACGAACGGGCTGGCTGTAGGTAATGAAATGAACTTCATGGCCCTTTTTGGCCATTTGAATACCAAGTTCAGTTGCGACTACCCCGGAGCCGCCGAATGTGGGGTAACATACGACACCTATTTTCATGCACTAAAAATACTTTTAATTCAACGACTCATAAAGAGCAGCCTGAATATTTGTCCGGATATCGTATTTGCTCAATTTCCAGTTCTCCATATCTGGGTACGTTCTATTGCTCAAAAAGATATAGAGAAGCTCCTCCTCAGGATCCATCCAAACCATTGTACCTGTAAAACCGGTGTGACCAAAACTTCGTTTAGAAGCGCAGGTACAACTAGGGCCTGGTCCATCGTCCAACTGCGGACGATCAAAACCCAATCCACGTCGATTCTTTAACTCACAAAAAGCACAAGCAGTAAACTTTTCTATAGTCGCTTTTTCGAGATACTTTACGCCCCCGTATTCACCATCCCATAGGTACATCTGCATCATCTTGGCGAGGGAATTGGTGTTTGAAAATAAACCAGCATGACCAGCTACTCCGTCCATCATTGCTGCCCCCATATCATGAACATGACCATGGACAGTAGTATTGCGCCAATAGCTATCCTCTTCGGTTGGTACTACTTCCTCTAGATCAAACCCATTTTCTAACGGTTTATAGGTTAATCTAGAAGCTCCCAATGGTGCATAGAACGTCGTCTGTACCCAAGTATCTAGGGGCTCATTATTTCGTTTTTCCAACATGCGCTGAAACAGGTAATAGCCTAAATCTGAATAGCGGTACTCGTTGCCCTTGAGTTCACTTTGCTCCAATATGGCATACATGGTATCGCGAATTTCCGGGCGTAAGTAAAGCTCTTCCGTAACCTTGATGGCTCCTGGTGTATCGCTCGACACGTACCAATAAGCCTTAGCAGAATCGGTCTCTATAGTTCTTAAATAGTACGGGATCCAGGCAGGTAAACCGCTCTGATGCGCCAAAACATCTTCCAGCACGAGATTACCTTTATCTGAAGTGGCCAATTCTGGCAATTGTTGCCCCACAGTACTCTCTAAAAGCAGCGGCTGTTTCTCGTACCAATTCATCACTCCAGGCAATGTGGCCGTGATTTTAGTGACCGAAGCGAGGTCGTAGAGATCGGTCCAATCAACGGCTCTTTTTTTATCGTAGCTGTGGTACCCAAAGGACTTGTCGTAAATCACTGTACCGCCTCTTGCTACCAATATCTGGCCTCCCGGCGTCGCTTCTTTTGACATGGCAAATTCCATGATAGAGTCCACCTTAACTAACTGCTCGCTACGTACTCCTACTTCCGAAGGCAGTCCGTACCTAAGGCGCTTGATGCTTTCGCTCTTAAGACCGCTACCCTGAGCGCCCCAACCATTGAGCTCGACAGGCAACTTACCCTTCGTAGAACGCGCACCGAACAGGAATTGTGGTGCTAGTTTCTGCGCCGCAGCATTGTTTTCATACATCACCAATACTTTCAAGTTCTCGCCCAATTCCGGGTAGGTCAATAATCCATATGGGTTTGCAAAGTGTAAAACATAAATCGGCTTCCCCGCCGCCTGTAATCCAGAAATCAATGCCTTTTCACTCGAGGTGAGCTTGTACCTGCGCCATGGATTTTTCGGGTCTTGATGGAAACTCAGAACAATGGCCTCGTGACGCAATAGACCCTTTGGGGCGATGTTGGTGTAATGATCAAATTTGGCGTAGCGATCGAGGTATTCGCTGAGCACATTTACCTCGGGATTGGTCCCGATCGCAATGTGAGCGAATGTGCCCTCAACGCTTTCAATAGGAAAGGGTGCCGTTCCCTTATCGAGTAAGGTTGCTGCATCGCGAACCAATCGGAAGGTCAACTCTTCATTCGATTCAGTGGCATCTGGGTAGCGGGAAGATAATTCACGGGAAAGTGCGCCTTGTTTTGACCATGCCCAGTGCTGCCAGCTTGAAGAATTTTCTTTTGCGCTAAGAATGCGACGCACACGTTCATCGAGTGCTGCCTTGCTGAGTTCGCCGCTTTGAAAAGCAGCGACGAGCTGTTTCGAAGCTGTGGGTACATCCATGGCAAAAAGTAGAATATCATTGCCGGCTTTGAACGCTTCAATTTCTAATTGGCCCACGGGAGCAAAATCACTGACCCCTTTCATGTTCAGAGCGTCGGTAAGTACCAAACCGTCGAAGCCCCACTCCTTGCGCAGTATATCATTAATGACCTTGGAACTTAAGCTCGTTGGTTTACCTGAAGGTTCTAAGGAAGGGATGTTCAAATGCGCCACCATGATAGAACCGATACCGTTTTGAAGGGCCGATTTAAAGGGTACCCACTCCACCTCTTTTAACTCCTCGAGCGTTCTATCTACCACCGGTAACGTTTTATGACTGTCCGATTGGGTATCGCCATGGCCTGGAAAATGTTTTCCACTTCCCAGTACACCTGCCGCCTCCATACCGCGCGTCAAAGCGAGTCCTCTTTTGCTTACTTCAAACGGATCTGACCCAAAAGAACGTGCACCGATGATTGGATTCTTAGGATTGGTATTGACGTCTAGCACCGGCGAAAAGCTCATATGAACGCCGGTTTTGTGACTTTCATAAGCCAAAGCTGCGCCTAAATCCTGTACTAAATCCATATCCTGCACTGCTCCAACAGTCAAGGAAGTAGGAAATTTATACGTGCTATCTAAGCGCATCGATTGGCCCCATTCTGCATCCTGGCCAACCAACAATGGGAGTTTTGAAGCTGCTTGTAGGCGCTGTACCAACCTCTTTTGCCGCTCAGGACCGCCCTGCATCACAATGACTCCACCGATACCATAGTTTTCAACGAGCGACTCTAGATACCTCTGATGCTTTTCGTCCTTATTGCTGTACGCAGCAACCATAAACAATTGGCCCACCTTCTCCTGTAAACTCATAGTTTCCAAAAGACTATCCACCTTACTAGCTGTATCTAATGACTGTGCTTGAAGGGATAAGGAAGGCAGTATGAGAACGAAAAAAAGGATATATAGATGACGCTTCATAGAGTCGTAAAAATGGCTAGAGGTTATTACCTTTGAGAAAGGAGAAGTTAAGACAATATGGGATTTTTCGCACGCAATCAACCTCGCGGTTTTCAACATCAGGCACGCTTTCACGACGAGCGTAAAGAGCGCTTGAAATTGTTGGAACGTCCGGAAGGTGAAGACGAAATTCCTTTCGACAACAAAGAGAAGTACAGACAGCGTATAAGAGACAACTGGGATTTACGCAGGGCTCAAAGTGCTGGAAAGAGCGACGGTTATGCCAAGCGATTGTTGTACAGTCTCGCCTTCCTACTATTACTACTCTTTTTTGCCGCTAAATTCCTTTTATGACCGCATTAATTTCCGTTCTTCCAGACCACGTTGCCAATCAGATTGCTGCGGGTGAGGTTGTTCAACGGCCTGCCTCTGTGGTGAAGGAGTTGCTTGAAAACAGTATTGATGCTGGGGCTACTAAAATCACCTTGAGCATTACTGGTGCGGGTAAAACTGCCATTGTTGTCACAGACAACGGGAGCGGCATGAATGCGACCGATGCCGAACTTTGTTTTCGTCGCCATGCCACCTCGAAGATTTCTTCTGCCGAGGATTTGTTCAACCTAAGTACGCGTGGATTTAGAGGGGAAGCTATGGCGTCTATTGCTGCCGTAGCGCATGTGCAACTCAAGACGAATACGGCGGGCAGCGAAATGGGAACTTCACTTAAGCTCGAGGATGGTAAAATCACCGCCAATCTCCCTTATCCTGGACCTCAAGGAAGTATCGTCGAGGTTCGAAATCTGTTTTACAACGTTCCCGCAAGAAGAAAATTTCTCAAGAACGATAGAATAGAATTGCGACATTGTATTGATGAATTTCACCGTGTCGCCCTAGTACATTCAAACATTGAGTGGACCCTAAAGAGCGACGAAAAGGTGCTGTTTCATTTAATGCCAGAAAATTCACGTCGCCGAATAAGTGCAATATTCGGACGGAAATTCGATGAAAAATTAGTCCCGATCAGTGAAAATACCAATGTGGTCAAAGTGACTGGATTTTTATTGAAGCCTGAGTTTGCCAAGAAAAAGCGTGGCGAGCAATTCTTCTTCGTCAATGGAAGATTCATCAAATCGCCGTATTTACATAATGCGCTTAGAGAAGCTTTTGAAGAAGTGCTCAGCGCAGAACACCACCCAGGATATTTTCTGTTTCTAGAAGTCGATCCGAATGGGCTTGATGTTAACATTCATCCGACAAAAACCGAAGTTAAATTTGAAGATGAACGTGCTATTTACGCTGTATTGCGCAGTGCTGCTCGTCATGCCATAGGACAGTTTAATGTGGCCCCTGCCATTGACTTTAATTCTGAGGTCAGTTTCTCTGTACCGCCGATGCCCAAGGGACATGTACCCCCTCAGCCAAAAATTCGTGTAAATCCGAATTTCAATCCTTTTGAACCAGACAATGGCATTAGCCGACCGCAGCTTCGAACACCGGACGAACAGTACCATAGAATTAAAACAGAGAAGTTGCTTAATACAAACCCTGAGCTCGAGGTATCCGCCTTGAGCACTTCCGCGGAACAGTTTTGGTCAGAAGAAGACCAGATTAACCTCAGCGAACAAATGCCGAAAGTATTGGCTTGGGGGAAATTTATGGTCACGGTTTTGGGAAGCAAGCTTTTACTCATCGATACCAAGCAGGCGCAGATACGCGTGCAGTTCGATCAAATTTGGTCGAAGCTCAAAGGTGCGAGCATAGCCTCGCAACAACTACTGTTTCCTGCAACCATGCAAATCACCCCTACCGATGCACTTTTGCTGGAAGAATATGCAAGCGCCTTTGCCGTTACAGGATTTGACTGGAACTTAAGTGCCGATCGAAGCAGTGTGGAAATTGTAGGTGCACCTGTCGTCTTGGCAGCCGATGAGGCAATAGGCGCTATGGAACGATTTATGGATGAACTCAGCAACATGGAAGATGTGAGTGAATCTAAACTACTGAAGGCGTTCGCTCTTGAATTGGCCACAAAATCTGCAAAAGGCACAGTGAATAAAGAAGCAATGGAACACCTTAGAGAACAGTTGTTCAGCAGTGCTAATCCAAGCATTGGGCCGAACGGCAAAAAAATAATTACTGAACTCCAACAGGAGGATCTTGTTTAAAAGATATGATTGCACAGCAACGCTTTAGCCTCATGCCCACAGTAGTGAAGAACCTGCTCATTATTAATGGCTTATTCTTTATGGGTATGATCAGTTTCCGATCCACATTTGGAGTGGACATCACCCAGTGGTTGGGTCTGTATTATCCAGCCAGCGAAAGTTTTATTCCGTCGCAGCTTGTAACACACATGTTCATGCATGGAAATATTGGTCACATTGCTTCCAATATGATTATGCTATGGTTCTTGGGCAGTGCCATGGAGAATTACTGGGGATCGCAGAGATTTTTAATCTATTACATGCTCACAGGATTGGGCGCAAGCGCTTTGCAGATTGCTGTAAATGCCTACGAATATTATTCTTTGGCCGCGAGCATAAGTCCGGAAAACCTCCAAGTGGTGGCCACTGAGGGTGCTGAACTCATTGAGCGAGGGTACAACTATACCAACAGCGCCATGGGAGCTTTAAACAGATTACTGAACACTCCTATGGTCGGGGCTTCAGGTGCAGTATTCGGCGTACTACTGGCCTTTGGTATAACCTTCCCAAACCAAGTGATCTACTTGAATTTCTTCTTCCCGATCAAGGCGAAATATTTCGTAATTGGTTATGGATTGTTAGAACTCTACAATGGTTTTGCAACGAGCAATAGCGGCATTGCGCATTTTGCCCATCTCGGCGGTATGCTATTTGGCTTTTTGTTAATACGTAGGTGGCGTAAAACCAGATACCTTTAAGCAATCACTTTACCAGTATTCATGAGCAGTTTATTTGAAAGAGCGAAATACGATGCCTTCCAGGGAGATTACCTGACGCGTTTGCTTTACCTGAATATTTCGGTATTCTTATTGTTCGCATTGACCAATGCATTTACGAGCCTGTTCACTGGAAACTTTGGCTTGATCCCAAACCTCGCCGACGATTTACTTGCGCTACCTTCAGATCCGTTGAGGCTGCTGCTTCGACCCTGGACCATTTTGACGTACATGTTTACGCACTTTGGCTTTCGTCACATTCTCTTCAACATGATTGTACTCTACTTCTCAGGGAAGATTCTGATGGAGTACCTCGGTGAAAAGAGAATGCTCGCCCTGTACATCTACGGCGGGATTGGCGGTGGTCTTTTGTACATCATACTCTACAACTTGAGTCCAATACTTGGTCAAGGTTCTATGGTAGGTGCAAGTGCAGGATGTATTGCTGTTTTGGTAGCAGGAGCCTTATATATGCCGCAGATGCCTGTACGATTGTGGGGCATCTTCGAAATCAAATATTGGATGTTAGCTGCGGGTATTGTAACACTCGATGTCTTAAACCTAACCGGATCAAACGCTGGAGGTCACATTGCGCACCTCGGAGGTGCCATTGTTGCCTTTTTCTTCATTCGCAGCATGCGCCAGGGGCACGAGTGGAACGTCTACCTCTTTCAAATCATTGATGCAGTGAGAAATATGCTCTTCCGTCCAAAGTCAAAAAAGAGGCGCCGCGGATTCAGTTTTGGTGAAAGCAGCTATGTCAAATACGAAGAGGTGAAAAAGACGAAAGGTTCTTCTTCCAAATCGACCGAGGATACCGCCAAGATGGACGCCATTCTCGATAAAATCAAAGAAAAAGGCTACGACAGCTTGTCCAAAGAGGAAAAGGCCTACTTATTCAAGATTTCTAACGAAGAGTGAGAAAACGCCGTTTCATACTCACCTGGATCAACCGCCTCCTGCTCTTAGGTACTGTGGTGAGTGGATTAGGATCATTATTGCCGTCCAACATCTTCGCTGGAGCTAGTTTACTATCCTTGATTTTCCCAACGTTGATTGTGCCTCATTTTGTGTTGCTTTTAGTAACCCTTCGAATTTCCACGAAGCGTATTTTACCGAATTTAATTGGGATTGGATTGACGATTATACCCGCCTTTGCGCAGTTCCCGTTTGCCAAACCAAAGGATCAGCCTCAAGATTGCATTCGCATAGCCACTTACAATGTGCGTGCTTTTTACCAAGGCTTAGATGCTCCTGAAAAAATGAGTGCTTGGGCGGAAAGGGAGAATATCGACGTACTCTGTTTGCAGGAAGTGCGAAGACCCAGTCATAAACCGCTCGAGGAGTCATTCAGCCATGTGGCTTTTGCCCCAAAAATCAGTAGATACAGCGTTGGGATTTTCTCTAAATACCCAATCATCCACACGGAACCATTGACTTTTTCCTATGTTGATCATGGCAAGAGATACCCTACTCGAAGCGCGGGATTGGCCGATATCGTGCTTCCTTGGGATACCGTTCGATTCATCAATGTTCACTTAAACTCTACAGGTGTCCAGGACCGCGATATGGAGGTCGCGCCAAGCACAGAAGAATTGCTTGAGCGCGGAAAGCAAATCGCTCGAAAATTGGCCGGTTCTGATCGAACAAGGGGACTTCAGAGCAAATCCATCCTTGAGTGGATTGAAGAAAGTCCTCATCCAGTTGTACTCTGTGGAGATTTCAACAGTGTGCCCGGGGGTAATCTCTACGCAAGGCTTCTATTAAAATTAGAAGACCCTTACATTTTCAAAGGCTCCGGTAAAATGGGAAGCTTTGAACCGTTGAAGCGCAGATACTTGCCTATTCGTATTGATTGGACGTTACATTCACAAGGCCTAGAAAGCTATGACCAACACATAGATCACATCAACCTGAGTGATCATTATCCTTTGATTACCACGGTGGGACCGCCTTTGTTAGCACTCGAAACTAGTACTGAGGAAGAATAACCTCGTTGAGCAACAGGGCATTAAGTGCGTTAGTCTTCAAGCCTGTCGTGCCCTTAGGGTATACGCGAACAACTTCGTCGTAGTACAAAGGAACACAGGCTGCATCACGCATTAACAGCGCATCAGCTTTGCCAGCTACATCCATTTTTACAGAATCTACCGTTGCAGCAACCAACTGCTCGTAAAGACCATCATATTCCGGATTTGAATACCGCGAATAATTTGGCCCGGCTGGCGCCTTCATAGTCGAGGTAAATAGCAAGGCATAATTCTCCGCATCGGGATAGTCTGCAATCCAAGACGCACGGAAAAAGTCCAATGTCCCGGCACTCTTCTCACTACGTAGCGTCGCTGACGGCACTATATCGACGGCAATAGACCAGCCTAATTGGCCCAAAGAACCCTGTACAAATTCACATACGTCTCTATAGTTGGCAACCGTCGTCAAAGTCAATTCCGGCAGTTCGTCGTAAGATTCAAGAAGCGCTTTCACACTATCTGGCTGGTACGGAATACCAATACCTTCCTGATACCCCGGAAGCCCAAAAGGAATGATTCCACCATTAGCTGGGCGCCCAACACCACTTCTTAGCAATTGCATCATTTGTATTCGGTCGATTCCGGCATTTATTGCCCAGCGCAATTCGTACGGAATTTCCGCCTCCGCGTTAAACAATAGAAATTCGGTATTCAGGAATGGACTTCGCTCCATGATGTGATCTTCGCTGTAGCGCGCTTGCATGGCTCCATCCGCCGTAAGAAGATCATCCTTGAAACTAGGATCGATATTCGGAAGTAAATCAAACGAACCGACCAAATATTCCAAGAATGCGCTCTGCTGATCCGGCAAGAAAGACACACTTATCCCGTCTAGATAGGGCAAACTCTGCCCCTTGTCGTCACGACGCCAATACTTCTCGTTTTTGTGCAGTATGAGCTTCTCTCCAAAATGCCATTTGTGGAATTTAAACGGTCCGCTACCGCCAGCCTCTGTGGCCAAATTACCCGCCTTCACTGCCACTGAATCTACCACCGCACAATATGGCATGGTTAGCAAGGAAGGGAAAGCCGCAAAAGGCTCAAGAAGTTCGATTTGTAAAATGGTATCATTCACAACCTCGACATCCCTCACACGCTCAAGAACCCATGCACCGGGTGAAGCTACTGCCGGATCTACCAGACGATTAAAAGAATAGGCAACATCAGAAGCAGTAATACGACGTCCTGAATGGAAATAAGCCTCGCGTAGGAAAATGGAATAGGTAGTATTCTCCACCTCGTAATACGCTGCAAGCGCAGGCACTACTTCATTGTTCTCGTTCAGGGCAAACAAACCTTCGTACAACTGTCCAACAGCCCAAATGGTGCTTTTATCACGAGCAAAGGCCGGATCCAATGTGGGGATACCGGCAGGCTCGTTGTAACGAAAAACCATCTTGTCGCTATGATCTTCACGACCACAGCTACTAAGTAGCAATTGAACAGCTACAAAAAAGCCCCCAATAAAGGAGGCTTTCTTTAAAATATGAAGCTTCTTAAGCGTCAATGTTTGCGTATTTAGCGTTGCGCTCGATAAAGTCTCTACGCGGCGGTACATCATCGCCCATGAGCATCGAGAAGATGCGATCAGCTTCAGCACTGTCGTCAATAGTTACTTGCTTCAAGATGCGCTCGTCAGGATTCATCGTAGTTTCCCACAACTGCTCTGCGTTCATCTCCCCAAGACCTTTGTAACGCTGTACACCTACACCTTGACCGCTTTCACCACCAAACTCTAGTTGCAATGCGTCGCGCTGATCATCGTTCCAAGCATACGAGCTTTTCGCCCCTTTCTTCACCAAATACAATGGTGGGTTGGCGATGTATACGTAACCAAGTTCCACCAACTCACGCATGTAGCGGAAGAAGAAGGTCAAAATCAATGTAGAAATGTGGCTACCATCCACATCGGCATCCGTCATGATGACAATCTTGTGGTAACGAAGCTTAGCCAAGTTCAAGGCTCTCTCGTCTTCCTCAGTACCTACACTTACCCCTAGGGCCGTGTACATGTTCTTGATTTCTTCGTTTTCAAAAACCTTATGAGAAATAGCCTTCTCTACGTTCAAGATTTTACCACGAAGCGGCAAGATCGCCTGAAAGTTACGGTCACGACCTTGTTTGGCCGTACCCCCTGCAGAATCACCCTCTACAAGGAAGATTTCACACACTTCCGGATCAGTTTCCGAACAATCGCTCAACTTCCCTGGAAGTCCCATCGAAGACATAGAGCCTTTGCGCTGCACCATCTCGCGAGCTTTCTTCGCTGCAACACGTGCCCGAGCTGCTAGAAGCACTTTCTGAACGATTATTTTTGCTTCGTTCGGGTGTTCTTCCAAGAAATTGGTCAACATCTCCCCAACGAGCTTATCTACGGCACCACTCACCTCTTTGTTACCCAGTTTAGTTTTGGTCTGTCCCTCGAACTGAGGCTCCATAACTTTTACTGAGATGACAGCAGTCAAACCTTCACGGAAATCATCACCGCTCACTTCCACTTTCTCTTTAGCAAGTAGACCGCTTTCGTCGGCATATTTCTTCAGCGTACGTGTCAATGCTCTACGGAAACCGGCAAGGTGTGTACCACCTTCGTGCGTGTTAATGTTGTTTACGTAAGAGTGAATGTTCTCGTTGTACGAAGTATTGTAGTGCATCGCTACCTCCACCGGGATACCGTCGCGCTCGCCTTCCATGCACATTACTTGCGGCATGATCATTTCGCGGTTGGCATCGATATATTTCACGAAACCTGCTAAACCGTCCTCAGATTGGAAACGCTCGCCTAAGAATTCACCTTTTTCGTCTTTCTCACGTAGGTCTGTCAACGTAATGGCAATCCCCTTATTCAAGAATGCCAGTTCGCGCATACGCTTGGCAAGAATCTCGTATTGGTAGATCATCTCTTCGAAGATCTCACCATCCGGTTTAAAGGTCACGATGGTCCCGCGGTAATCCGTTGGGCCAATCTCACGAGTAGCATACTGCGCTACTCCTCGAGAAAATTCAACCTCGTGCTTTTTACCGTTGCGGTGTACCTCTGCATGCAGCATGGTAGAGAGTGCATTCACACAACTCACACCTACCCCGTGCAGACCACCGGATACTTTGTAAGAATCTTTATCGAATTTACCCCCGGCGTGAAGTACCGTCATTACTACCTCGAGAGTAGAACGGCCGTCTTTCGGGTGCATATCTGTAGGGATACCACGACCGTCATCCTTGACCGTGATGCTGTTGTCTTCGTTGATCGTAACGTAGATATCAGATGCATAGCCAGCAAGGGCTTCATCGATCGAATTATCTACTACCTCGTATACTAGGTGGTGGAGACCTTTTACGCCCACATCACCAATGTACATGGCCGGACGTTTTCTTACGGCTTCTAGTCCTTCAAGTATCTGAATGGACCCTCCATCATAGTTGTTTTGCTCTTCGCTCATAACGGTTGAGTTTTGTGCTTTTTTGCTATTCTAACAAAGATAACTTTCTAGGGTCCAATTCTACCCTTTTATCCCCTCCCAGCCGGGTGCACTTACCAACATTGTTATTAACATTCTCGCGGGTTACAGCGAAAATGATGCGCCGCCTTTGGAATTAAAATTGGTAGTTGAGAACGAACATGCCACGGGTGCCACGAACACCATATCCCTGCCACATCATATACCTCTGATTCAGCAAGTTATAACCGCGTAAACTCACACTGAGATTTTCGTTGATTTTGTAATCGATGCGTGCACTTAAATCCATGTAATCTTCCAACGGGTAAAGCGTGTAATCTAAGCTGTTGTATCTACCTCCTACATAACGCAGATTAGCCCCCATAGAAAGCTCATTAATGCTGTAATCTACCATCGCACCCAAAACGCGTCCTTCTTGACCCAAGAATGCATCTCCTGAATAGTTGTTCAGTTCAGCATATGTTGAAGCTACAAAGTGCTTTAGAGGTAGGTTCAATTCCCCACGGACACCTGTTTTCACTACATTTTCAGCATAGACTGCTTGAAGTGCCGCAATTTGCTGCCCATTGACCTCACTAAGCATCAAGAGCGAATCACGCTGGAACATCAAAGCATCATTCATTGTTGTCAGCGATCCCTCCACGCGATATTGAAGCTTTCCTGCCAATGCGCCTTGCATACCCACATACCCCTTGTTAGAGCCTGAGAGGCGGTATTCTTGATCCAAAGAAAGGAAGGGCACCTGTGCTATCATGCTCTCCAAAGTATTTTGCTTCGCAGTACCGTCCCAACCACCATATACAGCAAGTGTGCGCTTAAGAAGCTCTGCTTGGAGATTAACCTTTGGATAAACGTAATATTCAAAACGATCGATACCAAGGCCACTGGTCTGTGTGCCTGTAAAGTTCAATCCAAACTCGTAACTCAAAATGCCCTTCTTTCCACTGGTGTAAGGAGCTATGGTAAAGTTGTGGTAAGCAGCGGCAGAAGAATCGGCCCAAGAGTTCACACTCGCGAATTGATACCCTAGATCTAGGCTAATGTCCTGCTCGTCTGTATAAATCTCAAAACGGTGTTGTGTTTTCGCCAAATGCTCGCTAGTCGCCATTCCTGCAGCCGTGTATTTGTAGGAAACACCCCCACTGCGGTAGGCGAATTTCACCTTACTCGTTGGGTTCGTCGTTCTCAACCATTGCTGGGACAAACCATATTGCTGCTGCCATACTCCCGGCGTGCTATCCGGCACTACTGTCAACGGAGTCAAAGCCCCGTAATAACTGATATAATCTGCTTTGAGCAAGGCCTGAGTTTTAAAGTTATAGCTCTTTGTCGCACGTTGGAAATCTGCCAGTACCTCATTTTCGTACTGAGGTTGGCGCAAATAATCAACATCACTCACCCCGCTGAGTGCACCCTGGTGAAGTGCTCGAACGCCCCATACGTTTTTCTTACTCCGCGGCGAGCTCAGAATAAAGCTCGCGTAGGAGCTTGCATAATTTCCACCGCCCACGCTTACGCTCTGTGTAGGTAACTTAGGTAACTTCACTCTACCCAAACGGATGGCTGGGATCGCCTCAGGCGCAAAATCCAGAGACATCGCCTTGGGATTGATACGAACACTTACAGGTAGCTTTTCAGAAGTTGTATCCGAAAACGAAGGCTGCTCGCTGATCTTTTGAGCACTTCGGACCTGTGCTTGGTACTCTTCTACAACGCGTATCTCCACGCTTTTTACCTCATCGCCGGTACCTGTTTCTTCTTGGGCCAATAGTGAAGCATTCACACCCACAATAAGTGCAGCTGTTGCGACTATTCTTAATTGGAATCTCATCTTCATCATTCCTTATTCTTCTAATTCTTCAATAGATTCCATTTCGAAATCTTCCATACTCAAGCTGTCTACACCAATAGTGTTGCGCTCTTCTCTTTCTCTTTGAAGGGCCAATTCTGATTTAAACGCACTCGCTTGTGCCGCATAATCACCGAAATCCGCATTGTCAATCACAAAATCCAGCGTGTAATTCGCTTGGAAATCATCGCGCAACCCTGCATAATTCTTTGCCATCAAAATGAGCGAATTCCAACGCCATTTCGGGTAGGTTGGCAAGTTTTCTATCATCCAGAATAGCAAATCATTGGAGCCTTCGTATTTGCCCATGACATGGTCAAACTCCGCCAAATAATAGGTGGCTTCAGCTTGTGCCTCTCCTTTGATCTCTGCTTTGACCTGAGTGTAGTACAATTTTGCATTGGCACTGTCCTTGAGCTCATAGGCGCTGCGTGCAGCGTTGAGCAAGGCCTCAGTCTTCCAATCGGTCGGCAAAGCCTCATCTTGCAACAAGCTCTCTGAATATTGCATTACTACCGGTACGTTGTCCAAAGACTTCGCGCAACGCATCAGTCCCAATCGAGCCCGGCGACCTTCATCGGCATTACCCACTAGTCCAAGCACCTGCTCGTAGTAATAGAAGGCTTGCTCAAAATCTTGCGCTGCATAGTACAGCGAGGCTAAACGCTCTACGGTCTGTTTACGGAAGCTCAGCTCGCCTGAAGCCGCTACGAATTCATAAGCCGACTGTGCTAAGGAATCTTGGCCTTGACTGAATGCACATTCAGCGAGGTAATAATTTGCCGGTACTCTGAAAATTCCATCCGGAAACTTATTCAAGTAGTCCGTCATGCCTTTCAACGTTCCTTCACAATCGCCAAAACTGTAACGGTCGTACGCGCCGTTGTACAAAGTAGAATCCAGCTGACCTTGACCGATATCTGTTCCCGTTAGGGTTTGAATCCAATCGACATAACCCGTTAGCTGGTCCAATTCCGCAAACTGAATCTTCGCCAATCCAAGCGCCTCTCTACTTTCGGCAGTATTTGGGAAATCTTCAACAACGCTTTTGAACTGATCCAATGCCTTGTTGCCTTTTCCTTGTGTACGGTAGATCAGACCCAACGCGATGTGCGCATTTTTTATGAATCGAGACTTAGGATAATCCTTGATGAATGCCGTAAAAATAGACTCTGCCTGGTTTTCCTTGCCCATTTTCATATAGGTCTCTCCCAACTCAAAATAGGCATCAGTAGCATACACAGAATTCGGATACTTCTTCACCAATGTTTCTAAACTTCCTGCCTTCCGCTGATCATCATCCACTAAACCAAAACAAAGGCTCTGCTGGAACATCGCGTAATCCGCATCCGGAACACTGCGGCCGAGATACGTCTGGTAATAGTTGATAGCATTGTTGTATTGGCTGGTCATGAAGTAAGAATCGGCCAAGCGTAATTCTGCATCATTCGCAAGCTTTGTACCCGGTCGTTGCTTGTTCAAATACAACCTGAAGGTCGTCGCAGCTGCCTCATAATTGCCCTTTGAGAAATTTGCATAGGCTTTGTTGTACAGGCTTCGCTTGTATTGACTCAGTGTCGCAGATCCAGGAGTAGCTTCAAATTTAGCCAGCTCCAACAAGGCACCTTCAAAGTCCTTGGCTCTATACGCCACCTCAGCCAACCAGTAATGCGCCAATGCCGTATATACATTGCTTAAGGGATAATCCAAAGACCGCTCAAACATGCGCTTGGCCGCCGGATACTGAATAGCATTGAAATGCTGTACCCCACGGAAATAAGCTACTTTCTGATAGGCCCCTTGCATAGTTGGCTGTTCCAACCCTGCCGCAGAGATCGCCTTCATGGCACTCTCGTAATCCTTAGAATTTAGATACAGGTTGGCTAAATATTCATTCGCTTCCGCGCGATACTTGCTGTTTGGGTACTTCTTCAAGAAGTCCTTGAAAATATCTAAGGGTTGCTCAAACGGTGTAGCACTGTCGTAGGCCAATTTCGCGTAGTTGAAATATGCATCTTCACGAAGGCGCTTGTCGCTACCGCTCTGACTGGCTTTAAAAAATGCCCCTTGAGCCTCCGTCTTTTTACCGGTCTTTAGGTAACAATCGGCCAAATGGTAGTAGGCACTCTGGCCTAAATCATCTCCTCGATTATGAATCTTATTGAAAGCCTTGATGGCCTCTTCGTACCGGCGTGTCTTGTACAAAACGAAGCCCAGCTTGTAGTTGTCTTGAATACTCAGTTTGCCACCGAGCTCTTTGTGCTTTTCTAAATAAAGGGCTGCCTCTTTCCAGTCCGATTTCTGATAGTACCCCTCACCGATGAGTTTAGCAACCTCTGCTGCACGCGACGGAACTGCCTGTGCTAGGAGGGACTCTCCTACTGAGAGGAGTTGATCGATATCTCCTGTTTTGTAATAAATCTGACTGAGGTAATACGGTACCACACCACCAAACTTCTCATCGCCAATCAGCAGTTTGAATTGACCCAAAGCGGTACTGTATTGTTCTGCCTCATAAGCGATATGCCCGTAATAATACTGGTGGTAATTCTGATATTCCCCCTTGTAGCTGGTCCCTTGGAAAAAGAGATTGCGTGCCTTTTCAACATCTTTGGCCATCAGGTAACTGTAGGCCAATTTGAAATAGTATTCACTTCTAAAGGCGTTTGGAACATCAGCGGCATCAATAGCTCCCAACCATTGCACCACTTTTTTGTACCTGCGGTTGTTGAAGTAGTAGTTTGCAGCAGTGACATGCGCCTCTTGCCATCTTGGGCTTAACGGGTAGGTCTGTGCGAAGTACGTCAAGAAATATTCGCTGTTTTCGTTCATCAAGTAGAGGGCACAAAGCGCTCTATAGAAACTACTTTCCTCTTTCAGGAAACTCTGTGTCGGCAAATCCGAAGCCAACAGTTCGTCAAATCCTACTCTTGCCGCAGCATAGAGTCCATCGTCGAAAAGGTCAACACTTGAATTGAAAGTCGCCTCAAATCCTTGCTCAGCAGTGGTCTGTTGGGCATGGACGCTGAAGCCAAAAACTAGCAGAACCGCTAGAAATAATCGGGTACGCATATCGTTTACGTTTATGCTTAAAAATAACCTATGCTCATGGCCTACTTTAGGGCCAATCCTGTGAATTCGGTTGAGTTATTCACATCAAAAAAAACGCACGACTTCAATCGTTTGGTATTTCTTCTAACTTTGAATCTGCTTAAAATCAACTACCGTACATGGCAACAATTGAAGTACAGAATGCAAACGTCTTTCAAGGCAAACACCTAGTTCTCGCAGACGTAAGCTTTAAAATCGATACCGGTGAATTCGTGTATTTGATTGGCCAGACGGGCTCTGGAAAAAGCTCACTTTTAAAAACTTTGTACGGCGATCTACCCCTAGAACAGGGCACAGCTAGGGTGGCTGGACATACATTGAACGGCTTGCGCAGCAAAGATATTCCTTCATTACGCAGAGATATCGGTATTGTATTTCAGGATTTTCAATTGCTCAGTGACCGCAGTGTTGAAGCCAATCTAGACTTTGTTCTACGTGCTACGGGCTGGAAAGACAAGGACAAGCGCTCAACGAGAATTGTTGAGGTACTCACCTTGGTGGGCATGCAAAACAAGAAACACAAAAGCACATTCGAGATCTCGGGCGGTGAGCAGCAGCGTGTAGCGATAGCGCGTGCTTTATTGAATGCACCAAAAGTCATCCTCGCTGACGAACCTACAGGGAACTTAGATCCTCGCACCTCTGAGGAAATCATGTCTTTATTACTCTCCTTGGCAGACCAAAATACAGCCATCTTAATGGCCACCCACGACTACCAAATGATTCACAAATACGCCAACAGAACTTTAAAAGTAAGTGGCGGTAAAGTAGAAGATTCAGTCGTCTCAAATCTGTAAGCTTTTGAGCAGCTCAACACATACGCTTAGCATCTGCATTGCCTCATACGGCGATGATGTAAGTACTTTGCTCAAAGAACTTGAGCATTGTGCCGAAGGTAAGTTGCCGGAAAACTGGTCAATCGAAGTAATTATCAGTGACCAACACCCCGAAAAACACCCAATGTCTTCCAAGTGGGAAGCAATGGCAAATTGTCGATACATTCAATCTACCACACAGGGGCGCAGCGCAAATAGAAACGGTTTGAGCCAACTGGCTTCGGGAGCATTTTTACTCTTTTTAGATGCAGATGCCCTCCCAAGCTCGGCAGATTTTCTATCCAATTACTGCAATGAGGCAGAAAGTGCTGATGTCGTTGTAGGCGGCACGGCCTACCGACCGGGTTATAAAAACAAAGAGCTGCGCGTTAGAGTAGGCAAGCAAAAAGAAGAGATTCAAGCCGCCATAAGAAAGCAACAACCCTATTCAAGCTTCACAGCCTTTAACTTCCTCATTCGAAAAACACTCTTTGACCAAATCTTATTTTCGGAGGAACTCGTCGAATACGGACACGAAGACACTCTTTTCGGACTAGAATTAAAATACAGACACGCCAAAATCGCTCACATAGACAATCCCGCCTTCCACATGGGTATTGATTCAGGGGCCGATTTTATGGAGAAAACCACAGCCGCAGTCGACGGACTCGCCATCCTTATCGCGGCGGGAAAAATAGATGAAGACGTAAAGCTGTTTAAAGCCTATAGATCCGTTCAAAAAGCAGGGTTTCAATGGGCTTTCAAGGCCACACACTGGCTGTTGGGAGAGCCCTTAAAATCAGGACTTGCTAATGGGTTATTACCTATTCTCTTCTTTGATGTCTACAAACTGCTCAGGCTATGCAGTCACTCTATAAAAATTGGCCGTAGAATGCCTTGAGCGGAATCTGCTCTTTTTCCCATGTAAGCGCCTCCTGTGCCACCTTCAATGCGGTACTATAATCTTCCGCACCTACAGTTTCAATAGCCAATCGAAGGCCCTCGATATCCTCGGGGTGAACTGTACGTCCAACACCAAATTCCTCAACAATACGCTTCACTTCAACCACTTTTGAAGTGACCACAGGTGTATTGCAATGGATGTAATCGAAGAGCTTATTTGGCAAGGAGAATCGATAATTAATATTCGTATCCTTATCCAGGCTCAAACCCACATCCGCCGCACTTGTGTATTGCAATAACTGCGCATACGGCACTCGCCCTACAAACTTCACTTTCTCTTCCCAACCCCTTTGTTGAACAAGCGTTTGGAGCGCAGGTATAGCATCTCCGCTACCCACAAGCAACAGCAGCCATCCTTCCATTTGCGATACGGCCTCTACCGCTTCTTCCAAACCTCGGTCCACATTCATGCCCGACCCTTGATTGATGGCTATTTTTACCCCTTCAGGCAATCCGAGTTCTGCGCGTGATGTACTCTGAATATTTGGCACTGGGCTGATGTTTCGAAATACCTGAGGACGCTTGCCATAATCTTGCTCGTACAAGCTCGCTATACTCTCATTGACCGTCCAAATGTGCTGAAGTCTTGGAAAGACAAATCGCTCAACGCTCAACCAAACACGTTTTACCCAACGGCCTTGAATCTCCGGTACACCACAGAAATACTCGTGACTATCATACACCAATGGAATACCAAAGAATCGACTAATCAAAAAATTAGGCAACAACGTATCTAAATCATTGGCCAATAACACCGATTTGCGGTTGCACTCAAACAACAGCTTTAGAAACAAACGCACCTGAAATTCAGCGTAAAACAAGCCGCCCTTGGTAAACCACAATTTCATGCGATCCGTACCATAGCTGCGGTTCAGCTCTTTTGAAGTGGCCAATTCTCGTCCAATCCACTTTACCTCATAGCCCAAGTCTTGCAACAACACAGCAACTTTATTCACCCGGTTATCCGTTGTGATGTCGTTGGTGGTTGAAATGAAAATCTTACGCTTCATGGCCGCAAAGATATTTTGTCCTGAGTTGTCGCTAAGGTAGCGAACCTTATTTTTGCGCTAAGGAAAAAGCACTCATGCAGAAATCGGACTTTATTTACGACCTCCCTCAAGAAAGGATTGCCACGCACCCCTTGTCGCGTAGGGATGAGAGCCAATTATTGGTTTTCGATGGCACAATAAAAGACCACCAATTTTCGCAATTACCTATCCTTCTTCCTGAGAACAGCCAATTGATCTTTAACAACACTAAGGTCATTAAAGCACGACTGCGTTTTACCAAAACAATAGGAGCTAAACCCATAGAAGTTTTCTGTCTGAACCCTTTCGAACAGAGCGTCGAAGAGGCCATGGAAGCAAAGAATGAGATTCGCTTCGAATGTATGGTGGGCAACTTGAAACGCTGGAAAGACCACCCGCTTCACCTAAAACTAAAGGAGGACCTCACTCTGACGGCCAAAAAAGGCGAACGCTCAGGGCAAGGGTTCATTATCTCCTTCACGTGGACCGGAACATACACGTTTTCCGAAGTTGTAAATATCGCAGGTCAAATTCCCCTACCGCCGTATATGAACCGAGACGCTGAAGAAGAAGATGTCGAACGCTATCAGACGGTCTACGCCTCGAACAACGGTTCAGTAGCTGCACCAACAGCCGGGCTGCACTTCACACCTACAGTTCTCCAAGAATTAGAACAACAAGGGCATGAGCGTTTAGAACTCACTCTTCACGTGGGCGCTGGCACATTCAAACCCCTCGGTGACGGCGACGTCAGCACCCATGAAATGCACGCCGAGGAAATCATTGTAGGCCGCCAATGGCTTAAGAATTACCTAAAACACGAAGGGCCTAAATTCGCAGTTGGCACCACGAGCTTACGTACGCTCGAAAGCTGTCACTGGATAGGCGCTAAGCTTATCACCACGGGCCGCTTTGAAAATCTTGGTCAATTCGATGCCTACCAACTAGATCAAAGCATCACCACTGCTGAAGCTTACCGTGCACTACTTGATCATTTAGAAAGCGAAGACATCTCCTCGGCAGCCCTTCAAACACAACTCATGATTCGCCCCGGCTACAGCATGAAATCTACGCAAGGCATCATCACAAACTTCCACCAACCTGGCTCCACCTTATTACTTTTGGTAAGTGCTGGGATCGGCGAATCTTGGAAAAAGGTGTACAACCATGCTATGGCTAACAATTATCGTTTTCTAAGTTACGGTGACTCATCCCTGCTCTATTTCAACCGTTAGTAAGTAATGGTTGCTCACATTTTTTTGTACTAACTATTGAAGGCAAGAATTTGAAAGGATGAAAGTCCTTTGTTTCGT
>JBMZBC010000022.1:35644-35879 GCA_049611965.1 Schleiferiaceae bacterium | reverse complement strand
CAATACCCAACTTCACGGCATAGTTCATCACCGCTTTGTTGAACACAGGAAGAGTACCTGGATGGCCCAAGCTGATCGGGCTTACCTGAGTATTTGGGGAGGCACCATATGCGGTAGCGTCGCCACAGTATGCCTTGCTCTGCGTGCTGAGCTGCACGTGAACCTCAATACCAATAACCGGTTCGTATGTATCGTAAATACTAGACATCCAAGGGAAATTTAGAGCGCTAATTTA
>JBMZBC010000022.1:0-35634 GCA_049611965.1 Schleiferiaceae bacterium | reverse complement strand
CACCATGGCATCAAGGAGTGGCTGAACATCACAGGCAGGCTGAATTTCAACATCCCAAACACTCAGTTTAATAGGGCTGTTTTCTGCTGCAATTAGCGGTGCCAGTTTCACCGCATCTTTTGCAGTACAATGTACGCGGTATTCATACTTTTCCGAAGCCTTCTCGATACGAGCGAGATCGGCTGCACTGTAACGATGATGGTCCCGGAACTTCATTTCATTTCCAACGAAGCCAATTCGTTTTTGCACGAGATTAAAGAAGTCATTAGGCTTAGCTACACCACAGACCATATTTCCCGGTAATTCTACTCCTGATTTTAGGATGACTTCTCTTTTTAAGTAATAATCCGGTACGCCTTTCCATTCGCGTTTAACCCAAGCAGGTACTCTTTCTCCATTGCTAACTATAGCATCAATATTGGTGTGAGGAATTTCACGAAGACGGCCTTGAGGAAGCAAAGTGTCGTACTCAAAAAGTGCATCTTTTTGGCACACCATAGAGAAGTCTTTGTGTAGATCGTAATACTGCAGTCCGTCGTCAAGAATTAAAACAGGTTTATCTGTTTTGGCCAAAGATTCAGCAAGATTGCAACTTTCGATACGATTTTTACCGACTATGGTGGGATGATTTAAAGCATGGAGTACAGCCTCGTCACCAAAGACTTGAGCATTTTGATTGTTGACTAACGTGCTGACCTTTGTTCTGCCTTTATATCCTCGTAGAATTATTATGGGTTCATATCCTAGTGACGATAGTTCACTAGCAACCCATTGAGTGATTGGTGTTTTACCTGTGCCGCCCGCTTGGAAATTTCCGACACAAATGACAGGAAGGTTAGGTTGAAATACACTTCTTGATCGTCGGGTTTTATCGAATTTTTGACCAATCAAATACAGTATTTGAAGCAGCCAAAATCCGCGCGGGAAGCTGAAATATTTAATTATGCTCACAACACCCCCGCTTTGCGCAAAGATTCCTCTTGGCTGTTAATGTCGTTTGGATCGAGCCATAAAGCACCTTCGAAGCGCTTGAAATAGGTCAATTGTCTTTTGGCATAGCGTCGGCTGTATTGCTGGATGAGCTCAATGGTGCGGTCTAGGTCGTATTCACTTTTAAAATAAGGCCACCATTCTCGGTACCCAACGGTTTGGAGGCTGGGAAGGTCTGCATGAGATTTTAACGATCTGGCTTCAGCCTCAAGTCCGTCTGCAATCATGAGATGCACACGTCTATTTATTCGGTCGTACAATTGATTCCTATCCATATTCAACACCCAATTCACTATTTCAAACGGCCGTTCCTTGGGACTATTGTTCAGTTGCTCAGAATACTTTTTGCCTGTAGCCATAATAACCTCTAGTGCTCTAATCACCCTCCTCGGGTTGTTTAGGTCGACTTTCTCTGCGTATGCTGGATCGAGTTCTTGGAGTGTTGCCACTAACGGCGCAAGACCATCCGTAGCAAACTGCTCGTCTAAACCTGCCTTAATGTCGATATCAGTAGGTAGGGGATCTAAGCCATTGAGAAGGGCATCGATATACATCCCAGAGCCACCTACAGCAATAACAACATTATTCTCAGTGAACAGGGACTGTAATCTACCCAATGCAAATCGTTCGTATTCGCCCGCAGTAATCGGATTATGAATGCTTCGGTCGGCGATGAAATGATGATCGGCGCGCTGCAATTCCTCTGCGGAAGGAGGTGCACTTCCTATGGCCAATTCCTTATAGCACTGGCGACTATCGGTGGAAAGAATTGGACAACCCAACCTCTCTGCCCAATACAAGGCTACCCCTGTTTTTCCTACCGCAGTAGGTCCACATATGTTGATGAGGTAGGTTTTAGACATGAAGGTGTGTTGGAATTTTCGATGAAAATACGTAATTTGATAGAACCGCTTTATACGAACTATGAACCACGACGCTAGAAACATATCGAGAACAGATACTGCTTTGCTCGCCTACGAATCCGGAGAAATCTTGGGATCTGTACGAGCGGTTCAACAACGCTCTGAGGCCATTCATAAGGCAACCTATTTAGGTAATCTTAAGCACCAAAAGGTTCATATTCAGTTCAATACAGGTACAGATGTTTACCAGGTCCATACCACCATCTGGTTGCATTACAACAATCATATTTACCTAAAAGGGAATATTAAAGTGCCTGTAGAACGAATCTTAGGGATTCACTTTTAGTAGTCGTACCCTAAAGAATCGTCTTCATTCTCTTCGGATCCAGGTAAAGCGCCACTATCGAGATCGTCGAGCCCGTACAAGGCATTTAACTCTTCTTCGCTCATCTCACTCGGGTCTTTTGACGGTGCAATTGCATCTGTGCTTGGCACTTCATTTTTGGGTAATTCGCCAACGCTTGAAAGCACTACAAAATCCTCAAACCCTTCTTCATCTTCAGTTTTTACAACTTCAAGGTAGAAGATGTTCATGTCGAGAAAGTTATAGACGTATAAGCCGTTTTTGGTGCTCGAAAAGAATTGCTCCACAGAAGTTCCTTCCATGGAAGGCATATCATCGTCCATGGCAAACATGGGAAGTTCATCGCCCTGATCCCAGTTGGCAGTGCTGTAATAAAAGCTTGCCATTTCTCCGGGGTTTAAGCCAAATTCATTGAAGATGTGCTCGTGTAAGTTCATCATAGAAGCAGCACCTTTGATACGTACTTCTTTCAAGACGGTATCATCAGTATCAGCGATTACGCGTAAGAAAAACTCCATATTATTTTGTCAACCCTAGTTTTTGCGCCACCTCTTCCATTAAGGCGAGTGCGGCTTGTTTTTCATTTGGTATATGTCCTTCAAGTATGGCTTCTTTTAAAGCTTCCTTGATTTCTCCAATTACTCTTGAGGGGCCAATCCCGAAGTGCTCCATAATTTCCTCGCCGCTCACGGGCGGTTGGAAGTTGCGGATGTGATCGCGTTCTTCGACCTCCTTAAACTTCAAGCGTACCTCCTTGAAATTGTTCAAATAGCGACGCTTTTTGCGTTCATTTTTTGTGGTGAGATCGGCTTCACACAAGAGCATCAAATCTTCTACATCATCTCCAGCGTCGAATAACAAGCGACGAACGGCTGAATCTGTAACTGTATCGTCTACGAGTGATGCAGGGCGAGAGCTCATCATTACCATCTTCTGCACATACTTCATTCGTGCATCCGTAGGCAAATGCAAACGCTTAAAGATTTTTGGAATCATTTTACTTCCTACAAATTCATGACCTCTAAACGTCCAGCCGGCTGGCTTGATAAACTTTTTAGTTTTAGGTTTACCGATATCATGAAGCAATGCAGCCCATCTGAGCCACAAGTTTTCAGATGTACGAGCGAGGTTGTCTACTACTTCAAGTGTGTGGTAGAAATTGTCCTTGTGCAGATGTCCTTCAACTTCTTCAACTCCTTGTAACGCACAAATCTCAGGCAGAATTTCCTTCATCAGGCCGCTCGTAAAAAGAAGGCCAAGACCGTAGGAAGGTTTGTCGACTTCCATGATTTTATTCAGCTCCACGCTAATGCGTTCCGGAGCGACGATTTTCAATCTCGAAGCATGCGCTCTAATGGATTTCAAAGTGCCAGAATCGATGCGGTAGTCTAATTGCGCAGCGAATCTAACAGCGCGCATCATGCGCAGCGGATCATCGTCAAAAGTCTTGTCTGGACTGAGCGGTGTTTTGATGAGCTTTCGTTCAAGATCATCCACGCCGTTGAATGGATCTATTAATTCGCCCCAGCGACCTTCATTCAAACAAATAGCCATTGCATTGATGGTGAAGTCGCGGCGATTTTGGTCATCCTCAAGAGTGCCGTCTTCAACAATAGGGTTTCGGCTATTTCTCTTGTAGCTTTCTTTCCGAGCACCTACGAATTCTAGGTCAACACCCTGATAATTCATGTGAGCGGTACCAAAGCTTTTGAAAACACTTAGTTTGGGCTTTTTGTCGAAGCCTTTACGTACTTCTTTTGCCAGTGCTATGCCCGAACCCACGGTGACAAAATCGAGGTCCATCTTCGTGGGACGCTCAATGAGTCGATCACGTACATAGCCACCTACGACGTAGCACTCCAGACCGAGGTGGTCGGCTGCCTGTCCGATCTGCTTAAAAATCGGCCGGTCCAAAAAGTGGCTATAATTTGACATTAAAACGGACGCTCTGAAAGTTTCGAGAAATATATCCCGGTAAGTAATAAGATCATCAACAGGAAGTAAAGCGCAAGGTTGGTGCGTTTGATTTTGCTCAACCAAAAGTCTTCACTGTCCTTTCCAGTCATGATGGTCGGGTAGAGTAGTGGTAAGATCATAAAGCTCTCTTTCCACCATTCGAGGTCTTTTTTATTGGAAAAATTGCGCGTGTAGAAATCCTTCCAGCTACCAGCTTTCTTCTTGTTCTTCACTCTTAAGTATTGAAAATGCAGGGCCCATTTGTAACTGTATACGCCGAGTAGGAACAATGCTGTAAGAATGAATTGTAAGCTTTGACCGAATGTCATTTGATTCGCAATTTATTTACTTCGATGTAGCGCCATTTAACAGCTCTATACATCCACAAGGCATATTCAAAACCTCTTGAGCCGTCAAAAATACCGCCTTTTATGATGTAGTGCTTGAAAAATCTCCAAGAAGGTTTCACATTCAAATAATATGGGCCAATTCTACCTGCTTTCTTTTCGTAATCCAAAGCTTGGCGCTTGGCGTAGGTTCTGAATTTCTGTTCCCAGTGGGCGGCGTTTTTGTAGGTGTAATGAAGGATATTTCCCTTGAGGCGTTTGGAAGAGGAGCGCACTTTTTCGTGCACGTTTAATTCTTCATATTTCACCTCCTTAGGTAAAAGTCGAACTACGTAATCATTTTGCAGTCCGCTGAAATTCATTCTTTTGCCTTTGAAAAAATGCACGCGCTTAAAGGAGTAAGGGTGTTGCTCGTTGTGTTCACTTAGTTTCCACTCTTTGAGCGATTCAATGAGCTCATCGGTGAACACTTCATCACAATCGACTACTAATACCCAAGAGTGTTTGCACTTTTCTAATCCCCAGTTGCGCTGTTCACCCCAGTTTTTCAATGGCCGGTGGTATACGTCAGCACCCGCACGTTCGGCTATTTGAACGGTTGAATCGGAAGATCCAGAATCTACTACTACAATCTCGTCGGCAATAGAACGTACACTTTCGAGCGATTGCCCAAAGACATCTTCCTCATTAAAGCTGAGGTATAGTATGCTTAGGGCAGTGCTCATTATACTGCAACGTTGTGTGTGCGCAATGCGTCGTTCAACGAAGTCTTCTTGTCTGTACTCTCTTTACGCAGTCCTATGATTAATGCACAAGGCACGTTGAAGGTGCCCGATGGGAACTCCTTAGGCATGGTGCCGGGAATAACTACACTACGGGCTGGAACGCGGCCTCGGTATTCCTTCGGCTCATCGCCACTAACATCAATAATCTTTGTTGAGGCTGTCAAGACAACATTCGCACCTAGAACAGCCTCTTTTTCTACATGAACACCTTCCACGACAATACAACGTGAACCGATGAAACAATCGTCTTCAATGATTACCGGTGCTGCTTGTAAAGGTTCTAACACACCGCCAATTCCAACGCCGCCGCTCAAGTGAACGTTTTTACCAATCTGCGCACACGATCCTACTGTCGCCCATGTGTCAACCATCGTTCCGCTCTCGACATGTGCACCTATGTTAACGTACGAAGGCATCATTACAACACCTGCCTCAATAAATGAACCGTGACGTGCTACAGCATGAGGAACGACACGTACTCCCTTTTCGGCATAATTGCGTTTGAGTGGAATTTTATCGTGGAATTCAAAAGGTCCGACCTCAATGGTCTCCATTTTTTGGATAGGGAAATACAGAACCACAGCTTTCTTTACCCATTCGTTCACTTGCCAGCCATTTTCTGTAGGCTCAGCAACGCGAAGCGTACCGGCATCAAGCGCGTCTACTACAGCGCGTACTGCGTTTTGAGTTTCTTCTTGTTGAAGCAGTTCTCTTTGCTCCCAAGCTTGTTCTATGACAGCTCTAATATCCTTCATCTTGTTCATTCTTATCTGCTGTTCAAATTTAATGCTTCCTACGGAAAGACTACCTTTGAACCATGGCGAAAGTATTGGCTTTAGATATTGGCGGTAGACGCACTGGAATGGCAGAGACTGATCCGCTCGCGATGATGGCTTTTCCATTGAAAACAGTGGATACAGGTTCGCTCATGGCAGTGCTTGAAGAATATGTTGCCACGGAAGGAACACAGACAATCGTTATTGGGAAGCCATCCATTGCTACGGATAGTACGGAAATTATCGACCTGTGGGCGGCAAAAATCCATAAGCGCTGGCCGATCATGGAGATCGTTTTTGTGGATGAAGATTTTACCTCTAAGGAGGCTTCTCAAATGCTTATCATGGGTGGGATGAAGAAATCGAAGCGTAAAGAAAAAGGGGCGCTTGATAAAGTCGCAGCCTCGCTCATTTTAGAGCGTTATTTAGACATGCACTAACTATCTTTGTGCCTTAAAAATCACCAACTATGATTTTACCGGTAGTTGCCTATGGCGATCCCGTTCTCAATAAAGTAGCGGAAGAAATAGATCAGGATTATCCGGGTCTAGCACCGCTTATTGAAAATATGTACGAGACCATGTACAACGCACAGGGTGTTGGTTTAGCAGCTCCTCAGATTGGCAGAAGCATCCGATTGTTTGTTATTGACGCAAGTCCATTTGCTCAAGAAGGCGAAGAGGACTACGAAACACTCAAGAATTTCAAGAAGACCTTTATCAATCCTATTATCATTGAAGAAGAAGGCGAAGAGTGGGGTATGGAAGAAGGCTGTTTGAGTATTCCGGACGTACGTGAAACCGTGTACCGCAAAGAAAAATTGGTCATCGAATACTATACTGAAGACTGGGAGTTGGTCGAAGAAACGTATACGGGACTTGCCGCACGTGTTATTCAACACGAGTACGATCACATTGAGGGAGTGCTATTTACCGATTACCTCAAGCCATTGAGAAAACGACTGATCAAAGGTAAATTGGGCAGCATTGAACGTGGCGATATTGCCATTGATTATCCAATGAAATTCCCAAAACGTCGATGAGAATTGTCCTTCTACTATTACTTGGGTTAATTTCTTGTACTGCTCCAGAGTCTAATGTACAGGGGCAACAAGTGACGGTAGCCGTTAGCGATTCTGCCCTGTACTATTTTGATCGAATAGATAGTGGTGTTGCGACTAGTGAAGAGCTGGAGTTTGCGAAGAAGCACTTTATTGCAGAGGACAGCTTGGTGTTGAGTGATCCAAAACGTTTGATGCAAGCTGGTCTAGTACTTATGAGTGGGGCTGAGGACTACCTTTACGGGATAAACTACTTGATTACCTTGACTAAAAAGTATCCGGAGCACGCCTTTGCGCCAGAGGCATTGATGCAATTGGCCTTGTTTTTTGAAAATAGATTTAATGATAAAGAGCGCTCGAGAAATTACTTGAGAGCGTTGATGGATAGATACCCAAAGCACGAACTTGCGACGCAGGCTGAAGCACTGTTGTTGCTGAGTTCAGACGAAGAATTGAATACAATACAAAACTGGTTAAATAAACAATAAATGGATTTAAGAACTGTTCTTTCGGTTTCAGGAAAACCCGGTCTTTTCAAACTAATTGCACATCAAAAAAACGGTGTCGTAGTTGAAAGCTTATTGGACGGTAAGCGCACAGCGATTTCAGCAAATGCCAATGTAAGCTCGTTGGGAGATATTGCGATCTACACTTACGAAGAAGAGGTGCCGCTAAGAGATGTCTTCAAGGCGATGGCTGAGGTTACAGAAGGTAAAGAGGCATTGAGTCACAAGAGTTCAAAAGATCAATTGGAAGATTTCTTTGGTGAGGTATTGCCAAAGTTCGACCAGGAGCGGGTATACGCCTCTGATATCAAAAAGGTTGTACAGTGGTTTAATATTCTTGTAAAGAATGATTTGCTTAGTATTCTAGAGGAAGAAGTGAGCGAAGAAGCGGAATAAATATGAATTCAAGAGAGGCCAAATTAGAAGCTTTCGGTAGGTTGCTAGACATCATGGATACGCTCCGCGCCGAGTGTCCATGGGATCGTAAACAAACCTTAGAAAGCTTGCGTCACCTCACCATTGAGGAGACCTACGAGTTGGCCGATGCCATTGAAGAAAACGATTTGAATGAGATCAAGAAAGAGCTCGGGGATCTAATGCTTCACATGGTGTTTTATTCAAAAATTGGCAGTGAAAAAGGTGCTTTCGATGTTGCCGATGTACTGAACAGCGTTTGTGATAAGCTCATTCACCGTCACCCCCATATCTATGGAGATGTAGAAGCCACCACTGAAGAAGAGGTAAAGGCGAACTGGGAAGCAATCAAACTCAAGGAAAAAGGGACTAAAAGTGTTCTTCAAGGAGTGCCGCGTGGTTTACCTGCCCTGGTGAAATCCATTCGCATTGGAGATAAAGCGCGCGGAGCAGGGTTTGATTGGGACAAGCCGGAGGATGTTTGGGGTAAAATAAAGGAAGAGCTTGGAGAGTTTGAAGAGAGTCAAGTATCTGGAAAACAAGAAGATATAGAAGGTGAGTTTGGAGATTTGATGTTTTCTTTGATCAACTTTGCTCGACTGAGTGATATCGATCCAGAATTGGCCTTGGAGCGCACGAATAAAAAATTCATCTTCAGATTCACCTACATGGAGAAACAAGCCGTCGCACAAGGTAAAGAGTTGTCTACTATGACTTTAGATGAAATGGAGGTCCTTTGGAATGAAGCCAAGCAGTTGTCTCGAGATTAATTTCTTTTGAATTTATTGTTAAATCTTAGACAAAGTAGTTTCAGTACTTTAGTGAATGCACTGAAATAGTGTACTTTACAAATATGAAAACACTCTATCTAATTCGACACGCCAAGAGTTCTTGGTCCATTGACGGTATTGAGGATCGTGATAGACCTTTGAAGGGACGGGGTATCCGGGACGCACATTTAGTCAGTGAATATCTTCGCGACGAGATCGATTCTCCACAAGACTTCTCGTTTTACAGTTCGCCAGCGACAAGAGCGCTTCATACGGCTTTAATTTTCGCCAAAAATCTAGGTGTACCGGCAAATAAAATGTGTATCAATGATCATTTGTACCATTGTGGCGTTTCTGAACTGATTGATATTGTCCGAAGAACATCTAGTATACACGATACAGCTTTTTATTTCGCACACAATCCGGCCATCACAGATTTTGTGAATGAAATGACCAATGCCAGCGTAAAGAACGTTCCTACCACGGGGGTTGTTTGCGTAAGGTTTGATTGTAAAGACTGGAATTCCATTAATATAGGGGCAGAGCTCATTCAATTTGAGTACCCTAAGCGATTAAAAAATTAGGCAGTGGAAAATACTTATTTCAACAGAGATATTAGTTGGTTACGCTTTAACGAACGCGTATTGCAAGAGGCGGAAGATTTATCGAATCCCTTGATTGAAAGACTGCGTTTTCTCGGAATACACTCTAACAACATGGATGAATTCTTCCGTGTGCGTTATTCCTTCATACGTCGCTTACGACTCAGTGAAGAGCAAGGGTTAGATGAAAACCTTGAGGGATATACTCCTGGAGCTCTTTTGTCGAAACTCAGTGAGATTGTAGCCGACCAACAGCAACGTTCTCAGGAAATCTACGATAGAATCAAGGAGGACTTGAAACGCTATAAGATTGAGATTATCAATGAGGCACAGTTGACTGCTAAGCAAGAGACTTTTGTGAAGCAGCTTTACCGTGAAAAGGTAAGTCCGGCACTTACCAATTTGATGATCAATCAGACGAAAAATTTCCCTTATTTAAGAGACAAGAGTATATATCTCGCAGTACGCTTGACCAAGAAAGACAAAGAGCAGTTTTCAATTATCGAGGTGCCGTATTCCATTTCAGGCCGTTTTGTGCAGTTGCCAAAGTATGGCAAGCAATACGTGATGTACATGGACGACGTTCTGCGGCACAACCTAGACAGTATTTTTCATACGGTTAAGTATGACAGTATTGAGGCACATACGGTGAAGATTACGCGGGATGCTGAATTGTCGCTGGATGACGACGTAAGCAAATCGTTCATGGAGCAGATTCAGCGCGGGTTGCGCAATCGACGTGAAGGTGATTTAGTTCGATTCGTATACGACAAAACCATTAGCGATTCAACCTTAAAGCGTTTGGTAGAGGGATTGGAGGTGAGTGCTTTGGATACTCTAATTCCGGGAGGACGGTACCATAATAAGAAGGATTTAATGCGCTTTCCAAACATGGGGATACAGGAGCTTGAGTACAAGCGACTATCTCAAGTCCCGCATCCTAATATAGATATTGATCGCAGCATTTTTAAAGCCATTAAAAAGCAAGACATAATGCTGTTCACGCCCTATCACGATTTTGGCAACGTCATTCGTTTACTTCGCGAGGCGGCGATTGATGAAAAAGTACGGGAGATTAAGGTGACACTCTATCGTTTGGCTGATGATAGCCAGATTATCTCTGCATTGATTAATGCGGCTAAAAACGGGAAGGAGGTCACTGTATTCATAGAACTTCAGGCCCGATTTGACGAGGCCAATAACATCCGTTGGACCAACCGCCTCAGAGGCGAGGGCATCAAAGTAGTCTCCGGTGTGCAAGGCCTTAAGGTGCATTCAAAATTGACTCTTATACGAAGAGACGAGGGCAAAGAGAAGCTTGTAGATTACTGTGTTATCGGGACTGGAAATTACCACGAAGGCACGGCTAAGGTCTACACGGATTATCATCTGATGACCAATGACAAGCGAATTGCGAAAGAAGCACGAAAAGTATTCCAGTTCATCGAAAGTCCATATAAGCAGTACGCATTCAAGCACTTGTTAGTTAGCCCCAATACGACACGTTCGGGATTAGAGGCACTCATTGATCGAGAAATAGCGAATGCGAGAGCGGGAAAGAAGGCCGAATTCTGGGTGAAGATTAATTCCATTTCTGATCACGGCATGATCAATAAACTCTACGAGGCAAGCGACGCGGGGGTTCAGGTTCGGATGGTCGTGAGAGGCATTTGCTGTTTAGACATGTCACATCCAAAAGCAAGAAATATTTCTTCAGTAAGTATCGTTGGGAGGTTTTTGGAGCATACTCGTTCATTCTGTTTCTACAACGACGGTAATACCCAGTATTATATATCATCTGCCGACTGGATGGGAAGGAATTTGAACCGCAGGGTAGAGGTTACCGTACCTATTTACGACCAATCCATTCAACGTCAATTGCGCGATCACTTCGATATTCTTTGGAAAGACAATTCTAAATCACGAATTTTCGACGCTCAGCAGCAAAACAACTACCGCATGCTTCACGGCCCCAAGATTAAGGCACAGGAGGAGTTGCACGGTTATGTGAGAAATATGCTGCGTAAAGGATAACTCATGATAGTAACGAAACTAGGTGCTATTGATATCGGTTCGAATTCGGTCCGATGTCTCATTGTCAATGTGATTTATAAAGACGGGTATACCCACTATAAGAAAGTGAATATGATTCGGTTGCCCGTACGATTGGGTCAGGACGTGTTTAAATACGGAAAGATCCGAAAGGTAACTCGTGACCGATTCTTAGAAGGTATGAAGGCCTACGAGCATTTGTTGTCAGTGCACGGCGTCCGAGACTTTAGAGCAGTGGCTACATCTGCCATGCGTGAAGCTAAAAACGGTCGTCAGATCGTGAATAGAGTCCTTCGAAAAACTGGTATTCAGATTGAAACAATTAGCGGTAAAGAAGAAGCACGTCTGGTTTTTTCGAGCAAACTCTACGACACCATTAATGCCGACGTCAGTAATTTTATTTACATCGATGTTGGTGGTGGGTCTACTGAAATATCCATCATAAAGGGCAAACAAGTTTTGCGGTCCAAATCTTTTAAAGTAGGTGGTGTTCGTTTGATGAACGAACTTGTTGAACAAGGCGAATGGACGAAGATGCAACGTTGGTTAGAAAAACATGCAGCGCCCTTGCAAGGCAAAGCAGCCATAGGTGCAGGAGGTAATATCAACAAACTTCACAAGCTGAGTTTGAAACCGGTTACCGAAGCCCTAAGCTATGAATATGTGGATGGGCAGCGTACCTTTATTGAAGGGCTAGATGTCGAGCGTCGAATTACAGAAATGGGTCTGAATTTTGACCGTGCAGACGTTATTACCTTTGGATTAGAGATTTACCTAAAAGCCATGCAATGGTCGGGATGTGGCCGTATTTACGTGCCTAAAATAGGGGTAAGTGACGGTTTGATTCGCGATTTGTACCACAAGGAATTCAGAGCCCAAATAGAACAATAGGTGCATTGATGAGGCAATAGATAAGCTCAATCAAATTTATTTTTCTGGTAAGAATCATCTATATATTTTTGACCCTTAAAATTTAGAAACATGGCAGTACAATTAGCAACAGATGCAGACTTCGCACAGATCTTAAATGATAACGATCGAGTAGTGGTGAAGTACTTTGCAGATTGGTGTGGCGCATGCAAAATGTTTGCCCCGAAATACAAAAGAGTAAGTAACGAAGAAGGCTACAGCGATGTAGTATTCTTGGAAGTAAATGCAGAACATAGTCCAGAGGCGCGCAAGGCCGCAGGAGTAGATAACTTACCATTCCTAGCGTCATTTAAAGGCGGAGCATTGGCAGAAGGTTCTGCGGCAAGTAAGGAAGAATATTTACGTAAACTGATTGATTTGACAGCGTAAATACCCTGATGAAATTAAGAAAGCCCCTAGCTCAGCTGGGGGCTTTTTTTGTGCCTTATTGATGGCAGGTATGTAAAAAAACGAAAGGGGCCCGCCAAGACCCCTTTCTACCTAAACCGCCATGAAAATCTGCTTTCGCAGAATGTTCCATATATCCTATAACCTAGTCGGTTCTACTAGGTTCACGGGTCGGGTGAAAAAAAGTATTCTTTTTTTGCGCAAGAATTTACATTCACCTACAGGCTAGTGTTTACGCGGGGTAGGGCTCGGTCTATGAGATATAGATTTCTTCTATGAGAGCACTGGAAGTGATAATCAAGGCCATAAAAAACCCGTTTGCACCAGAGGGCAAACGGGTTTGAATATGAACCTACATTGTTCTTAGTTCTTGCTCAAGTAATCAGCAACACCTTCATGAGTGTCTTTCATTGCTTCTTTACCCGGGGTCCAGTTTGCAGGACAAACTTCGCCTTTCTCTTCGAAGTACTGTAGAGCATCCACCATACGCATTGCTTCGTCTACTGAACGACCAAGCGGGAAGAAGTTCACCAACTGGTGCATTACAGTACCTTCTCTATCGATTAAGAATAGACCGCGGTAAGCAATCATTTCACCTGTAGCGTTCAGGTTGCCTTCCTCGTCGTACGTCCATTCACCGTCAAGTACGTCGTAGTTGTGTGAGATTGTCTTGTTGGTATCAGCAACGATCGGGTAAGTAATACCTTCGATACCACCTTGGTCTTTGGTCATCTGCAACCAACCCCAGTGGCTCTGCTCAGTATCTGTACTTACAGCGATTAGCTCAACACCTTTCGCTTCGAACTCAGCCTTACGCGCTTGGAAAGCGTGCAATTCTGTAGGACATACGAATGTAAAGTCTTTAGGGTAGAAGAATAAGATTACGTATTTACCTGCGTAATCTGATAATTTAAAATCTTCAACGATTTCTTCACCATTGATTACTGCCGATGCAGTAAAATCTGGTGCTTTTTTGCCAACTAATACAGCCATTTGTGTAGTTATTTTTTTGTTTAAGGGTCAAAAGTACATAGATAACCCCTAATTAAGTTAAGATTTAATTAGGTTTTATCTATTGCCATGATGGCAAAACCTATCTGAGAAAACCAGTTTAGAAGAGCAACAAACTCAAGGCGATACCAATAGCTACCACAAGCATCTTCATAGCATTAAACTGATGATTTGCCGCACTTTCGAACAAAATGGTAGTACTCACATGGAGCAGCAATCCTGTGGCAAGTCCAAGTACCGGTAGAAATGATACTGGGTCCAGCTCAAGACCAACGCCCATTGCGTTTCCTAGGGGCGAACTGAGGGCAAAAAGGAAGATTCCTAAAACGACCTTCCACGTTTTCAATCCGGCAGAACGGAGGGCAGTTGCAACAAGTAGTGCAATAGGAATTTTATGAAAGGCTACAGACCAAAGCAAGCCGTTCGCGCTATGATCGTGTCCGTGGTCGTGCATGATGTTGTCCAAGCCCAAAGGCATCCCTTCGATAAAAGCATGAATAAATAGTCCAACGAGTGGAAGGACAGGGATTCGATTCTCGTGGGTATGCAAATGACCATGTTCCAAGCCTTTGCTGATGAAGTCGAGCAACAATTGGACACCGAAACCAAGCAGAACCCAAAGCCCGCCGCTGCTATTCTGGAATACCTCCGGCAAAAGATGCGTCATCAGCGTTCCGAACAGGAAGGCACCTGAAAACGCTAAGATCAGCTTGAATAATGCGCTCTTTGTATTGACGATGTACGACGCACCACCACCGACAAGTACAGCCAAGAAGAGAACTAATGGGATCATGATAGTGGTTTTTGTGCAATAAATATCATTCGTTCACTGTCCAATTCTTCAAAGGAACTAAGATCGTAGTTGCCTTTGACTTGGATTTGCTCAAGTCCAGCATTTACAAGCATAGTATAAAGATCCTCTTTACTGAATGCGCGAACGCGTTCTTCGAAAAAATCAAGGGTACACTCATGGCTAACTTTGATACGTTTTACAATAATACCATTTTCAATCTTTCGACTAATGTTGTACGTTGCCATATCCGTATTCACCACGTTTTCCGGTACCAATTGCGCAGCGATTTTTGCACTATTCATATAATCAAGCACCAGTTTACCGCCGGGCTTGAGGCAATGCGCCATGTGATTTAAGGCCGTTTGGTGAAGCCCATCGTCTTCAAAGTAGCCAAAGCTTGTGAATAGATTCATCACCCAATCAAAAGCACCGAAATCAAGGGCTTCAAGCATGTTAGCGACCTTAAATTCAAGGCTTTCGTTTTCGAATTGACTTGCAAAGGAAATGCTCTCGGGACTTAAATCGACACCCAAGGTTTGTAGTCCTTGTTCTGACAGTACTTTGGCATGACGGCCTCTGCCGCAAGCCATGTCCATGGCACGTTCACCCTCCTGTACACCTAGTTTCCTGCACAGTTCGACAATAAAAAGTCGCGCTTCGTGCTCGTCTCGATGACGGTATAGGTCGTGGTAAAATTCGGTGTTAAACCATGTGGCGTACCAGGGCGTAGACATTAGGCGAAGTAGTCAAGAACTAGGGGTTGAAACATTTTAACTATCGCCACCAAAATTACAGCAATTAATACTTTTCGAGTAATCGCGTTGGCCTTTGGATGCCCAACGACTTTCTTAGCGCCAAATCTTGCACCAGAGGCGGTCCCTATTGCAAGGGTAAGACCATATACCCAATCGATACTTCCGCTTAAAGCGAAAATGAAAAAGGAGGGAATGGTCATTAGAAAAGCGGTGAATAGCTTCATGATATTGCCATCCTTCAAAGCGTATTTTGCCATCAGTACGCTGATGGATAGAAAGAGTATTCCAAAGCCCATTTGAATAAATCCCCCGTAAACTCCCAAACCGAAATAAGCGAGCCAAATTTTCGGTGTACGCTTATTGACGGCTCCATCGGTAGGAATGAGCCACTTTTTCGGATTGAACAACATGGTAATGAGCAGGCCAATCATAATGGTTCCAATGGCAGCTCTCATCAAAGTTTCGGGAATGTCTACGGCTAAATTGGCCCCCAAAACAGCCCCAATGATAACCGGAGGAACAATGAAATAGCTCTGCTTCATCATGTACCGAACACGCTTGGTTTTCGGTAATGAACTGATGGCACTTGTAGTTTGAAATAAAGCGCCAACACGGTTCGTAGCGTTTGCAGCATTCGCATCCAAACCGACCCACATCAAAAGTGGAAGTGTGATGGCAGAACCGTTGCCAGCGATGACATTTATAAGTCCGGCGCAGAAGCCGCCAATGACAAGGGCAATTAATTCTAGCCAATCAATCATAGGACCAAAGTTAGCTTACATTTGTAGGATAAAACGCAAAAGGGTGCCGGAAAACAAAGATTACCGCTTGGTGGTAAAGACCCTCTATGGGTTAGAGGAGATTTTAAGTAAGGAATTACTTGCTTTAGGAGGTCGTGAAATTAAGAAGCTCAATCGAGCAGTATCCGTGGTTGGTGACCTAGGATACGTGTATAAAATAAACTTAGCCTTGCGCACGGGTTTACGTGTGCTACTTCCGCTGGCTGAATTTCAGATGGAAGATGTGGAGCATTACTATGAGGAGCTCCTTGCTATTCCATGGGAAGAACATTTCGACGTGAATACTACGTTCGCTGTTGATGTGGTAGGTCGTAACGAGCAATTGAATCACAGCAGTTTTGCCGGTTTGAAGGCAAAAGACGCTATCGTGGACCGATTCCGTGATAAAGTTGACGACCGCCCGACCGTTGAGCGCGGCACACCGGAAGTACCCATACACATACATATTTATCAGGATACCATTCGCGTCTATCTAGATGCCTCAGGAGACTCACTGCATAAACGTGGCTATCGTCTCGCTGCAGCGCGTGCGCCGTTAAACGAGGTCCTGGCAGCAGGGATTATTCTGCACAGCAAATGGAACGGAGGAATGCCGGTTTTAGATCCAATGTGTGGGTCGGGAACATTTTTAGTGGAAGCAGCATTGATTGCTCACAACATGCCGCCAAACATATACCGCGAGTACTTTGGTTTCCATTTCTGGAAGGAGTTTGATGAAGACCTGTATGAGAAGATTAAAGACGGACTGCTGGGCAGAGCGAAAGAATACGAAGGAAAGATCTTCGGTAGAGATTTGGACGATTACGCTTTAGATGCTGCTGCAGATAATATAGAACGCTCCATGTTTGACGATGTTATTCGTTTGAAGCGGGCAGATTTTTTCGAGACAGATCCACCAAGCGCAAAAGGTTTGATGCTCGTCAATCCACCGTACAATGTTAGGATTGCAGCAGATACCCATAAATTTTACCGTGAGATGGGCGACATGCTCAAACGAGAATACGCCGGGTGGACAGTGATGTGGATTACCTCAGATTTGGAAGCGATTAAAAGTATAGGCTTACGTCCGTCCCGAAAATGGAACCTGTTCAATGGAGAATTGGAATGTAAATTGTTACGGTTCGACATGTATGAAGGCACAAAAAAGATCCATAAATTGAGATAAATACATCGAAATGAAGAACCTGCTTACCCTGATTGCCGCCATTTCCTTCTCAACCTTGTTGGCACAAGGAACCAGTAGCAATCTGCGTCGTGTTTCACGCGAGGTCGAAAAAACAATGTCCATTACCTCGGATATTATCGACGGTGTCATGACCTACGAAAAGGAGAAGAAAGTCGTCCCCTTAATTGAAGAACAATTTGGGATTTGGCGCAAGTCAAAAAGATCTATTGCTCGATTAGACGAGCCCGAAGAAGCGCAACTTGTTGCCGTCGTTGGTGAGAATCTCGGTCAAATCATAGAATTGACTTCTTCGAACTTACGAGATTGGTTGGGTGAGGATCCGCGTTCTAGCTATGGACATACCTACGTTGGTCAGATGGAGGCCATGTTTGGGGCAATGAGTGCGGCCATGGAAGCTTACGCGACGCAATACGACATCACACTTAGAGAAAGTGCCATCGTAAAGCGATTCAATGCGCAAATGGAACTAGTCGCGTATACTAAAGAAATGAAAGCTGGTGCTGCGGAAGTGGACAGCTTGGTGGCTTATTTACAATCCGAAATTGGAACCACTGACTTGGATAAGTTGTACGCTGCTCAAAAGAACCTGATTAAGGCCTTGAGCAAGCACATTCGTAGCTATGGGAATGAATATTTCTACAACGGTCAGACTGATTTATACGAAGCTTACCAGAAATACTATGTAGAACTTCTTGAGTTAGCATCAGCGGATTTGTTGGCCGATTTGACCAAGATGAAGTACGATCTGGTTGAGTTCAATTCTATTGCATCCTCAACGGAGGCAAGCGCCCGTAAAACCCTAAGCTTCTTCGATAATGAAATGAAGCTTTTGACCAAACGCGAGGCACGATTTGTAAAAAAGAACCTACCTAAAGCACCCAAAAAGTAGATGCTGGTTGCTGAGGTCATCTTACCGTTGCCTTTGGACAAGGTGTTTCACTACGCCGTGCCCAATGAATTTGCAGGTAGGCTGGTCTCTGGTATGCGCGTATTGGTCCAATTTGGCAAGCGCAAAGAATACGCCGCATTAGTGGTTCGCGTGCTAGAAACGGAGGAGGATTTATCGCTGAAGTACTTGATCAATGTATTGGACGAGCGCCCTGTAGTGCTGGAACACCAACTCTTACAATGGAATTGGATGTCGGGATATTATATGGCTCCGCTGGGTGATCTGATGAATGCAGCATTGCCACCGGGACTAAAGCTGAGTTCTCAGAGCGTATTAGTGCGCGATCCCGAAGTGCTGCCCGACGAGAGTAAATTATCAGATACATTATTTCTCTTGTACGAAGCACTGATAGGCAACGAGAAACTTACCTTAGATGAGGTGCGTTCCGTCTGCAACGTTAAGAATCCTATGCCGCTCGTACAGCAAGCTTTGGAGCAAGGCTGGGCGGTGTTAGAGGAAGAGTTGAAGAAAGTAGCTCGCGCCAAAAGACGAAAGCTCATACGTGTGTCGCCAGAGTACCTTACTCGTTTAGACGATGCATTTCAAGCGACCTCGCGAAGCGAGAAGCAAACCCAAGCCTTACTGAGTGTTGTAGCCGCCTGTGGCAGTGAGAATAACTTTATTGATAGTCGAGCTTTTCGTAAAAAGCACAACATAGAGAGTGCCCAAATTCTTGCGTTAAAAAAGAAGGGTCTTGTAGAGGAGATTGAAGAGGTAGACGGCACGACGGCTGCTTCTGCGCCTCATTCTGAAATTTCACTCAGCGGCCACCAAAGTACGGCACTTTCTCAGATAGAGGAGGGGTTCGCTGCGGGCAAGCCAACGCTTCTACACGGGGTGACAGCCTCAGGAAAAACAGAGATTTACATAGAGCTCATTAAAAAGGCTTTTGAATCGCACAAACGTGTGCTCTACTTGCTGCCAGAGATTGCACTGACCACACAACTCATCAATAGACTCCGTGTCCATTTTACAGTGGCTGTAAATCACAGCAGATTCACTCCGGCCGAGCGACTGGCTGCATGGCGAGAGTCGTTGGAGCGCGATGAGCCACTGCTGGTCTTGGGAGCACGGTCCGCACTCTTTATGCCTTTACCAGATTTAGGTCTCATTATCGTAGACGAGGAGCACGAGAGTAGCTTTAAGCAATACGAACCCTCGCCGCGTTACCATGCGCGCGATACGGCAGTTTGGATGGCCAATCAACACAGCTGTCCTATACTCTTAGGCTCTGCTACGCCTTCTTTAGACAGTATGTTTAACGCAAAGGCAGGCCGGTATCACTTGGTCCAATTGTTCCAGCGCTTCCACACGGCGCCACTTCCTGAACTAGAAGTAGTCGATATGGTCGGTGCCAAGCAGCGCCGAGAGGTGAAAGGAAATTTCTCCATAGAACTCGTGGATGCCATGCGCGCAGCCCTTCAAAAGGAGGAGAGCATCATCTTATTTCAGAACAGAAGGGGGTTCAGCACCTTTCAGCAGTGTCAGACCTGCGGTCACGTAGAAGGGTGTACCCGATGTGATATCTCGTTGACCTACCACAAAGGTCCCAACCAACTCAAATGCCATTATTGCGGGTACCAAACGCCTCCTGTGATGAAGTGTTCCTCGTGCGGAGGTCAGAGCGTGCTTCACAAAGGATTCGGTACGGAACAAATTGCTGAAGAAGCTGCAGCGCTCTTTCCAAAGGCTACAGTGAAGCGAATGGACCTCGATACTACTAGGGGAAAACACGCTTTTGGAGATCTTATCCGCAGCGTTGAGCAGGGCGAGGTGGATATCTTGGTAGGTACACAGATGGTCACAAAGGGATTGGATTTCGATAGAGTAGGTCTTGTGGGTATTATGTCTGCAGATAACCTGCTATCGTATCCGGATTTTCGCGCCAACGAACGAGCATTTCAACTCATTGAACAAGTCAGTGGCCGCACCGGTCGTAGAACATCCAAAGGAAAGGTCGTTATTCAAAGTATGAAGCCGCGTCATGCCATCATACAGATGGCCATGAACCACGACTACGACGGCATGCTCCAAAAAGAGCTCATGGTGCGCAATGAATACAGCTACCCACCCTATGTGCGTTTAATCACCATCACCATGAAGCATCGTGATCAGAAACTTTTGCAACGTGCTGCGGGTGAATTTGCCCGTTCGCTTCGAAGCAAAATCGGGGACCGATTCCTCGGACCAGAATTCGCACCCATTGCTCGATTAAAGAACTTGTATCAGATGCAGATTATTGTGAAGGTGGACAAGGGTAGTGTAGGAGCCAAGGTGCGCGACCGAATAAAAAAGGCCCATCAGGAAATACTGCTTAGCCCAGATTTCCATCGTGTTAAAGTAGTCTTTGACGTTGACCCTAATTCTTAAAGAAACGGCTGAAAGGTTTGTGGCGCCTCCGCAGCAATTGTGGTTGGCTCTTTTGTCGTTGGGTGATTAAAGGTCAAAGACCTAGCGTGCAAGCAGATGCTCTTATCCCGCTCAGCCCTTCGAGCACCGTACTTCACATCGCCTTTAATGGCATGACCAATGGCAGAGAATTGTGCCCTGATCTGGTGGTGACGACCCGTGTGCAACTCAACTTGGACAAGCGAATAATTGTCCCCAGTTTTCAAAACAGTATAACTCAATCGAGCTTCTTTCGCTCCTTCTTCAGGGCGTTTGAAAACAATGGCTTTGTTGTTTTTGCTGTTTTTTTTGAGGTAATGCTTTAGGTCATTCTTTCCACGAAGTTGACCCTCAACGACGGCCCAGTAGGTTTTCTGAGTCTGTCGATCTTTGAACGCCTTGTTCATGCGCTCCAAGCCTTTGGAAGTTCTAGCAAAAAGTACCACTCCCGTCGTTGGGCGATCGAGGCGATGAATGACGCCACAAAAAACATTGCCCGGTTTATTGAATTTCTCTTTCAGGTAAGATTTGATGTACTCAGGCAATGGCTGGTCTCCTGTTTTATCACCTTGAACAAGATCTCCAGGACGCTTATTAACGGCAACCAGGTGATTGTCTTCGTAAATGATATTTAAAGGAGTGGCCAATTTAGCTCGGGTAGCTTTCGCTCTCGTTCGGGAAATCGACGTCTTTCACATCCTTGACGTACTGTCCAATTGCACCCGTGATATCATCGTACAGATTCAAGTAACGACGTAAGAATCGTGGATTGAATTTATGAGTCATCCCGACCAAATCGTGGAATACTAAAACCTGACCGTCCACACCTGGGCCAGCACCAATGCCGATGACAGGAATATCAAGCATTCGCGCCACCTCCGCTGCAAGTGCTGCAGGGACCTTTTCCAAAACAATCCCGAAACAGCCTGCTTCTTGCAAGGCTAGGGCATCTTCCTTAAGCTTTGCAGCCTCTGCTTCTTCCTTGGCACGAACGCTGTAGGTACCGAATTTATAAATGCTCTGTGGTGTAAGTCCAAGATGACCCATAACCGGAATACCAGCCGTAAGGATACGCTTGATGCCTTCGATGATTTCAATACCGCCTTCTAGCTTCACAGCGTGACCGCCAGTTTCTTTCATGACACGAATGGCAGAATTTAAGGCCTGCTTTGAATCGCCCTGATAGGTACCAAAGGGAAGGTCAACCACAATTAAGGCACGGTCAACAGCGCGTACCACGGAGCTGGCGTGGTAAATCATGTGATCAAGCGTAATTGGGAGGGTCGTCTCGTGACCCGCCATTACATTGGATGCACTGTCGCCCACAAGAATACAATCCACACCTGCTGCATCCACCATTTTCGCCATGGTGTAGTCGTACGCGGTTAGCATAGATATTTTTTCTCCTTGGTCTTTCATTTGCTGAAGACTGTGGGTAGTGACTTTCTTAAATTCTTTCTTCGCAACGCTCATGGTGCACGATTTTTGTGTTTTCTGTCCTACAAAGAAAAGAACTCAACCCGTAGGTTGTATTTTTGGCACCGATGAAAAACCACATTCTTACCCTTTTTGCCTTTTTCGTGCTGTTTTCGTGCGACAATTCCTTGGACATTAATGCCGATTACGACGTTGAAAATGTGGTTTATGGCCTATTGGATAAGGATTTAGATACACAATGGGTACGATTACACAGAACCTACCTCGGCGAAGATGGATTGTTAGCGGGTGCGGTATACAGTGATAGCTTGTATTTCGATACTGCCGCTATCTATCTTGCTCAGCTGAATGCCAGCGGCGATGTTATCAATACCTACGAGTTTTACCGCAAGGACACCAACGCACTCGAGCCTGGCATCTTTACCACTGATAATTACCGGTTGTATTGGACCGATGCTCCTATTGATAAGTCTTTTGAATACCGCATTCGCGGCTTTATACCAGGGAATAATAACTTTGAAGCGGTTACTCCGATTGTTGGAAATGTGAGTATTACCAAACCTAGAGGCTTCCAAAAGATTTCATTTGGTATCAGTAACGCGGAGTTTAAATGGGATGCAACCAAGAATGCACGTTTGTACCAAGGCTACCTGCATTTCAAATATAAAGAGGCACCTCGTTCAAATCCACAGGACAGTGTGATGAAAACATTGACCTATGCCTTGCCGGTGCGTACGGGAAGTAACCTGAATGGAAATGGAACGTTTGTCTCGGAGGTTACTTACGATGCTTACTTCCGCTTTTTACGCAACAACATAGGCACTACTACAGATAAAGTTCGTGTATTCAAAGGCATGGATGTAGAAATCTGGGCGGCGGCTGACGATTACGCGACCTACATTAACGTGAGTCAACCGTCTCAAGGAATTGTTCAAGAGAAGCCTTTGTTTACCAATATCGATGGGGGTATTGGCTTGTTCTCTTCGAGAGCCGTTGGGATACAGGAAAATGTGCAGTTGAGCACGTATTCTATGGACAGCTTGTGGCGCGGCATTTTCACCTGCGATATGGGTTGGGTTGATTTTCAAGGGATCGATTCATGCATCTGTGTGGACGGAGATAAGGTCTGCTTCTAGACTACGCTATTATGACCTTTTGGCAGAAGGTCCTTTCATTTTGACATAGTTTTTACCAAAATGCTGACACTTTGGAAGTGAAATTGGCCTGAAAAGCTAATGGCACAAGGCTTGTTTATACGAGGTCGTACTATTTGAATTGATAACCTTAACTAATATAAAATGGGTAAAATCATAGGAATTGACCTCGGAACAACGAACTCTTGTGTCTCTGTAATGGAGGGTAACGAGCCAGTAGTAATTCCAAACAGCGAAGGAAAAAGAACGACTCCTTCTATTGTAGGTTTTGTAGAAGGCGGTGAGCGTAAAGTTGGTGATCCAGCAAAACGCCAAGCCATTACCAACCCCGAAAAAACGGTTTACTCTGTAAAGCGTTTCATGGGTGAGAAATTTTCAAATGTTCAATCGGATGCCGGACGTGTTCCTTACACAGTTGAAGCAGGCGATAACGACACACCTCGTGTAAATATCGACGGACGTCAGTACACGCCGCAGGAGATTTCAGCCATGATTCTTCAGAAAATGAAGAAGACTGCTGAGGATTACTTGGGCGCCGATGTGAGCGAGGCTGTAATTACCGTTCCAGCATATTTTGACGATGCACAGCGTCAAGCGACTAAAGAGGCAGGTGAAATTGCTGGCTTGAACGTACGTCGTATCATCAACGAGCCTACAGCTGCGGCTTTGGCATACGGATTAGATAAAAAAGGCCAGGATCAAAAAATCGTTGTTTTTGACTGTGGTGGTGGTACGCACGATGTATCTGTACTAGAGTTGGGTGATGGCGTATTTGAAGTAAAATCTACCGACGGTGATACACACCTTGGTGGTGATGACTTTGACCAGGTATTGATCGATTGGTTGGCAGAAGAGTTTAAGGCAGAAGAGTCTATGGACTTGCGCCAAGATAACATGGCATTGCAGCGTTTGAAAGAGGCTGCAGAGAAAGCGAAGATTGAATTGTCGTCAACAACCTCAACTGAAATCAACTTGCCGTACATCACAGCAACAGCCTCAGGGCCGAAGCACTTGGTACGTACGTTGAGTCGCGCTAAGTTTGAACAATTGGCAGCCTCATTGATTGAGCGCACCATTGCTCCAGCAAAATCGGCACTTCAGAATGCAGGTTATTCGACTTCAGAGATTGACGAAGTCATTTTAGTAGGGGGTACTACTCGTATTCCAGCAATCCAAGAAGCAGTTAAAGCATTCTTCGGAAAAGAGCCGTCGAAAGGTGTGAACCCTGATGAGGTAGTTGCTATTGGTGCTTCTATCCAAGGTGGTGTACTCGCCGGTGATGTGAAAGACGTTCTTCTTCTAGATGTAACGCCACTTTCATTGGGTATCGAAACCATGGGTGGTGTAATGACAAAGTTGATCGAAGCGAACACGACTATTCCTACGAAGAAGTCAGAGACCTTCTCAACGGCAGCAGATAACCAACCTTCTGTAGAGATTCACATCCTTCAAGGTGAGCGTCCAATGGCAGGGGATAACAAAACTATTGGCCGATTCCACTTGGACGGTATCCCAGCTGCACCGCGTGGTGTACCTCAGATTGAGGTGACTTTCGATATCGATTCGAACGGTATCCTAAACGTAAGTGCGAAGGATAAGAACACTGGTAAAGAGCAAAACATTCGTATCGAAGCCTCTTCAGGTTTGAGCCAGGAAGAGATTGATCGTATGAAGCAAGAAGCAGAAGCAAATGCTGATGCAGATAAAAAAGCTAAGGAAGAGATTGACAAGCTCAACGCAGCAGATAGCATGGTCTTCCAAGTAGAGAAGCAAATGAAGGAAATCGAAGGCAAGCTTCCAGAAGATAAGCAAGGTCCTATCGATACAGCATTGGCAGAGCTCAAAGCAGCACACGGCGCGAAAGATATCGCAGGTTGTGATGCGGCTCAAGAAAAGCTCAACGCTGCGCTTCAAGCGGCTTCAGCAGAAATTCAAGCAGCAATGCAGCAAAACCAAGGCGGTGGCGATCAAGGTCCTACTGACGGTGGTGGCGATGCTGGCGGCGCTGACGATGTCACTGACGTAGATTTTGAAGAGGTGAAATAATCCCTACTCAAGGTTATAGCAAGCCCCCGCGCCCTCGGCGCGGGGGCTTTTTTATTTATCTTCGGGCTTTCACTCAAAAAACGCAGTACACGTATGGATTTGGCATCTCTTAATGACATTCTAGCAACTATTGACGGATACATTGGCGGCTCTAGCTGGTTTGTCTTTGCCCTTCTCGGTTCAGGGATATTCTTCACGGTTTATTTGAAGTTCCCTCAAATCAGATTTTTTAAGCATGCCATTGATGTGGTGCGTGGCAAATTCGATGAGGAAGGAGCGAAAGGAGATACCTCTCATTTTCAGTCCTTGGCTACAGCGTTATCTGGTACAGTAGGTACAGGAAACATAGCGGGTGTAGCCTTTGCCATCCACCTCGGTGGACCGGCAGCTCTGTTCTGGATGTTGGTGACAGCTGCCTTAGGTATGACCACCAAATTTGTGGAGGTGACGCTTAGTCATAAATACCGTGAATTTGCTGAGGACGGCACAGCTTCAGGTGGACCGATGTACTACATGAAGAACAAATTGAACATGAAGTGGATGGCGGCACTTTTCGCTGTAGCTGCGATCATTAGTTCATTCGGGACGGGTAACATGCCTCAGGTCAACAGTATTGCTGCATCGTTGAAAGCTACGTTTGGTATCGAAGAAATTGTCACTGGTGCGGTGCTTTCAGTGCTGCTCGGTTTGATCATTCTAGGGGGTATTAAGCGCATTGCTGCGGTAACAGAAAAACTCGTACCAATGATGGCGATCATTTATGTGATTGGCGCCTTGTCGGTCATTGTGATGAACTATGAGAATATCATTCCTTCTTTCATCAGCATCTTCGCAGATGTATTCACAGGTTCTTCTGCTGCGGGAGGATTCTTGGGAGCAACTATTGCTTATGCCTTTAACCGGGGTGTCAACAGAGGATTGTTTTCTAATGAAGCGGGTCAAGGTTCAGCTCCAATTGCCCATGCTGCGGCAAAAGCGGAACACCCTGTAAGTGAAGGTATGGTAGCCATTCTTGAGCCGTTCATTGATACCATTATTATCTGTTCTATAACTGGTCTAACGCTTTTAAGCTCAGGCGTTTGGAATGAAAAACATCAAAACGACTTTAGTTATTCTGATATGGTCATTGCTGCAGATCTACTTACCGAAGATGCGGATGGAACAGCTCTTTTTGAATACTACAACAATGGGGGAGATATTGAAGAATTTACTGGCCACCTTCAAGTGATTGAAGGCACCCCGGAAGGAGTAACGATCCTTCACGCTAGATCTATTGCGGAAGAAGTCGTTATAAGTAGTGAGGGTACACCTTATACGGGAACAGTTGCTGTAGAAAATGGTCGCGTAAAAGACCCTTCGAAGTACACCTTCTCAGGAAAATCTTTGGTACACAGCGCGCCGCTTACGGCCATTGCGTTTAACAAAGGATTATTTGGCGATTTTGGCCAATACATCGTGGCCATTGGTTTGCTACTATTTGCCTTTTCAACGGCAATTTCTTGGAGCTATTACGGGGGTAGAAGTGTGACCTATTTGTTTGGTGTAAAATATGTGAACTACTACCGCATCGTTTATGTCCTCGGGTTCTTCTTGGCTGCCATCATCGATACGACAATCGTCTGGACCTTTGCTGGAATTGCGATTGCGCTGATGACACTGCCAAATTTGATTGGAATTTTCTTGCTGAGAAAAGACATGAAAAACAGCATTGAGGATTACAAAAATCACCTCAAAAAGAACTTCGACGCTGAGATTTGATAGATCAATGATTGAACGACCTTAAACCTTGAATATTTGCAATTGTCTACTAGACATCAATGCTTATCTTGTTCAGGCTAATAAGACGTCAATGAAACGATTACTTCTCAGTGCTGCTGCAGTACTATTTGCATTCTCTGCGAATGCCCAAATCAGTAGTGATACCCTAACCTACAATCGAGGTACACTAGGAGTTCAAGCGGTATTCCCCGTAAATATTAATTCTCAGTCCTCTTGTGCCGATACCATGGGGATTTCCATTCCCTCGGGACACTGGATTTCTTCCATCGAGTTGAAGTATGAGGTACAGACCCAAGGTGGTGGTTTTGGGGGTGTAGCGCCAAACGATGTAGGGACCTACGTTGAGTTTGTTAGCGAAAACACGAAAGAGACTGGTCTTACTTACGGAACTTCAGGTACGAACGGTACGACAGAATCCGTATCGAGAACCATCAATGAATTTAATGGAGCGGTCACGGATACCTTTCTGGTATTCAAATTACATCCGCTTCGTCAGGCATTTACAGCAGCCTGTGACACCAACTCGGCAAAGATTACCGACTCAACCTATCAAATCATTGTTAACCACTATCCTGCGCCAACATGTTTCCAGCCAACGAACTTAGCAGTGGACTGGACCATGAGTGATCAGGCACAATTGTCTTGGACCACAGGGGGCTCTTCTTCTTGGGAGGTAGAATACGGTGCACCAGGATTTACGCCAGGGACAGGAACAAGACTGGCAGCATTGACCAATCCATTCGTAGTTACAGGTCTTACCGCATCAACATCCTACGAATTCATTGTTCGTGATTCTTGTGCGGTAGGTAATACGAGTATTTGGTCGGCGGCGGCTGAAGATTCAACGCTCTGCGCACCAATTACTTTCACTACATCATACACGGAAAACTTTAACAGCACCACGGACTGGGTTCCTGGTTCAGGTTTTGACAACGACGGCTCAACGGTGCCTTCTTGTTGGTTGAGAAATCCAACGAGCCCTAACGGTGGCCAAGGCTACGCATGGGGTGTTGCTGACGATAGTACAGGTACTCCAGGCACAGGACCATCTGCCGGTAGAGGAGGTTCAGGCCAATACATTTATGCGGAAGCCTCAGGTGCAGCGAACCAAAGTGTCGCTGAAATTACATCGCCATTAATCGACTTAAGTGCGCTGAGTGTTCCTGAGCTTAACTTCTATTACCACATGCGTGGAGCACAGATCAACGAATTGAAAACAGAAGTTTGGTCAAAAACCACTGGTTGGGTCAATGTTGGTGCAATCAACGGTCCGCAACAAACGGCACTTTCAGATACATTCTTACTGCAGACGTATACTTTGAGCCAATTCGTCAATGACACAGTATTGGTTCGATTCTCAGCCTCTCGTGGCTTTGGAAACGCAAACCAAGCGGATATTGCTTTAGACGACTTTGGTTTCCAAGAAGCGCCAACATGTCCAGATCCATCAAACTTGTTGGTGGCAGGTCGTACTATGACAAGCATCACGCTCGGGTGGACGGCTGTAAATGCTGCATCTTGGGACATTCAATACGGTGCTCCAGGCGCAGCTTTAGGAGCCACAGCTAATACTACAATTAGTGCTTCGACGAATCCAAAAGAAGTAACCGGATTAAGCAGCGGTACTACCTATCAGTTTTGGGTACGTGAGGTTTGTGGACCAACAGACAAATCAGGATGGGTAGGGCCTATCCTAGCTACAACGCACTGCACGCCAGTAACTGCTCCTTGGAGCGAGGACTTTGATTCTACAACTTGGACCGCAGGAACGGGGGTTTACAATACAGGAGATGCACTGGCTGCATGTTGGGTACGTACTCCCGAGAAAGATACTTTACCGTCGTCTCCGTTCTCGTGGGGCGTACGCTCTGGGACAACCACAACGGGACAAACTGGTCCAACGACAGATGTTAGCGGTTCAGGGAACTACCTCTACACGGAAGCATCAGGTGGTGCTCCAAACCAAGAAGCATTTGTGGAGTCGCCAATGATCGATATGAGCGCTCTGCTCAAGCCGCAGGTTAGTTTTTACTATAACATGCGCGGTTTCTTCGTAAACACCTTAAAACTCCAGGTTTGGGTAGATTCTACCCAAACTTGGGACACATACTTCACGAAATCGGGCAACCAAGGAAACCAGTGGTTGTTTGAAGAGGTTGATTTGAGCGGTTTTGCCGGTGATACCATTGTACTTCGCTGGTCTGCAACCAAAGGAAACGGATCACAAGGTGATATAGCTATTGATGAAGTAGTGGTAGAGGATCAACCATTGTGTCCGGATCCTTCAAACTTTGCTTTGACAGACGTCACTTCGACTACAGCTACCTTCTCCTGGACGACCGGTGGTTCAACTACTTGGAACTTAGTAGTTGGTACTGCAGGTTTCACACCTTCGGCCACAGGTTTAACGAATTTGACTACCACTACAGGTGTAGCCACGGGTTTAACAGCGGGAACATCATACGACGCATATGTACGTGATACATGTGGTGCCCTAGGTGCTTCAATGTGGATTGGACCTATTACGTTCAATACATTGTGTAACCCATTAACCGCTCCTTACACTGAGAATTTCGATTCTACGTCTTGGGTAACAGGCGCGAATCAAACACCTGGTCAGATCGACGGTTGTTGGCAACGCAGTGATACGGTGGAGTACTTCTGGAAAGCTGGTCCTCCGACCAACCATAGCAACAACACGGGTCCTTCAGGCGACCATACGTCTGGTTCAGGCGGCTACGCATTTACGGAGGCCAATACTGGTTTCGGTGGAAGTACCATATTCACGAATGAGATCATCTCACCGTTGGTGGATGTAAGCCCATTGACAACTCCTGAAATGACCTTTTGGTACCACATGTACGGTACCCTCATTAATAAGTTGGTGGTACAAGTGAGAACTGCAGGCGGTTCTTGGACCACTCTGAGCACGATTAACGGTGCGCAGCAATCTTCTTCTAACGATGCTTGGAAAGAGCAGATAGTAGATTTGACCTCTTATGCCGGCGATACTATTCAAGTGAAATTCATTGCCCATCGCTACCAAGGATTCAACAACCAAGTAGATATTAGTTTGGACGATGTGGATATTCACGAAAAACCAAATTGTCCGAAACCATCAAACCTTGTCGCCTCGAATGTAACTAGCAATAGTGTTGATTTAAGCTGGACAACGGGTGGATCAACAAACTGGTTGGTGAAGTACACCCCAGGATCCATTGTTTCTGCGGGTACGAATCCATTTTCCTTGACTGGTTTATCACCAAATACAACGTACGACATCTATGTGCGTGATTCTTGTGCTTCAGGAGACGTAAGCCCTTGGTTAGGGCCAATTTCAATCACGACTTTATGTGGTATGGAAACAGCACCTTGGACGGAAGACTTCGAAGGAACAGGGTTCGACGCATCGACGGGTGATTTCGACGGTTGTTACACAATCAGTACCTCTACGACGTACTTCTGGCAGACAGGAACTGGAGCAACTCCAACAGGAAATACGGGACCTTCCGCAGACCATACATCTGGCTCTGGGAAGTACGGCTATATTGAATCCGGATTCGGATTTAACGGAGATACAGATGCGGATATGGAGACCATGGAAATCGATTTGGACACCTTGAGTACGCCCGAGCTTTCGTTCTGGTGGCACGCCGCAGGTGGTAATATCGATGAAATGGAAGTGGAGATTTACGACGGTTCGTCGTGGACTTCGGAATTGACCATTAATAGTACAAACAACACGCTTCAGTCGGGTCCTGGTGATCCTTGGCAGGAAGCGGTTATTGATCTTAGTTCGTACGCAGGTGATACCATCAAAGTTCGCTTTACAGGTTCGCGTGCGAGTGCATTCGGATTTACTTCTACGCAAGCAGATTGGGCAATTGATGATATCGAGATCGATAACGCACCTACATGTTTGAAACCTACGGCTATCGCAAGCACTGCAAGCACGACAACTTCGATCACATTGAGTTGGACGACGGGTGGCGCAAGTAACTGGCAGATTGAATATGGTGCACCTGGATTTACACCGGGCACTGGTACTATCGTTAATGCAACTACAAATCCTTACACAGTAACTGGCTTAGCGCCGTCGACGTACTACGACTTCTGGGTTCGCGACTCATGTGGCGCTACCGATGTAAGTGATTGGGCAGGTGCCTTTGCTGCAGCTACAGCCTGTGGTACAGCAGTAGCTCCATACCTCGAAAACTTCGATAACGGTTTCGTTGGCGGAACGGATAACAACCAAGGGCACAACATAGGGGCAACCATTAGCCCGTGTTGGTCGCGTACAGATACAGATACCAACTACCGTTGGGGTGGACGTACGGGTACGACAGCTACGGGTCCTACAGGTCCTTCAGGTGATCACACAAGTGGATTTGGTAGTTACGTTTATACAGAATCTAGTTTCTCTTCTGGGACTCCTTCTGCCACATTGACCTCACCAAGTATTGATCTAAGTGCTTTGACCACTCCAGAGATGAAATTCTGGTACCACATGTGGGCACAAGGAAACGGTTCACAGGGAACGCTGGTTTGGGCCATCCAAGATGTAGCAGTAGGTACTTGGGTTGATTTAGACTCTATCTCCGGCAACCAAGGAAACAACTGGATTGAGGTAGTTGAAGATCTCAGTTCATATGCGAACAAAACGGTGAAAATTAGATTTACGTCAACTAAATCGAGTGGTAATAACCCGCAATTTGGTGATATCGCCATCGATGATTTGAGTATTGACGAGGCGCCAACGTGTCCTGAGCCAACTGCAGTTACTGCTGTAGCGACATCAACGACTGATGTGGATGTAAGTTGGACCACTGGTGGTTCAACAGCATGGCAGATCGAATACGGTGCTCCTGGCTTTACGCCAGGTACGGGTACCATCGTGAATGCTCTTACCAATCCATTTACTGTGACCGGTCTAACCTCAGGCGCTTCGTACGATTTCTATGTACGTGATTCTTGTGGTGCTGGTGATGTGAGTATGTGGGTAGGTCCTGCTTCTGCAACTACATTCACTTGTACAGGTGGATGTACCTACACGCTTGAGCTTGGTGATGATTACGGCGACGGATGGGGTGCGAATGGACAATACAGTGTGTTCCATCAATTGGCTGTAACTACTGGTTCAGTGACGACCAACTATACAATGAGTAACACTACAGGTGCTCTTGGCTCAAGTGAGACCTTCACCTTTAATGTGTGTGACGGTGATACACTTTATCTAGAGTTTATCGATAACGGTCAATGGGACGACGAGTGTGGATATACACTTAAAGATCCGAACGGTGTTGTTGTATCGAGTGTCGCTAACGGCTCTATGACACCTGGTATCAAGTACCAAGGTTCGGCCAACTGTAGCTCTCCATGTCCAGCGCCAGTGCCAACATTTACATTGACAGCTAACTTCTTGAGTGTTGATTTTGACGCGACGGCTTCAACAGGTGCTGCGCTTACTTATGTTTGGGACTTCGGCGACGGAAACAACGGCACAGGTGATACACCGACCCACCTCTACGGTGCGGGTGGTGCCTATGTGGTGACGTTGACGGCAACGGATTCGTGTAACCAGAGCATTGATTTTGTGGATACCATCCAAGTCTGTGAGGAATTGACAACTGCCAACATTACATACACGCAGAGTGCCTTTGACATCAACTTTGATGCTTCGGGTGTTGCAGGGGCCGATTCAGCCTACTGGACCTTCGGAGACGGAAATACAGGTAATGGATTGAACCCAACGAATACCTATTCTGGTTCGGGTAATTTCCAAGTTGATGTAACTGTATATAATGCCTGTGGCGACCAAGCGGATACCACATTCTTTGTGACTATTTGTGTACAACCGACAGCAACATTCTCAGCACAAATCTTGAGTGCTGGTGGCGGTGGTATGCAGGTTCAATTTGACGGTACGAATTCGACAGGTGGTAGCAGCTACTTATGGAACTTCGGTGACGGTAATACCAACTCTACCTCAAATTACCCGCTTCATACCTATGCAGTGACTTCTACCACTTACGTAGTGAGTCTCACGGTTTACAATACTTGTGGTGATTCTGATACCTACTCGAGCGTCTTGGGCGATGCTCTGGGCGAAGACGAATACACGCTGTTTAATGTGAAAGTGTTCCCGAACCCTGCAAAAGGATTTATTACTCTTGAGAGTGATGCAGGTATGGAAGGAACTATTTCGCTCATTGATGCGCTTGGCCGCACAGTGGTAGAGATGAATGCAAATGGCATGTCCAACCAAGTAATAGACGTACGCGATCTAAGTGCAGGTACGTATGTCTTGCGAGTTTTGAATAACGGTCAGCTCTTCCAGGAGCGCGTTCAGATTGTGAAGTAATTCCAATTGTGATAAAGCAAAAAGCCGCCCCATCGGGGCGGCTTTTTTTATGCATCAGAAAATTTGGCCTACGCCTTTTTGACAAACTCGCTCTTGAGCAGACATAGTTTAGGTTTTAGGCAATAAAAAAGAGATACCACTTAAAAGTGTAAGTAGCGCAATCATTGAATAAGCGAAGGAAGGATAGCCAAGGGCTCCCGCGGCGAAACCGGTAAGTGCACCAAAGACATAGCCCATGTCTCTCCAAAATCGATACGTTGCCAATGCTTTAGGACGCCACACAGGGTGACTGTTATTGCTAATGCCGACCAAGAAGGTAGGATAGACCAGCGCTGTGCCTAAACCTATAAGTAGGTACGGTACTACTGATAGTGCACTTCCAGGAAAAAGAAAGAGTCCAGCCGCTTGCATAATCATACCGGTGGCACAAAGTGTCTTTATGTTTCCTGAATTGGACAAGGGGCCGGTAAATAATTGGCCCAGACCCCACGAAGCTGCATGAATGCCTGTGAGTAAGCCAATTGTGGTAAGACTGGCATCCATGGAGAGCAAGGTAACGGGCACTAGTGCCCACAAAATTCCGTCGTTTGCATTGTTGATCAGGCCACCGACGCTGAATAATCGTAAAGTTGGGTTCATATAGGTGGTATGGGCGAAGATATTAGCGGGAGTGGTCTCTGAAGTATCGTATTCTTCCTGTGCTTCAACCAAGGCCCATGGTCGTGTATCTGGTAAAAAGAGTAGGGCGATGATGAGTGCGAGAAGAATTATTGCTCCGCTGGCTATGAGTATATAACGAAAATCGCCATTGGTGTCCATGAACGAGGCTGCAAGTGCGGAGGCTCCACCCACTGCGAGATAGCCGGCACTCTCATTTAGGCCCATTGCAGTGCCGCGAAGACGTTTACCAACGATGTCAATCTTCATAACAACCGTAGTAGACCAAGTGATGCCTTGGCTTAAACCAAGCGCTACATTGGCGGCGATTGCCATCCAAGGTGCACTCATGGTTAACAGCAGGTAAGGAATGATTGCCGCAATACACCAGCCTAAAACTAAGGACCACTTACGGCCAATACTGGTGAGCAGGTGACCTGTGAATAAATTGGCCACAGCTTTCGAAAGACCAAAAGTTGCCACCATGATGAGCGAAGATTGTGCTTCTTCCAAGCCCCAGCTTGAGGTGATTACAGGCAATAGACTGCGTTCAAAACCCACCATGGCGCCTACAAAGGCACTCATCAGAACCAATAGGGTAAACAAGGCCCAATTCTCCTTAAGGCCTAAGCGACGCTGCTTCACTTTTTACGAATCTTAATGCCAAACCAGGCGTAGATGAGCGTCATTACCGGTGAGATCAGGTTAAAGAAGGCATACATGAAATAATCGCCAGTAGCTACTCCTAACACAGAGCTCTGGTAGGCACCACAAGTATTCCATGGGATAAGTACAGAGGTAACCGTACCACTATCCTCAAGCGTTCTACTCAAGTTTTCCGGTGCTAACCCTCGTTTATCATACACGTCTTTGAACATTCTACCGGGCACAACAATGGCCAAATATTGGTCGGAAGCAGTTACGTTTAATACCCCACAAGCGACAAGTGTGCTTGTAATCAGTGATGCCGTATTCTTGGCAAGACCGACAATAGCTGTGGTAATGGTTGCTAAAAAGCCACAGGCTTCCATCGCACCACCAAAGGCCATTGCACTAAGAATGAGCCATACGGTGCCCATCATACCCGACATGCCAGAGCTACTAAGCAGATCGGCGAGTATAGGGTTGTCGCTAGGAATAGATATATCACCGTAGACACTGCGCATGGCGGTTTCATACAATGGATATTCGCCGCTGCCAAGTTGGGTCAAAAGGTTTCCTTGGAACAATATGGCCATAACAAGACCGCCAAGTATACCTACTGAAATAGCAACTAATGCATCGGTCTTTTGAGAAATGAGGGCAATGACACCAATAGGAACCAAGAATACCCAAGGCGTTACATTGAAAGTCTCAGCGATCAGGTTTTGAACTACTGCAATTTCTTCGGCATTCAGAGCGCCATTGGAATAGCGTAAGCCTATAACCGTGAATAGGATTAACGATATAACCAGACTAGGTATGGTCGTGTAAAGCATGTAACGGATGTGCGTGAATAGATCAGTACCCGCCATAG
>JBMZBC010000021.1:0-36457 GCA_049611965.1 Schleiferiaceae bacterium | reverse complement strand
CGACCTCAGCGGCCAGATGAAAGAAGCCATTGAGCAATACAATTTTGAGCCCAAGCTCTACACCACTACTTCCTTTATCATCAACCTCAATCACGGAACCATCATCTTCTTTATCGGGGTGTTGGTGAGTTTATATGCAGTGGTTAAAATCATGAAGTTGAACCCGATAGAAAGCATGCGCTCATGATCTTCAAAGTCGCTTGGCGTAACATTTGGCGCTCCCGTATTCGCTCCGTCATCGTATTGAGCTCCATTGCCATAGGAATATGGGCCGGACTGCTTATCATTGGCTTCTCTTTCGGGATGAACAACGAACGTACAGCCGCGGCAATAGGCGCTACTTTGGGTCATAGCCAAGCGCATTCTTCGGACTTTTTAGAAGACCCTAGTCCAAGTGCAATTATTGCTCCTGAGGCGTATGAAAACCTCGTCGCTGCCATGGAAGAGCAGCCTTTTGTAACGGGCTACGCGCCACGTACGATGCTGCAGGGAATGGTTGCTTCGGCTAAGCAGACGCGCGCCTCAAGAATTATAGGTGTTAATGCCGAAAGTGAACGCGCCAATACCACCATCGCGACCTACATGCTAGAAGGCGATTTCTTCGAAACTCGGGTGCGTAAGGGTGTAGTGATCAGTGAAAAATTGGCCGAGAAAATGGGGCTTGGGATGAAAAAGAAAATGGTCCTCACCTTTCAGGATCATAATGGAGTCATACATAAAGCCTCGTTTAGGGTAAGCGGGATCTACCGAACGTTAAATGCAGCGTGGGACGAACTCAATATTTACGTGCAGCAGAAGGATGTCGAACGCATTATAGGCACATCCCTTATCCATGAGGTATTGATTAGTTACGACAAGAGTGAGGATACGGAGGAGAAAACTGCTGCTATTAGTGTAAATGTTGCCGCTCCAACGGTCATTACTTCTTGGAAGCAAAACAGCCCGGAACTTGGCTTTGCCGACGATATGATGGGCATTATGCTCGTGCTTGTTCTTGGAATTATTATGCTCGCCCTGCTTTTCGGGATCATCAATAATATGCTCATGGCGGTATTAGAACGTCGCCGGGAGTTGGGAATGTTGATGGCTGTGGGTATGAACAAGCGCAAGTTGTTCTTTATGATTTTGATAGAAACCCTGATGCTCGGTTTAGTGGCGGGGCCGATTGGGATTGTTCTCGGCGATCTAAGTGTGCGTGCTATGATGGAAATAGGGCTCGATTTGAGTACCAAAAAAGACGGCCTTGCAGAGCTGGGCATGCAGAGTACAATTTATCCAGAGATTGTACCGGAATATTATGTAATCATTGCTGTTATGGTCGTCATGACCGCACTAATTGCAGCATTGTTCCCGGCATACAAGGCATTGAAGTTAAACCCGGTGAGAGCCATTAGAGGAAATTAAGTATGAGCAAAGCAGTTATTGAAGTAAGTGGGCTTCACAAGGTGTACGAAGGCGCTGTTCCTGTAAAGGCAGTAAACGGGATAGATTTGACCATTACCGAAGGCGAGTTTACCGCGCTCAAAGGTCCTTCGGGCTGTGGTAAAACCACGCTACTCAATCTTCTTGGTGGTTTGGACCAACCCACTTCGGGATCCATACTCATTGACGGCACCGATATCACCGCACTCTCGGACAATGAGCTTATTGATTTTAGATTGCATAACATCGGGTTCGTTTTCCAAGCGTATAACCTTATTCCTGTGCTCAGTGCAACAGAGAATGTGAGCTTCATCATGCTGCTGCAAGACCGCCCTAAGGAAGAGCGATTGGCACGTGCCGAGCAGCTCTTGAAGGCAGTGGGTCTAGAAGGGAAGGAAGACAAGCGCCCTGGCCAGCTTTCTGGTGGCCAGCAGCAGCGCGTGGCCGTGGCGCGTGCCTTAGCATCCAAACCCAAATTTGTCTTAGCCGATGAGCCTACTGCGAATTTAGATTCTGAAAGCACCTCAAAATTGCTGGACATTATGGAGCAGCTGAACGCCCAAGAAAATATGACGTTCGTCTTTGCGACCCATGACGATAGAGTTATTGCAAAAGCCAAAAGAGTGGTCAGTATCAGCGACGGTAAGGTCATTAGCGATACGGCAAAATAAAAGTTAACTTGTCGGGTATGGACGCACCTATGATTCCCTACCAGCCGTGGCCTTCAAATTCAGAGGAGGCCCTTAAACTCTTCGAACAGTTTGAGAAAAACCTAAGTACCAGACGCAGTGTTCGGGAATATTCGAGTGCGCCGGTTTCAAAGGAGCAGATTGAAGCATTGCTTTCATTGGCCGCAAGTGCGCCGAGCGGTGCAAACAAGCAACCGTGGCACTTTGTAGCCGTTCAAGATCCCGAGGTCAAAAGGCAGATTCGCGAGGCAGCTGAAGAAGAGGAAAAAGCCTTCTACGGAGGTCGTGCTTCAGAAGAATGGCTCGATGATCTCAAGCCCTTTGCTACGAACTGGCAAAAGCCTTTTCTGGAAGATGCCCCTTGGCTTATTGTAGTGTTTCGAAAGAATTATGATATGAACGGCGACGGGAGTAAGGCGAAGAATTACTACGTGCAGGAGAGTGTAGGCATCGCCTGTGGATTTTTAATAGCCGCCATCCATGCTGCGGGCTTAAGCACCTTGACGCATACGCCTTCACCCATGGGATTCTTGTCAAAAATTCTTGGGCGCCCCCAGAACGAAAAGCCCTTTTTACTGCTCCCGGTTGGGTATGCGAAGGACAATGTTGAGGTTCCGGATATCTCTAAAAAAGAATTGGATCAGATCACCGATTTTATCTGACCTTTGTCAAAATTCCCAGAGACATGTTTGAAGGTACCTCTATTCAGTTTGTAGTCGATGCAGCAGAAGTTCGCGATGAGCTAAATGCTGGAGGCCTGAATTGGCCAATTATTAAAATTCTTGGTGGTGAGGAAGACGAGGACAAGGATCCTGAGGACATGAGTGTCTCCAATACAGGTGTCGCCATTTACATTGATAGCATTGATCTGATCTTGAAAGAGCGCGTCGAAAAGGCCAAAGAAATTGTCACAACGGTGGCGCGCATGATTCAATACTTCAACGAACGCAACGAGACTGCGGTTCTGTTTTTCCACACGAGCTGGCAGACGTATTTGGTCAAGGAAGATTAATCCTTTAAGTGGGTCTGTAAGAGTTTCGCCTTCTGCAAACCGACACATTCTACGAGCGCCTCGAAGGGTGCTTCCTTTACCTTTTTCACGCTTTTAAACTTGCGCATTAATGATTTGATGGTCTCTGGGCCAATGCCTTTAATACCGTCCAATTCACTTTTATAAGCTCCCTTACTTCTACGGTTTCTGTGGTGGCTCAAAGAGAACCTGTGCGCCTCGTCTCGTGCCTGCTGGATGATCTTCAGTGTTTCACTTCGTTTGTCGAGATAGAGCGGGTATGGATCCCCTGGGAAGTAGATTTCTTCTAGGCGTTTCGCAATGCCAATTATGGTAATCTTACCTCGTAGACCTAGACGTTCAAGGGAACTCAGTGCTGCACTTAGCTGGCCTTTACCCCCATCAATAACAATCAACTGTGGTAGCGGCTCCCCCTCATCCAAAAGTCGTCTGTACCTTCTGTGCACGACCTCTTCCATGGAAGCAAAATCGTCCGGTCCCTCGACGGTTTTGATGTTGAACTTTCGGTAGTCTTTTTTCGACGGCTTCCCGTTTTTAAAGACGACACAAGCCGATGCAGGATTTGTTCCTTGAATGTTTGAGTTGTCAAAACACTCCAAGTGACGCGGCTCCTCTGGCATGCGTAAATCCGTCTTCATCTGGGTCATGATGCGTTTAACGTGGCGGTCTGGATCAACAATCTGAATGTTCTTGAGTTTCTCCTGACGGTAGTACATCGCGTTCTTAATGCTGAGGTCGATGAGCTTCTTTTTCTCTCCTTTTTGCGGTACTGCAAATTCTACCCCTTCGAGCTCAAGGGCAACAGGATGCGATGTAAACACCCTGCGGGAGGTGGAACCAAAGAGATCGCGTATTTCCGGTATAGCCAGGTGCAAAAAGTCCTGATGCTCCTCTTCGAGCTTCTTTTTCATTTCCACGGTATAGCTCTGCACGATGGCGCCTTCTACAATTTTCAGGTAGTTGACGTATCCAAATTCGGCATCCATGCTTACGCTGAACACATCAATATTGGTCATGCGGAAGCTCACCACAGCGCTCTTCGCTGCATATTTTTCTAGGGCATCAAGGCGTTCCTTGCAGTATTGGGCCTGCTCAAATTCGAGGTTTGTGGCATGGTTAGCCATACGCTCTTTGAGGTTTCGTTTTACCTCGCCCAGCTGTCCTTTGATGATCTTTCGTGCAGCATCGACATCCGCGTTATAGTCTGCTTCACTCTGGAGGTCTTCACACGGCCCTTTGCAATTCCCAATGTGGTACTCAAGACACAGTTTAAACTTTCCTTTCTCAATATTTTCCTCACTCAGCAGGTACTTACAGGTACGCGTGGGGTACATCTGCTTGATCAGCTCGAGTACCGCTTTCATTGCTTTTACCGATGGGTAGGGACCGTAGTACTCACTGCCGTCGCGTTTGATATTGCGCAGTCCATAGATTCTTGGAAAGCGCTCTTTTCGGATGGTTATGTAGGGGTAGCTTTTATCGTCCTTTAGGTTGATGTTGTATCGTGGTTGGTGCTCCTTGATGAGGTTGTTTTCAAGCAACAAGGCATCTCCTTCGGAATCTGTAATGATGGTTCGGATGTCGGCGACCTTCTTTACCATAACTGCTATACGAGCACTGGTAACGCTCTTGGTAAAATAGCTGCTAACGCGCTTTTTCAGATCCTTGGCCTTCCCGATGTAAAGGATGTTCCCGTCCTTATCAATGTGCTGGTAGACCCCCGGTTTGTGCGGCAGGGTCTTTAGCAGATTTTGAATGTGTACGGGTGCGTCAGCCATCGGGGTAAAGATAAAAAAACCCGGCTCCCTATGTGGGAGCCGGGTTGTGTTCGCGTGTTAAGCGAGTGGGGACATTTTAGCGGGCATCCATAATGGTGACCGTACCGTTGATGACGTATTGATACTCATCGGCGGCGTTGATTAACTCAATGGTGTAGAAGTATACTCCATCGGCTAATTTCACATTGTTTTGATTGGTTCCTCTCCATGGGTTAGAGTTGTCGTAAAGTGGTTCACTTTGCCATACTCTGTCGCCCCATCTGTTGAAAATAGTGACCTGACTTAGATCTTCATAATCTTCCACGTATTGAAGGATAAACTCATCGTTAACATTGTCACCGTTTGGCGTAATAAAGTTTGGTACCACTACAGTATCTGGTACTGGAGGAGTAGTCACGATGATTGGTAAACAGTTTGAGTAAGCAGTGTATACTGTATCGCCAGGGTTGGTCGTACGAACACATACACGGTATTCACCAGGAACAAGCTCGACAAACATTTCATACGTTGTATCCGGCGCTACTACAGGGTTTTGCGGCGAGCTTACGTGATCGTGTACAAACTCCTGCATCCAAGTACCGTTTACTTTTTCTTGCAGTACAACGGTGTAGCTGTCTACCGGCCAAGCATTGTATGTATTCCAGATGAGGTTAATGGCATTAGTATCAGGATCAACGATTGGCACTATACCATTATCTCTTTGCAAGAGAATGCTGTGTGCATCGCCTGTAGGCCCCTGCATATCATCGTTCAACTTCATGTCTACGCGATAGTCGTAGCTGTCTTGGTCGACCTTGATAAAACCGATTTGGTTGTCTTTAAAGTCGTACTTGTACTGGTTGAATACCGTACCCACTTTGTTCCATTGTGTTTGGCCTGGATCCTTACGGAAGATTTGCCATTCTTGGAAAAGGTAGTTCGGGTACGACGAAGTATCTGCACTCCATTCGATAACCGGGTTTTTATCGTCTTCAATAGTTACGTTTTCCAACTGGTAGTCCGCGTTGAAACAGCCTTCCACATTTAGCTGGATGGTATCAAATTCGTTCATTGGGAAACCACACTTGTTTAAGAGCGTGTTTCCATCATTACCCACCTTTGAATACAAGAAGTATTTACCGTTTTTGGTAAGTGGCTTGAACAGCTTGATGGTCATTTGAGAAGCCTCAAAGTTGTTATCACAGTTTGCTGTAATAGACTCAATAGCCAACGGCTGACCGTCAGGCTTCGTCAAACGGAAGTCTGTTCCGTCCGGCGAGATAGAGCTACAATCTAACTTTACTGCGAACTTCAAAGTCACGGAAGAATCCAAACAGTTGTAATCTACCGTTGGTAGACCATTTACCGGATCCTGGTACATGCCTGGTGCTTGGTAGTCGAGCTGCACACCGGCCTGAGCCAACGGCGTACAGGCAGAGGCAATAGCAATCTGCATATCACGGTTTACCTCACCAATCTTGCGCCATACGTACAATGTTGAGTCGTAGCGATACTCATCTACGGTTACTGCCATTACGTCAATCTCAATAGCAGACGGTTTGAACGTAATCAAACCTGTAGAAGGGTTCATGTACAATGAATTCGCCGGGTTCGTAGTGATTGGCTGATCGTACGTCCAACCTGCAGCGTAAGGAATATTCGTTGGAGAACAAGATCCTGAAGCACCCGCTTTTACGTGTGAAATACGGTAGTAAATAGAATCACCGTCTGGTTCAACAACGCTCTGCTTCCAGTTAAATGTACGACCAGTACAGAATGCACGTACTGGCTCACTAACAAACTCCGGGCTGTTGTTTTGACCGATCTGGTTGTTCAGCTTGGCTTCAATGTAGAAGCCCTGTGAAGAAGGGTTGGTGATGTTGTCTACCGCAGGGTTACGACAACAAGTACTAAATGCAAATGTCCAATCTGGCGCGTTACCTGGTAGCGTGATTTCACCTTCGTAAAGCATTACGTTGATGGTTACCCCGGCATTCGTACTGCTCACACAGTCGAAAAGAGTTGGAGCTACTACCCCTGAACCACCTGTAGTACCTACTTCGGAAAGCGTAGCACTTACGGTAGCAAAGTTTGCGGAACAAGCATACACCGTTGCAGAAGCCGGCAGGTTGATACCTGTCGCATCGCGGTAGAGACGCATGGTAATTTTGTATTTGTGCGAGTTACCTGTGGAGCTGATGTATTCGTATTGAATATCACCACCAGCATTGTGCGAGGCCTCAGCGACTGTTGACATTCCTAGGAATGCAAACGCTAGAATAAAGAGACGAATGACTTTTTTCATGAGGTTGTTCTTCTTGTACATATTTCAGTAGCATAAATATCCACATAAAATTCCGCGAGGACAAGAAGAATGAGTAAACGAATCGATTTACCGAGAAAGGAGTACGTAAATACTCAAAAAGCCCAACACTGCGCCACTAAAGAGCTCTCTGAGGGTGTGACGTTTTAGCGCAACTCGTGCCCAAGCCATGGCCCCACAAAGGCCTACAAGTACGAGCATGGTGCTTAGGTTTCCTGCGTTGTATTTTTCGAAGAGGGCGAGATACAGCCCTGTAAATCCAGCCATACCAGCCATGTGTGCACTGCTCTTGAAAAAAGGAATGAGTACCGAACTGACCACTAGAATAAAAGCGCTCGCAAGAATACTGTAAATTATTTCACGAGGTGCACCCATGTTCATCAGAATACGAGAGGTTAGGATGGCACTAAATGCAGCTACTACATAGGGGTATATGCGGTCTTGCTTTTTGATGAGGTGTACACTTTCAATAATGCCCACTACGGTGAGTATGTAGATGACAAGCATGGGGATGAGATACGTACCTGTGAACACAACAAACAGCACACGGGCAATACTTTCAACGGCGAAAACATCAGGGTGTACAAACAAGATGTAGAATGCTCCGGCGGTAGGAAGCATCCCTGGGTGCAATGTGTAGCTCAAGAGCTGAGCAAGAATATGTTTAAGGCTGTAGCGCACTAAAGTTCTTTTCGCATTCGGGCTACTGGGATGTCTAATTGCTCACGGTATTTAGCAATGGTTCGACGCGCTATCGGGTAGCCCTTTTCTTTTAGAATGTTGGCCAATGCTTCGTCAGTCAGCGGCTTGCGTTTGTTCTCTTCGGCTACTACATCCTCTAAAATCTTCTTAATTTCTCTAGTACTTACCTCTTCACCGTCTGCGTTGGTCATAGACTCCGAGAAAAATCGCTTGATTAAGAAAGTCCCGTAAGGCGTCTGAATGTATTTATTCGAGGCAACGCGACTAACCGTTGAGATGTCCATTTCAATTTTCTCTGCAATATCCTTGAGAATCATTGGCTTGAGTTTGCGTTCGTCGCCGGTCAAAAAATACTCACGTTGGTATTCAAGGATAGCCTCCATGGTAAACATTAGGGTTTGCTGTCGCTGCACGATGGCTTCAATGAACCACCTGGCGCTGTCGAGCTTCTGCTTCACAAACAGCTGTGCTTCTTTCTCCGATTTGTTTTTCTGCCCGCTGGCCTTGTAATGCTCCAACATTTCGCGGTATTTCGGACTTAAACTGAGCTCTGGAGCATTCCTTCCATTGAGGGTCAATTCTAGTTCGTCGTCAACAATCTTAAGGTTGTAATCTGGAATAACATTCTCGGTAGGCCTGCTAAGGTTTGAAGACCCGCCCGGTTTTGGGTTTAATCGGCCAATTTCTTCAATGGCTTCCTTCAGCTCATCTTCTTGGACACCCAAGCGGTCCATCAATTTTTGATAATGGCGTTTCACGAAAATATCAAAGTAGTCCTCGAGGATACTCAAGGCAAGATTTACTCGTAACGATGGAGTTTTACGTTCTAGTTGAAGGATCAAACATTCCTGCAAATCACGGCCACCAACGCCAGCAGGGTCTAAATCTTGAATGATCATCAGCAGGCGCTCCAGCTCCTTTTCATCCGTGAATACGCCTTGTGAGAAGGCGAGATCATCAACGATATCTTCCATTGAACGTCGAAGAATACCGTCGTCATCAATAGTACCCACTAAGTAGATTGCCAATTCTAAATCCTCTTCGCTGAGGTTGCGCAACCGCAGTTGGCTAATGAGACTTTCATGAAAACTTTCGCTGACCACTACCGGTGCTTCGTACAATTCGTCGTCTACACTGAAGTTGTTGGCTTTGGTGCGGTATTCCGGGATATCATCGTCTCGGAGATAGTCGTCCCAGTTAATCTCTTCCATACTGTCGCGAACTTCGCGGTCGTCGGAATTATCATTTTCAAAGTTATCCTCTTGCTTTTCTCTACCCTCATTAAGAGCTGGATTCTCTTCCAACTCCTGTTTGATGCGAGCTTCCAGACTTTGGGTCGGTAGCTGCACCAACTTCATGAGCTGAATCTGTTGAGGACTCAGCTTCTGTTGAAGTTTTTGTGAAAGGGTTTGCTTTAGCATAGGTTAGGGGTGGGAGGGCGATTAAAAGTTTGCGCTTTTTGGCGTGCGTGGGAACGGGATAACATCACGGATATTACCCATGCCTGTTGCGAACAAGACCAAGCGCTCAAAGCCTAATCCAAATCCGCTGTGAACACATGTTCCAAACTTGCGGGTCTCGAGGTACCACCAGAGTTCTTCTTCAGGAATACCGACATCAGCGACTTTTTGCTTCAGGACATCGTAGCGCTCCTCACGTTGTGAACCGCCGACAATCTCGCCGATGCCCGGGAACAAAATGTCCATAGCACGAACGGTCTTCTCGTCCTCGTTCAAACGCATGTAGAAAGCTTTGATGTTGGCAGGGTAATCAAACAATACCACTGGTGCTTTGAAATGCTTTTCAACGAGGTAGCGCTCGTGCTCACTTTGGAGGTCAGCGCCCCATTCACCTATGAGGTATTTGAATTTCTTCTTCTTATTTGGCTTACAGTTGCGCAGGATTTCGATGGCTTCAGTGTAGCTCAAACGCACGAAGTCGTTGCTTGCCACGAACTCTAGCTTTTCAATAAGTCCTTGCTCAGAGCGCTCGTTTTGAGGCTTCGTTTTTTGCTCGTCTGCAAAACGTTTGTCGAGGAATTCGAGATCGGCACGGCAGTTATCTAAAACGTACTGAATGGTATATTTCAAAAAGTCCTCAGCCAAATCCATGTTCATCTCGAGATCAAAGAATGCCATCTCAGGCTCGATCATCCAGAATTCTGCCAAGTGACGTGTTGTATTTGAGTTTTCAGCACGGAACGTAGGTCCGAAGGTGTATATCTTACCCAAACCCATAGCGCCAAGCTCTCCTTCGAGCTGACCACTTACCGTGAGGTGCGTCTCTTTTCCGAAGAAGTCCTCACTGCTTTCTTGGTCTGTGCCGTTTGGCAGGGTAGTTACACGAAACATCTCACCAGCACCTTCTGCATCAGACCCAGTGATGATTGGACTGTGCCAGTTGAAGAAACCTTCTTTATTGAAGTAGTTGTGAATGGCGAAAGAGAGGGCGTGACGAATACGGAATACAGCTCCAAAGGTGTTCGTACGAGGACGCAGGTGTGCGATCTCACGCAAGAATTCAAGGCTGTGTTTTTTCGGTTGTAGTGGGTATTCCTCCACAGGAGCATCACCTAAAACCTCAAAAGACTGTACGTTGATTTCAACACTCTGACCTTTTCCTTGGCTCTCCACAAGTTCACCAGTAACTGCCAAACAAGCACCTGTGGTGATGCGCTTGAGCTGGTTTTCATCTTCATTCTCGAAGTCTACCACACATTGTAGGTTGGCCAATGCAGACCCGTCGTTAAGGGCGATGAATCGATTGCTTCTAAAGCTGCGTACCCATCCTTTAACTGTAATGACACTGCCTAATGTCGGCTCTTGTAAGATTTTCGAAATGCTCATTCTTCGTGTTGTTTGCTACAAATATGCATCAAGTAGCCCATTTAAAATACGATTTTTCTCTAAAAATCAACCATTACTCAACATTATGGCATAAAAATTGTTGCAAGAGGGAAACCCTGGAAACGATTTGTGGATATTTCGTTTCCGATATGAAGTGAAACGGCCTCCGTACCTACCCTAACAACGAATGAGCATTACTGCAGACGCTGTCAAAATTTTTGCCACTGGATTTGAGCTTTTTAGAAAGTTTGGAATCAAGGCGGTTACCATGGAACAAATTTCCAGTGCCTGTGGAATTTCTAAAAAGACGCTTTACAAATTCGTGTCGAACAAGCCCGATTTTCTCTTTCAATCGTTCACCTTCTTCGCCCAGAGTATGGAAAGCGTCTTGTATGAGGTGCTTGAGAATAACGGGGGCAATGCCATAGATGACCTCTTTGCTATTGAGCGCTTTGCTGAGAAGCACATGCGCGGCGATGAGGACCGATTGATAGGACAGCTGGAGCAGTACTATCCGGAATTGGCCCCGAGATTGAAAAAAAAGCGTGAAGAAGTGGTATTTAAAATCACGCAAGACAACCTGAAAAAGGGAATCGAAGAAGGCTTGTACCGTCAAGATATTGCTGTTGACCATATCACCATTCTCTATTACGGACACATATTGGCGACCCATGAAAACAACATTGCAGAGCGACCTGCGGACCTTGACGAGTTACGTCAAACAAGCCTCAGGTACCACATCAGAGGGATAGCCTCCGACAAAGGAATTCAATATTTAAATCAAATAATAAACAACGAAGAATGAGAAAACTAGGATTGCTCTTTCTGTCTTTGTGCTTGTCTAGCACCGTAAGTGCTCAAGAGAAATTCACCTTGGCTTTGGCCCAGGAGTATGCGCTTGACCATGCCTACGGTGTACAGATTGCCAAGCTTGAGATAGAGCGTGCCAAACAAATTTACCGTCAGAACCTCGCTTACGGTTTGCCTCAGGCATCGGCCAGTGGACAATACATCTACAATGTCGAGCTTGGTGCTTTAGTGACAGATTTTAACGGTGATGGTGTTTTGGACGAGTTAGTATTCGGTACGGACTATCAAGCACAGGCCGGTTTAGCGGTGAACCAGTTGATTTTCGACGGATCTTATGTCGTTGGACTAATGGCAGCGAAAGTTCTCAAAGACGGTGCTTCTATCGGTATGGAGCAGAGCAAAGCCGAACTTAAAAGAGAAGTTGCGAAAGCCTATCATTTGTCGTTGTTGAGCGAGGAGAGTATCGGCGTATTGAAGGCGAACGAAGGTTACTTGCAAGACCTCGCCTTTGAAATGCAAAAAATGAACGAGGCCGGTTTAGTATCTAAGGCAGATGCTGATCAGATGATGCTCAACTACAACAACATCAAGAATGCTGTTCGCTATGCGGAAGGTCAAGCTAAAGTGGCGAAGATGCTTCTCAAGCTTCAGATGGGCTTTCCAGTTCAGCAGGAGATTCTTTTGGCAGACAACATGGAAGCTTTAGTCGTAGATGCAGCAGCAGCCTCAGCAATGGCCGATATAGCTTTTGACCCTACGAAAACCGTTGACTACTTGGGTATGGAAAACCAGGTAGAGGGTGCAGAGCTTCAATTGCTCAATCAGAAATTGGGGTATTTACCTTCTATAGGTGTGAGCTACCAGAACAACATCCAATACATGAGTGGTGAGGCCAATATTTTCGGAGATGACGCAGTAGATATTCCGAGCAGCTTGGTGGCTGGGAATATCAGCATCCCATTATTCACCTCGGGCAACGGACGCGCCAAGGTGCAGGAAGCAAAGATTCAGCGCGATCAAGCAAAGATTGGATTGCAGCAAATGGAAGACGGTTTGGTGATGCAGCATGCAGCGCTAGTGAATGACTTCTATCAAGGTATTGCAGATTATCTCGCCCAGAAAGAAAGCGCAGCATTGGCAAAGCGCATTCGCGATCAGAGAAGGTTGGAATACAAAGAGGGAATGACATCTTCGATGGAATTGACGCAGAGTGAAGCACAATACCAAGAGGCTTTACAGGCCAAATTTATGGCTGCCCAGAATGCCTTGGACAAGAAGTCCGAACTGGAATATTTGATGACTAAACAAACACAGAAATAAGAACAGGACATGAAAAAAGTAGTATTCATTTTAAGCAGTATTGCACTTGTAGCATGTGGGGCGCCAGAGGAGATGGGCACCATGGATGAGCTAAAGTCTAAGAAAGAGGCATTGGTTTCTTCACGTGATAGCATCAGTGCTCTTATTTCTGAAGTTGAGCTTCAATTGGCGGCACTCGATACCAACAAAGTATACGACGTAGTGACTTCGAAGTCGGTAGAGCCAAGTATGTTCTTGCACTACTTCGACGTCTTCGGTATGGTTGAGGCAGATAAGAGCATCAATTTATACACGACGGCCAGCGGTACGGTAAAGAAGATTTACGTGAAGAATGGACAGTCGGTGAAGAAGGGCCAATTGCTATTGTCTCTAGATACAGATATCATGATGTCTTCATTGGCAGAGTTGCAGACTGGATTGGAATTGGCCAAGACGGTATTTGAAAAACAGCAACGCCTTTGGATGGACCAGCAGATTGGATCGGAAATTCAATACTTGCAAGCCAAGAACAACTACGACGGTTTGGTGCAGAAGGTGAAAACCTTGAGAGAGCAGATTGAGCTGAGCGAGATTCGCGCGCCGTTTGCTGGATCTATCGACAACATCTTCGCAAAAGAAGGTCAACTGGCAGGCCCACAGATGCCGGCTATTCGTTTAGTGAACACTTCAGGCGTGTATGTAAAAGCCGATGTTCCTGAAAGCTACGCGAATCGTGTGCACGTTGGAACTCCGGCGAATGTAGCCTTTACTTCTATGAACTACGAAGTGGCTGCGGAGGTGCTACAGGTGGGCCAATTCATTCAAGAAGGCAACCGCACGTTCTCAATCAATGTAAGCTTGCCTGAGGCGAATGGTGTGAAGCCAAACCAGATGGTACACGTCGCACTACAGGATTACAGAAACGACGAAGCGTTGACCGTTCCAGCGAGCTTGGTACAACAGGATGTTGAAGGCAATGACTTCATCTACACTTTGAAAAACATTGAAGGAACAGACCGTTACCAGGTCGTGAAAACGTGGGTAACTACAGGCCTAACGTTTGACGATCAAACGGAAATCGTTTCAGGCCTTGAAGCAGGAATGCTAGTGGTAGAAAAAGGATCGCGTAGCGTTCGTACAGGTCAAGAAGTAGTATTGGGTTAATCCCTAAATCCATCCAAACAACATGGAAGAGAAAAAGAGTTTAATCAAGCAGTTCGGACCCTCCACCTTTTCGGTGAAGAACCGAATGACGGTGTACGTACTGACCGTAATCATTTTTGCGGCAGGTATCTTTAGCTACACCTCTATGCCTTCTGAGGCATTCCCTGAAATTGTGACGCCAGAAATCTACGTCGGCACACCTTACCCTGGAAACTCTCCAGTGGATATTGAGAAGCTGATTACCCGTCCTTTGGAGAAAGAAATCAACGGTATTTCTGGTGTTGATGAGATCAATTCTACTTCGGTAGAGGGCTACTCAACCATCCAAGTAAAATTCAACTTTGACGTCACTCCTGAGGATGCCCTCAGAAAGGTGAAAGACAAGGTGGATGCGGCTATGGGCCAGCCAGACTTCCCTACAGATTTGCCAGCAGACCCTAATGTATTTGAGCTGAACTTCTCGGAATTGATGCCGATTATGAACATCAATATGTCTGGAGAATTTTCCCTTGACCAACTCAAGGATTACGGCGAATACCTCGAGGAGCGCATTGAAGATCTGACCGAAATTTCTAAAGTAGATATCCGTGGTATCGACGACAAGGAAGTGCGTGTCTTGGTGGATACGAAAAAGTTGGAGAGCCTAGAGCTCAGCTTCCGCGATATCGCTGGGGCCATCCAAAACGAGAATATGACCATATCAGGGGGTAACCTTTTGGTCGACGGTTACCGCCGCAACGTTCGCGTGGTTGGTGAGATTCGTGAGCTTGACGAGTTGCGCAATGTCATCATAAAGAGCGAAAAGATGCAGCTTGTGCGCCTTGCAGATGTTGCTACGATTGAATTTGATGAGGTTGAGCGTGAGTCTTACGCTCGTCAATACGGTGCCTCGGTAGTGATGCTTGATGTGTTCAAACGCTCGGGTGAAAACCAGATTATCGTAAGTGAGAAAATTGCTAACCTCCTAGAGGAGGCGAAGGACGATTACTTCCCAGACAATTTGAGTATTTCAGTAACCAATGACACCTCTGAGCAAACTAAAACTCAGGTGGCGGATCTAGAAAATTCCATCATCTTCGGGATGTTGCTCGTAGTGTTGGTATTGATGTTCTTCCTAGGGTTGCGCAATGCACTTTTTGTGGGAATCGCAATTCCAATGTCCATGTTAATGAGCTTCGTCATCCTTAACGCCATGGGTGTTACGTTGAATACAATCGTGCTCTTTGCATTGGTATTGGCGCTTGGTATGCTCGTAGATAACGGTATTGTAGTCGTTGAGAACATCTACCGATTCATGGACGAAGGCTATTCGCGTATTGAAGCAGCGAAGCTGGGTGCCGGAGAGGTAGCCTTGCCGATTATCGCTTCAACAGCAACCACTTTAGCAGCATTCCTGCCACTAGCTTTCTGGCCGGGTCTCTTCGGTGAATTCATGAAGTATTTGCCGTTGACGCTGATCACCGTACTTTCTTCTTCACTTTTCGTTGCCTTGGTCATCAACCCTGGACTTACCTCGGCGCTGATGAAAGTAGAGGAGGCTCCATTGAATAAGAAAAGATTGAATATCATTTCGATTGCAGCCATCGTATTAGGTGCGCTCATCGCCTACGGCGCAGGAGCCATGGCCTTCGGAAACTTGTTCATCTACAGCGGCGTATTTGCCCTGATCTATGCCTACCTCGTAGTTCCTGCTACAGCTTGGTTCCAAGGCAAAGCACTTCCAGCACTAGAAGGCGGCTATAAAGGCGTGTTGAATTTCGCGTTGAACGGAAAAAAACCCATCGTATTCTTCATAGGAACCTTTGTGCTTCTTGTGTTCTCAGGTATGCTCTTAGGTGCATTCCCACCTAAGACGTTGTTCTTCCCGGAAAACATGCCGAATCAAGCCATGGTATACATTCAGATGCCGATTGGAACAGATATCGAGGAAACGAATGCCGTGACTTTAGAGCTCGAGAAAGAGGTGATGGCCATTGTGAACGAGTTCAACTTCACCGACGAGAACGGCGACCTTCAGAACTACATGGTAGAGTCTGTCATTGCCCAAGTGGGTGAAGGAACTTCGGATCCAAATGCCGGTCCTTCGATGGCACAAACGCCAAACAAAGCGAAGATCACAGTGCAGTTCCACCCGTTTGCCGAGCGTTTAGATACAGAAGGTAACCGCGTGAATAGTGCCGATGTTTTGAATAAAATTCGTGCTACACTGAGCAACTACCCGGGTGTGGTAGTGAGTGTGGCAAAAGACAGCAATGGGCCGCCAACAGGTCCTCCAGTAAACATTGAGATCGCAGGGGACGACTACTTTGAATTGGTCCAAACGGCCGATGAGATCCGTACGTTCATTAATTCTAAGGGTATCGCTGGTATCGAGGAGTTGAAGCTCGATGTTGAAACAGGTAAGCCTGAAATGCCGATCGAAGTTGACCGTATTAAGGCACGTGCGCTGGGCTTGAGCTCGGCACAGATTGGTGATGCGATGCGTACTGCACTTTTCGGTAAAGAAGTAAGCCGATTCAAAGACGGTGAGGACGATTACCCAATCAACGTTCGTATGACGGACGAGTACCGCTACAATGTGGAGGATTTGATGAACCAAAAAATCACCTTCCGCGATCAAGCGACAGGCCGCATCAAGCAAGTGCCTATCTCTGCAGTCGCCAAGGCGAAGAAGACTTCGACGTTCTCTTCGGTGAAGCGTATTGACCTCAAGCGCGTAATCTCCGTGCAATCCAATGTGCTCGAAGGTGCCAACCCAACAGAAGTGGTAAATGCCATCAAAGAGGTGATGAACAATTATGAATTGCCGCGTGGAATTAAGGTAGACTTTACGGGTGAGCAAGAGGAGCAGGCTAAGGAATTAAGCTTCCTATCAGGTGCCCTGCTAATCGCAGTATTCTTGATTTTCCTCATCCTTGTGAGCCAATTCAATTCTGCTTCAACACCCTTTATCATCTTGGTAACCGTGGTATTCTCTCTTATCGGGGTATTCCTTGGTTTGGTCATCTTCCGCATGGAGTTTGTCATTATGATGACGATGATTGGTATCATTTCACTTGCGGGCATTGTGGTAAATAATGCTATCGTTTTGATCGATTTCATTAAGCAGCTGACCGCACGTAAAAAGGAAGCGCTCGGTATGGAAGAAAGCGATAAGCTGGCCAATCCTGAGCTCATCGAGGTCATCGTTGAAGCGGGCCGTACGCGTTTACGTCCAGTACTACTGACGGCCATCACCACCATCCTTGGTTTGATCCCGCTTGCTACCGGTATGAACATCAACTTCTACACGCTCTTCAGTGAGAACGATCCGAACATCTTCTTCGGAGGTGATAATGTTGTGTTCTGGGGACCAATGTCGTGGACCGTTATCTTTGGCCTGACTTTTGCGACCTTCTTAACACTCGTGATTGTACCAGTGATGTACTTCTTGTTTGAAAGAATGCAGCGCTTCTTTGCGAGATTAATAGCGTGAAAATATCCAACCTAAGCTCAAGATTAAGCTACAATTCCAGCGGCGCACGGCGCCGCTGGAATTTTTATTTTTCACCCGATTTTTTGCGCTAATTTTATCCAATGATTGAGCGCTTGCGCAACATAGAACCTGTCGACTTAACCACCTTTACCAACGAACTCAAAGAAGAGATCGTAGCACGTGTAACGGATAAGATTCCTCACTTAGAATCTTCCCTTGCTGTGGCGGAATTAACGGTGGCACTGCATTACCTTTTGAACACTCCCGAAGACTTGCTCATTTGGGATGTCGGCCACCAAGGGTACGTTCATAAAGCTCTTACTGGACGCTTGGAAGCCTTGGGTACGCAACGCACCAAAGACGGAATAAGTGGGTTCTTAAAGCGGGATGAAAGTCCGTATGATTTCTTCGGAGCTGGACACGCATCCACCTCATTAAGTGTGCTTACCGGGGCATGTATTGCCGATGAAGCAGAAGGCCGCAAGCGCAAGCGCGTGGCAGTGATAGGAGACGGTTCCATGACGGGCGGTCAGAGTTTTGAGGCATTGAATCATTTAGCCACTCTAGCCGGAGATGCGGTGGTAGTTCTCAACGACAACGACGGAAGCATAGACCCAACGGTAGGAGCATTACACGAGAGCAACAGCTACAGCAGTTATATCCAAAGCCTAGGCTGGGAATACAGCTATCTTGCTGAGGGAAATGATGTCTTAACACTACTTAGGTCCTTGAAGTCGGTCATTGACCGCGGTGGGAAACAGGTACTTCACATTCGTACCACAAAGCCGCATTTAAGCAAGAGTAAATCTTACCAACCAGGAACGACCTTCCAGTGGTGGGCTGCGGAGCAAATGCGTTCGATACTAAAGTCGAACAACAAACTGCGGGTATTCTCTCCGGCGATGTTTGCAAGCAGCGGGTTTGGTCCATTGCGTGCTGAATTCCCGGAGCAGTTTATTGATACAGGAATTAACGAGCCCCATACAGTGACCGCGGCGGCTGGTATGGCCGCTGCCGGTGGACGACCTTGGGTACACATCTACAGTACCTTTTTACAGCGTGCCATGGACCAAGTCATTCACGATATAGCGCTTCAAAACCTACCGGTCATCTTCTTGGTTGATAGAGCCGGTTTGGTCGGTGCGGACGGTCCTACGCACCACGGTGTATTTGATGCAGGTTATCTAGCGGATGTGCCGAATGCAACTGTCTGGAATCCTCGTAATGGCGATGAACTTCAAGCCATGATGGCAGAAGCCTATTCGAGGCAAGATTTGCTGGAAGGGCCGGTATTTATTCGCTATCCAAAAGCCAAAACGGTTTGTGGCACTGCGGAGAAGTTTGAACCCAAGAAGTGGATTTCACGAGAAGAGTCAAATTCGTTGTTGCTTTCTACGGGCGCACTCTCTTCCTTCGTAGCATCTAGCGTTTTTGACCACTTACATGTAGGTCAGGTTAAACCGCTACCTCAAGATTTAGCTGAAATCCTTAAAGACTATACCAATGTTTTAGTCCTTGAAGAAGGTCTAGGAACAGGGGGCTTCTTTGGTGCTGTAGCAGGCCTTGTTGCCGACAAAGACCTGGAAGTGAAACTGGTGAAAAGGAAGATTTCTGACGAATTCACGAACCACGGCAATAGGCACGAGTTATTAAAGGAGTTGGGCCTCATTCCATAAATTTCGAGGACCCTCACCTTAGCTATGAAAAAACTATCCCTATTGCTTGCTGTGCTCTTTGCAGGAAGTGCCTACGCCCAAACCAAATCATTTGCGCCTTCATCCAAAGCCACCTTTGAGGTTGGAAACATGATTTTCAACACCGTTGAAGGAACCATTGCGGGAGCACGAGGAACTGCAGAATACGACGAGGGTATTCTTGTGGCCATTGCCGGAACATTGGACGCAAACACGATTAAAAGCGGAAACACCACCCGTGATTCCCACCTGAAAGGCAAGGAAGAATTCTTCAATACCAAGGCGACTCCTAGAATTGACTTTACGGCCAAAGAAGTAGTATTTGTTGGAAAATCCTCAGGGGTAACCACTTATAAACTCAGAGGCTCCCTTACCTTGCGGGGAGTATCAAATGATATTGAGATCGAAGTAGAGGAAACTTCGGCCAATCATTTGGTAAGCACCTTTACCGTGAACAGAGACCTTTGGGGTCTTGGCGATGGCTGGTCCAAAACAATAATTGCACGAGACATTGAGGTAAGGGTGGATATCCACCTAGAATAAATAGATGAAGAAATTCACAGATTTTGGTCTAAACGATACGCTCTTAGATGCCCTGTTCTATATGAACTTTGAAGAGGCTACAGAGATTCAGGAAAAGGCCATTCCCACCATATTAGAAGGCAAAGATTTAATTGGTTGTGCCCAAACAGGTACAGGAAAAACTGCAGCCTTTGTCTTGCCCACCTTGAATCAAGTTGCCGAAGAAGAAAGCGACGGTGTCCAGGTACTTATCCTGTGTCCAACGCGTGAGTTGGCCATCCAGATTGAACAGCAGATCCAAGGGATTGCATATTTCACGAATGCTTCTTGCTATGCCGTATATGGCGGTGGCGACGGAGTGAGCTGGGAAGGTGAGGCGGATGCGCTCAAGGGCGGTGCAGACATTATAGTAGCTACTCCTGGTCGATTGCTTGCGCACATCGCCCGTGGCTATGTGAAGTTTGATACAGTAAAACACCTCATTTTGGACGAGGCAGACCGCATGCTAGACATCGGTTTCTTTGACGACATCATAAAAATCATCAAGCAGCTTCCTGAGGAGCGCCAAAGTCTCATGTTTTCGGCAACCATGGCGCCTAAAATTCGCCAGCTCGCCAAGCAAATACTCAATGATCCTGAGGAGATTTCCGTCGCTATTTCAAAACCTGCAGAGGGGGTGACTCAAAAAGTCATCATGGCACATGAAGAACAGAAAGTAAAGCTCGTACAGCACGTCCTTGGTGATAAAGATGACTTTAATTCCATCATCATCTTCTGTTCCACGAAGAAGAAAGTTGAGAAGCTAGCACGTACGCTGAAGCAAAAAGGATATGCCTGTCAAGGCATCAGTTCGGACTACGAGCAGGATGCGCGCGAGGAAGCTTTGAGAGACTTTCGAAGCGGTAAGACACGTATTATGGTGGCCACCGATGTGATGTCCCGTGGTATTGACATTAAGGGCATTGATCTCGTAATCAATTACGACGTTCCAGGAGATGCTGAAGATTACGTGCACCGTATTGGCCGAACGGCACGCGCTAAAACAGAGGGAATGGCAGTGACACTAGTTTGTCCCGACGATAGGTTTAAATTTTCTAAAATTGAGCGATTGATCGATAGAGAATTGGACAAAGAACAACCGCCAAAACACCTTGGTGAAGGTCCTGAGTGGCGCTCACCAGAGCGCAAAGGAAAGGGACGAAATAGTTCGAATTCAAGAAACAAACGCGAGGATAGACCGGGCAAAGACAAATCTCGTAGCGATAAACCTCGTGGGGATCGCAAGGATCGTAAACCACGCGAAGACCGCAAGAAGGAAAAGTCTAAAAACCGTCTTCTATACGAGGCGCTGCCGAATCCGAGAAGTGAAGCTAAGAGCCTAGATTCTGCAGGATAAGCGGCAGGTGATATGATTAACAATGATATTTATCGGAGACTGAGATACCTGTTTGGTTATCAGTTCAATGAGGTAGTCGCCCTTTTTGAATCTACCGGATTCGAAGTGAATGAGGCACAGTATAAAGGTTGGGCTTGTAAGGAGGAAGAAGACCGATTCCTGCACATGAGCGACCGAGAATTGGCCATCTTTCTTAACGGAATAATCATTAAAATGCGTGGTGCTCGTCCTGGGCCTCCTCCGGTTCCTGAAGAGGAAATGAGTAATAATGTCATTCTTCGCAAGCTTAAAATTGCCTTCAATCTTCGTTCGGAGGATATGATCGAAATCTTCGCATTTGTCGATCGAAAACTAAGTCCTCACGAGCTCAGTGCTTTCTTTCGTAAACCCAATCACAGCTCTTTTCGATATGTCAAGGGGCAATATCTGCGCAACTTTCTAATGGGGCTGCAGATGAAATACAAATCGACTCTAAAGGAGTCTAAATAACCTCAGATGAACGCGAATCAACCGTCGAGAAAGGACCTTTTAAAATCGTTCCTTGAAAAGTTCAATATATCCGCACTAAACCCGATGCAACTAGAGGCGCGCAAGGCTATCTATGCGGGCAATGACGTGGTCTTGCTTTCTCCAACAGGCAGCGGTAAAACATTGGCTTTTTTGTTACCGCTAATTGAGCGATTGGATCCAAATATTGAGGGTATTCAGGCGATTGTTTTAGTGCCCTCTCGGGAATTGGCCATGCAAATAGAGCAGGTAGCGCGCCAAATGGGGTCGGGATTCAAAATTAATGCTGTTTATGGAGGCAGATCGGGTCAAATGGATAAAGCAGACCTAAAGACCAAGCCTGCACTCCTTATAGGAACCCCGGGCCGAATAGCAGATAGATTCCGTCGTGATGATTTGGACTTAAGTGGGGTTAGAACTTTAGTACTCGATGAATTTGACAAATCGCTAGAGGTAGGCTTTGAGCGAGAGATGTCAGAAATTGTACGAAGTCTGCAGGCAGTAAATCAACGCGTTTTAACCTCCGCAACAGATGCTGTAGGGATCCCAGAGTTTTTGGGTATCGATGACCCGCTATCCATAGACTATTTAAACCAACACCGTCCGCAGTTGACGGTCAAGACAATTGCCGCGAGTGGGGGCGAGCGTCTTGATGCTCTTTTCGCATTACTGAAAAAACTAGAAGGTCAGCCAGGTATCATCTTTTGCAATTTTAAAGAGTCGCTTTTTGATGCGAGTGACTTCCTTTTGGACAACAAAATAGAGCACGAATGCTACTATGGTGGGCTAGAGCAAATAGACCGGGAACGGGCTTTGGTAAAGTTTCGAAACGGCACTTGTCAGTTGCTCTTGGCCACAGATTTAGCTGCACGTGGACTAGATATTCCAGAAATCAAGTTTATCATTCATTTGGAGTTGCCGTACCATTCTAACGAATTCACACACCGCAATGGGCGTACAGCTAGAATGAATGCTGAAGGCGCTGCTTATGTGCTGCATAAAAAATCTAAGCCATTGCCAGATTTCATAAAAGCTGTTGAGCCATTGAAAGTAGAAATATCGCAGATTTCTTCCGAGAAAGTAGATGTTCAGAAATGGACTACACTGCATATTACGGGTGGAAGAAGGGATAAGATTTCAAAGGGAGATATTGCCGGACTCTTTTTCAAGAAAGGCGGCTTATCGAAGGACCAGCTAGGAGTTATAGAACTTCAGCAGAGCTACTCCTATGTGTCCGTCTCCCGATCACTTGCCCATAAAGTTGTAGAGCTCACAAATAATCAGCGCCTGAAGAAGAAGAAGGTGCGGATTACCATTGTCCGTTAGATCAGAATAAACCGCTCTGCGTAAGCCTCGGTCGGGGTTTCTACTCGTAGAATGTAGGTCCCGCGTGCCAGTCCACTGACATCAATAGTTTCGTTGAACTGTCCGATGAAGTCCGCTCGGCTATTCTGCCAAACTTGTTGTCCTGAGGTGTTGAAAATACGCATGTTCATATCGCTCTGCGTACCTAGGATAAATTGAACGTGCAGTTGATCGATTGCGGGGTTCGGGAACAGAAGTAAGGAGTATGATTCTCGGGCTACAGGGAATATTTCGGCCGTGATTTCACAAGAATCGAAACGGACGGTAAGGCCATAATTGCCATTTGTAGGGTTGAAGAGTACACTATCTTCAGAAATGGTAATGCCGTTTAGGGTCCAATTGTAAACCACACCACTGACGTCTTCAGAAATTTCGCTGCGCAATACATTTCCTTCGGCTACAATATCCACATCAATAACTGCGGAACAAGAATCAAAATTGGCCACCAATTCGGTATTTGTATTCATAAGAATTTGTATCGAATCTTCTTCCTCATTGTGATAATTGCCATCATTTGAGGTCCAATGCGAGAATACATATCCAAAGTTGGGCGTGGCTTCAGCAGTTACAGGACAGCCACCGTGGTATACACCTTCCCACGGCAATTCTGGGGTAATGCTATTAAGCTTAATTACTCCGGCACCTCCAGGATAGGCGTCTAAATCAATATCTCTTTGACCGTACAGCGAAAAGCTCTGATTGATGTGTTGTCGTGCAGTGGCTATTCTGTTCGCGTTGTACGATTTAATCGAATTCACGGCATTTGACCATGAGGTAAACGAATAAGGACCCATCTGACTGCTCCAGTTCGCAATATGGTCTGGAATAGCAGGAGCTAGCGCTGCTTTTAATTCATCGGTCGTTGCATCAAAGTTTGCGCTTTGGAATGTGGTGTTTATCAGGTCATCGTAACGATTGGTGAATCGACACATAAAGTCATCATTGTCAAGAACGTGATCAAAGAGTTCTGAATGGTCGTTCGGCGCGGTTGGGTTTCGTGCGCGGTCAATGTAATTTTGGTAAATATTACCGCCGTAAAGCCCAAAGGCAAAATCAGTATCGTACATCATGTAGCGCCACGTGGTACCAAGAGTGTCTTGTCTCCACAACTTGACATTATTTAGCCCCCAATCTATTCCTAACCAATCTCTATTCTGAATGTAGGTCTGGAAAACGAAGTAGTCGATGTAGTTATTTAGATCAAACCTTGAGCTAAAAACTTCTACGAAGTCGTCCGAAGAAGTGCTCGTGTTCATGATTAGATCGTAAGAATCATTAAAGTGCGCCGATGACCCCACCAAGGCTCCATCGCGGTTTAGTAACTCAACATTGTCCTTATCTACACCGTGGTTACTTTCCACATAGTGTTCGTCCATTTTTTCTCTAATTCCATACAAACCCCAGTACGAACCGTTTAAGTACACGATGCATGCTTGATAGCCCATTCGGTCGATTTCAGTTCCCTGTGCCAATCTGCTTATTATGGCATCTTGAATTCGATCTGAAATTCCGTGCTGACCGCCGTTTCGTAGGTTGAAGTTGTTGTAGCTGGTGATGTTTGGCTTGCGTTCTATTAAGGTGTATTCTATCTCTCCGGTATAAATGGATTTGGCATCCACCCGGAAAGATTTCTGTGGCTCCGCACGAGACCATCCACCATGGATTTCAAGGTCAAATTCTGCCTCAAACTGTTTGGTTTGCGCACCGTCGAAAAACTCCATCCTCGACTTTCTTGACCAGGGTTCCCAAAAATTGGCTCCAAAGAAGGGAAGAGTGGTGCTCGCATTAGGTCCCATGACATAGATACCAGTATTCCAATCCCACAAATTGTCTTCATCTGTGATTATGGACACTACCGGTAAGTCGTGATTATCTTCATTAATAATGTATGTTCTGTCCACAGTAGGACTCGGTAAAGCAGTTCCATTATTGTCAAAAGAACGTACACTTAGCACGCTAGAGCTATTAATGTATATGGTTCCGTTGACTATATTGTCAAATTGGTCGGGTACATCGCCGTTGGTAGTGTAATATGAGGTTGCATTTGGCGCAGTAACAACCGTTACTGGGTTTGCTGCGGAATACCAACCTGAAGCTAAACTAATAATTGGTGCGGCCACTACGCCTGAATAACAATTGCTTTGATCGTTTGAAGCGTTGGGTGTAGGTGGACTGAAAAAGCACCAGCTTCCCAAACCGTCGGGCGTTCGTCCGCGACTCAAGGAATTCTCTATAAAAGTCGAGATATACGCACTATCAATAATGTTCTCGTTGGTATCGCTGATGACTACAGTTTCTCCATGTTTTAGTTTGAAATCTGCATGCGGAAGAACCGTTGGAGGAACGATCCATTGCGGAAGACCTTGGTAATTGTATGTGGTTGAAGCTATCCCTGCTGAAAGGAAGAAATTTCCAGTCATATCGGATGAATTTGCGGTTGCATTGTGCACCCGAACGGCCAAGACATTGGTCCCAACCTGCAATAGGTTATTGGATTCAGCAGCATCAAACAGTACATATTCAGGAATACCTCCCGAATACATTACTGCTTCGTGTTGTCCCTGAGTAAATTCATTGTAGGCAGGTTGCGCGCTTAAATTAGAGGAGCGCATTATTTCAACCCCATTCAAATAGGCGATAAAGCCGTCGTCATAATCGGCGTGAAAAAGAAGGTTAGTGATGTCGCTTAAATCACTGATTACAAATTCACGGCGCATTAAAACCGAGGGAGTAGCACTGATGATTGTATTATCATCATTGTCTCCATATCCTATACCCCCTTGTCCTGAAGACCAATTTTGATCGTTGTATCCATTCTGGTTCCAATCACCATAATTCGCCGGCGGGGTACTCCCGCTCCAATACTTCCATATATTTTCCGCCTTAACGATAGACTCCCAATGATTCGGAACTTTTACATTTTCGCGGCCTGAAGCACAAATAGTAATCAGTTGCTGGCTTGGAAGCTCTATGGCAGGAAACTGCCACTTGTCTAGGTTATTGGGATTATCGCTGAGGTAGTACCCGTTCAGATTTACCGTGGCATTGGAATAGTTGTAGACCTCAACCCAGTCCACATCTTCTCCATTCTCATCCGTGAAGCCACGCTGAGAATTAAACTCATTGATTGCTATCTGCCCATACATTAAAGAAGTGCAAATCAACGAAACAAAGAGCGCTAAAAATCGAAAAGAAATGTGTCTATGTACCACTATTCGCTAATTTAATAGTGTTTGCACAAACCCCGTGCCTAATTAGCATCTTTAATTTGATGTAATTTGAATGCTTTGGAGGATTATATTTGTGCGTCTTCAAAAATATGGGGATGTAGCTCAGTTGGCTAGAGCGCTTGACTGGCAGTCAAGAGGTCGTGGGTTCGAATCCCATCTTCTCCACTAAAAAAGCACCCTCATCAGGGTGCTTTTTTATGTTCGAACCAAAAACTCGAGAACCGTGTTGAGTATAAAACACTGTATATGAGGGCACTACTTTTAGCAATGCTAATTGGTTCGCAGACTGTACTCGCCCAGGTGGCGGATTACAAGCGCGATTACAATAAGATCAACGAGCATTTAATGTTGACTTTGGGGTCTTACGCAATGGGAAATTTCGCCATCAGCGGCGCTGGATATTTTGCTGCTCAAGACGAATACGCCAAGCGCTTCCATGAAATGAATGTCATGTGGAATACGGTGAATTTTGGGTTGGCGCTACCCGGTTACTTGAAGGCTAGGAAGAATGCTGGTGTTTGGGATGCTGCTGAAATGGAACGTCAACAGCGAAAAACACAGTCGATTTTTCTAATTAACAGCGCTGTAGATATAGGGTATATCGCAACCGGTATATATCTGCGTAGTGAAGCTGAAAACCGACCAGATGAATCGGATATGTTTAAGGGATATGGGGACAGTATGGTGCTCCAGGGCTCTTTTTTATTTGCCTTTGATTTGATGGCCTATGCCATTCACAAGCGTCACTATTATCGGGAAGCAAATACCTTTTTAAACAAGATAAGTATCCACTCATTTGGTCAAGGAGTAGGCTTGACCGTACAGCTCGATTAAAGAAAAGATTCTTGAGCTTTCTGTCACGCCTCTAAGTGAGTGCTTATGCGTACCTTAGTAAAGTAGAATATAATCAGTATGAAAAGACTTTTACTCTTAACCCTTGTTTTCGGATCACTTTCTTTGGCCGCACAGACAAAAGAACTAGTATTGAACCTCCATCATATGATGGACGGACAATCCGTAACGGACTCATTGGTGGGCACCAATAATTTAGGGAACCAATTCAAGTTCAACCGTCTGCAGTATTATGTCGACGATATTGAAATCATCTACGACCAAGGAGATACGTTTTCATACCCTCAAGTATTATTAATCAACGCACTTGAAGAAGAAATTACTAGTGTCGATCTGGGCTCGCTATCGTTCGATAGTATCACGGCAGTACGCTTTGCTGTTGGTGTAGGTCCGGATGTCAATAATCTCGATCCGTCTACGTATCCAGCGGCGCATCCATTGGCGCCGAAATCCCCTTCTATGCACTGGGGATGGGCAGCGGGTTATCGATTCGTTTGTGCCGAGGGTGTGGGAAGTTCATCCTTCAACCAGACCTTTGAATTACACGGCTTAGGCAATGCGAACTACGCTATGCAAACCATTGCTACTTCAGGCACAGCAGCGGGCAGCGATACGTTAGTAATAGATATTGAAGCAGATTACGCTGAGCTCGTAAGAGATATTGAAGTCGCACAGGGAACAATTTCCCATGGTGAAACAGGGGACGCATACCAGTCCTTGAAAAACTTAAACAATAAGGTCTTTAAAAGCGCAGAAGGCAATGCAGCATTGGTACAAAAGGAATTGGCTTTTGAAAACCTTTCTGTGTTTCCGAATCCTTCAAACGGACGATTTATCGTTACGGGTATTGAAGGCGCAACCATTGAGGTGTTTAATGCTTTAGGTTCAAAAATATACTCACAAAGAGCCGTGGCTTCAACAAGAATTATTCTTCCAAATGCTGGTATCTACCTGATGGTGGTTTCTAAAAACGGGTGTACCACAACTAAAAAACTGATTGTGAGATAATGAGAGCTTGGGCAGTTGTATTTGTTGGTCTTTTCCTAGCAGTAGGTTGTGCGAAACAAGCGCCACTGCCTACTCAGGATACAACGCCCTATAATCTCGAATACGGAGCGCTTCCTGCTCCAGATATTGAGGGAGACAATGCATTGACCGTTCAAGGTGTTCAACTGGGTAGAATGTTGTTCTACGAAAAGCGCCTGAGTGGTGATAATAGTATGTCTTGTGCATCTTGTCACCGCCAAGAGCATGCGTTCTCCGATACTGCTAAATTTAGCATAGGGATACACGGAGATCCTAGTCATCGCCAAGCCATGAGTGCCGTAAACATGTTGTGGAACAGCAATGGTTATTTCTGGGACGGACGTGCTCAGAAGCTTCGTGATCAAAGCCTGATGCCCATTCAAGACCCCATAGAAATGGACGAAAGTCTAGAGAATGTGGTTGAAAAATTAGAGCAAGACACCATGTACACTAATCAGTTTCTACGTGCATTTGGTACCGTCCAGCCCAGCGCACATCTGATTTCTTTGGCATTAGAGCAGTTTATGAATACTATCGTCTCGTACCGGTCAAAATATGACCAGTATCTAGCCGGTGAGGCAACACTTACGGAATCTGAGCAACGGGGTATGGACTTGTATTTCGAGGAATACAATCCTTTTTTCCCGGATGAAAGCGGTGCTGATTGTGGTCATTGCCACAGTGGAAAAAACTTTGATTCACCGACCTACATGAACAACGGTACAGATTCTTTGAATACGGATTTAGGTCGATTTACTGTAACTGGCGATACTGCAGATATTGGTTTGATGAAAACAACATCACTGCGCAATATTGTATTGACACCTCCTTATATGCACGATGGTGTTTTTACCACCTTGCGAGAGGTTATTGATCATTATGACCACGGCCTTCAAAATTCATCAACTTTGGATCAAGCTTTGGCTATGACCATGGACACTGGCCTAATGCTGACCGAGCAAGACAAGGACGATCTTGAAGCATTCCTGAACACGTTGACGGATTATGAATTGATTACAGATGAAAGATATTCTTCGCCTTTCTAATCTTGTAATATCCGTCGTGCTAGCCTCATGTGCGCCGGAGCCTTCCTCTGAGCTGTTGAGCGAGTTAGCAACGTGGCCGCAGATGGAATATCCTACGGATAATGAGCCAGATGCTCAAAAAATCGTTTTAGGCGAGCGGCTTTTCTTTGACCCTATTGTAAGTATTGATAGTTCGATTAGTTGTGCGTCTTGCCATAAAGAAGTTTATGGATTTGCCGACGATGTAGCCATAAGCCCTGGTGTTGAGGGCAGGTTGGGCAAAAGAAATTCACCCTCCTTGTGGAATGTAGGTTACCAGCCATATTTCATGCGCGAGGGCGGTGTGCCAACCCTTGAAATGCAGGTTCTTGTGCCCGTTCAGGAACACTCGGAAATGTCCTTTAACATGGTGCTCTTGGCGCAGCGCTTAAATGCCAACACCGCCTATAAAAATGACTTTCTTGAAGCGTTTGGAGACAGTGCTTCCGCGTATACGATTACGCGTGCATTGGCACAATATGAGAGAACGTTGATTCAAGAGCCAACTGCTTTTGACGAGTATGTTAGAGGCGACAATGGGGCATTAAACACAGCGGCGAAAAAAGGCTTTGAATTATTCTATGGTAAAGCAGGTTGTGACGGTTGCCACAGTGGTCCACTAATGACCAACTTTGGCTTTTACAACAACGGTACACAAACAGGCTCGGACGATTACGGCAGGGCTGAATTGACCCTGGATTCGGCAGACTTTTATCTCTTTAAAGTGCCTTCCTTACGAAAGGTCGCACTAACCGCGCCGTATATGCACGATGGGAGTCTAATGTCCATTCAAGATGTGCTCGAGCAATATAATGATGGAGGCGTGGGTCATGATTACACAAGTGACGGTATTGCGCCATTGAACCTAAACGAATCTGAGCTTGTTGCCTTAGAAGAATTTTTAAGTACTCTTTAATTTCATTCGCCGCATTTCCCTGTAAATAAAAAACCCGGACCAAGAGCCCGGGCTTCAAAACAGGTTTGGTTTCAGAGCATTTTAAAATGAGTACACTGCTGCTAATACAAACGAAGACAGTTGGTCGGCTGTCATAGAATCAAATACTGCGCTTGAGCTTTGGTCCAATCTTAGTTCTGCGATAAGTCTAAGGTCTGTTGTCGTATAACTCGCTGTTAGCGTTGCATCTATAACTGAATTACCAGCACCGTAGGCGACACCTCCTGAAGCAAGTTCTTTAAAGTATTCTACACGCATTCCAAGGTCAACACCTTCCTTTACGGTTACCGCTGGATACAAAGCTGCGCCATAAAAACCACCTGCTTCCATGGTTTCGTTGTACGAAGCATTAACACCAAGACTAATCGCGTCGCTTAAATCATATCCTCCCGTGAGGTCTACTTGGAATGTGGCATTGGCATCCACAGCTTGTTTGCCGTAAAGCACATTCAAATAGGTACCGCCAAAACCGTATTGCAATCCGTAGGTGTAAAGATCCACGTCATTCATTTCGGTGAAATCTGTCGGATTCATGACCGCGAACATGATACTTTGATCGTCTGAGATGGAATAATCTGCTTTTAACCCGGTATGTGAGAAAGGTCCGTAGGAGAAAAGGTAGGAGGTAGAATAGTGAAAGTTGTCCACCGGTGAGATTACTTCGTATCCTAAGAATGTATTGAAGTTCCCTAGCGTCAAGGTCAATTTTTCACTGGCGTTCCAGTAAGCATACAATTGATTTACAATGTTCCCTGTGGCGCTGTAATAAGGTGAGGCAAAAACGGCATCCGTACCGCGAGGACCAAATACCAGGTCAGCAACAAAACCCCCTTGAGCGGTGCTTTGCTCTGCTTTTATGTTGACCATCCCTAAGGCGAAGCCGTTTAGATTCGCAAAACTTGATGCTGGCGCGTCGAACTTATCGCCACCGAGGTTTGTTCTAAAGTACGTATCGACAGAACCTGAGAATTCGATACTTTCCTCCTCACTACTTTGCGCGTGAGAAGCGTGAGCGGTAAATAAGCACATTGCTATTACCCAAATTTTTGTGACTTTTGTAGAAATAATTTTCATACCCGAGAATTGTTTTAGTAGACCCGAGGTGTTGCAGCACCTCGGGTCGTTTTTTATTAAATAGTTTATTAGTGTTGGTTCATGCGGAAGTCTGCGTATGCAGCCATACCGCCATGTTCGGCTTGATCTAGACCTTCGAGCTCTTCTTTTTTATCGACACGAAGACCCCAAACCTTGCCAATTACAGCAAGGAATACGCTTGTCATGACTACACAGAAAAGACCTGCAAGGCCTACACCTGCTAATTGCACCATGAACTGGTTCCAAGAGGCGAGCTCACCGAATATGCCTACAGCAAGAGTACCCCACATACCAGTAAACAAGTGAACCGCTACAGCACCTACAGGATCATCTATTTTCAATTTGTCTAGTAGTGATACAGCAAGAACTACTATGATACCTCCAACACCACCGACGATAATCGCCTCCATAATGCTCATCTGATCTGCGCCGGCTGTAATTCCTACCAGTCCGCCAAGGATACCATTCATGAACATCGTTAGGTCGAAGTTTTTGTAAAAGATGTGTACAAAGCCTGCAGCTGAAAGGCCGCCTGCAGCTGCAGCTAACGAAGTGGTTGTTAGTACTAAAGAAGTTAGACCTGGGTCTGCACTTAACACAGAGCCTCCATTGAAACCAAACCAGCCCAACCATAGGATTAGTACGCCCGCGGCTGCGAAAGGAAGGTTATGGCCAGGTATGGCTTGCGCTTTACCGTCTTTATCAAATTTACCAATTCTTGGTCCTAGCTTAATGATGTAGAGCAGTGCTGCCCATCCACCAACACTATGTACAAGTGTTGATCCTGCGAAGTCATAGAAGCCCCATCCGTCGAGGAATCCACCGCCCCATTTCCACGAGCCGACAATAGGGTATACAATACCCACATATAGGATAGAGAAAAGGAAGAAAGAACCGAGTTTGGCACGTTCAGCTATGGCGCCACTTACAATAGTTGCAGCGGTTGCAGCAAACATTCCTTGGAACAAGAAGTCTGTCCAATAAGTATAGCCTTCATTGTAGGTGAGGTCTAAACCAGCTTCACCCATAGGGCTTTCAAGTCCGAATAAAGCAACAAAGTAATCCGGAAGAAGTCCATTCCAGAAGGAGCCTGGATACATTAGGTTGAAACCTACAAATGCATAAAGAACGAGCCCAATACTGATAATAAAGAAGTTCTTGAAAAGGATGTTAATGGTATTCTTCTGACGAGTAAGTCCGATTTCAAGAAAGCTGAATCCCAGGTGCATGAAAAATACCAACGCGGTACAGATCATCATCCATAGGTTATTTACGGTAAGTGTTAGTGTTGTGTCCATATCTTTTGATTATTTGAGTGTTAAACCACCGCTCTCACCGGTGCGAATTCTATAAGCTTCCTCCACGGGGGTTACAAAGATTTTCCCGTCGCCGATCTCTCCGGTTTTACCTGCCTTCAGAATGGCATTAACTGTAGGCTCCACGAAATCGTCATTCACCACGATGCTTAAGTAGCGTCTTTGAATGTCTGTGGTGCTGTAATGAACCCCTCGGTATTGTTTTAATTTCTTTTCATGTCCCACTCCAGTCACATCCCAGTAGCTGAAGAAGTAGACATTCACCTCGTGAAGTGCATCTCTGACCTCGTCGAATAGTGATTTTCTAATGATTGCGTCGATTTTTTTCATTTCAGATGGTTTTACAGGGGTAAAATTACACTAAACACAACAATACCCCTAAAAAAATAGGGGTAGTGTACCTAAATAATATCATTTAGAACTTGTGACCCCCTATTTTTTAAGGGGGTGTCGGGTCAAAAAAAATAATAAAGGGCAAAAGTACCCCTCGGGATAAGGGGTTGTATACATATATACATATGGCGTCCCGAGAATGAAATTTTGATAGAAAACCGTCAAATTTTGTTGAAGTGCGGGAAAAAGCTGAAGTGATTGTCCTTTCGATCTTCGGTGTGAGTGCTCGTAAAAAAGGGAAATAAAAAAACCCAGCTGTAAGTAGGCTGGGTTTAAGATCTTAAGGTAGATCGGATTTATCGTTTGTGTAAATGTCCATAATCTAATATGTTTTCAACAAGTAAATATGTAAAAACATATTCAGTACACATTTACTATATTTGCGTTATGCGAAATATCATATTCTATTTTTTAATCATAACCACCTCATTATCAGCTGAAAATAGGGCTTATGTTTCTTGGCTATCTGATGATGATAGATCTGTATACCGGTTAAACTTCGAGACGGGGGAATTAGATGTGTTTTTGGAGGATTCTCATGTAAATATCGGTGAATTTACTATGGATTATTCGGCCGAGGATCTTTATTCCGGTGAACAAGGAACGCTGCATGACCTAGGAAAACGGTTTTTGGTTTCGTTTTCGGGCTCTGGGCAGGTCTTCGAAGTTTCTTTCAAGGACTCGTCCATAACTAGATTAGACGGTACCTACCAACATGGATATAATTTTGACGCCTATCAGTTTGTTAGAGACGGGGTTCTATATAGTTTCGGGGGCTATGGTTTTTGGATGGAGAACAATATGCTGAATCGTTTTGATGAGGTAGCGCGAGAGTGGTTTCATGCTTCAAAAGCACCATTTCCAGTCGAGGTTGACAGCAAAAGCAGAATACGCCATTTGCGTTGGTATGATTCACAAGAAGATGTATTATATGTAAGTCATTACCGCACTTTATACGCATATGACTTTAAGAAAGATAGTTGGAAGGCTAAGGGGAGACTAAATGATGGGCTAATTGAAGCGGCGGCTATTCATTTAAATATTATCTCCGATAGTACTGGTTTAGCACATAATGAAAACGGGCATTGGCTCATAGATTGGCGTCGAAATGAAATTCATGAATTGGATCTTAGTTCAAATCAAGAGATATCGTCACGTTCGGGTTTATTGGGTATTCACTGCATGTATCCAGTGCATGGAGAGATGGTCGTATTAAGGAAGTCGAACAAGACTAATGCAGGCTTTTTCCGTACTGTACATACACCAAGTACTTGGAAGATATGGAATACTACTAGGTTGTATACTCCTTATGCTTGGTACAAGACAGCCTCCTATGGTATTTGCGGCTTAGTTTTGTTTCTGCTCGTATGGTTAGCTCGAGCTCGTTACTTGAAGCTCATGAGTAAGAAGTCCGATTGGCTTGAATTTTTAACGCCTCAGGATTTATTGTTGTTCAATGCTTTGAAAATAGGTGATTTGGATACTGAAGAAGTCAATAGAATCTTGAATTTGGAAGACGAAGGTTGGGAGGTTCAGCGACGCAAGCGCAGTGAAGCCATCAAGGCCATCAATGCATTTGCCAATAAAGCGCTTGGATTTGATATCATCGAACGCCATAGGAGCGAGAAAGACAAACGACAGGTGATCTATCGATTAAATTCAAGTTTAAAATAGCGTTGGCACGATTGTAGCATAAGACCAACCACTAATTTTTGGAAGCGCATTTATGAAAAAGCTTTTACTTGTTTTAGCTATTGCAGCTACATCAACAATGACTGCTCAGAGCAGATGGGGTGTTCGTACAGGGTTGAACTATAATTTAAATACCATCGGACTGAGCGATGCTGCGACCTCTGCACAAGAAATCTTTGAAGGACAGACTTCAGACAACGGCTATCATCTTGGTGTGTTTGGTCATCAATACCTCGGCGATCAGTTGTATGCTTCAGGAAGTTTATTTTATGCGAAAAACACCCATTTCCTTGAAGGTACAGATGGACCTAACAACATTTTCTATGAAAGATTCGATCACGAATTCTTACAATTGGATGCGGGTCTTGGTCTGAGACTGTTAAAATTTGCACGGGCTGAAGGTGGTGTTCACTACCAAGGTACTATCTCAGATAATGCCTTTAGTCAAACTTTTAGTTCGCCAACTGCGGGATATAACGTAGGTCTAGGTGTAGATGTATGGAAACTGAGCCTTGATGTAACCTATTACGGTAGCTTTGCTGACCATACAGGAAGCTGGAACGACATTCCATTAAGCTACAATCGTTCACAGATTTTAGTAAGTCTTGGCGTAAAACTTTAACATTTTAACTCGCTCATTCTATAAACTTTGGCACAAGTTTTGACATTACATTGATAGCGTCATCAATTGAGTGTAAGCGAGTAATTTCATTGACGCGACATGGTTTTGTTCAGCGAGCCGCTTCGTACCCCGGGGCGGCTCGTTTGTTTATAAGGCTGCGAAAGCCGCTTTACCCAAACCGTCAACTTCTAGACGTACTTCTTTTGTCTCCTTGATAAAAGATGCAGCGGTAGACGCACCGGCGAGAACTATCATACCTTTCTTTAAACTGATGCCGTATTGATGCGCTAAGCGTGTCGCGGCTGCAAGAGCCTCGAAAGGATTGTCAAGGATGGCGTCGCTTGAGCCTTCGGCTGCCACATTGCCGTCGAAACTCATGGTCATATCCAAGCCGTTTAGTCCAAGCGGAACTTCGCACCAGGATCCAACCACAAAGGCACACGAACTGCAGTTGTCTGCAACGACATCTTCCAGTGAAAACTTAAAGTTCTCGTACCTCGAATCGATCACTTCAATGGCCGACGCAACACCGTCTACGTAGTCTAAAACCTCTTGAGCATCAAGAACGCCTTCAATGTCTTTACACAGGCGAAAGGCAATCTCAGGTTCAGCACGCGGGTGGCAGCAGTTTGAGGTATTAAGCGGTGTATGAGTGTCGAGCTGCATGTCCGCCGTTAATTGGCCAATAATCATATCGCTTACTCCCATTTGCTCCATCTTCGCACGGGAAGTAAAGCCCATTTTTACACCCACGATTTCATGTCCTTCATCTACGCGGTGTTTAATGAGTTCATGTTGCACTTTATAGGCCGATTCAAGATCGTACTCTTCTGTAGTTGAAAATTGTGCAGTAGGCTTTTGAGTGCGCGCGCTGCGATGTAAAATCGCTGCTTTTTCAGAAATGCTTGTCATTATAGTTTGATGCAAATGTTCTTAGGTTCGGTAAAGAATCTCAAGGCTTCGAATCCTCCTTCTCGGCCCACACCGCTTTGTTTGACTCCACCAAACGGTGTGCGTAAATCTCGAAGCAACCAGCAGTTCACCCATATGATCCCAGCATGCAATCCTGCAGCCATTCTGTGGGCAGTTTTTAGGTCTGAAGTCCATATCGTTGCTGCTAGACCGTAGGCAGTTCCATTAGCCATGGCCAATGCTTCTTCCTCTGTATCAAATGGAGTAAGAGTCACCACTGGACCGAATATTTCTTCTTG
>JBMZBC010000020.1:0-36822 GCA_049611965.1 Schleiferiaceae bacterium | reverse complement strand
GCAATACTCTTCAGCTTCCTAATTTCTACGATTAGTTCGTGGATGTACCGCTGGGGTGAGAACAGGTAATTAATCCTCTAGACGGACGAGTTTCCATTGTGCATCTATGCCAAAGGTCTTTTCAGCAAGTCGCAGGAAATTATCCGTGCGATCACTGAGGTAAAATGAGTTGCCTTCGCTGTGCTCACCCGACCAATGTTTGGCAACGGCCTCGGCAACTATGGAAGGTGCATCTACCCAATGTACTCCTGAAAGAATGGAAGCTGCGGCCTCCTTTAATAACGGGTAATGGGTACAGCCAGGAACAAGCGAAGTAATGCCGTTCATTGCCGGGTCATTTAAGTAGTGAGCTAGAACACTGGCATCTATCCCTGTTCCTAGGAATCCGTCTTCGATTAAAGGAACAAGCAATGGAGTAGCCAATGCTTGAAGCTGAACCTCGCTATTTTTGGCTGCAAGTTTGTGAGAGTAGGCACCGCTGCGAACCGTTGCTCGCGTGCCAAGCAAGCCCACTTTCTGTGGGGAAAGGGACGCTAGATAATCGACCACCGGGTCTATCACATTAACAAAGGTCAACTCAGGAAATCGCTCTTCTAAGGCTTTACCTGCAGCTGCACTAGCACTGTTACAAGCAATAACTATAAGTCCGCACCCTTGGTCTTTTAAGAACCGTACAATCTCCGTACTGTAGCCAACGATCGCCTCGTCGCTCTTATCTCCGTAAGGAAGGTGAAGCGTATCGCCATAATAAACTTTGGCAGCATCGGGCAGCATCTTATTGAGCGCGCGAAGCACCGTAAGACCTCCCAGTCCACTATCAAATAAGCCTATTTTTCCAATGCTACTCATGCCGTGTAAACTTACCAATAATCTAGCCACAAAAAACCCCTCGCCGGCTGCGCCAACAAGGGGTCTAAATATCTATTTCTTTTGGCTTATTGGATGCCCAACTCAGCCTTAACAAGCGGCATCATGTCTTCACCACCGTCCAAATAAACAACTACGGCTTTTGAAGCTGAAGCATCAAGTACGTATGCGAACCCATTATCAGCAGCTACTTTATTTACTGCCTCCTGTGCCTTCTCGATGATAGGCAACATGAGATCCATTTGCTTGCGCTGAAGTTCTTGCTGAGCACTCTGGTTGAACGCCATGATGCGCTGACCCATAGCTTCTAGCTCTTCTTGCTCCTTCTGAAGACGCAACTGAGTCCACGTGTCTACGTTTGCCTGTGCGTTCTGCATCTTGGTCATGTACTCTTCTTGCATCGCTTGAGCATCGCCCTCAAGTTGACCTTGGTACTTTTGAATTTCTGCTTGTGCTGACTGAGTCTCTGGCATAACTGCCAACAGCTCATCAACATTAATGTGACCTACTTTTTGCTGAGCAACTGAGGTTGTAGCAAAGCCCAATGTCAAGGCAAGTGCGAGTAATACTCTTTTCATTTCTATTGTTTTTATCGCTTTAAACTATTTAATACTTCATCGCTGTAGTCCTTGTCCTTATCGACAAAAAGGACACCGCTTTGGGCACTTTTGTCAAGGACCAATTCCAATTTACGCTTTCTAGCAACTGCCTGTACAGCACCAAAAACCTTGTCTTGGATAGGTTGAACCAACTGGTTACGCTTTTCAAATAGCTGCCCCTCAGGTCCGAAGTATTTTTGTTGAAGAGCTATGACCTCGGCTTGTTTAGCTTCGATACCCTCTTCTCTTTTTTCTAATTTCTCTGGCGAAAGTAAGATACGTTCTGCATCTAATGCATCTTTCAAGCTCTCTAATTCACTTTGAAGTGCACTTACTTCTCCCGCCCACTGCTCGCTCAGCTTATCAATCTGACTCTTTGCTTGTGCATATTCAGGTAGGCTCTTCAAAATATAATCGGTATCAACTACACCATAACGCTGGCCAAACACTGCTGTGCTCAACACAAAGGCAAGGGTAAGAAAGAGACCTTTACATTTCATTGCGCGAAGGTAGCTAAATTTAGAACTGTTGACCAATGATGAAGTGCGTCTGCCAACCACTCGCAGTCGCACCGTTCGGCTCTGGATCAAATCCATACCCAACATCTACACCCATCAAACCGAACATAGGCATGAAGATACGGATACCGGCACCAGCACTTCTCTTGAGGTTAAACGCTCGGTAGTCCCAGAAATTATCATAGTTGTTACCCGCTTCCATAAACACCAATGGGAACACCTGAGCTGAAGGCGTATTGGCAATGATGTAACGTGCTTCAAAGATGTACTTGTTGTACAACGCTCCACCACCTGCTGGTGTAATGGAGTTGTTTTGATAACCGCGCAGGCCGATGATTTCACGACCGTCAATAACAAAGTTGGTCAAACCGTCACCACCCACGTAGAAACGCTCGAACGGCGGAAGGCCTAAGTCTTTATTGTAGCTTCCCAAGAAACCAAACTCACCGTGTGTACGAATGACGAACTTGGAGGTGATCGGTGCAAACCAATCCGCGTTCAACTTCCACTTGTGGTATTCAACGAGACGGAAACGCTCTTCAGAGCTCAAATTTTTATAGTCAATGTCGTCACGGAACATGCTAAACGGCGGAGTAAGTTCCGCAGCAAAACTGATCTGTGAACCGCGCGTTGGGAAGATCGGTACATCCGTGTTGTTACGACCTAAAGTGAATTTGTAATTCACGTTGTTCGAAATCCCCTTTCTGTAGTTTAAGAATCCCGTTGGGAAGTTGTCGAGGTTAAATCGACGGAACTCAATTCCTTGGTACAAGGTGAAGTAATCGTCTGGCCATTTCAAACGTTGACCCAATCCGAAGTTGATACCGGTAATGTACAAACTTTGGCGGTTCGGGTTTGAACGCTCTACCCCATTGGTCTGTACGTTGTGGTAAATAGTTCCTGTGAAACTGTTCGGCTTGCGGCCGCCCAACCAAGGTTCCGTAAACGAGGCATTGTAGCTCTGGAAGTACAGACCGTTTGACTGTGCGCGGATGTTGATGGTCTGTCCATCTCCCGTTGGCAACGGTTGCCAAGCGCGTTTGTTGTTGATGTTGCGTGCTGAGAAATTGTTGAAGTTTAGACCTAAGGTTCCAACCACACGTCCGGCACCCCAGCCCCCTTGCAATTCAAGCTGCGACGTCGAGCGCTCTACCACTGTGTACTCTAAATCCACCGTTCCTGTCTGTGGATCCGGTACAGGATTTACACCAATCTGCTGCTGGTCAAAATAGCCCAACTGCGAGAGCTCACGAATGGTACGTTGAATCATAGCCTTAGAGAACAAATCTCCGGGCTTCGTGCGTACCTCACGGTAAATCACATGATCGTTCGTTCTTTCGTTACCGCTAATGCTCACCTTGCGAATAGTCGCTTGGCGGCCTTCTTGGATACGAATTTCGATATCAATGGTGTCGTTCGTTACATTCTTCTCCACTGGAATAACCTGTGAGAACAAGTAGCCGTTGTTCAAGTATATCGAAGCAACGTCGTTGCCGTTCGGATCGAAACTTACGCGCTCGTTCAAGTGCTGCGAGTCGTAGATATCGCCGCGATTAATTTTCAAGATGCCCGAGAGAAGTTCGGTTTCATATTTCGTATTCCCTATAAAAGTAATATCACCGAAATAGTACTTCTTACCTTCCTCAACAGTAATGTCAATCTGTACCAGTTCGTCACTAATGCTGTAAACCGTATCACTCACTACACGGGCATCACGGTACCCTAGCGTGTTGTACTTAGCAACGATGGCGCGAAGATCTTCACGGTACTCCTTCTTCTTGAGCTTGGACGATTTGAAGATCGCCTTGCCCTTAATTTTGGTGTTTTTCATCGCCTTGCGGAGCACTTTTTCGCTTACGGCTTCGTTCCCCGTGAAAACGATGTCGCCAATTTTCACACGTGCACCCGGGGCAATCTTGAAACCAAGGATTACCGCGTTATTGTAGGTGGTGTCTACTTTTTCAAGCACCTCTACCGCCGCATTCAAATAGCCCTTCTCGTAGAAGTACTTTTTAATTTTATTGCGGCTCATCACCTTGAGGTTTTCATTGACCACCTTACCGGCGCGCAGATCAAGCTCTTCTCGGATATCATCCTTCCAGGCCTTCTTCAGACCCGTCATATAATACTTGCTCAGTTTTGGGAGCGCAACTAGCTGTATATCGAGGTAGACTTTCTTGCCGACCTTGTTGACTACTTTGAATGTAATGTCCTCAAAGAGTTGTTGGCGCCACAACGTGCGAATGGCATCGGCAAGCTTTGGATCTGGAAACTGAATGTTATCACCAACGCGCAAGTTGGTCAACATGATGACTACATTGGGATCTAAAGAACCCGCACCCGTTACAGTGATGCCGGCAATCTCGTAATTGATTCCTGGGATAAGGTTAAAGTCGCCACCAGTGGTGACTTGTGCTTTTGTCGTAAAAGAGGAAATGACCAAAAGTAAAATGGCCAAAAATCTATTCTTCATGTTCTTACTTCACAGTTAGCTGTTCTGAAGTTTGTCCAAAGCGACGCTCTCTCTTTTGAAAAGAAGCGATGGCTTCGTACAAGCCCTCAGCATCGAAGTCAGGCCACAAGACTGGAGTAAAGTAAAACTCCGCATAAGCAAGCTGCCAAAGCAGGTAATTACTTATCCGTTGCTCCCCCGAAGTACGCACAAGAAGATCTGGGTGCGGCATTCCTGCCGTAAACAAGTGTTTCTCCACATGCTCCTCTGTAATGCTTTCTGGGTCCAATTTCCCTTCGGCTACCTCTGAGGCTACCTTGCGGATGGCTTGAACCATTTCGTCCTGTGAGCCGTAGCTCAATGCAAGCGTCAAAGTTAACCCATCATTGCCGGATGTGGCATTAATTACAGAGATTAACTTTTTATTTGCTTTTTCAGGTAGCGAGCCAATATTTCCAATGGCATTTAGACGCACATTATTCTTCTGAAGCACCGGCAATTCCTTCTCTAATGCGGTCATTAGAATATTCATCAAGGCATCTACCTCGGTTTTTGGTCGGTTCCAATTTTCTGTTGAAAAGGCATAGACGGTCAAGAATCCAAGGCCTAGCTCTGCTGAAGCCGTCGTAATTCGCCGCAATGCCTCCACACCAACCTCGTGTCCGCGAACGCGCGTCATGAACCCCTGCTGCTTCGCCCAACGTCCGTTGCCGTCCATAATCACAGCAATGTGGTTGGGCATGTTATCGGGATCTAGACCCGCTTTGAGTCTATTGTCTCGGTATGTTTTAGAATCCGCTACAGCGTTCATCACGTGGACTTAGATTATAGAAAATGGTTACGCCAGCAAAAATAGCCCAATCCGTTGTATTAGCATTGCCTCTGGCCAATCCATTGCTGTAAGGCACATTTCCTGGGTTCGCAAAGTAGGCAGCCATGGCATTGCGTTCCTCGGCAAGGTCTACAGCGTTCACATAATCGCCTGAGGTATCGTCCATATAATCGGACCCGTAACGGCGCCAACCAACCTCCGCAGTCATGCTCCAATCACGAGCAAGTGACCTCCTGTAGCCCATACCCATAGGGACGGTAATGGTCGTAGTTCCGTAGAAAAGCTGGTCTGAAAGATCAGTCTGTTGACCCTCAGTACCCAAAGGTCGTAAGTCGACCCACTCATTGTTGTATTCCCCTTGAGGGTTGTAGGCTGTTAAGCCGATACCACTGAAAATGTAGAAGCTTTGGTTGTTCTTGGTCCCTGTTCCGTACGGCCAAAAATTAAATTCGGTGAGGAAGGTAAATTCGTCAACCGCCGTCCTAAAATCGATGTTGCGGACCGATTTAAAATCGTCCTTTGCCCAACTGTCACTACTGCCAATAGTTCCTCGCGTAAAGTTAAAGCGTGTGCTCCAATGCCAATTAAACTGACGACGGAGAGTAACTGTGGTGAAGGATTGATTAGGCACAAAGCCCGAAGCACCCTCGGCATTAAAGGCAACTGCACCCACATCTCCATGGAAAAGTGTACCGCCTGCACCGAGACCTAGCTCGTAAAACTGCGCACTGGAAGTCAACGAAACTACCAGAAGTAAAAGTGTAAAAGCGCTTCTTTTCATTAATTTCTATGGTCGCGTCCCCAGCTCAATTTATTGCGCATCGTGGACGGGAAATCTTGTAATTCAGTTTGTACCAACGCGATGCGGAAATCTGCTTTTTGAATCAATAATTCAGTCTCTGTGGTAAAGCTGTGAATACGGCTGTCCAAAGAGGTCAAAAACTCATTCTCGCGGCTTTCAACTTGCATCCGCAACGTGTTGCTGTCGTTGATAACGAAAGGACGCATCGTTAAATTGTGCGGCGCGATGGGCGTTAACACAAAATTATCACTGTTCGGCATAATGATAGGACCACCACAGCTCAGGCTGTAGCCCGTAGAACCCGTAGGCGTTGATACGATAAGACCATCGGCCCAGTAGCTGTTCAGATAGTTGCCGTTGAGGTAGGTATGCACGGTGATCATGCTCGTACTTTCCTTGCGGGCCAAGGTAATTTCATTCAGCGCAAAGTTGGGCTTCATCAACTTGCCACAAGAAGTACGCACTTGGAGTAGGCTTCTGAAATCCAGCTGGAATCTCCCAGTGAATAGAGCATCCAGGGAACTCTCTATGTTGCCTTTAGCGACGTTTGCCAAGAAGCCCAATCGGCCCATATTGATACCTAGAATGGGAATATCCTTGCTTTGGATCAAAACAGTAGCGTCAAGGATGGTGCCGTCGCCGCCCAAGGAAATGAGGAAATCTGGATCAAAGTTGTCCAATTCTTCTTCATTGTCGTAGACCACATATTCGAGCTCTGCAAAATCTTCTTCCTTCATTTGCTGAACAGCATCTCTTAAAGGTCGGTATACACCAATCTGAACACCTTCTTCGATGAGTTTCTCCAACACGACCTCTATGTACGGGAGGTTCTGAGTCTTGGGCGCTCGGCCAAATAATGCGATCCTCATTAGTACTTCAAATAATTCATTAGGTGATTGAAACGCTCCTTGTAATCGAGTTCAAAGTTAGCATCTCCTGAGATACCATCTAAACGGTAGTCGTAGCGCTCTAGACTTTGAATGATGGGCGTACTGTGCTCAATGTTCAATTTGAGGACCATTTTGACCTCCGTCGGGAGGTCAGGGGCGATGAGCCATAGCCCGAGCAATTTCGCGTCGTTCTGCTCCACAGCATTGGCGATGGTCAAGATGGAGTATTGGCTTTGGTCCACACTCATCGTTAGAAGTGCGCCGGGCTGCATCAATGTGGGGGTATTTCTAAAAAACTCCACAACATCACTCAGTAAATAAGCACTTTGATAGGTTCCGTCCGATGCCACAATAGGCAGTGACGTCAACCGGTATTGAACCACCATGGCAAGCACGTCAAAGTAATGCGCGTCGGGCAGAACAAAGTGAGCATTGGCAGGGTTGATGACTTTGGTTACCGGCGCGTTATCGTCGCCGTATTCCAACAATGCATCTTCACTCACCAAACCTAGGTAAATGCCCGCAGCGTTGACAACCGGAAAGTCACTCACCTTCATCTCTTCCATTCGATCAATGGCTTCGATGACAGATGTTTCTGGGCCTAGCGCCGCAAAGGGTTCAAGATGTACGGATTGTTTCATCATTCTATAACAAACATAGGCCTTTTCTTTAGCTTTGCACCCATGAACGAGCACACAAAACTCAGCGTAAACATCAACAAAATAGCCACGTTGCGAAATGCGCGAGGCGGAGATGTACCCAACGTACTAAAAACAGCACTGGATTGCGAACGATTTGGTGCTGAGGGAATTACAGTTCACCCACGACCCGATCAAAGACACATTCGCTACAGCGATGTGGCGGAATTGGCCCCGGCGGTAACTACTGAATTCAACATTGAAGGCTACCCAAATCCGGAGTTTATCGAGCTCGTTTTGGCCCATAAACCTGCGCAAGTAACCTTGGTTCCGGACCCTCCAGGGGTACTGACTTCAAACGCGGGATGGGACACCATTACCCATGAAGCGTTACTTTCAGAGGTCATCGCCAAATTCAAAGCGGCAGGCATCCGTACGAGTGTGTTCATCGAAACCAATCTCGATCTTATCGATGGTGCAAAGAAGGTCGGTGCAGACCGCATTGAGCTTTACACGGAAGACTACGCCGTTGGGTACCCTAAGGATCCGGAAAATGCCGTTGCACCCTATGTGGAAGCAGCGAAACATGCGAAATCTATAGGTCTAGGAGTAAATGCGGGCCACGACCTAAGTCTAGAAAATCTGGCGTATTTCGGTCAGCAACTGCATGGCTTACTAGACGAAGTGAGCATAGGACATGCGCTCATTGCGGATGCCTTGTACCTTGGCTTGCACAATACCATCAGGCAATACCTCAACTGCCTCAATCCAACTTCATGGAAATAGTACCGCTTTTTTCAAAAGTCTACGGTGAAGGCCGGCCGCTGATCATCCTACACGGACTCTTCGGGATGGGTGATAATTGGACGACACATGCCAAATTCTTTGCAACTAAGGGCTGGCAGGTTCACGCTGTAGATGGCCGTAATCACGGTCGGAGCCCACACCACGATGAGCACAACTACGACGCTATGGCAGCCGATCTTGAGGGGTACATCAACGAGCACCACCTTGAAAATGTGGTACTCCTGGGTCACAGCATGGGCGGAAAGACAGTAATGAATTTTGCCGTGCGTAAACCGCAACTGGTCGATGCAGTCATTGTCGTGGATATCGCCCCAAAGTTCTACCCCGTTCATCACGACGCATATATTTCAGCCATGAAGCGTGTAGATTTTACTGCAGCCAAGAGTCGCAGGGATATTGAAGCCGTCTTGAGTAAAACATTGACGAGCCCTGGCATCATCCAGTTCTTCATGAAAAGCCTCCATTGGAAAACCAAGGAAGAATTGGCGTGGCGATTTAATCTCGATGTGTTGGAAAGGGAGCTTAGCAATGTCGGAGAAGCGCTCGAATACGGCTACTTCAATGGCCCCACCTTGTTTATTGCGGGGGGACAAAGCGGCTACATCACCGCCGACGATGAGGACAAAATCCACGAGCATTTCCCGAACGCCGAACTACAGACCATTGAAGGCGCTGGGCATTGGGTGCACGCGGAAGCTCGCGAAGCATTTGCGGAATGTGTAGATACGTTCTTGAATCAACTCTAAAAATCAGTCACTGACTTAAAGGTCAGTACCATCCTCGTTTTAGTGCCTGTTCTTGGCACGAGCATATCTTCAAGCTCCGGCTTGGCAAGTGTTACCCAAGCATTATTGCTGAAGGCGTACTTTTCTAGGGGCTGGGTGAACCAGCCACGATCCATCTGAGAGTTTCTATTTGCGTCCTCGTAAACAAGCACGGCAAACTTTTTAGTCACATCAAGCGGCACTTGGTAATACGTCGAAGCATTGGCCACCTCAATGAAGCCTTGTTGCAGGATAGTCCCTTTGTCGTTTTGAACCTCATAAGCAACCCTTGTCGGGTACTGAGACGCATCCGAAAAAGACATTTCAATAATGTGGGATTGACCCAGCAAAAGCGGGCCTGTCAAAAAGAAAAGTACAGCGAATAGGGCGCGCATCATTCTTCGTAATCAGATTCTGTGCCTTTGCGGGCAAGAGCTGCTCCATTAATTTTCAACGAGTCCAATACCTTTTCGTAAATAGGTATGAACAGCTCGGGTTCGCCGTTGTAAAATTTAAAGCTGCGCTTGAAGGAAGCCTCGGTGATTCCGTGTTTCTCGTACACCTTTGCATAGTAGTCTTCTATACCGTTGGTATCTCCGAGAATTAAGGCGCCGTTTCTCGCACCCTCTACGATATGGACATCAACAAGGATGGGAACCATCTGCTTCGCCGGTATCACATCTTCTGGAACAGATACCTCCTTACTGCCGCAGGCGGCGAGTATAAAAAGCGGTATCCAAATCCAGTGTTTCATTAGTCTCTATTAAATAGCAAACGTTCGCCCAGTTGGCTGTCGTCAAAGTTACCTTCTTTGAAAGCCAGATGGCCATTGACAAAGGTATGGGTTACTTTACTCTTGAATACCGTACCCTCAAACGGAGACCATTGGCATTTGTATAAAATATTGTCTTTGCTGACTTTCCAAGGTCGGTTTGGCTCGAGCAGTACAAGGTCCGCGTGGTACCCTTCGCGTATGTATCCGCGGTCCTCCATTCTGAACAAAATGGCCGGGTTATGACACATCTTCTCAACCATCGTTTGAATGTCCCATACACCGTCGTGTACGCGCTCCATCATCGCCGGCAGAGCGTGTTGCACCAACGGTCCTCCCGAAGGAGCATTAAGGTACTTATTGCTCTTTTCTTCGAGGGTGTGGGGGGCGTGATCGGTTGCCACTACATCCAAACGTCCGTCTAAAAGGGCTTTCCAAAGACCGTCTCTATCGCTCGCTTGTTTGACTGCAGGATTCCATTTGATGTGTGAGCCCTTGCTTTCATATTGGCTGTCGTCAAACCACAGGTGGTGCACACAAACCTCAGCAGTAATACGCTTTTCTGCCAATGGAATTTTATTGGTGAATAGCGCTGTTTCTTTGGCCGTGGAAATGTGAAAAACGTGCAGGCGTGAGTTGTATTTCTTTGCCAGTTCTACCGCGGTGCTCGAGCTTAAATAACAAGCTTCTTCACTGCGAATCACCGGATGCATGGACATAGGGATATCTTCACCGTACTGCTGCTTGGCCTTCTCCAAGTTCGTTCTGATGGTTTGCTCGTCCTCACAATGGGTAATGAGCTGGTGGTCCAATTGGAAAATTCCTTCCAGGGTTTTTTGCTGGTCAACGAGCATGTTTCCCGTGGACGACCCCATAAAGATTTTTATTGCTGCAACATCGCGCTTACTCACCTTCTTGAGCTCCTCTAGATTGTCGTTAGAAGCGCCCATATTAAAGCTGTAGTTCGCCAAACTCACCTGTGCCGCACGCTGGTACTTCTTCTCAAGCTCTTCAATAGTAGTTGCCGCAGGCTTGGTGTTGGGCTGTTCCATGAAGCTGGTAATACCCCCTGCCACCGCTGCTCTACTTTCAGAGTGCAAGTCCCCTTTATGGGTAAGACCCGGCTCGCGGAAGTGTACCTGGTCGTCGATGATACCTGGTATCAGGTACTTTCCTTCAGCATCGATGACATTGACATTCGCAGATTTCGGGCCGATGCTTGAATCTATCTTGGCAATACGCCCAGCTTCGATCAGTACATCGCCTTCAATTACTTTACCCTCATTCACGATGCGGGCATTTTTAATCAAATAAGACTTACTCATATTTGTTTATTCGGGGTGGTTAAGCCTTGGTAAGAAGACTTCTAAGTTTCAATTTAATAACGCCAAAAATGGCCTCTTTAATGATGCCACTTGACATCTTGCTCTCTCCTTCCGTACGGTCGGTGAAGATGACAGGCACTTCTACAACTTCTATGCCTTTGCGCCATGCGGTGAACTTCATTTCAATTTGAAAGGCATACCCAACGAATTGGATTTTACTAAAGTCAATGGCTTCCAATGTTGAGCGGCGGTAGCACTTGAAACCCGCTGTAGCGTCTTGGATAGGCATTCCTGTAATGAATCTCACATATACGCTTGCGAAATAACTCAGCAAAACGCGACTCATTGGCCAATTGACCACATTTACACCTGTAACGTAACGCGATCCAACCGCTACTCCAGCACCTTCAATACAAGCCGCTTCTAAGCGCGGGAGGTCTTCAGGGTTGTGGGAGAAATCACAGTCCATCTCAAAAATGTATTCGTAATCGCGAGCAAGTGCCCATTTGAAGCCATGAATGTATGCTGTGCCTAGTCCTAATTTACCCGTACGCTCTTCCAAATGAATTCGTCCGTCGTATTTGGCCATCAGCTTGCGTACACAATCCGCAGTGCCGTCCGGAGAACCGTCGTCGACAATAAGAACATCGAACGTACGTTCCAGATTCATGACGGTTTCCAACATCTTTTCGATGTTTTCAATCTCGTTGTATGTTGGAATTATAACAAGGCTTCTTGGCATGAGACAAATGTAGCAAAGAAACCACTAGATTAGAGGCATGAAATGGGACGTATATACGGGTAAACAATGGTGGAAAGCAGCCCTGATCGCTTTCGGTGTCGTCATTGGTATTGTATCGCTCTTCTATACAGAGACTTTCCTTAAGGAACTTCGTGCCGAAGAAGAGCGCAAGATTGTTCTGTGGGCCAAAGCTGTGGAGGCGGTTTTCTTGTCAGAAGACGACAGCAATTTGGCCTTTTATTCCCAGATCATTCAAGACAATAAAACCATTCCGGTTATTCTTGTAAACGATGCGGACGAAATTATTGCCCACCGCAATTTAGATGTGCCGGAGTCCAATCCGGAGCGTTACTTGAACCGGAAACTGGAAGAATTCAAAGAAAGCGGCCAAGTACTCGAGAATCCCTACCTCGACGGCAAGACCAACTACCTCTACTTTAAAGGGTCCTCTTTACTCACCAAGCTTCGACTCTATCCCCTGTTACTACTTGGGGTTATTTCCATCTATATGCTTATCAGCTATATGGCCTTCTCAAATGCCCGCAGGAGCGAACAAAACAAGGTGTGGACAGGTATGGCAAAAGAAACCGCCCACCAGATAGGAACTCCGTTGAGTGCTATGCTCGGTTGGGTGGCTTACCTCAAAGACAAGTATCCTCAGGAAGAAGCTTTTGGGGAAATGGAGCGCGATGTAAATAGATTGACAGCTATTACGGAACGATTTAGTAAAATTGGCTCTCAACCTGAACTGACCCATACGGCACTTACTAATACGATTGAAAATAGTCTTGATTACCTGGTCAACCGCCTCGGTAAAAATGTAACCTTCACCTCAAACATTGCCAGTGACCTTCAGGCGCAGCACAATCCACAGCTCATCTCGTGGGTGCTCGAAAATCTGATTACCAATGCCACCGATGCCCTCGAGGGCAAGGGGGAAATAGAAGTCGAAGCCCGATTGAACGGCACCGATATTTTCATTTTTGTTAAAGATTCCGGTAAAGGCATACCGTCAAATATTCAGCGCTCCATCTTTAAACCTGGATACAGCACCAAAAGCAGGGGCTGGGGACTAGGGCTGAGCCTGGCCAAACGCATTGTGGATGAATACCATAAGGGGAGCATTTCTTTGGTCGATAGCCAATTGAACCAAGGCTCGACGTTTAAAATAACGCTACCCTCGATACTCTAATGAAGAGTAGCATCTACCTTCATATCCCCTACTGCAAACAGGCCTGTAGTTATTGTGATTTTCACTTCTCTACGAACCTAAAAACGCGAGAAGATGTCTTGGGTCATATGCTCAAAGAAATCGATACCCGAAGCGTAATTGCACCGTGGAACAATACACAGATAGGCAGTATTTACTTTGGTGGGGGAACACCAAGTTTGCTGGAAAGCGAAGAGATTGAACGCATCTTACAGCACATACATCATACATTCAAAGACATTTCACAGGAAGTGGAAATTACCTTGGAGGCCAATCCCGACGACATCACCCCGGAGCGCCTAGAGTACTGGTATGGTGCGGGCATCAATAGGTTGAGTGTGGGCATTCAAAGCTTTGAAGCTGCTGAACTCAGTGCGAGTAATAGAGCACATACTGCCGAGGAGTCCCACCAAGTACTGGAATGGATCACCGAAAGTGCTTTCGAAAACTACTCTGTTGACCTCATTTATGGAATGCCCAGCTCATCAACAGAAAGCTGGCAAAACAACCTGCGACAACTCGAGAAGTATGCACCGCCACACATCAGCTGCTATGCGCTGACTGTGGAAGAAAATACTGCCCTTGCTCATCAGGTGAAAAAAGGGATTACCCAGCTGCCTGACGAAGAAGCAGTGCTCGCCCAATACGAGCAACTGAGGATGTGGGCCAGCGCACAGGGATACGAGCATTATGAGTTGTCTAATTATTCCAAACCCGGCAAACGAAGCCTGCACAACCAACACTATTGGTCGTACGAGCCCTATTTAGGCATTGGTCCGGGGGCACATTCTTTCGATGGAACACTCAGGTTCTGGAATGTCAGTAACAACATCCTCTATGCTCAAGGTGCCGCTATTACTCAGGAAGCGCTCTCTGTGAGCGAGCAGTTAAACGAACGATTGATGGTGCGTCTAAGGACCGCCGACGGCTTCAGGTACAGCACGGATTTACCGCAGCGCGGTCTAAGTACTGCTAATGAAGAAGCGTTTAGAAAAAATGTTGAGGCAGCTCTTCGCAGCGGTGTTATAGCGCCGATTAACGACGGGTTCCGTATTTTACCAGAGAATTGGATGACCAGCGATGCCATAATAGCTGGTCTCATGATAGATCACGAAGATGAAGATTAACCTACACCTAAATGACGCAGATTACGCGGTCGACCTTAGCACGCCTTTTGCAGATTTAAGCATGCCGGTGAGCGATGTGGCGCGTGCTTGGTACATTGATGCGCCTGCATTCCATCCAGTCGTTTTAGGCGATTGGAAGGGATCGGTAGCCATGGGAGGCGGTGTGAATTTCTTCTCTATTGACTTCAATCCACATGCCCACGGAACTCATACAGAAACTGCCGGTCATATCACTGAGGAACGTCATTCCATACACGATCATTTTAAGAGCCACTTCACCATTGCTCTCGTGTTGTACCCGCTTGTCGAAAACGGTAAGGTACCTATGGCCAATTTTGAAAAGGCTTGGCAAGAAGCTGAGGCTGAAGGCGGAACTTCAGGAGTAAGTACAGTCATTCTCAAAACCGATTGCGGCGATGCCAACCGCAATAGAAACTACAGCAATAGTAATTGGCCTTATTTAGATGCGGAAATAGGTGCCTTCTTACGTCAAGCCGGCATTGATCACCTCATCATTGACCAACCCAGTGTGGACCAAGAAGAAGACGGTGGTGCACTTGCTTGCCACAGAAGTTTTTGGGGTGATCGTCCGGAGAATAGCCTGCACAGAACCATCACAGAATTGGCCCATATCCCCGATCATGTTGTGCCCGGAAATTACCTGCTAAATCTGCAGGTGGCTCCGATTGATAATGACGCCGCACCTTCAAGGCCGCTGCTGTATTCGCTTGAACAGCTCTAATTCCCTTTACGCGTTCGTGCATCTACTGCCGCCAACGTAGCCATATTCACAATCTCACGAACAGAAGCACCGAGTTGTAAAACGTGTGCACTCTTCTGTGTTCCTATGAGCATAGGGCCAATGGCCTCCGCAGCTCCAAAGCTCTGAAGCATTTTGTAGGTAATGTTCCCCGCTGCAAGGTTCGGGAAGATGAAGACATTCGCGCGGTGACCGACAAGGTCGGAGAACGGAAAGCTTTCTTCCAAGAGATCCGGGTTCAAAGCGAAGTTGGCTTGGATCTCACCGTCAACGATAAGATCGGGATGCTCCTCTCGCAGCATCTTACTCGCTTTTGCCATCTTACGCGCATCCGGCCCGTTGCTCGAACCAAAGTTTGAATAGCTCAATAGAGCTACCTTAGGTTCAATGTTGGTACGACGCACTGTATCTGCCACGTTCAGAACCATCTGAATAATTTCTTCTACCGTAGGGTCCAAATTGATGGTGGTGTCCGCGAAGAACATTGGGCCGCGTTTAGTCAACAACGTATACATACCTGCAGCTTTACTCAAGCCTTCTTCAGTACCAATAATACGTAGAATAGGACGTAATGCCGTTGGGTATTTCACTGTTAAACCGCTAATCAGCGCATCAACTCGACCTTCTTTGAGCATCATGTTTCCATAATACTCTCTTGATTTTATCTTACTGCGACACTCTGCCAAAGTCCAACCGCGGCGCATGCGCATATCGTAGAGTTTTTGAGCGTACTCTTCACGCCTGCTAGAATCCGCTATAATGTCAATAATCTCTGCGCCAGCTAACTCAAGCTGATATTCTTCAATTATCTTTTCAATTTTAGCTTTTGGCCCTAGCAATACTGGCTTGGCCGTACCGCCATTGAGCAAGATTTCAGCTGCTTTCAAGATGCGGTATTGATCTCCTTCAGTAAAGACAATACGCTGTGGCTTCTGAGAAGCGTTTTCATTCAGCAAACGGATGAACTTATCATCGCGTCCCAACCTGTCGCTAAGTACTCGGTTGTATGCTTCCCAATCCGTTATCGGCGCCTTTGCGACACCGCTATCCATAGCTGCTTGAGCAACTGCAGGGGCTACCGTAGTAATCAACCTTGGGTCGAACGGCTTAGGGATGATATAGGTAGGTCCAAAGGTTAGGTTGCTCTCGCCGTAGGCAAGGTTCACCAACTCTGGAACCGGCTCTTTCGTAAGTTCAGCAATGGCTCTTACAGCAGCCAATTTCATTTCTTCATTAATGGTCGTAGCACGTACATCTAGCGCCCCACGGAAAATGAATGGGAACCCTAATACATTGTTCACCTGGTTCGGATTGTCACTACGACCCGTTGCCATGATAATGTCCTCACGGGCCGCCATGGCATCTTTATAGCTGATCTCTGGATCCGGATTCGCTAATGCAAAAACGATAGGATTGGCGGCCATGGTCTTCACCATGTCTTTACTCACAATACCGCCCTTAGAAAGACCTACAAATACATCCGCACCAGCAATCACTGTTGCTAAATCTGCTGGGTCATGATCCTTGGCGAAAATTTCCTTCTCTGGAGTCAAGCTTTCTCTCGAGGAAGTAATTAATCCTTTGGAATCACACATGAATAGGTTCTCTGGCTGAACACCTAGACTTAAGTATAATTTCGCACACGAAATGGCCGATGCACCCGCACCATTGAAGACCACTTTAATAGTTGCAATGTCTTTTCCTGAAATCTCCAACGCGTTCAATAGTGCTGCCGCCGTAATGATGGCAGTACCGTGTTGATCGTCGTGCATGATAGGAATATTCAACTCTTCCTTCAAACGCTTTTCGATGTAGAAACAATCGGGCGCTTTGATATCCTCGAGGTTGATACCTCCAAAAGTTGGAGCAACCGCTTTTACAGTGTCAATGAATTTATCAGGATCTGCCGCGTCCAATTCAAGATCAAACACATCAATATCCGCGAAAATTTTGAACAATACGCCCTTCCCTTCCATCACTGGCTTAGACGCCTCTGGGCCAATATCTCCAAGACCCAACACCGCCGTACCGTTTGAAATGACCGCCACTAAATTTCCTTTCGCCGTGTATTTATAGACGTCCTCCGGGTTTGCTGCGATCTCCTTACAAGGCTCTGCCACACCTGGGGAATAGGCGATACTCAGATCACGCTGAGAGTTTGAGGGCTTTGTAGGTATGACCTCAATCTTACCCGGCTTGGGCTGCTGGTGGTACTTCAATGTATCCGCTTTGCGTATGGGTCTTTGACTCATGTCGTTTTAGGTTTAGTACAAAAAGGTATTAAATGGGAACCTTGATGCATGTATTTCTGATGCCACACGGTACACCGTGCGCCTTAATTCGTCAATATTATTTCTGTCTTGAGCGGAAATGAAGACGGCACGTTCGCCAATCTTGTTCATCCAGCTCCTTTTCCAATGGTCAAGATCGTAATTTCTTGGCGTCAATTCTAAATCAAACTCATCCGCCTCCTCATAAGTGAAGGCATCGATCTTATTGAAAACCATGATGGTCGGCTTATCTAAACTCTCAATCTCCTGTAAAATTCCATTCACACTGTCGATGTGTTCCATGAAATTCGGATGAGAAATGTCTACCACATGCATGAGCACATCAGCCTCCCTTACCTCGTCCAAGGTACTCTTAAAACTCTCGACCAGCTGAGTGGGCAACTTTCGGATAAACCCAACCGTATCTGTCAAGAGCAACGGTAAATTATCAATATTAATCTTACGCACCGTCGTGTCCAAGGTCGCAAACAGCTTGTTTTCCGCCAGTACATCTGTCTTACACAGCAAATTCAACAAAGTACTCTTACCCACATTCGTATATCCCACAAGCGCCACACGAGTGAGTTTGCCACGGTTGCTGCGCTGAGTACTCATCTGTACATCAATCTTCTGCAACTTCTTTTTGAGCTGAGAGATTTTCTGCTGAATGATTCGCCTATCTGTCTCAATCTGGGTCTCCCCGGGCCCGCGCATACCGATACCCCCTTTCTGTCTTTCAAGGTGCGTCCACATTCGCGTAAGTCGTGGTAGTAAGTATTGATACTGGGCCAATTCTACTTGCGTACGCGCATAGCTCGTCTGCGCCCTTGCGGCAAAAATGTCCAAGATGAGATTGGTTCGGTCCATGACTTTTACCTCCATCATCGCCTCAATGTTCTTGAGCTGCGACGGGGTTAATTCATCGTCAAAAACCACCATATCAATATCCTCGGCTTTCACAAAACCCAGTATCTCTTCCATCTTTCCTGTACCCAAGAAGGTCTTAGAATTTGGCTGCGACAACTTCTGGGTGAACATATGCACCGTATCTGCCCCTGCCGTATCTGCGAGAAAGCGCAATTCTTCCAGATATTCGAGTGCCTTCTCTTCGTCCTGCTGCTTATTGACAATGGCAACAAGAACGCAGCGCTCCCTCTCGGAAGATCGTTTCTTCTTGAGTTCTATCATTTAACCGATTAAATTATGCGCCTTGCAGAAAGGCTTCCCATGGAAATCTCAATGCGATCAAGGCCAACCCAATGCCGAACCAAACCACAACTGCTTTTGCCTTCTCCTGACCAGATTCGGCACGCTTGCTTTTTGCATTTCCCACGGTAATCAAAACCGCTCCAAGCAACATCGTTGTTGGATGCTCGACGTATTTAAAACGCAGCGCAGTATCTCCCATCAAAGTTCCCATGTCTGAAAACATATCCATGTTGAAACCAAAGAGCATGATCAAACCAACCGTTACTTGAATATGGGTTAAGATCAATGTGATTTTATTCTGACGTTGAAGGCTCGCGTTGAATTCACGGTCTGATTTCCAGACTAAAAAATTCTGAACCAAAACCACTAGAATGAGTAGTAGCCATAGAAACGGCATCCAGTGGTGCAAGTGTAGTAATCCTGTGTACATCTATTCGTATTTTGAGCAAAGTTACAAACGCTACATCAAGTATACGTATATGAAGAAGATCATCCTTGCCTTAATCGCAATTGTTTTAATCGCCGTCCTTCCAGTTCTTAAACTCGAAAGCATACAGGATAAGTACCTCCCTTCTGAGGCTACTGAGCGTTTTGAACTCCGTGCGGACGCTATTGAGATCTTTGCCAAAGGCCTTAGCTACAAAACCATCAGCCAAGTACCCATAATGATCGATAGTGCGGCTTTTGAAGGCTTGTTTGCACACTTACAAGCTTCTTACCCTACCGTGTATGAAAAGCTTCAAATAGATACGGTAAGTACCCATACTCTTTGGATGAAGCTCGACGGCACTTCAGCCAACGCAGAGAACATGCTGTTTATCTCCCACCTAGACGTCGTCCCGGTAGACCCGAAAACGATAAAAGACTGGGAAGCCGAGCCCTTTGCAGGAGAAATCGTTGACGACTATGTATACGGCCGGGGTGCCTTAGACGATAAGGCCTCCGCTTTTGGAATCCTCGAAGCACTCGAAACTTTGCTTTCACATGACTGGCAACCCTCGTATAACTTCTATTTCTGCTTTGGTCAGGACGAGGAAATAGGTGGTCGTAATGGCGCAGGTGTGGCGGCAGCAATGTGCCGTGAAAAAAACATCACCTTCCGAACCATTTTTGATGAAGCTGGGACTATTTCTGTAGGCTCTGTGCCAGGACTTGAAAACACCCCTGTGGCACTAATTGGGGTCGCAGAAAAAGGGTACATCAGTGTTGAAGTCAATTTCGAGCAACCGGGTGGTCACAGCAGTATGCCCGATACGGAGAATGCTATATTGAGTGCCTCCGCATTCATCACCTCGCTCAATGAGGACCCCATCTTCAAACCTGAATTTACTGAACCACTGCAAGGGTTTATGACCCACCTTGCCCCTGAGATGTCCTTTGGGTTAAAGTGGGCCTTCGGCTTACGCCCGTTGACCAACTCCCTCATCTTAAGCAATTACCAAGGTTCCTCTACTGGCCGCGCACTTACCACCAATACCGCAGTAGCCACCATGGTAGGTGCTGGTATTAAGGACAATGTGGTTCCATCATCTTCTCGGGTAGTGTGCAATACACGTATTCTACCGGGATACTCCGTTGATGATATTGTCAATGCTTATAGCCAGCGTGCAGCTGAATATGGAGGCACTGTTAAATGGTACAACGACTACGCCGCAGGCCCCACTGCTACATCATCTTTCGAAGGCGAAGATTTCCTAACTCTAGGACAGAGCATTAAAGCAACGTTTCCAGAAGCGCTCGTGAGCCCTTACCTCACGTTAGGAGGAACAGATTCGAAGAACTTTGATGGGCTCGCTAAGCAGACGTATCGCTTCCTTCCTATCGCACTAACACCAGAAGATTTACCTCGCATACACGGCATAAATGAGCGTTTGCATGTTGATGCGTACCGCGATCTTTGCCGCTTCTATCTAGACTTGTTTCAGCGCATTTAGAAGCCGTGTGAAAATTTGATTGAAAACAAAAAGCCCCGGCCGATGGCCGGGGCTTTTCTATTTGGGGAACCCTGCTCTTATTCGAACAAGATTACAAATTCACTAATTGAACCTTCTTCGTCAAGGTGGAAGTGGGTAGAAGCACCGAGCTCCTCACCGTTCATACTTACCATACCGTGCGCATCGAAGTTCATGCCATCCGTATCTGCTTCCAAAGAAGAGAATGTACCGTTGAACTCCTCTGAAGCGAATGAGATGCTGATAGTTGCAGCCATATCTTCAACGGTTACATCCATTGAAGCCGTAGCTTCACCTGTGATGGTGCCGTCCAAACGAACTTCAACATCTTTCAACTTCATCTTCATTACTTCTTGACGAACCTCAACTACTTCTTCAGCAGCTGCAGTAGCAGCGTGGCTCTCGTGACCGCCACCGAGAATTGGCGCAATAACAAGACCTACCAAACAAGTAAGCTTGATCAAGATGTTCATCGATGGACCTGAAGTATCCTTGAATGGATCACCTACCGTATCACCAGTAACCGCGGCTTTGTGTGCCTCAGAACCTTTGTAGGTCATTTCACCGTCGATCATAACACCCGCTTCGAAAGACTTCTTAGCGTTGTCCCAAGCACCACCAGCATTGTTCTGGAAGATGGCCCAAAGAACACCTGATACAGCAACACCAGCCATATAACCACCTAACATCTCTGCTGCTTCTTGACCTGTGTAGCCGAATGCCATTGGCAAGAATGCTACAACTAACGGGAAGATGATAGTCATTGCACCCGGCAACATCATTTCTCTCAAAGAAGCCTCTGTAGAGATAGCAACACACTTGTCATATTCTGGCTCAGCTTTGTATTCCATAATACCTGGAATCTCTTTGAACTGACGACGTACCTCTTTAACCATTTCCATGGCTGCTTTACCTACTGCGTTCATTGCCAAAGCAGAGAACACTACAGGAACCATACCCCCTACGAATAGCATCGCAAGGACTGGGGCTTTGAAGATGTTAATACCGTCAATACCTGTGAAGGTTACGAAGGCAGCGAATAGCGCCAAAGCAGTCAATGCTGCAGAGGCAATAGCGAACCCTTTACCGATAGCTGCAGTGGTGTTACCCACAGAATCCAAAATATCAGTACGCTCACGCACCTCTTCTGGCAATTCACTCATCTCTGCAATACCACCAGCGTTATCCGCGATAGGACCGAAAGCATCAATTGCCAACTGCATAGCTGTTGTAGCCATCATGGCAGAAGCTGCAATTGCAACACCGTAGAAACCAGCGAATGCGTATGAAGACCAGATTGCTCCAGCGAAAAGGAGGATAGGCGCAAACGTAGAAATCATACCTACACCTAGACCGGCGATGATGTTAGTTGCAGCACCAGTAGCTGACTTCTGAACGATATCTAAAATTGGCTTTTTACCTAAACCAGTGTAGTATTCTGTGAAGTAAGAGATCAAAGCACCTACAACAAGACCGACGATTACAGCACCAAATACTGCCGTACGCGTTACCTCTTTAAAACCTTCACCAAAGAACTTCATGCTCAACGTTTCAGGTAGAAGCATTTGGATCAATACGTATGAACCGATTCCTGTCAAAATGATTGAAGACCAGTTACCGATGTTCAAGGCACGTTGAACCTCTGGCTCTTTCGCGCTATTATCTTTAATACGAATGAAGAACGTACCGATGATCGAGAAGATGATACCTACACCAGCAATCATCATTGGCAACAAGATAGGACCTTGGTTTTCCAAGAATGTACCTGTGCTTAAAAGGTTATCATTGATAACATAGTTACCAAGAACCATAGACGCCAAAACTGTTGCTACATATGAACCGAACAAATCGGCACCCATACCTGCAACATCGCCTACGTTATCCCCTACGTTATCTGCGATAGTCGCAGGGTTACGTGGATCATCTTCAGGAATACCTGCTTCAACCTTACCTACAAGGTCAGCACCTACGTCGGCAGCTTTCGTGTAGATACCACCACCTACACGCGCAAACAACGCGATAGATTCAGCACCTAGAGAGAAACCGGCAAGGGCTTCCAATACGATAGTCATTTCATTGTAGAACGAATCTTCGCCAACGATGAACCACTTAGAAAGAACGTAGAAAAGAATACCTAATCCGAATACTGCGAGACCAGCAACACCCAGACCCATTACAGTTCCACCACGGAACGATACCTTCAACGCCTGTGGCAAAGAAGTACGAGCGGCCTCTGTAGTTCTTACGTTTGAATCTGTAGCAATGCGCATACCGATGTTACCAGCTACTGCAGAGAATACTGCACCGATCACAAAGGCTACAACAATGAACCAGTGTGTCGTTTCAACAACTGAAGAAACAATTCCGAGCAGAATACCTGCTACTACTACGAAGATTGCCAAAATGCGGTATTCCGCGTTCAAGAATGCCAAAGCGCCTTCTTTAACGTAGGCTGCCAACTTTGTCATTTTTTCTGAGCCCGAATCTTGTTTCACAACCCATTGGCGCAAAACGAACATGTAGATTAGACCAACGATACCAAATACTGGTACCAACAAAAGCATATTTTCCATTATAACGATGGTTTGATAAAAAATCAGCCCTCCATGCATTTACAAAGAGGGCTGCAAATATAAGTAGAAGAGTCTTTACCTCGACTTCGAGTGTAAAACCTCTAGGTTATTTAACATACATCACTGATTTCACTGCATCAATCACCTGTCCTACCTGCGGTAAGAACTCTGCAAGAAGTGTTGGTGAATACGGTGCTGGCGTATCAGTAGTAGTTATTCTCTTCACTGGTGCATCCAAGTAATCGAAAGCATCTTGTTGAACCTTGTAAGTGATCTCAGTTGAGATAGATCCCAACGGCCAAGCTTCTTCCAAACACACTAAACGGTTTGTCTTCTTTACACTCTCAATAACAGTTGCATAGTCGATTGGACGAACCGTACGCAAATCGATGATTTCACAAGAAATGCCTTCTTCGGCCAATTTATCAGCAGCTTCGTAAGCAACCTTGATGATCTTACCGAAGGATACGATGGTTACGTCAGTTCCTTTACGCTTGATATCAGCAACTCCAATAGGCAATGTGTACTCACCTTCTGGCACTTCGCCTTTATCACCGTACATCTGCTCACTTTCCATAAAGATTACAGGGTCGTTGTCACGGATAGCGCTCTTCAACAAACCTTTACAATCGTAAGGATTTGAAGGAACAACCACTTTCAAACCTGGACAGTTTGCATACCAGCTCTCAAATGCTTGCGAGTGTGTTGCCGCCAACTGACCTGCAGATGCAGTAGGTCCACGAAATACGATAGGTACATTGATCTGACCACCGGACATCTGCTTCATTTTTGCAGCGTTGTTGATGATCTGGTCGATAGCTACCATAGAGAAGTTGAACGTCATAAATTCCACGATAGGACGTAGACCGTTCATAGCAGCACCTGTTGAGATTCCAGCGAATCCAAGCTCTGCAATAGGCGTATCAATAACACGCTTTGGACCGAATTCATCTAGCATCCCTTTTGATGCTTTGTATGCACCATTGTATTCTGCAACTTCTTCACCCATCAAAAAGATGTTTTCGTCGCGGCGCATTTCCTCGCTCATGGCCTCACAAACGGCCTCTCTAAACTGAATCGTTTTCATAGTTTCAATTGATGTGTCAGGACGGCAAATATAAGATGCAATGTCAACATTAGCAGATTTTTCTCCCTCCCTGTTCGTACTTCAATGAGTTCTCAAAAAGTGGGGCCAATTTTTGACGCCAAAGAAGCACTTTCGTTCGAATTTTGAACGAATGATAAAAAAGCGTCTTTGATCGAAATTTCTTTGGATTTATTATGCATGCATAGTAATTTAGAGGCAAATCATAACCCAATTATGAACATACTAGTCTGTATTAGTCACGTGCCCGATACTACTGCGAAGATCAACTTCACAGCAGACGGCACGTCACTTGATCCTGCGGGGGTTCAGTTCGTTATCAATCCATACGACGAGTTTGGATTGACTAAAGCGCTTCACTTAAAAGAAGCGCAAGGCGGATCAATCACCGTCATCAATGTCGGCCCGGCCACCACCGAGCCAACGCTTAGAAAAGCGCTTGCCATTGGTGCAGATAAAGCGGTAAGAATAGATGCCACCCCTATGGACGCTATCACAGTAGCCAAAGAACTCAAGAACCACATCGAGGCAAATTCTTACGACGTTATCATCTGCGGTCAAGAAAGTATAGACTACAACGGCCAACAAGTACCTGCAATGCTTGCAGCAATGCTTCACCTTCCCTTCGCCAATGCATGTGTTGGACTTTCCATTCAAAACAGCACTGCAAGGGCTACCTCTGAAATAGATGGGGGACACGAAACCTACGAAGCCGCATTACCAATGGTTATTGGCGGTAAAAAAGGTTTAGTGGAAGAGAAGGACCTCCGTATTCCTAACATGCGTGGCATCATGTCCGCGAGAACCAAACCGCTTGAAGTAGTAGCCTCCAGTGAAACCGGAGGACTTACTTCTCCGGTGGCCTTTGAAAAACCAGCAGGTAAAGCCGAAGTAAAAATGGTGGATGCTGATAATGTAGATGAACTTGTGCGTCTGCTTCATGAAGAAGCAAAAGCCATATAAAATTTGAAACGATGTCGATAGTAGTATTTGTTGAAGATTGGAATGGGGCGTATAAGAAGGCCTCTTATGAAGCTGTAGGATACGCTAAAAACTGGGCGTCTATGATAGGCGCTAAGGTCATTGCGGTAACTAGCTCAAACGCACCAGCTGCTGAACTCGCTAGTTACGGCGCAGATCACTGTATTCAAATTAGTCTTGGCCAAACCGCCATGGGAATCGCTGGACAACTTGAAGCGCTTAGCTCGGATGCATCAGGTATAGTCATTGCCGGTACTTCACTCGGAAGGAGTGTTGCTCCGGCGCTCGCAGCCATCAAAGAGTCCGCGTTAAGCACGAATACTATTAGTCTTCCTTTGGGGACTTCGCCCCTTCAAGTAAAGCGTGGCGCATTTTCATCCAAAGGCATTGAAACCATTGAACTCAGTGGAGCTTCTCCCATCATTTCATTTGTACCCAACAGTATTGGTATTGAAAATGCGAGCGGTGAAGGCGTTATGGAGTCGCAAGAGATCGCTTCCACCGAACTTCTCCAAGTTGTCGGCACAGAGGTTGCCAGTGGGAAGGTAGCGTTGCCAGAAGCAGAAGCTGTGGTCAGTGCTGGCCGCGGGCTAAAAGGCCCAGAAAACTGGGGCATGATTGAGGAGCTTGCAGAGGTGCTAGGTGCAGCAACAGCTTGTTCTAAACCAGTGAGTGATATTGGATGGCGTCCACATAGCGAACACGTTGGACAAACAGGTATTCAAGTCAACCCTAATCTGTATATTGCAATCGGAATTTCTGGCGCGATTCAACACCTAGCGGGTGTGAGTGCATCAAAGACCATTGTAGTAGTAAATACAGACCCTGAAGCTCCATTCTTCAAAGCTGCAGACTACGGTATTGTCGGTGATGCATTCGAAGTAGTTCCCAAATTGGTGAATGCTTTGCGCGCCTTCAAGGCCGCTAGCTAATGCAGGAAATCGAAATAACGGTTAAAGGACTCTCCTACAGTCAAGGGAAATCGGGTGCGTATGCGCTCATCCTTGCGGAAAAAGGACCCGATGCGCGAAAACTTCCGGTAGTTATCGGGGGTGCCGAAGCGCAAAGTATCGCTGTAGCCTTAGAAAAGAGTATTGCACCGCCGCGCCCCATGACACACGACACCTGGCAAAACATGCTGGATGAGTTGGGTACACAGATTGAAAAAGTCTTGATTCATCGTCTTGTGAATGGTGTGTTTTATGCCTCTATTTACGCTAGAAATGAGCACGGTGCTCAGCTGATTTTTGACTCGAGACCCTCTGATGCAGTAGCACTAGCTGTCCGTGTCGATTGTCCTATTTACGTTTTGGCTTCCATTCTAGAACAAGCCGGTATTACTGAGAAAGAGGAGCGTGTTGCCGACGGCGTTGAAGAAGATGTCGCGGAAGAAGGCAGCGCTTCAGAAACTGTAACAGATAGTGTTACACTGCTAGAAAAACAGCTCGAAGAAGCTGTTGAAAATGAAGATTACGAGTTGGCCGCTAGGCTCAGAGACAAATTAGATAAGCTTAAATGATCCTACGAAGTATTTTAGGAATTGCCGTACTCACTGCCGTACTATGGCTTTTCAGTTCCAATAAAAAAGCCATTAACTGGTGGATGGTTGTTAAAGGCTTAGGACTGCAAATAATTTTAGCGTTGGGGGTGCTAAAAGTACCTGGCGTGAGCTGGGCTTTTGAAAAATTTAGTTTAGCAGCAGTTACCCTTTTGGACTTCACCCGAGAAGGATCTACTTTCCTCTTTGGTTCTTTGATAACAGATACATCAAGTTTCGGATATCTATTCGCCTTTCAAGTACTTCCCACAGTAATTTTCTTCTCAGCAGTTACATCCTTGCTGTACTATTATGGGATTTTGCAAAAAGTGGTAAAAGCGATGGCTTGGGTCATGCAGAAGACACTTCGTCTCTCAGGGGCGGAATCGCTCGCTGCTGCCGGTAACATATTCATTGGTCAGACCGAAGCACCCCTACTAGTAAAACCATATATCGCAAAAATGAGCCGTTCGGAATTACTCAGTTTGATGGCAGGAGGTATGGCCACCATTGCCGGTGGTGTTTTGGCTGCCTATATTGGTTATTTGGGCGGAGATGATCCAGAACGACAATTGTTTTTTGCAAAGCATCTGTTGACCGCGTCAGTTCTTTCGGCACCGGCGGCTTTAATCAGCGCGAAGATTCTTTTGCCTGAAACTGAAGCTGTCGAGGAAGTCGCTGAGATTAGTTCTCAAGACATGGGATCTAATGCGCTCGACGCCATTTCTAACGGAACTACCGAAGGAGTGAAACTAGCTGTGAATGTTGGGGCAATGCTATTGGTATTTACTGCCCTAGTATATGGGGTCAACTACCTCTTTGTAGAGGGTATTGGCTCTTGGACCGGGTTAAATGCTTGGACTGCAGAATTCACCGATGGACGCTACGACTCGTTCTCATTACAATTTATCATGGGAGCTCTCCTAAGTCCTATCGCTTGGATTCTTGGGGTACCGCCGCAGGATTTGTTATTGGTCGGTCAATTACTTGGTGAAAAGACCATCCTAAACGAATTCTACGCCTACGTTACCTTGACGGATATGAAAAATGCTGGACTTTTTGCCTCGGAGCGATCAATTACCCTGAGTACGTACATGCTTTGTGGATTCGCAAATATTGCCAGTATTGGAATACAGATTGGTGGAATTGGCACTATTGCACCTTCAAGACGTAAAGACTTAAGTGAACTCAGTATCAAGGCGCTTATCGCCGGGACTGTTGCCTCTCTCTATACAGCGGCTATTGTTGGATTAATGATTTAATATGGGAGAACCTCTGGCTATAGAAAAGGTCATTATAGGGGTCGATCCCGGAACTGTAGTTATGGGCTACAGCATTGTCCATATTGTAAAAGGTAAGGTCCAGCCCGTAGTGCTTGATGTCTTGAAGTTCAACGCCAAGCTTGATCATTACACAAGGTTGTCACATATTTTTGAAGAGCTCAGCAAGGTCGTTGAACTCTACAAGCCAGATGAAATGGCTCTAGAAGCTCCCTTCTTTGGTAAAAACGTACAATCGATGTTAAAGCTTGGCCGCGCTCAAGGCGTATGTATGGCCACGGCACTGTCAAAGAAAATCCCGGTTTTTGAATACAGTCCCCGCTTAATCAAACAAAGTATTGTAGGAAACGGAAACGCCAGTAAAGAACAAGTAAGTGGAATGCTACAAAGTATGTATCCTGGTGTGAGCCACAAATACTTAGATGCCTCGGATGCACTCGCGGCAGCCGTATGTCATCATGCACAGACGAGCGGCATACCGGCTCCTAAACACGGTTCAGGCGGAAAGCGACCAAAAGCAAAAGGGAAAGGCGGCAGTTGGGAGGCCTTTATTCAACAGAATCCAGATCGTCTGAAATAGCACGAGCAAGTGCGATCATCTCCTCTTGAGGGACTCCGGATTGCGCATTAGCAAAGCTTAATTCATGTTCAGCATTTATGGGTACCAAATGCAAATGTGCATGCGGCACTTCCATACCCAAGACCAAGGAACCTATTCTTTTGCAAGGCACCACGCGCTTCAAACTCTGAGCAACACGCTGCGAAAACGCCATGAGGCTTTGGTAATCATTCGCTGGCAACTCATAAAGCTCATCGACCTCAAGCTTTGGCACACATAAGGTGTGACCTCTTTTTATAGGACGGATATCGAGGAAAGCGATGTTTTTATCGTCTTCCGCCACCTTATAACATGGGATTTCTCCGTTGATGATTTTCGTGAAGATGCTGGCCATAGTTCTAGGCCATAGAGATTTCAAGTATTTCAAAACTCATTACCCCACGAGGCACTTGAATTTCGGCGGTCTCCCCTACTTTTTTACCCAATAAACCTTTTCCGATAGGACTGCTTACAGAGATCTTGTTCTTGCGAATATCCGCTTCTTTTTCGGCGACAAGTGAGTACTCCATGGTTGCACTGTTCGCAAGGTTCTTGATCTTCACCTTCGTCAGGACACCAACTTTGCTGAGATCGATATTTTCTTCACTCAAGATGCGGGCATTTGCGAGCACATCTTCAAGCTTACTAATCTTCATCTCGAGTAGACCTTGAGCCTCTTTCGCAGCATCGTACTCTGCGTTCTCACTCAAATCTCCTTTATCACGGGCCTCTGCAATCTGCTGAGAGATTTTTGGACGCTCAATAGTCTTCATCTGCTCAAGTTCCTCCTTAAGCTTTTTAAGTCCTTCTGCGGTATAATAACTTACTGCTGACATAACGAATAGGTTTTGACTAAAAAAGAGGCCACAGAAGGCCTCTCTCTTAATTCAAAGGTATAAAATCTTTCTTATTACAAGTTGATTCTTGTTCCGATAGTGTGGATGCCACTAAACGCCGAAGTGGTACCACGGTAGGCATAATCAATAGCGAAAGAACCGTCGTCGCTTGTAGGTACATTAAAGCTGAATCCACCGCAAATTCCTGAGATGGCAGAAGTACCGATACCGTCGGCACGGTTGTCTCTTGCAACGTAACCGACGCGAACTTGGAATAAATCTTTAAGACTGTATTGCACACCTGCATGGTAGGTATCCTTTTCAAATGCATTAGATGTAAAGTTCAATGCACCCGTTACCTTTCCATTCTCAAGCAACCAGTCGTACGAACCGCCAATGCTCAATGCTGTTGGGAGCTCGAAAATCGCAGAGCGGCTTTCAAATGTCTGTGTGTAAGCAACACCATAGGTAGGAACTGGAAGAGTTACCCCTAAACCGTCACCTTCGTACGTGATACCTGGCCCAACGTTACGCAAAGTGATTCCAAATTTGAATCGGTCATCAATACCTGTGCGGTACTGAACACCCGCGTCGAAACATACACCACTCGTATTCAAGTTAGAAATCGAACTGCTGTAGATTTTTACGTTAGCACCACCATAGATGTTTTCTGTAAACTTCTGTGCATAACCTAGGTTGATCACGATACTCTGTGGAGAGATTGTCGCGCCAGTACCTTCTGGCTGGTCCGTTGTAGTCACTTCCCATTCGCCGTAATCAAATGCGCTAATTCCCATGTTGATGACACCCACATCGCTTACGCGCTGCACTAGTGTTGCACCGTTCATTTGGATGCCGGCACCAACCAACCACTGTGTGTTGTTGAAGGTAACTTGAGTATTGCCCTCCATTGCCGCTATACCTGCAATGTTTATGAATGAGGCATCCATACCGCTTGCTCCAGCAACATTTACAGAGCCCCAACCCGATGAACGAGCAAATGGGTTTATCAATAATTCTGAAGCACCTGCCGAGCCTGCACGCTGCGGATTACCCGCCTGTACAGTCCCTACTAGGGACAGTGCGCAAAATGCAATGATGTATTTCTTCATATTCATTTTTATTCTCTCTTAGAATGAGTTCAAATCTACTGGACGGAGTGCACCGAACCACTTCACAACCTTCTCGCCCAATTCGCCAGCATCAACATGTATGATGTATACACCAGATGCAATAGGAACGTTGTATGTATTCTTCAGATCCCACTCAATAAACGTGAGTGAGTTGTCCTTTCTCAACTGACGTACGAGAGTCCCCGAAGTCGAGAAGATGCTGATTGTACAAGTTTCAGGAAGGTTGGTAATCTTCACAATGTTATCCAACTGCGAACCTTCGTACGCACTAAATCCGTAGTATGGATTCGGCACCACACGAATGGTCTCCAGAGCACTCGAACCTACTGAGTCAATAAAGGTCTTCGTTGCAATGTTTGACGTATTGAACTGGAATTGTGGTAGACCACCGTTCGGAGCATCAGCTAACTGACTGTTCTGATACGCTGCGTTCATACGAATGCGTACACGTGTTTCTGTCGGAAGCTCTGTATAAGGGTCAAAATCCAATCCTTGACGAAGTGTTGGCATACCAATCCAACGACAAGCTCTCCAGAAATTAGCCTTGGCAATGTTACCTAAACCACCCGTCTTCACTAGGTCTTCCATCAAATCCTTCAATGGCCAGTTATTGATGTTTTGACCAGAGTAAGAAAGGTCTACATTGCTTCCAGAGATTTTATCTTCGTCCGCAAACACATAGATGTAATGCTGGCCACCAAATACGTAACCACCATTAACTGTGTTGCCCGGCGGCAAGAACTCGCGGTCTGTTGGGTTCCATAACATGTCGTTACCGTTTTCACCTGGCAACCATGAGTTTTCACCAAAGGCCATTGATAGTCGCTTGCCAGATTCTACGTCAATAGCGTAACCTGGAAAGTACGACCAACCCGGTGCCATGTTTGGATCTTGTACAAGGTTGCCATTGTTAAGCGTCCAAGAAGTATCCTGACGCTGAGTCAGTTTCTTATCACCGTGCTCACTCAAACCTACTTCTTCAGCAAGCTCGAATACTGGTACGCGAGTCCATTTGCTTCTGTCTTGCGTAAATACAATGTCCACAGAATGGAGATTTGCAGCATCGTTCAAGTTACGTCCGATAGTCACCGCTGGACCCATACCGTAGTTTGGATAGCCGTTAACATCCACACGGTTATTTCCTGAAGCATACATATACGGTCCCCAAGTACCATCCACGATGTTTTCAAAGTATCCTTTGGCATCACCGTCTTGATCTGGATACAACGTTGCAGGTTCCTCTGTTGGGAAACTGTTAGTACCCGCTAGAATCCAGTTGTACGGTGTGTACGATTTATCGTCCTTGATACCCGACCACCACTCTTTCGAAGGGTCGTCGTAAATTATCTCAGAGAAAATCACACCATTGTCGTACGAACCTTCATCATCACCACCAGGTGTTGGCGCTTGCTGAACAGCTACAGACAATCCTAAATCTGGGATGATTTGCTCGTTGTAGAACGAGATAGTTGTATCAGATTCCGCAATTACAGTACCTGTTCCATCCGTAATTTCCCAGTTGGCCGTTGCATTTGCAGCGTCAAAAGTCAAGGTGTATAGACCGTCTTTCACCTCGAGTGGATCAACCACTTTGATAGCTACAGGTCCCATACCGCCCATGTACGAAGGCTGACCGTCAGAGTTACCACTCATGATTGCATCTACCTCTTCAGGAAGTAGTTCAAGTTCAGTACCACCATTACCTACACCATCAAGGCGTTTAATGATAGGACCGTCTCCGTATTGAGCTACCTGTACCGTACCGCCTTTTTCAGAATCAATCTGGTGAGGGATTACTGTATATGTTTTAATGTTACGACGACCTGCAAGGAATGGAATCTTCTGTCCACCTGAAGCAGTAGTCGGATTAAACTCTAAGTATTGGTTTTGGCCGTAAGCAATCACAGTGAAGTAGTATTCTTTGTGATTGATTAGCGTACGATCACCCGTAGCAAATTGGTCTTCCGTAATCTGGAACGAAGTAAAGATACCTTCATTGTTAGACTGCAAAGTCATGTCTTGCGGTACCAATGCATTCAGGTCTGGATCTACCTCCCAGTTGATGAGCTGCGTTAGACCGTTCTTGATATCGCATTGAGCAACCATACGGCTTTGCGTAGGATCGTAGATATCAGAGATACTTACGTCTGAATTTGCCAATTGGAAAATCTGGAAACCTTCGAACTTGTAATCAAAGTAATCCGGATTTGCGTTCAAGATTGAATCACGATCGTCAGGGCTAACTGTGATTAGCGGATCACGTTCGCGGTAGCTAAAGCCTGCGTTATTGGAACCTGGGCCGTAGGTTAATTTCAAGATCACCTCACGGTCAAGCTCTTGAGCAGTTACGTCCGGTGCATCTGGACCGTTCAACACTTGGAAACAGTTATCGAACAGCTTCTGCGCTTTATCGTCTGCAATGATCACCTTCTCTACAGAAGCAAATAGATCATTATTGATAAGATCACGCTCCCAAACTACCCCTGTAGTTACAAAGTTCAAAGCACCTGGTGCCAAAGAGAACGGACCTGCACTGTGGAGACCACGCTTATCTTCTTTGTTCGCTGGGCTCTCCCACCAATCTACTGGTGAATATGGAGGGTACGCTCCCGTAGTATCGTAAGACATACCTGGGTAAGCAAAACGTGTTGAAGTACCGTTACCTGAAGCAACAAAACCATCACCGTTACCAAGGTCACCCGCACCTGAAGGCGTTTCAATAATCAACTCTGAACCGTTCTTCCAAAGTGCACGCATGTAGTTGTAGAAATGCGTTGCATTATCAGGGTTACCCGAGATATTTGACGATGTGTTGTTGTAGTACATGAACTGGCTCATAATGATACGCTCGTTCACACCCGTTGCTGGATCTTCAGCAACACAAATACCTGTTTCAGGATCTTTAACACCGTCCACACAACCGTCACGGTCATTATCCAGTCCGTCGTAGTAATCTGCGAAAGGACCTTGGAAGAAGTCGAAACCTACAGCAGGTGGATTCAATCCGTAACCCAATGCACCTTCATCTTCAGTATCTGAGTTGTAACAGTATCCAAGACCACGAGCGATATCACAACCAATAATATCATCCGTGTAGTTCCCTAAATCTGGATCAAACCACGTTGAGAAGTACGTATTGGTCAGACGGAACGTAGAACGGTTAATAATACGATAGTTGTTGAACGTCATGTTGTTCACTTCATCGTTGGTTGAGAAAGCAAACGCTTGCGCACGGATTTCGAAACCTAGGGCACCTGCCTGTGATTCTGTGTGAACGTTCCCACGGTCATTGTATACCCACCAGATGGTTTGGTCACCGTAAAGAACATCAGTTTCCTTGTCACGACAGTCGTACTCTTTGTCTATATCGTATGCCGGGTAGTCTACCAAGTAATCGTAAACACCATCACCATCACGGTCAATGAATGGAGCCAATTGGTACGGCAACTCGCCGTCTACACCGTTACCTGGCCAATCTTTAATGCTTTGTGGAATCTGGCTTTCGTACCCCGGGAAGAGCTCTGCATCATTACAGTTTGGATCGTCCAAACATTCCAACCACGCTTTGTGCACATCTACCTCTTCACGGTAAATGATCCAATGGCGATCGTACTTATCACAGATTTCTTTGTTGGTCGAAGCAGTACCATCAGTAGTTAGCGGACCTGGCCAGTAATCGTTACCCGACTGACGGTAGGTCATTGCTGCCAATTTCAACTGGTTACCTTCATCTACACCACCAAGCCACAATGAACCGGCAAACATAGAGTGCTTGTTCGATCCCTTTGGTACTTCGTAGCGTGCGGTGTTCAAATCCCACCACATATCACCACCACCTAGGATGGTCGCACGAACGTTGTTGATGCTCAAATCACTCTGGGCCTTTGAAGGCTGACAAAGTTCTTCGACTGTTTTCATAGAACCGGTATTGGCACTACCTGAATTCTCGCTGGCACCTTGAACCTCACGGGCTGAAAGTGGCAGTGTAAAAGCGGCTGAAAGTAAAAGGAGATATACTCTTTTCATATGCTGTTTTTCGAATGCTTTTTAATTATAGTCCAATGCGTAAACCTAGACGGATACGACGTGGCAAGCTGAACAAACCAGGGTTTGCCAAGCTGATGTTGTACAAATCTGCGAACGATTGTGCGCTCGCTTGGAATTGAATCGCGTTTTGACCTTGAGGTGAACTCAAGTAACCGTCATCACTAGGTGATCCTGTGTAAGGATATACACCTAATACATTTTGCGTATTCAGAACGTTCAGCATTTGAACGTAGATCTCAAAGTTGCTCAATGGGCCTTCGTTGAAGTTCCACACCTTGTTGGCCGTTGCATCCACACGGAAGCTCCATGGTAGACGAGAACCGTTGATGTTACCAGTCATTGGCGTTTGTGCATCTGTCAAACCGTAGGCAAGAACACGACGCGTATATGGAGTACCCGAGTTGGCATTCACTACTAAATTCAGACCGGCGTTTTCAAGCACGCGCTTTCCGAACCATACAGGACCGTTGTATGCTGGTCCTCCACCGTAGCGGTAGTCCATGTTCATAACCACTTGGTGGCGTGAGTCGTACGATAACGGAAGGATATAACGCAAGTTTGGCTGTCCTGAACGGGCAATGTTTGCACCCGACGTAGAACTTGAACCGGTACCATCAGCAAACTGCAGCGTGTAGTTTGCATTCAATCGAACATTGCCTGTACGACGCAAATCATACTGGACTGTATACCCTTTTACTGTACCGAAATCCAAGTTTCCAAAAGCGATGTAGGTTACTGGATAAGCCTCAGTGAAACTAAACGACTGCATCATGTCGCGCATCTCGCGGTAGAAGGCACTCAATTTAAGTGCACTATTGTCGTTCAATTTCTGACGGAAACCAATTTCGTAATCCGTAGTACGCTGTGGTTTCAAATCTGGATTAGACAATAGGCCGCCGTTATTACCGTTCTCCAACTGTAAGAAGGTGATAGGGTTCATTCTGTTTACCCCAGGATCCGGACGTTGTACCATGATATCGTAGTGCGCGAAGAATTCCGCCTCATCCGAAATAGGGAACTGGAACGAAATACGTGGACTCACCGTAACCTGCGGCGTGTAGTCTTTGAAACTTTCATTGGCAGTAACTGCTAATTTCTGGTCTTCAATGCCCGGATTCTTTAAGAATGGCTTAATACCACCACTTAAATCCGCAATGTTTTTTGGGTTTGCTTCAACCTCCCCGTCTGCAGTGTACCAGGTAGTTCCTTCGCGGTAACCTACAATAGCCGAAGGGTTTTCCTGATCGTCAACATAAACTACCGCATCGTTACTAATACCTTCCGGTACGTCATAACCTGCTAGGGTTGTTGCACCAAGATCTCCGACAGAATATGCTGGATACAATACATAAGGGTCTGCAAGAACTGGCTGGTTAGCATCAAAACGGTCTACACGGACACCAATATTAAAGAAGAGGTCTTCGTAGGTAAACTGGTCTTGGATATAACCTGCCATGTAAATAGGTTCAAATGCACCAATGAGACGTTGTGAATTTCCCTGAGCGTCTGTAGCAAAGAAATCTGTTAACGATGGACGCGTAGTCAATCTGTTTCCTAAATAATCGAAACCGTAGTAACCAATGTATTGGCTCGAACCAATGTTCAACAATTCATTTGCAGAGAACATATCCAACGAGAACGTTGATGGATCGTAAGAGTCGATATCCAGCCAATCCGTACCGTTAGGATCTAATCCTAGGGTTTCACGCAAATTGCGATCAAACGTTCTTGGCTTGTCCGCATCAAACAAACGCGGGTAGTTCAAAGTATCCTGGAATACACCATTGTTGTCGTAAGAAGCTATTGGATTGTTTAGGTCCAATTCGCGGATGGCGTCGTTTTGCAATAGACGCATCAATGTCCACAGTCCAGTTGCCCCTACGCTGTAAGAACGGTCGAAACGTTGTTCGTACTCCACACCCACAATTAGCGAGTGGTCTTTGATGTCAAAAGTTGAGGAGGCAGTAATACGGAACTGGTCGTTTAACGTCTTTCCGTAAGATGCCTGGTTTGCACCGACATTCCCCCATAAACCATACACTGACGATGGCTGGTCACCATTTAAAAGACCACCACCAGCACGAATATCCTCTAGCGAGCGAGCTCTGTTGAAGATCAAGTTTTGATCCACAAAGTCATAGAAGTTTGAGGTGTAGTTTGCAAGGATTGGATTGTTTTCGCCTGGCGTGTAATCCA
>JBMZBC010000019.1:0-40608 GCA_049611965.1 Schleiferiaceae bacterium | reverse complement strand
TCCTGCATTACAGTTACAGGCGTATCCGTAAGAAAGGGAGTTGGTTTTTTGTGCCGATTCAGATTTCATTGGCCGCTTGGTCTGCGACATTGCCCTTAGTACAAGGGGCGTTCGGTGGTTCTAGTCCTTATTTCCTTGCTGGAAATCTATTGGTCGTTCCACTCATAACCCTAATGATATGGGCATGCATCCCTCTGATGGTTTTAGCTGATATACTACCACAGGAAATTCTAGACCTCTATGAAACTGTATGGCTGGCGCTGATGAATGCGGCGCAGCGATTGCTATTTGTTTTGAAGGAGCTTGGCTAAGCGTACTGTGAGGTCTTCTGCTTGGACCTTTTCGAAGTCTCCGTCGTAGAAAATGTGGATGTTGCCCGTCTCTTCGCTAACCGTTACAGCTAGCGCATCTGTTCTCTCAGAAATACCAGCGGCTGCGCGGTGTCTGAGGCCGAAGCGGGCGGGTAGCTCACTACGCTCCGAGAGGGGGAGTACGGTCCCGGCCGCAATGATGGTACCGCCTTCAACGATGGTTGCTCCATCGTGCAAGGGTGCGTTTTTGAAAAAGATGCTTTCTAAGAGAATTTTGCTGAGGTCTGCATTCATCGGTGAACCTGAGGAAGCAAAAGACCCTAGTGGGTCAGTGCGTTTGATTACGAGCAGCGCTCCAGTTTTAGTGGCGGCCAATTCTACCATGGCGCTCACCATAGCATCCACATCGGCTTTGGCACCGTCGTCTTCCGTGCTCAGCTTAAGTAAGTTTCGCAAGCCTTGGCGACGAGTAAAGGTGGCTGAACCAACCACAAGTAGGAATTTGCGGATCTCCTGCTGGAAGACAATAATCAAGATGATGAGTCCTGCGCCCATGAAGGAGCCAAGGAATTCGCTGAGGAGGCGCATTTCTAGCAATTGGACCAAGCGGTACAAAAGGTAAATGGCGACCATTCCCAAGAGGATACGGATGGCAGCGGTGCCTTTCAGCAGTCGGTAAATCTGGTACAGCAAGAATGCTGCAATAATGATATCTAGTGCATCGAGCACTCCGAAGTTTAACGCTCCCATGGGTAGAGTAGGTGGTTGACGCCTTCTGGCATCAATTCGTTAAACAAGGTAATGGTTTCCACCGCTTCTTTCACATCGTGTACGCGTAAGATGTTACTTCCCTGCAGGAGTGCGGCCATATGCAATGCGGTTGTACCGTTCAGGCTTTCATCGGCCGTATTACCCAGAGTCTTGTAAATCATACTCTTTCTGCTCACGCCAGCAAGGATGGGGCGGCCCAACAGTTGGAATGCGTGAAGTTCGCGCAAGAGTTGGTAGTTGTGCTCCAACGTTTTACCAAATCCAAAGCCTACATCGACAATGGTGTCGTGGATCCCCATGGCATGTAGCTGGGGTAATTTTTCGCTGAAGAACTTGACGATGTCTTGTGTGACGTGCTCGTAGGTAGGGTTGATTTGCATGGTGCTTGGGTCCCCCTGCATGTGCATAATGATGTAGGGGACTTGGAGTTTGGCAACTACCTCGTACATACGCTCGTCCAAATTTCCACCGCTAATGTCGTTGACCATGTGCGCGCCTGCACCTACAGCTTTTTCCGCCACGCTTGCGCGAAAGGTGTCGACAGAAATGAATATACCCGGATGTTTATCTACCACGGCGCGCACAGCAGGAATGACGCTTTCTAAGCGCTGCCATTCTTCTTCTGGAGAAACAGCATCTGCGCCAGGACGTGAGGAATACCCGCCGATATCAATGATTTTGGCGCCGTCGGCAATCATCTCTTCCGCCCGCTGGGCGGCCTTTTCAGCGCTGGAGAATCGGCTCCCTTCAAAGAAAGAATCTGGGGTGATATTCAATATTCCCATGACCCACGGTGTGGATAAGGTGTGAATTGTCCCTTCGACCTTTAGCAAAAACTCCGGCATTGTTCTTCGTATCTTCGTTCTAGAAGCAAAGCTAACAAATGAATACAGCTGAACAATTCGATGCCGTGCTTTCTAAATGCCACGGACTTTTTGAGAAAAAAGGAAAAGATTACGGCACGGCCTGGCGCATTTTGCGTTTGCCGTCGTTGACCGATCAAATATTTATTAAAGCACAGCGCCTGCGTAGCATTGAGCAAAAGGGCGAACAATTGGTGGACGATCCGCTAGAAGGAGAGTTTATTGGTATCCTGAATTACAGCATCATGGCGTTGATCCAGCTGGATAAGGGCATTGCAGAACAACCAGATATGGATTGGGAAGAAGCCTCTTCAGCGTATTTGCAAAAGGCCAATGAAGCTAAGGAACTCATGCTTAAGAAGAATCACGACTATGGTGAGGCATGGCGAGATATGCGCATTTCGAGTTTTACGGACTTGATCATCCAGAAATTGTTGCGCGTAAAGCAGATTGAGGACAATCAGGGTAAGACACTGGTGAGCGAAGGCTTGGATGCGAATTACTTAGATATGATCAATTACAGCGTTTTCGCGTTGATTAAGTTCATGGAAAAAGCGGCGTAACATGATGAAATCATTCCTAACCCGAATCGCACAAGTACTTGTAGGTGGATTGTTTATTTTCTCTGGATTGGTGAAGATGAATGATCCGGTAGGATTTAGTTTCAAGCTGGAAGAGTACTTCAGCGAAGAAGTACTAAACCTTCCCATCTTCGAACCGTTGGCATTGCCGCTCGCGATTATTCTGGTGGCGGTTGAGGTGCTTTTAGGTTTGGCGCTTTTGTTGGGCTTGTGGAAGCGAGCGGTTCTTCTGTTGCTCAGTGGAATGATTGGATTTTTCACGTTCCTGACTTTTTGGAGTGCGTATTTCAACCAGGTGACCGATTGTGGTTGCTTTGGCGATGCCATTCCTTTGACGCCATGGGAGTCTTTTTACAAGGACGTGGTCCTTTGTGGGCTGATCATCATTCTGTGGTGGGGTGAAAAGCACATCTTTAGTGGCGTTCCAAAAATTACATCGTATGCTTTAATGGCCTTTGGATTAGGCTTTAGTATCGTATTTACCTACCAGGTAATGAATCACCTACCTTCTCGTGATTTCCGTCCTTATGCTGAAGGATTAAGTATCATCGAAGGCATGAAGCCGGCAGAAGAGTTGGGCTTGGAGCCGCCGAAATATGAGGTTATTTATACCATGCAGAATGAATCAGGTGAAATGACGGAAATCACTTCAACGGAGTACATCAGCGAGAAGTGGTGGGAGAAGACCGAGTGGACCATGCTGAGTGAACTTAGCAAGACCATCAAAGTAGCAGAAGGGTATGAGCCGCCGGTGCATGATTTTAGCATCATGAATGATTATGGCGATCTTACCGACAGTATTTTGGCTTTAGATGAGGTTTGGCTGTTGGTGGCTTATAACCACGCGAAGACTTCGGAGAAAGGATGGGGCAATGTTTTGCCGACCGTTGAGAAGCTTGCAGGTGAGGGTACCCCGCACATTGTACTGAGTGCTTCAATGCCAGAAGATTTTGCCAGCTACGGTCTTACAGATCAAACACCGTTTGCTTTTACGGATGAAACAACACTGAAGACCATGGTGCGTTCGAACCCTGGGTGGGTGGTTTTGAATAAAGGCAGTGTGGTGAAGAAATTCCATCACAACGACAGTCCGAGGTAATGGCGTTTGCAGGGCGGAAAATAGCATTGGCTTTATTCACCCTCTGGGGGGTGGCCACGCTCGTTTTCTTCTTGTTTACTATTGTACCTGGCGACAGCGCCCAAATGATGCTTGGCAAGCGTGAGGACCCTGAGGCACTCGCTGCCGTACGTGCGAAATACGGTTTGGATAAACCGGTGGCTGTTCAATACGTCAACTACTTGGGCAGAATACTTCCCTTCGATACCAGTGATGGATTTTCTATTTCGGCACCAGATTTAGGCGAGAGCTTCCAGCGACAGGGCCAATCTGTAAGTGGACTGATCGCCGCAACCTTTCCCAATACAGCGCTACTTGCAGCTACCTCGATTGGCTTCGCTGTGCTATTAGGGATGTTTTTAGGCGCCGTAGCGGCATACAACGAGGGCAGTTGGATAGATCACGGATTAACGACCTTGAGTTCTTTGGGTATGAGTTTGCCGTCTTTCTTTACGGCGGTGCTACTCGCATGGGTCTTTGCTTATTTGTTAGGTCCCTGGACGGGGCTTAGCTTGACTGGTTCCTTGTATGAGGTAGACGATTACAGCGGGGAGCGTTACCTACAGCTGAAAAATTTGATACTCCCGGCGCTAACACTGGGAATACGTCCTATTGGAGTCATTGTACAATTGACCCGTAAAAGCATTTTGGAAGTCGGGTCGATGGATTTTGTGCGCACTGCACGAGCAAAAGGAATTCCGGAGCGTAGAGTGCTTCTTCGCCACATTCTTCCTGTGGCCAGCAATCCTATCATTACCACTGTAAGTGGTTGGTTCGCTTCGTTGCTTGCGGGTGCCGTTTTTGTTGAAATCATTTTTGGTTGGAACGGCATGGGAAAACTGTTGGTGGAAGCATTAAATACACGAGATTTGCCGGTGACAATGGGATGCGTATTGGTCATAGCCGCCATTTTTGTCATCATAACCACCTTGGTGGATATAGCATACGCCATTTTGGACCCAAGGGTTCGGGCAGAATTATTTTAAAAAGACACATCAAAAACAACACAAATAATGAGACGTAGAATCGTAGCTGGAAACTGGAAAATGAATACTACTTACGCGGAAGCGATGGAATTGGTCGATGGACTCAAGGCATCTTTGACGGAAGAAGTAGTGGGTGAAACGGGTGTGATCATTACGCCGCCTGCATTGTATTTAAGCGATGTAGTAGGTGCATTGGTGGACAACGAGTACATCGCAGTTGCTGCACAAAACGTGCACGAAAAAGACAGTGGCGCCTATACTGGAGAGATTAGTGCTCCAATGCTAGCGAGCATGGATCTTGATGCGGTAATCATCGGCCACAGCGAGCGCCGTCAGTACTATGGCGAAACAAACGAGAGCTGTAAGTTGAAGATTGAGCAGTCTTTGAATAATGAATTGGCCGCCATTTATTGTATTGGTGAAACGCTGGAAGAGCGTAAAAGCGGGGCGTTCATGGATGTCATCCTAAAGCAATGTGCTGAAGGTCTAGAAGGCTTCATTGCTGAAGACATGGATAATATCATTTTGGCATACGAGCCAGTTTGGGCTATCGGTACTGGTGAGGTGGCAACACCAGAGCAAGCGCAAGAAGTACACGCAGGCATCCGTGCATGGCTCACAGAGCGCTTCGATGCAGAGACTGCCGAGAATGTTACTGTGCTTTACGGCGGTTCGTGTAAGCCAGGTAATGCTGCTGAACTCTTTGCACAGCCAGATATCGACGGTGGTTTGATTGGCGGTGCTTCACTGAAAGCAGAAGATTTTACAGCGATTATTGCTGCTAGAACAAACGCATAATTCATGTCGGATACGCCTGTTTATATTGAAGTCGCGGCGAAGGTTCAACCTCTTGAACCTTTCCGCGACATTTTAATTGCCCAACTGGGCACCTTAGGCTTTGAGAGCTTTTCAGAGACGGCAGAAGGCTTTGCGGCATATATCATCAAAGAGGATTACGATGAGGCTGCCGTGAAGGAAGCACTTATTTGGGAGGGTGTGCAGACGAGCTTTGTTACTCAGGAAATCGAGCAGGTCAATTGGAATGCGGAATGGGAAAAAAACTTTGATCCTATTGAGGTTGATGGACGCGTATACATTCGAGCACCCTTCCACGAAGAGAAACAAGGCTTTGAGTATCCCATGCTCATAGAGCCGAAAATGTCCTTTGGCACTGGACACCACCAAACCACACACATGATGATCCAATGGTTGCTTGAAACAGATACCAATGGTCACGAAGTACTCGACATGGGTTGTGGAACCGGAATCTTAGGAATTCTTGCGGATATGCGCGGTGCTTCTAGGGTGCACGGTATCGATATTGATACATGGTGTATTGAAAATACCCTGGAAAACGCTGAGCGTAATCAAAGCAAAATGACTGCTGATGTTGGCGGTGCGGATGCTATTGAAGGCACCTTTGATACTATTTGTGCCAATATTAATCTAAATGTACTCCTCGCTGATATGAACGCATACGTAAGAGCGTTGAAAGAAGGAGGGACCATATTCTTCAGTGGTTTTTATGAGGAAAACATTCCTACACTTCGTGAATCTGCATCTGCTGCGGGGTTAACTTACGTAGGTGTAAAAGAGCGCGAACAATGGCGCAGCCTCAAAATGGTGAAGTAATGAGAAAATTCGGATGGCTTTTAGCACTGCTGCTGTCGCTCCAAATGAGCGCACAGAAGGTCGTCCGCTTTTCAACCATTGATCAGTTCTCGGAGGAGTTCACCACTCTGGTTAAACTTCCAAAAGAGCGTAAGGCACTCTTTGGGGACTCCTTACTTCCCGATGTCGTCTATGCCATCGATGAGGATTCTGAGAAGGATTGGATCACCCTTTGCAACAACATGTTGCGCAAACGAATTACTGATCCCGATGCGTGGGAAGAATTGTTCCGGATTACCGCATACATCAACAACAACGAGGAGTACGGTACTTTACTGAAAGTCGTCGATCACCTAAACGGCTACATCCGTTCAAACCCTTCGTCTCGTACCAAAGATTACTTGGGTCAGTTGTATTCCAATATCGTTAAGCACCGCTTTTACGATAAAAACGATCTGATTTGGAAAGCCCCATATAGCGAGTGGAGCATGCAGTTCGATCAGAAAGAAATCTACTTCATCATCGGGGAGGGAGATATTATAGGTCGATTCCGAGAAGATAGTACCATCGTCATGGGTACGACGGGCCGATTCTTTCCACGTACCGGAACCTTGGAAGCCAACGGCGGTACTGTATTCTGGGGCCGTGTGGGTAAATACGAAGACGAGTTGTACGGAGAACTATCAAATTGGACTCTTGATACTCGCCAAGGGTATTTTAAAGCAGATTCTGCAACGCTGCATGCACCTGAACTCTATGACGAGCCGCTCAAAGGGCTTTTTGAGGAACGCTTAAGTGCTCGTGCTCAGCGCAGCGCCCAATACCCCCGATTTGCTAGTTATAAAAATGACTTTTTACTGCCCAATGTGTACAACGAGGTTCATTTCCGAGGTGGTTTAGGAGTTGTGGGCCCCAACTACTATGGACTATCCCCTGATAGTGCCATGGCAAAGGTGCAATTCACCTACAACAATGATACAATCATCACCTTGCGCAGTGGCCGATTCTTATTCAGAGATTCCCTTCTAAGTTCCGGCCGGGTTGAGGTAACTGCGCACCTTGGCGAGGACAGCCTCTACCATCCGTATTGTGAAATGCGTTTCGACCCACGCTCGGGCCAAGTGCGCATCATTCGTTACAAAACGGGACTAGGCCTCAGCTCTTGGACGGATTCCTACCACAGTATGGACATGAATGTGGACCAGCTGATCTGGAACCAAGGCACTCCCAAATTATCCTTACGCAACCTCAATCTAGGCTCGCAACAGGCTGCTGTATTTGAATCCAAGCAGTATTTCCGAATCGCTAGGATGGAGCAGATTGCCGGACTTCAACGTACACATCCCCTGATTGAATTAAAGAATGCAGCGTACGGATACGGTTATGAAAACATGCCGCTACGAGAGCTAACCTATGCCTTGCGTATGGACCCCGAAAGTGGTGAACGCTTTCTCTTCGAAATGGCCATCCAAGGCTTTGTAGAGTTTGATGTGGACGCTCAGACCATCACTTTAACCGATCGATTGTTTGAATATTTGGAGAATTGGACCGGTAAACGTGATTATGATGTGATCCAATTCGTTTCTCGCATCGGACAGGGAAGCAATGCACAGATATCCCTACTCAACTATGAAATGGATATTGCGGGTGTACAGCGCATCGCAGTGAGTGATTCGCAACAAGTGAACCTCTATCCGAGGGGAGGTAGGATTACCATGAAAAAAGACATGGATTTCACCTTCGACGGTCGAATTAATGCCGGTCTTTTTAACTATTGGGGACAGGGATATACCTTCGATTACCAAGGATTCCGTGTAGATATGCCACAGATCGATTCCATGCGCTTCAAGGTGCGTGAATTCAACCCACCTCCTGGGGAACGCGCAGCACTCGTAGATGTACAGACCGTACTTTCCGATCTACAAGGTCAACTGCTCATTGACCAGCCGGACAATAAGAGTTCTAAGGAGTATTATCCTGAGTATCCAATTTTCCAAGCGCTAAATAACTCATTCGTTTATTACGACGATAAAAAGATTCACGACGGCGTCTACGACCGTTCCAGGTTCTACATGGCCGTAGAGCCATTTACCATTGACTCCTTGGACAATACGACTACCGACGGAATCCTCTTCGACGCGACGTTCCACAGCGCCGATATCTTCCCAGTTTTCCCACAGCCGCTCCAAGTGATGCCGGACTATTCCCTTGGGTTTTCAACCACCATGCCACCAACGCCAAACTATCGTGGTAAAGGTACTTTTGAAGGGGAAATCGCTCTTTCAAATCAAGGACTCCATGCAGAGGGGCAGATTGAATACCTACAAAGCCTAACCGTTTGTCCGGACATCCTCATGTTCCCGGATGACGCAAAGGGCAGAGCTACCACCTTTGATATCGAAGAAGGGTTTACGGGAAACGGCTATCCACAGGCTTCAGGGAGGGACAACCCGTTCCACTGGTTCCCGTACAGCGATTATATCGAGGCTGAATCCAGAGCGATTCCCTTTGGTATGTACGGCCCTGAAAATGTGGTTGCAGAGGGTCAGCTAACGTACGGTTCGAGCGGCCTTTTTGGTACCGGAGAACTCAGATACCTTACTGCCAAGCACAACAGCGAAACAGAGGGCTACACCTTCTACAGACGATCGTTTGAAAGTGCTGCGCAAGATTTCCGTGTGAAAACTAAAAGCAGTGACGAGCAATGGGCTTTTCAGATGCTGGAAAGTTCTGTTCGTGTAGATTTTGATAAGCGCGAAGGGGTCTTCGATAAATTGGACCCGGCAAGCTTTATAGAGTTCCCTGCCAACCAATACATGGCCTATATGGACCACGCCGAATGGCAAATGGACCAAGCCAAGGTGGATATCAAGCACAATACTGACAATGAAGCCTATTTGGTCAGCACTCATCCGCTGCAAGACAGCCTAGACTTCAGTGCTGGATTCGCCCGTTTCGACCTGGCTCCAAGTGTACTCGAAGCCTTCGAGGTACCTGAAATTGATGTGGCCGATGCACGAATCATCCCTGATAGTGGTTATGTAGTGGTGCGCATGAATGCGGCTATGGACCCTCTTGAGAATTCAGAGATTATCGCCAACCGCTACTCTAAACTTCATGCCTTCTATGAGGCAACCACAAGAATTAGAGGGCATTATCGCTACACGGCACACGGTATGTACGATTACCTCGATGAAGAAGGCTCTACATGGCCTATTGAGTTTGAAAGTATTAAGCCTGATACAGCCGGTATGACTATAGGTCTAGCTGAGATTGAGGAGAAAGACGACTTCTTCTTGAGTCCGTATTTCGGGTACAGAGGAAAAGTGCAGCTCGAAGCCGACCAGGAGCCAATGTTCTTTAAAGGGTCAATACTTATCCAAAACGATTGTAAGAACCTACAAACCACTTGGTTTGATATTGCGAGCTACATTGACCCGACAGACATCGTGATTGAACTTCCGGAGAATGATCCTCTACAACTTCGCGACAATACGTTTAATGGCATCTACATCTCTCAAGACAGCTTGGGTGGGCATAGCAACTTCTTATCTAAATACGCAGATCGTGCTGATATAGAGTTGCTTTCAGCTACTGGTGTGCTGTTCTATGACAATCAGGAAGAGGGCTATGTAATCACTACTTACGAAAAGCTCAAGGATAATTCTGTGCCGGATCCTTACCTCGTATTCCACAATTACGACTGTAACCTCTATGCGACAGGTCCTATTAATGTTCTAAAAAATTCAGGCGGTCTAACCATGGCGATGGCCGGTGAAGTTCGTCACGATTTGGATAAAGACGATGTATCTATTGATGCGGTATGGACGCTAGATGCACCGGTAGACAAGGATGCGTGGGAGTTAGTAGGTGGCTTGTTCTCAGACGGATCGGGAACCCTGAGAAGCGACGATGAAGCCTACGTTCAAGGGATATACGGAATCCTAGGGCAGAAAGAAGGTGCTAAATTCTTAGAAGACTTAAGCAGTATTGAAGCCGATGGCCGATTCCCAAAAGAACTCCGTCAAAGCCTTGTCATGAGTGGTATTACCATGGAATACAGCGGACGCTATAAAAGTTTCAGAAGTGACGGTAAGGCCTTTATTCAAAACATCTATAACGTTCCGATTTTTGCTGAGGTAGATTGTTTGGTTGAAATCAAAGAGCGTCGAAGAGGCAGTGAGATTACCCTTTATCTTGACAACGGTACTGACTTCTTCTATATCGCATTCAAAGGAACTGTAATGAGTTTACGCAGTAGTGACGAAGAGTTCAACGCGAGCATTTTAGCCAAGGACCCTAAGGACCGTAGCGTGGCGGCAAAAGGCGACCAGCCAGCGTTTACCTACAATCTAGCGGGTAAAGGTAAAATCATGCTGCTCAAGCGTAGATTTGGCATTAAGGACTCTTAGTTAGTTCGTTTAAAAAAGTAGTTGAGGTACTGTGTTTTTATCTCGATTTAGGTCTTATTTTTACACCATGAGTACTCAAGAAAAGCATCAGCCTAGTCACGATTCCGTTGTTTTAAAGGAACAATCATTGGTCTTGTTTAACGACCATGAAAACTCTTTTGACTTTGTGATTGAAGTGTTGTGTACAGTATGTGATCACACTGAAGAACAGGCGGAGCAATGTGCATGGATTACACACTATAAAGGCAAGTGTCAAGTAATGTCAGGTTCATACGATCAATTGCGCTCAAAGGCAGATTTAATGCTTGATGTAGGTTTAACTGTTGAGATTCAATAAGCTATCCATACCGGGCATCTTTCCTCCGAAATTTATTTCCAAAAAAATCTTTTAGGCTTGTAACAGGCTAACATTTTACTATATATTTGCCCTCCCGCAAGGGAAGATGGCCGTGTAGCTCAACTGGATAGAGTACTTGACTACGAATCAAGCGGTTGAAGGTTCGAATCCTTCCACGGTCACGAAGAATGCAATAAGCCCTTCAAACGAAAGTTTGAGGGGCTTATTCTATGGGCTAAACTGCAAGCTTGCTTGTGAAGGATAGTCCATAGAAAAAGAACCCTAGTGCCATAGGCACGCCAGGGCTTATTTCATTCGAAATTCGGAGCACAAAGGATCTTGTAAAAATCCTTCCACGGTGACAAGAAATACAAAAGCCCCTCAGATAAGAGTCTGCGGGGCTTTTATTTATGTTCGAAATTTGAGGATCAAACCTCGGCGTCCATAAGATCAGTCACTACATGGTAGCGTGGATCTTCGATAGAACTCTGAATGTATTTGCTAAAGTTTGGATTAGCCTTTTTGAGCAAGCCTTGACACTCTGGGCTCAAATGTGTTAAAATTACTTCCTTGCCTTCGTCAATGTACTTGTCCATGATGCGCTCCAATGCTTCAATGCCGCTATGATCGCTTACACGTGATTCGATGAAGTCGATTTCAATTTTGCTTGGATCGTTTTTCACATCAAACTTACTTGCAAAACTTTGTGTTGAACCAAAAAATAACGGTCCCCAGATTTCGTAGACTTTAGTTCCGTTTTCTTTGATGCGTTTACGAGCACGAATACGAACAGCATTGTCCCAAGCAAACTTCAAGGCGCTCATGATAACACCGGCAATCACTGCTATGGCCAAATCTTGCCAAACGGTGATGGCACTTACAGCGATGAGCACAAAAGCATCGGCTGCAGGGATTTTTCTGATGATTCTAAAGCTAGACCATGCAAATGTTCCAATGACAACCATGAACATTACCCCAACCAATGCGGCGATAGGAATTTGCTCAATAAGTGGAGCTCCGAAAAGGATAAATGACAATAGACCTAGGGCTGCAACAACCCCTGAAAGTCGACCTCGGCCTCCAGAGTTAACGTTGATGATGCTTTGACCAATCATCGCACAGCCACCCATACCCCCGAACAAGCCGTTGATTAAGTTGGCACTCCCTTGGGCGATACATTCGCGGTTTCCTGAGCCTCTAGATTCGGTAAGGTCATCAATTAGGTTCAGGGTCATTAAAGATTCAATGAGACCAACAGCAGCCAGGAGAAATGCTGTGGAGAATAGGGTAGACCAATGGCCTGTAACTGTATGAAGTACATTGAAGATGTCCAACTGTAAGGTTGGAAGTCCAGCCTGAAGACCATCTCCACCGCCTTCACGAATAAACGAGCCTACAGTGCTTACATCGAGTCCTAGACCAATGGCTAAGGCGGCAACTACAATGATTCCAGTGAGTGCAGCAGGGACAACCTTGGTGACCTTAGGTAGCAACCACATGATTAACATGGTAAGACCAACAAGCCCCATCATGGTGTACAGTTCGCTTCCTTGAATCCATACCTTCTGCCCATCAACTACACGGGTGAACATGCCCAATTGGCTCAAGAAGATGACGATTGCCAATCCATTGACAAACCCCATCATTACAGGGTGCGGGATAAGACGAACAAACTTTCCTAGGCGGAAAAGACCCGCAAGTATTTGGACGCAACCTACAATGAGCAAGGTGATGAAGAGCCAACTCAAGCCAAGGTTCTCTAATTGCATAGCAGTACCAACTTCATTTCCTTTTTGGATGAGATGCACCATAACTACGGCCATTGCACCAGTGGCACCAGAAATCATTCCTGGACGACCTCCAAAAAGTGAAGTGATTAATCCCATCATAAAGGCACCGTAAAGGCCTACAAGCGGATCGATGCCCGCCACGAAGGCGAATGCTACGGCCTCTGGCACTAATGCAAGGGCAACGGTGATACCTGAAAGGATGTCATTTTTTGGATTGCCAACGAAGTTGTTGAAGAACTGCTTCATGAAATGTAGAGTGTTAGAAGCGGCAAAAGTAGTTGATTGAAAATGAAAAAGCCATCCCGTAAAGGATGGCTTTCAAAGAATTATGAGGAATATCTACTTCTGGTGACGGTCGCGTAGATCGTCGTTCAACAGCTTTAATTCCTTAAGGTTGTTTTCGTCTCTATTTGCAAGGTCAAGACGCAAAGATGCACTGTAATGATCGTCTGCTCTGTCGAACTCGCCAATCAAAGTACAAGCCAGGATAACATTGTTGTACAAATCAGGAATGACCTTCTTGTTGATACGCGCTTTTTTATCGTTCCAATCGCCTTCTTCAATAGCCGCTTCCCATGCTTCTACAGCGCTTAGAAGTTTTGCTTTGGCATCGTCTGGACGAGAAAGAAGCATTCCGTAGCCTTCCTTGGCATCGTACATTGCATTTTCTAGATCGTCATAACCGCCTTTCTTGTTGTTGACGTAGATAACCTCGACATTTCTTGCTTGCTCAGTTGTACCTAGTTTATCATTGATTAACCATTGGATGGTTCCAAGGTTATCTTCAACAGCTGTGCTCTGAAGCTTCGTTAAGAAAGTCTGTGCATTGGTAGAAGGGTAGCTGCGTTTCTCTAATGGGCTTTCAAAACGCTTGTAATCAGATATACTATTTGGCACCTCGTCAAGAATAATACTACCGTTCGGGTGAACTACACGAAGCGTCATGCTGTGGCGGTAGTTGAACACCCATTGCGATTTGATGATCGTAGTACTTTGCTTGGTCTTGCTATTGTACTCTTTAAATTCTTTCTTCTCTGCCACAGGATCATCGTTTTCAAAGCCGAAAAGATGTACCTCAATACCGACGCCGTTCGGATCTTCTTGTAGTCCTTCTACTCTACAGTAGGTACTGGCCAATTGGGCCTCGTTAAAGATCTTCTGGTGGGTGACCTGACGTTTATAAGGCTTTGAAGGTGGGTAGTAAGGACGTGGTGGTTGTGGTTTTGAGTTTTCTAAAACCTGCTTTTCTATGATTTTACCTACCGAGCTCTTGTTGTTCCAAGCTTCTAATTCGCGCTCGTAGTTTGCTACAAGTTCGTCGTGTGCAGCTTTTGCAGCTGCTTCTTTTTCTGGGTATTCTGCGAGGGCTTGTTGGTATTCTTCTTCTGCAGCTGCAAGATCTGCATCAATTTCAGCTTTGTAGTCTAGGATAACTTCACTGTGGAATCCCATACCTTCTTCTAGGTGTATTGTTGGGGGCTGGATGTATTTAACCGTTAGTTTTTCCTTCTTCATTCGTTGACCAAACGAAGCAGTGGCCATGAGCATGGCAGCTAAGAGTAAATGTAGTTTTCTCATGTGATTTTGTTTTCGAGGCGAGAAGGTAAAAAAAAATGCGGCCAACAGCCGCATTCGAAAGGTTCAATCTTATTGATTATGCACCGAGCATTTGCTCACGTTGCGCTGTAATCTTTGCATCAGAAATATAGTCGTCGTATTCAACCATTTTGTCCATCACCCCATGAGGGAAGATTTCAATTATTCGATTCGCTACGGTTTGATTGATAGTATGGTCATGTGAGCTGAACACCAAGGTACCTTTAAAGTCCTTCATGCCGTTGTTCAACGCCTGAATACTCTCTAGATCAAGGTGATTGGTAGGTTCGTCAAAGAATAAAAGATTGGCTTGTTGGAGCATCATTCTACTCAGCATACAACGAACTTTTTCACCTCCCGAGAGAACAGAAGCACTTTTAAAGACTTCTTCCCCAGAGAAGAGCATTTTACCTAAGAATCCTCTAACGAATACTTCGTCTTTATTTTCTGGGCTGTATTCTCTCAACCAGTCCATAAGGTTATCTTCGGTTTCGAAGAAAGCTGCGTTCTCGTTAGGCAGGTACGCATGTTTAATAGTCTGGCCATACGCAAACGAGCCTGCACTCGGTTGTTGTTTACCAGCCAATATTTCATAGAGTGCGGTTAGGATTCTGTGGTCGTCACATAACAACGCTACTTTATCTCCGCGGTTAAGCTTGAAGCTCAAGTTTTGAAACAGTACATTGCCTTGCTCGTCATGAGCTGAGAGATTGTCTATTTCTAGAATTTGGTCACCGGCATCACGTTCTTGGTCAAAAATGATGGCAGGGTACATTCTTGAAGACGCTTGGATCTCGTCCACATTGATCTTATCTAGCATTTTCTTTCTCGATGTAGCCTGTTTGCTTTTTGAAGCATTGGCTGCAAAACGTGAAATAAACTCTTGCAGTTCCTTACGCTTATCCTCCGCTTTTTTATTCGCTGCTTGACGCTGGCGAAGGGCCAATTGTGAGCTTTCGTACCAGAAGCTGTAGTTTCCAGTGTAGAGCTTTATTCGCTTAAAATCAATATCTGCGATGTGCGTACAAACTGTATCTAGGAAGTGACGGTCGTGACTCACAACGATTACTGTGTTTTTAAAATCGATCAAGAAATCCTCCAACCATGAAATCGTCTTAAGGTCCAAATCGTTCGTAGGCTCATCAAGAATGAGGAGGTCCGGGTTACCGAAAAGGGCCTGTGCAAGCAGTACACGAACCTTCGTAGAGCCTTCCATATCCTTCATCAGGGTGTAGTGATCATCCGTAGAGATGCCTAGGCCGCTTAGCAAGTTTCCAGCATCACTTTCTGCATTCCAACCGTCCATTTCCTCGAATTGAACTTCAAGATCAGCAGCGATAAGACCGTCTTCTTCATTGAAATCTGGCTTCATGTAAATAGCATCCTTCTTTTGCATCAGATCCCAAAGAGGTTGGTTTCCTTGGATAACGGTGTTCAGTACAGTCTCTTCATCAAAAGCAAAGTGGTTCTGAGAGAGTACTGACATTCTCTTGCCGTTTTCAAGACTTACGTTTCCTGAATTTGGACTAACCTCACCACTGAGGATTTTCAAGAAGGTCGATTTACCGGCTCCATTGGCGCCAATAAGACCATAACAACGTTCACCATGGAACTTGATATTTACATCTTCGAAAAGTACACGCTTTCCAAATTGAAGCGTAACGTTAGATACATTTAGCATGATTGGGCATTTTATGCGCGGCAAAGGTAGCTATACTTACTTGCTTATTCTTGAGGGTTGGTGTAAAAAACCACCCGAGCTCCTCTTGAACTAAATCACATATAACTTGTTGATTATGAATAGAATCAAGATATGCATTTACCTGTCTTTACTTATGCATTTAGAAAGTCTCTCGGTCGAGGGATGCTCTATGCTGCCATCTTAAGTTTTATTGTCCACCTGATTTTACACGTGCTCCGCGACTACATCCCAGGAGGTATCAACGCTTCTTTATTGAAAGATCCTATTAGCGCAATCTACACGCCGTTCTCCATTTTGTTGGTTTATGAGGCATACCTGATGATCTACTATTTGAGAAGAAGTACCACTCTTTACATTGCAAAGCAGTACGAGGTTATCGCACTGATTTTGATTCGAGGATTGTTCAAGGACATGGCCGCGCTTGATTTGAAATCGGAATTTTGGCTCAGCGACCACAATGTGCACCTGTACGTAGATTTGTTCAGTGTGATTCTACTATTCTTTTTGATTTATTCCTTTTACAGGCTTAGTGGTTCACTGCGCTATGATGCGTTCGAGGAACAGGAACAAAAGGAGCTTGGAGAAAACATTAAACGCTTTGTAAAGTCGAAGCACTACTTGAGCATCGGACTATTCTTCCTGTTTATCATATTGGGGATACAAAGTTTCGTGGAATGGGTTATCCCAACCTTCAACCATATCGAACAGGCAAATATGATTGAGATAAATGCGATTTTCTTCGAGGAGTTCTACAACTTTTTGATCATCTCCGACGTAATCATCTTATTGCTTTCCCTGCTATATACCGACAACTTCCCTGTTATTATCAGGAATTCATCATTTGTGATTTCAACCGTCCTGTTGAAGCTTTCTTTTACAGCTGAAGGACTTCTCAGCCAAGGACTGATTATTCTCGGCGTCTCGTTTGGCGTGCTTATGCTCTTAATTCACAACAAGTTCAAAGCACTGCACAAGATTAGTTGACCCTGAATTCTTTTACCCGCGATGGAGTAGGGCTGTCATTTAAATAGATGCTAGCTGTATACCATCCTGGTTCGAAGCCCATTTCCAGATCGGTCTCCAATCCTGTACTAATAAACGTTTGGCTGTTCGTGGTTTGGTCGTAGCTGCTGATATTCCAGTTCTGTACACTACTGACAGAATAGAACCAACATCCGTATTGGCAACCAAAGAACTGCTTTTCAATGACCAACTTAAGACGTACACAATCGTTCGGTCTCGTAGTCATTAAACCATAGTACTGGTATTGGTTATAAATACTGTCTGTGGTATTTAAGATACTTTTTCCATTGGGACCGTCTTCAGGGTATTCAATGACCGTGCTCGTTGCGATATGTGGACTGTTATCGATATAGTTTTGGATGTGTCCACCAAAGGCAGGGACATTGACGGTAATGCCCATACTCGCGTAACGGTCAATGATGTTTTGACGAATTTCATTGGTATCGAGTACCTGTGCGTGGGCCATCAGTTTTGAAGCTAAAATGGAACTGTTCAGGATGCCGTCTGTTCTAAGGTCGGTGACAAAATTGGCCATCAAATCTGAAAATTCACTTTCGCTCCGATAGCCTTGAAGTATGGAGGTAATAGCGATTAGTATGCCGTCTGCTGCACCGGAGTTTGCGATACTCAGTGTTTCCGAAGAAGGCATTGTGCCTGTGGTGTCAATGCTAAATGTGTAGAGGACTTCCTTGAGCGCTTGTTCCTTTGCTTTAGAAAATGACGTGCCGTTAGCGACTAAATATTCAACACGGGCCTTTTCTAAATGCGTTAGGGTATTCACATTTACGGCGGGGACATTATTCAAATCCGTGATAGCGTTTAATGTGATTTGAGCATTGCTCGGTTCTCCACATACCTCGTTAAAATAAAAACCGTCGGCACGGAGGGTAACGTACGATGAGTTTAAGTTGAGTCCATTCGCAAAGAAGTATCCCGAGTTATCGAGAATCTGGGTATTGTAAGTGATACCTACTTGGTTAAGTGAGGTGTCCAATGAGGTGATTAGTACGGAACTTCCGTTGAGAAATGGGCCTTTCTGAGCGTGTCCTTCGATGCTGAAAGATGCGCAAGGAGGGCAATCTCCGCCACAATCAACGCCCGTTTCTGTACCGTTCTGAATACCGTCTCCACACGAAGAGGGTCCGGTCGTTTCACAAGCTAAAAGGAATGCTAAGGATATGAAAGCAAAGGCGAATTTCTTCATGATTAAAGGATTTATTCTTTAACCTAAACCTGTTCTCAATTGTTCAATAAAGAAGCCTTGGGAATACGTGGATGCACGATACGCATGTACAAAGGGGGAATAAGACTCAAAATCATCATACCTGGATACCCTGTAGGCAGCTGTGGGCTGTCATCGTGATGGTCGAGAAGGGGATATTCCTTGTTCGGCAAATAATGGTGATCACTGTGTCGGCTTAATTCAAAAAGTATCGCTCGTCCCCACATATGATTGCTGTTCCAACTGTGTACCGGACGCACATTTTCATAACGAAGATCACTAACCTTCTCTCTTGCCAAGCCGTAGTGCTCGATGTATTGAACGGTTTCCAGTAAAATCCACCCCGTTATGCTAGCACCAAAGAAGCCAATCAATCCGATGCTACCAAAATTTTCGAAGATGATGGCAATGAGCACTAGTTGGATTAAGGTGTAGTGCACCATTTCATTCTTGAGAAGATTCCCTTTACTACGTTGTATGCCAATCCTCCATGCACTTAGGTAGCTAAAGACAATGGAACGTAGCCAGAACATATACACCCACTCGCCACGACGTGCCGTTGAAGGATCCTGAGGTGTCCCGACATTCTTGTGGTGACCGAAGTTATGCTCCAAGAAGAAGTGCGTATAAAGCGTAGTTGTGAGCAAAACTTTCGCTAAAAATTGATCTGTTTTATTTGTTTTATGACCCAATTCGTGTGCAACATTGATGCCCACAACACCACACATAATGCCGTATGAAAGAATTCTCCCAATAAGCGTTACCGTATCTAGCGGCATTGAGATTTGAACCAAAAGATAGATGCCACAAATAATCTGAACTGGAACGGTAAATCGAAGTGCCCATATGTAAAAGCCATCGCCGGCTGTCATATTTCGCTCTTCCTCAGTGAGGTTGATCTTCTTTGGAGTAAAAAGGAATTCCATAACCGGTATGAAGACGAAGGCTTCAATTACAGGTAAATAGGACCAGAATCCGGTTGAATGAAAACTGATAAGTGCTAAGAGCGGCAAGGTGAAAACAAAGAGGTATCTAAATTTCCCCATGGTTGTTGTGTTAGTGCCCTCAAGATAAAAAAAGACCCGCAAAATGCGGGTCTTCTGCCTTGGTCAGCAAGTGTTTACTTACTTACATTCAATTTTAAGGCGGTACGCCGTCCGTCGACAAAGGTTATTCCGAGATAAAAAGTACCTGATTTATCTAATTCAAATGAATTTGATTTGAATTCAGCAATACGTTGTCCTACTTCATTGACTACTAAAACGTGTTCAATTTCCAAGTCACTTTCGATTGTGATACTATTAAAAGTTCTTGCTGGATTTGGGTATACCTTGAGTTGAGGATGGTTATCCGCTTCTGGTACACTTAAATTGAAACAAGCGTCCGCGGTTACATATTGTCTCATGTTCCAAGGGACGGTACAAGGATTCATGTATCCCTGTCCTGAATTCCACGAGGCGATCATAGTCATCCAAGGCTGATCCGTTACGATTGGGCCACGCATCGCGCCCCCAGCTATCTTGGTCTGCAGCGTATCACCGTTTCCCATACATATCCTACGAGCCATAGGATCATTGTTCCATGCAGCTTCCATTAGCGCATGGAGTAGGCGAGAGCCGAGCCAATAATCTAGCGCATCGTGTTTGGTGATGTAGACATAAAATTGGCTAGAATCATTCTCCCAAGTATTGTTGGTAAAGTGGGTAGCCCAGTAGATATAATTATTGATGGTATCTCCTCTGATAATGAAGAATTCCTTGTTGCTGTCAGGGACCCCCATAAAATTGTACATATCAATGAATGTTCTTGGATCAGGGGTTTGGTCCCAATCCGATATAGTCATGAGGTAAAGAACATCGTCTGGCATAGCTGCAAGGCCACTATCCGTCTGGGTTGCGATGTCATTTGGCCAATCGTCTACCCATCCAATAAAACTTGCACCTGCATCCGGCCAAGCGAAACGTCCATTAGCGCCCCAACCGTCGTTAATGTATTTCTTAAGACTCAGCCAATTTGTAACTCCTGCTCCTTGACTCATTCCGTGGATTCCAACTCTCGTTGTATCGATGTACTGTCCATATTTCTGCGCGGCTTGTTCCAGCATATAATAAGCACAGCCGTAGTCATTCTCATTGTTCCATTGCATTGTGACACTGACATAGCCATTACTGGCTACGAATTCGCGGTAAAACTTGCTTTCGTTCCAATAGACACTGTCACTTAGTTTTCGATTTGACGACCCTGGAAATTTAAAAACAGTAGGAGTAGGACTACTGATATTCGAGGGGTAGGTGATTATGCATCGTACGGTATCATTACATTCCATGGTAGAATCAGGAATCAATTGAAAAAATTCGCTGGTGAATGCAGTAGTACCGAATGAACCATAACCGGAGGTAATAGCAGGTATGGGACCTTCATACGCAAACTGTGCACTAGAAAAGGTCGGTAATAGAATAACCCCAAGCCCAAAAATGAGCTTGAGGTTTTTCTTTGCGAGTAGTAAGCTTAACATGGTTCGAAAGTCCTTAATGCACTACTATAAATTCTTCTCGAAGCATACCTCGACCGAGATCTATAGTAATCCAATAATTTCCGCCAGGTAATGCGGATATATCAAAACCAACAGAGTTCGAGGCTTCCATATTTGGAATAACACGCACCTCATTGCCGATAACATTGAAGATTTTAATTCTACTCAGAAATTCATCAGTTACAACGGCTTTATTAAAATTGATTTTTAAATAATCGTTCGCTGGATTCGGAGCGATTGACATGGCTGCAAGATCACTTTCATCAATATCCGTGTAGTCTTTAAAGACACGAACGTTATGACAAAATCCAAACGTGTCAATGGCCGGGAAACCGAACATTGTCCCTTGTACTTGATACCAACTTGTCCAAAAACCACTTTCAACACCAACTGAAGGAATCCAGTAAGTTGTATCAGCTAGATTTGGTGTTCCTGAGAGTTTAATACACGTTTTATTCGCAGGACCTGGATAAAATATAGAATCCTGTGCATCCCAAGTTAACCAGCTTGGAATCGCTGTTGTGTATAAGAATGCAGATTGAACGGTTGGTACTAAAAGCCCTCCTGAAGGAAAGGTGTCTCCTAACATTCCGGTTAAAGTTGCTTCAAAAGGTTGGCCTACAACAGCTTCAAGATTCATCATAGGTTGAGTACTATCACAAGCAAATGAGGGGGTTTCGCCGTTCACCCACATTCCTGACCACTCAAGTGTTGGATATCCAATACTTGCAAGTGATGGAACCACCGTATCTGGTGTGCAAATTTGGGATTGTGCGGTAAAGCTTAGCGCAATTCCAAGAGTTAGTAGAATTCGTTTCATAGAAGTAAATGTTTTATTGATTTTAATCGAAATTCTTGAATTGAAAATTATTTTTTGTTCCATTTTGACCCAATTATTATTATTGGCGACAATTAGGAATACTCCTTAAAAAATTGATAATCAGCAACTTTTGTAAATATTTTATTCTAACTTAGAAATACACTCTACTAACACTTTGAAACTGTTTCATTTTGACCCAAGCCCATGTAAACGTAGGATTACTGCAGGATAAGTTGATTGATTTAGTGCATCCTGACCAGCGCGGTCTAATGCGTAATGTTCAACTTTCTCGTCATGTACACACACTTTCTTTAAAACCGGGATTGTTTCAACCTCAAGGAATTGATATACACGATTGCGCCTGTCTGTTAATCCGAGGTGTTATTGGTGTTAAACATAGTTTTGAAGGCCGTGATGCTATTACTCACTTCTATGAGAAAGGTGATTTATTTCTTACGGCAGAAATAGATCCGGTCTATAATAAACAAGGCAGTTATTGGTGGATTTATGAGGAGATTGAAATGATTTTGTTGCCTCTTAAGTCTGAGGCTTGGAAGCGTGATAACCCTCAATTAGCAAGTGCTTTAAATGTACAGGCCTCGTTAATGGCAGCTTATACCTATCAGCAGTATATCAATAATCTTGGACTGGATCGCAAGTCGCATAGTCTGGAATGGCTGAAATCAAACAAACGATTGTTGAGCTTAGTACCTAGATCTGATATTGCTGACTTTCTGGATATCTCTAAATCATCTTTAAAATCATTTATCAAAATAGCTCTTAAAGATGGCTAAAAAAGGAGATTTAGTAATTGCGAGTAGATTAGGTCAATTGACTGGTTTGCCAGAATCGACTCCGTTTTTGGAGGAGTTTTCTAGGTTATTCGAGGGACCTATCCATTTTGAGCCCAACGAATATCTCTGGAAAATGGGAGAAAAGAAAGGGTACCTTTACTACATTCATTTTGGTTATGGTTTTGACCGTATGCTTCTCGAAGACGGAAAAAAAATGCTCAATGGTATGACTGAGCCAGGAATATTTGTCTGTGATGAAAATAGCTTACTCTGGGGTGGACCTGCTAAAACAGATTCCATCATGTATACTCCAGGCACCGCATACAGAGTCTCTCATAAATCCTGGCGCAATTTTGTGGTGGAGAACGATGCTATGAGAAATGTTCTTCTTCATATTAACTCACACTTCGTTCAAATGCGAAAGCTCCGCCTACTCAAGATGAAAATGATGGATAAGGTGCAGTATTGGAAGTACATCCAAGACAGATTTCCAGGCATAGAGAAATATTGCTCTCAGACAGAGATAGCGCGGTATTTCGGTGTTAGTAAAAGCACCATGCACCGCATCATGAAAACGGCTTAATTCGAACTAGGCAATGTTGTCAAAGGATATCTTGTAAACAGACTCCAGATCTGTGACTTTATAGTAATGTCCTTGAATTTCGCTATTAATAAAGCTATTACCTAAAACCTTATCTAGATCAAAAGGATAAATAGAAGTCTTTGAATCGTAAATGTGGTTCGTTTCACCAAAGCTTGAGATGATTCCCGCACCGTAAATCTTCGTGGGATTATCAGAAACGCCAAACTCGATGGTGAACCAGTATAAGTTTTGCAATTGGCGGATGATGTGTGACTTTTTCAAGTTCGCCACGCCGTGCTTGCCGAAATCCTCCATGAATTGGGCATATTGCGGGTCAAGGAGCAATGGTATGTGCCCAAAAATATCGTGGAACATGTCTGGCTCCTCGAGGTAGTCGAGCTCCTGCGGTTTACGCAACCAGGTAGATGCTGGAAACTTGCGCTGGGCTAAAAGTTCAAAAAACTCCTCCACCGGAATCAACCCCGGGACTACGTGAATGCTCCAGCCAGTTGCGGCCCCGAGTGCTGCATTAAGATCGTCGTAATTCGGGATTTTGTCCGCGTTCATTACCGGAAGCAGCTGGTCCAGGCACGCCAAATATCGTGGTTCCGCCTTGTCGCTGAGGTTTTCTCTTTGGCGCGAATAAAGGGCGTTCCACACCTGCCTGTCGGTGGCGGTGTAGGCGTTGTAATCTTGGACCATGCTTTAGATGTGTTGTTGTCTTACAATCCTACTAACATTTTATGAAGCAATCAAGTTTTTCTGTGGCCAATTCTCTTTGTATTTTCGGTAAGAACAAAGGAAATCCTATGCGACACCTTCTCTTTTTCGCCGCCTTATTACCAACCTTGCTTACAGCACAAAACCACCAGCATTTCTCCTTTAACGGAGGACCGGTTATCCTTATTCATGGGGGTGCGGGTGGTATTGAGCGAAAGTATTACACCGATGAACAAATTGCGGAATACGATTCTGCGCTTCGGGCTGTGCTTAAGGTGGGTTTCGATATGCTGATTAATAATGCGAATGGGATGGATGTGGTTGTGGAGTGCCTGACCATGCTCGAAAACGATCCGCATTTCAATGCCGGTAAAGGTGCTGTATTCAATGATCAGGGCGAAGTAGAATTGGACGCATCGGTCATGGATGGATCTACCAAAATGGCCGGAGCTGTGGCTGGTTTAAAGCATATCAAGAACCCCGCGAAGTTAGCGCGGGCGGTGATGGAGGAGACCTCACACGTTTTGCTCATTGGCGAAGGGGCAGAGGAGTTTGCCAAGACGCAGGAGCATGAGTTTGTGGATAACGAATACTTTTTAACACCCAAGCGTAAAGAGCAATACGAACGCTGGCAACAGATGAAAAAGAACGGCACGGTCGGGGTTGTCGTTTTGGATGTACAAGGCAACTTGTACGCTGGTACCTCCACAGGCGGGATGATGGGTAAGAAATACGGCCGTGTGGGCGATGTTCCCATTATCGGTGCAGGTACCTATGCAGATAATAATGGAGCGGCGGTAAGCTGTACCGGTCATGGGGAATACTACATCCGAAACAACGTGGCGTTCCAAGTCAACGCAAGAATGCAATATCAGGGATTAACTCTGGAAGAGAGTGCACGGGAAGTTATCTTTGGGGTGCTGAGTACAGAGGCTGGCAATGGCGGTTTGATCGCCCTTGATGCCAAAGGAAACGCCACATGGACCTTTAACTCAAGTGGTATGTTCCGCGGTGCGGCTGGTACGTTTGAAGGAAGATACACCCCAAGTTTTATGACAGAAATTTTTGGCGATCCTACTTGGCCGGAAGATTGCGACCCTAAACCTGAATAATGAAAAAGATTCTCCTTTTTACCCTTTTGCTAAGTGTTGGAGCACTGCAAGCACAAACTGTGATTCGTAAAGATGGTGGTACAACCACGGCGCCGCAGACACGCGGCTATGTAGACCAAAGCTTGCTGGGTTCGGGCAATCTCATACTTGGGGTTGCGTTTAACTTTTATCTATTGGAAGAGTTTGATCCTATGGGCATCTATGATTATGAAAGCGCCTTGATTTTAGCTCCCGAGATTTCGGCTGAATATGGCTTGGGTTGGGATTTCTTCAAGTTTAAAGCCGTTGCTGGACCCGGTTGGGACGGCTTGTACGGCGAAGGGCTCAACGCATTTCATGCCGGACTTGGGGCACGCGTGGATTGGCAAGGCATTCGATACAGCAGTGTCGGGTTCCAAGTGATGAAAGAGTTTTTCATGGGTGCTGCACCTGCAAACGGTTGGTCATTATGTGTTACCCAGACCACGGATATGTTCAACGGAATAAGTGCGGAATTTTATGCTGGTTTGGGACTTGTCAATGTTCAGGATTGGGAGGATGCCTACCTCATTAAGTTTGGTGGCCAATTGAACTTTGGCGGGTATTAATGGGGACCCATATGTGAGCATTCTAAGTCTCAACACGTTGTTTTACAATAACTTAAACTTGTCTAATCTGAATTTTGATTATTTTAAAGACAGTAAAACAACAACACCATGAAAACAAGAAAACTATTACTGGTAGCGTTATTTGCTGGAGCTTTCGCAGCAAACGCGCAAGAGGAACAAAAAGTCAAAAAGTCTTTTGGCTTTGATATAACTAACGTTTCGTTAGGAATTGGTCTAAGTGAAACGGGAGGTGTAGATCCTAACAATTTCACATTTGAGGAGTTTGCCGACCATCAAGGAACTATGATTGATCTGGGTATGAGCGCAAACGTTTATGGCAAATGGAATCTTCGAATGCATTTGGGATACATTGCAGGTGCACTCGATCCAGTGGACTACTTTGATCAGGTTATGCCTTTTGAGGAAGTTGATGGGGTCTATGATGATGTGAATGGCTATGAATGGGCATTGAGTGTAAATGGTATTGTACCAGAATCCTATGTGCTGCTAAATTTAGGTGTTTCAAGAACCTACAAAGTATCGAATGTCAAAGTCACACCGTACATCAGTGCTTGGTATACAAATGAACGCCCTAGAATTATTGTTGATGGTTATGAAGTGATTGCCACTGGCGAGTATGTTGACGAAACTGTTCTTGCTTACGAAGATTGGGGTATTACTTTTTATCCGCAATTCGGTCTTGACCTAGAGATGGATAAATATTTATTTGGATTCGGTGTTTCGGATGGGGACTCACCAATGCCTAATTTAAACCTTAGAGTCGGATATCAATTATAACTAAAAGCCCTCCTTCGTGAGGGCTTTTTTTAATCGACCAGCTTTACTTCGTCTATAAGCAATTCAAAAGTCTCGGCTTTTTTGTTTGCAATCAAAAAGGTGAATTCGGTGAGGCTCTCGTGATTAAAATTGGGCATGTCCAATACACGGCCTCGAAAAGACGGATACAATTTACTCAAGGGGATCTCAATCGTTTCCCATTCTCCCGATGTTGAGAAGGTGGTGATATAGCTCTGGTAATCACGAGCTTTATGCTTAACTCTGAACTGATAGTTTTTTCCGTCTCCTTTCACTCGCATTCTAACGATTGCGCCTTCCGGCGTTTCAATCTTGCCTGTAGCGCATCGGATAGAGGTAAATCCACCGTAGTTTTCTAGCCGTACTTGACCCGTGAAAGACCCGTGACCTTCAGAAGTTAATTCAAGTGCGCCTTCACTTAGGCCACCCATGACACCGTCGTTTACTACATACCAACTTTTTAAAGATGAGGACGGCGTGAAATCAAAGAGGGTAGTAGAAGGCTGCATGAGCGCAATAAAAATGGAAAGAATAATCTGCATTCATAATTAACAGCCACAGAGGTGTTAAGGTTCGGGCTTACCTTGTTATGTGCACCCGAGCTCTAGTCGATGGACGTTCTTTCCACAGGATCTCTGCAATGTAGAGTCCATTAGGTAGCCAGTCTAAATTGTCCTTATCGATAAACTCCGCAGCCTTGCGCCCGTTCACATCGTACAGTATGATGGTATTTATATCATCATTCCACTCCTTAATCAATGAAATGGCGTCAACCTGTTCACTTGGAAATTCTGCCAAGGAGAAAGGGTAGGAGGACTGTACAGTAATGCTGGTCGAATCTACTTGGCCACATTTAAATGCAAAAAGCGTCACGGTGAACATATCATCTACAGCATAAGCATGAAGACCAGAATCGAGGTGGGTCCCATTACCATCACCAAAGTCGAACCAGAGCGAGTCATAATTGGCACTTGAACTTTGAAAATACAATGAGTCATTAACCATCTGATGGGTAAATGCAGCGCTAGGGTCAAACTTCCCGACATTCCAAAGAGAAAGGCTGTCGTAAACTACGAGTTTGGTTGCCTCTCGGATAGTACTTGCGATGGCTGTATCTAGATTCGCATCAAAGGTTATGTTCAACGGATTGCTGCGCGTGAATATTGTAAAAAAAGTACACGCAGCGACGTAAGAACCTGCTAGTGAGGGGTGGCTGCCGTCAGAGGTGTAGAGCGCTATAGTGCTGTCAGTATCACGGATATATTTCCAAACGCTGCCGACAGGACTGAGATAGGCATCGTTGGAATCGGCCATCATTCTGTAACGTAGATGCAGGAGAGAGTCCATGCCTTCATACGTGCATAGAGGAGGGAAGTAGGGACAATTCCATTGATCGCCGTTTTCTCGCCCCCAAGTTCTAAAGAAGGTAGGTTGGGCACATGGTACAATGCTGCGTATACTGTCTACCAGCTGGTCAGCATAGGGAAGTGTTTGTGTAGCAACTTGATTGTTTGGAAAAGAAGGTTCTTGACTTTGCGCCTGAATGACCACATAATCCCAGTTTTTACTGCCCATCTGATTATACGTCGATGCATTCTGGCTGTGTTGGTAGAGTGTGGCTCCTCCGGGCGTTAGGCTCGAGTTTGAAAAGCTATACCCTGCTGAAGCTGCAACATTCTCAACCATCGTAGCCAAATTGTTGTAGCCTGTGTAGCTGTTCCCAATAAAAAGAACTTGGGTTTGGGCGTGGGCCGAGAAGGTTAACAGTAGGAGGAAGAGGTAGCGCATGGCAAGGTTTTTTCGTTGGTCCAATTTACTGAAAAGCCCTAAGTGGTTTGACTATTCTTTTATAACTTAACTATTCACTTAAAACCGTTTTTGACGGAGTCTGTAGCATTGTGGCACATCTTATTGGCATTGGCCATCTTTTCTTTGATCGTTGAGGTTTTTACCCTTGGGTTTTTAGCTGGAGCGCTGGGAGTAGGGCTAGTCTTTAGTAGCGTTGGTGCGTACATGGGCCTTGCAACGGAGTGGTTGGTCGGGCTATTTGCTTTAGGTTCGGTTGTTGCGTTTTTTGCTATCAAGCCTATTGTTGATCGATTCATCACTGATAAGGTGAAGACTAATGGTGATTCATTGGTGGGTCAAAAGGGCCGAGTAACGGAGGCCGTCGATAACTCCACAGGCGCAGGACGTGCCCTAGTGGGTGGTGACGACTGGAAAGTTGAGTGCAACGGGAACGCCATTTAGTTTGTTTGGGACTTGGTCCCCATTTATTGTCCTTGCGCTCGCTGTCGGTGAATAGGAGTATAAGGAGCCATAACCATCCAAGAATAGGGAGAAGAAGGATTAAGTACGAGTATTCAGAGCGGCGTGCGCGTCCCGTGAAGTCGAAATATTGGCGGAGTACTTTGAGGTACCAGTGCATGGGCGGTAGGGTTTGTGAGTCCTAAGAATAGTTGAAGATTTTAATTTAGGAATTCCCTGCACTGGAATTCGAACTTTGGAGGCTTGATAAAAAAAACGCCCGACAGTTATCGGGCGTTTTTCGTTGATATTATCTAGCGTTGTCGATACTTAAGGAGGAATTTGCTCTCTGCTACAGGGTCAATTTCTCCTTCCACAATGAGGGCATGCTTAACCGCTAGCTTGGCCGCTCCGGCTGCGCGCATGGTGCCGTTTCTTCGACCTTGCTTCCCGCTTTGGATAAAATTGAGTGTGTAGAACGTGAGGGTTTTTCCTGTTTCGTAACCTCGACCGTTAAGTTCAGGCTCTTGAGTAAAAACAAAGTACATCAGCTCCTCTCCTTCGAGATTTGCGATGGTAAAGTTTTTATTGATCCCAAGTTGACCCGGTGCATTTTCCTTGAGTAAAATCGCGTACTCGGTGCCATCAGCTGAGATAACTCCCGTCTCTTTATCAATCTCTATTTTTTGTGCGTAGCCCGCTGTGCTAGCAAAGATGATCATTGCGGTAATTAGTAGTTTTTTCATTTGTGTAAGGTAGGGGGTATAAAGGGTGAAAAACGAAGAACTCTGATTTTATTGTTTGCTTTTCAACAATCCTAGAAGGTCTTATATTAGTCGAGGCCAGAATTTTAACCCTAGAAATTGATTCCATGAGGAAGTCACTTATTTTTTTATTCGGTTTTATAATGGGAGTTATTGCAACTTGGTTGTTTCTAATAATGATTACGTTTAGTACTCCAGTCGATCTTAGTGAAGTCGATGAAAAAGTCACCACAGTAGAAATAACCGGTAAGAATGGGTTAGTCAAACTGCATACGGGAATGCCAAAAGATTCAGTTAAGCTTTTGGTAGGTAAGCCAGATGAGGTTGATTTACGCGAATTAGGCTATACCTATTATGAAACTTGGGGATATAAAATTAAAAATAAGTATGTCCCTGACTTGAGGATAGAATTTGAAGATGGTAGGTTAGAAGGGTTGAGTCAGGATTAGATTTGTGCTGATAAAATCATCTGTTTAGGCACAGAATTTTAACTATAGATTTTAAGCTTAAACAGTATGGCAGAAGAATGATATTTCAATAATAAGAACTGATGAGTGGAAGGGGCTAGGGATTTTTTGCCTAGCGGCAAAAGAACCCTTATCGCTTGCCCTTGTCCTCGAATTTTAAAGCCGTTCGCAGCGCAGCTGCGTAGCGGCTTTTTCCATTTATCGCTCATTAAAGCGAGCTTTATTCGCGTAAATGAAAAAAGCCGATCATCTTACGATGAACGGCTTTAAACTTCGTGGGCGATACTGGATTCGAACCAGTGACCCCCTGCTTGTAAGGCAGGTGCTCTGAACCAGCTGAGCTAATCGCCCTGAGCGGGTGCAAATATAGTACTCGGATTTACTTTTACAACGGGTTTTTTGAAAAAAGTTGTGGTGGGGTGTAATTATTTTTTATCCTCCTTAAAGTCAATGCTTAAGCTATTCACGCAGTAGCGCAATCCAGTGGCTGTAGGGCCGTCGTTAAAGACATGGCCAAGATGTCCGCCGCATTTTGCACACAGAATTTCTGTACGAATCATGCCGTGGGTTTTGTCGAGTTTCTCGACAATGGCGCCATTTTCGATACCGGCATCAAACGAAGGCCAGCCGCAGTGAGAATCGAATTTAGAATCGGATGTGAATAATGGTGCATCACAAGCTCTACAGTTGTAGGTGCCTTCTTCAAAATGCATGTTGTATTCTCCGGTGAATGGACGCTCGGTGCCTTTTTGTCTGAGAACGTAGTATTCTTCTGGCGACAACTGTTCTTGCCATTCTTTTTCCGATTTAGTGATTTCGTAAGTCCCTTTGTCAATGTTCATGTCAGACTTGTTTTGCGCATTACACGATGCGGCCAAGATTAATAAGGTGGAAAGTAGAAAGAAGTTCTTCATGTCGTTATAACGGCAAATGTCGCTCCAAGGTTTTCGCTAGGAAAGGTTAAAACCCCATTTCATGATTTGCTCGATGACTTTAGCATCTCGAAGTATGCGTCTGTGGCCCAATCCGGAAGTTTCGATGTACGTGCCATTTGCCATTTTTTCACCCACCTCACGACCAAAAGAGATAGGTGTGTCCTTATCATCGACGTCATGAAACACCAGGGTAGGAATAGTGTTGCTTGGGGCCAATTCAGGTGCGCTAAACAGGTCAAAGTCTTCTCCAAATTTGGCTTTCAAGTTTTCTATGATTTGGGCATGTACTGCCGTATTAAATCCAATAGCATTGCAAAACAAACCAACCATTGCTGAGATGCGGCCTGGAGGGGCAATTAAAACTTGACGTTTGATGGGGGCACCTAAACGCTGAACGGCATACATGGTTGCATTCGAACCTAGGCTGTGTGCCAATGCGAGATCGACCTCACCAAGGTGCTGAGTTACTTGATGAATACAAGCGGCAATTTCAGGCATCAAAGTGCGTTTCCCTTCTGCGCCTCGGTGTGATACAGCATTAAATCCGGTAATGGTGTATTCTTCGAGCAGTGAAGGGTATTGGGTTTCCATAGCCTCAATCATTGCGCCGAACTGGGTGAACCTACCCGCCCAACCGTGGATGAGTAAGATGTTTTTTGCTCCCGTACCCATCTGGTAGACCGGATATCTATTACCGTTATCGTGGGTAAACATCATTGGTGAGCCAAAGCGCTGCTCAAAGGGCACTTCACGTTTTGGAATCTTGAAAGGATAGGGTGTTAGAAACCAGCGCCATGCAATATTGGCTGCCCAACGAGTGCTGATGAACTGTGTAGTTTTAGCCATTCTTGTCATGGCCTTAGGAGGCGTAAAAGACAAGGGTTCTTTTGGGGTGCTTTGCTGGTCTGTCATAACGAGTACGCAATGTAGAAAAAGAAAACCCCGACCGCGTACGGTCGGGGTTTTTTCTGTGCCCAGAACAAGATTCGAACTTGCACGCGAATACTCGCACCACCCCCTCAAGATGGCGTGTCTACCAATTCCACCACCTGGGCAAAGGACTGCAAATTTAATGGGAAAAGTTTGACTAGCTAATAAGGTCGAAACTTTTTTCTGTGCCCTCTTGCACTCATAAAAAAAGCCCCCTCTGTGAAGAGGAGGCTTTCTAAGTGATCCCTCAGGGGCTCGAACCCTGGACCCATACATTAAAAGTGTATTGCTCTACCAACTGAGCTAAGAGATCAACCCTTATCCGCTTTGCGGGCTGCAAATATACAGCTGATTTTAAATTTTGCAACGCACCAAGAAAAAAAAACAACCTTCTTTCCACAGGTGTATTTTAACCTCCTGATTCGCTGTACTTTTATAACAAATATTTCCAATGAAAGTTTTCTTAATCGGCTATATGGCAAGTGGAAAATCCACCTTAGGTAAAGCGCTTGCTGGGGCTTTGATGCTGCCTTTTATAGACTTAGATGTTGAGATTGAGCGAACTGAGGGAACATCGATTTCCGAGATCATCGACTCCAAGGGAGAGCTGCATTTTCGCAAGATTGAAAGTGGCGTGCTTAAAGATTTGCTCGAGCAAAACGACACGGGTGTATTCGCGCTCGGTGGAGGCACCCCGGTTTTTTACAATCACATGGAGCTGTTAAACGCTGAAGGGGAGACCATTTTCTTGGATGTTCCTGTCGGTGAATTGGCCAGACGATTGGAAGGAGATATCAAACGTCCACTCATTCAAAACAAGGAGGATGTTACAGAATTCGTAGCGAAGCACATGTTCGAGCGTCGCGCGTATTACAGTCAGGCGAAACACCGCATTGCAGGACCCTCGATAAGTGTGGAGGAGCTTAAAGCCGTTTTAAACTAGGCAAATATTTACTGCCGTCCCATTTTCTACATTCAGTTTTACCGTCTCTTGAAGTGTGGTGCTCAAGCTTAATCCTTTGATATCGGCTTTCACTGGGTAACGCTTGTGGCTACGGTCAACTAGAACTGTGGTGCTGAGTTGTTGCGGGTGGAATTCCATGAGTTTGATAACAGCCCAGAGTAGGGTGCGTCCGCTGTTGAGCACATCGTCAACCAACGCGACGTGAGCGCTGGAAGGAAGGTCAATCTGCATATCTGCAGGCTTTGGATCGCCTTTATCAAGAGCTAACTCCATCAGTTCAATCTTTATATCGCTGATGGCATTCAGCTTACCAACGAGCTGCTGCGCAAGCCAATAGCCGTTACCTTGGATACCAACCACATACAACTGTTCTGCTTTGCTATGTCTGTCGTACAGCTCCCAAGCCAAGCGTTGAACTTTGTGTGCAATGGCTTCTGCGCCTAAGATTTCTGGTGTATTCGAACTCATGCGATGAAATTACGCCTTTAAGACTAATTGAACAACGTTTTCAATATGATGTGTTTGCGGGAACATATCTACCGCACGACTTTGCGTGACGGTATATTTCTCTGCAAGCAGACCAAGATCCCTGGCCTGGGTAGCAGAATTACAGCTTACATAGACGATTTTAGGAATCTCTAAGTCTAAAAGAAGCTGGACTACATCGCCGTGCATCCCTTCGCGCGGAGGGTCGGTCACTAGGACGTTTGGCTTCCCGTGTTTCGCGATAAAATCGGCATTAAATACGTCCTTCATATCGCCGTCGTAGAACGTCGCATTGTCAATGCCATTATTGGCAGCATTCAGCTTGGCATCTACGATGGCCTCTGGGACCAATTCAATACCTACAACCTCCTTCGCTTTTTCCGCCATAAAAAGGGCAATAGTCCCTGTGCCCGTGTAAAGGTCAAAGACCAGATCGTCCTTTTGGATATCCGCCATATCAAGGGCTACTTTGTACAGCTCGTGCGCTTGTAGTGGGTTGGTTTGGTAAAAGCTCTTGGGGCCAATTTTAAAGCGCAATTCACCTTCGCCACTATACTTGGGCATAGCTTCCTCGATAAACCCTGGACCGCTGTAGGTGATGACCTCCTGGTCGTAGATGGTATCGTTTTGCTTTTCGTTGATGACGTATTGTAGCGTAGTGATCTGCGGGAACGCAGCATCTAGGTCGGCCAAAAGGGCTTCGCGTTCTGCTTGGAGTTCAGTTTTGAATTGGATCAATACCAACACTTCGCCTGTGCTCGCTACACGAATCATCATTGTACGCAACCAACCTTCCTGGCTGCGCGCATGGAAGAAGGGAAGGTCACGCTCAATGGCCCAATCGCGAACAAAGTTGCGAATGGCATTGCTCGGGTCCGGCTGCAGGTGGCACGCATCAATATCGAGCACCTTGTCCCAAAAACCTGGGATGTGAAATCCGGCGCCTCTGCGCTCAGGGAATTCCTCGCCGCTATCGAGTTGCTCTCGGGTCAACCATTTGTTGTCTGTAAAGCTGAATTCAAGTTTGTTGCGGTACATGTACTGCTGCCCGCTGCCCAAAATGGGGTGGAACTCTTCCGGAACTACGTGGCCAATTTTTCTCAAATTCTCACGCACCTCTTTCTCCTTGTATTCGAGCTGCTTGGTATAATCTAGGTTCTGCCACTTACAGCCGCCACATACTCCAAAGTATTGGCATTTCGCCTCCACGCGGTCTGGGCTGTAGGTATGTACATTAATGACTTTACCTTCGAGGTAATTGCGGCGCTTTTTGGTGACTTGTACGTCGACCACATCGCCAGGAACACCGCCTGTTACGAACACAACGCGTTCGTTGTAGCGGCCCACGGCCTTGCCTTTGTTGCCTATATCCGTGAGCTGCATTTGCTCGATGTTTGGTATGCGTCTATTTCTTCTGCCCATGGGCGCAAAAGTACATCGAAATCTACGAGTATTGGAAACGAAAAAGGGCGGCCCTGAGGCCGCCCTTAAAATCATAAACTTAGTCGATCGACGATTAACGAACTACTACCGGTTCTGCATGCGTCGTTCCTTCTTTGCTTACCACAACAAGGTAGGTTCCTTTTGCAAGACCTTCTGTTGGGATGCGCAATGAGTTTCCAGCGCTTAGCTCGCCTTCAAAACCTTGAATCTCTTGACCCAAGAGGCTGATGAGCTTCACCGTTGCTTTACCCTCAAAGTTTCCTTCCACAGTAATGAAATCCGTAGCAGGATTTGGGTAAATGCTCAACGCAGATGCCAATTCATTTTCGAATTGACCAATAGTATAAGTCGCGTCAACACTCTGGAATACTTCCTTCGTGCTCATGTCTTGAATCCAAGCAATGACACCAAGGTTTTCAAAGTCTTCAACGGTATGTTCTACGTTCAAGTTGGCCGGAGAGTTCGCGTTAGGAGGCAATACGTAGTTTCCGTTGAACGTGTAGCTCAACGTTTGCGTAACTGTTGTTCCTGAAGTCAATGAAGAGATACTCTGACCCGAAGAAGAAGGCATCATTTTCTTCACAACATTGATGAACTCAGTCTCGCCATTCGTTTTCACGTTTGCCGTATCGCGGTGCGAGTAAATAACCGCAAATAGCGCGAGGTTGTTAGAAGTAACATCGGCAAGCGGTGTTATCTCAATGGTGGTTTCTACTGTTTTAGAGAAACGGCTAAATGTTGCGTCCATCTCGACGAATGCCGGAACGTTTTGGTACTGATCGAAAACCGCTTGAGTCACGTTATTACCATTGCTGTCCCAACCGCCGTCAATCTCAACGCGCGGTACAGAGTTGATGGCATAGAATGTACGACGAGCGCCACCTTCAGTAGTGTAGTATGGATCACCTGTACCTGGCCAGCTCATCTGGTATTTTAGAGAGCTGTATTCGCCCGGGTTCACATCGAATACACTTTCCATCTGTACGTTGGCCGGCGTACACGGAGGACATGTCGATGAAGTAAAGGTTTCAAACAGCGGGTAGCGCGTGGTAAGCGCTGCCACCACCTGTACACTGATCATAGCTGTATCGTTGCTCGTGTTGGCATCCGAATTTGAACCGTTCAGGTTGCTCAACCATACTTTGACATCATAGCTACCGGTAGCCGAAGGCGTCCAGTTCGTTGATGAAGTCACTGTTGCTGTTGCTCCGGAAGCGATGCTCAAACCGGTCAATGTAGACGTAGTTGCTGTACCCCCGTTCACGCTGTAGTTGATATCTGCACCAGTAATAGACGCAGCACCATTGTTTACGAAATCAGCGCTGATGGTAAATGGAGCAGAAGTTAGGGCAACAAACGGGTTCATGTTTACGGCAACACCTGCCATCTCGTAATCTGGCTGTGTTCCTTGGATGAAGGTTTGATGAGTATTGTCCGTGCGGTCTGGTGCATTAGTAGAACCAGAAGACAAAGCTGAAATCTCATCAGTCGTCGCTGAATCTACGCGAACACCTACGTTCACAGTTCCTGTCCAACCAGCAGTACGCTGGTCAACGATATAAATGTTGTTTGTTGTCTCTTCCAGTACCACCGACCAGTACGTCCAGTGTGAACCGGTAGTACCCGTAGCACTGTACGAAGCGAAAAGGATCCACTCTTGACGGTTCGGCGAAGTACCGAACGTCTTGCGAGCTACCTGATCGTTAGATCCAGAACCGTTGATCCCGAGGATACATACGGATGAATCTGGCACTGTAGAGCTGCTCAAGCTTACTGCTGTTCCCGCACTGTTGTTGGCTGGAGAAGAAAGCTGAGAGAATGTCACAATACCTGTATTCGACGCACGGTACGTAGTTACTGTATCGCCGTTGAATAGGAATGTAAACGGAATGTTCTGAGAAGAAGAATAGCTACCTGCGGTTTGTTGTGCCGCCAGTATAGACGTCCAGTCCGTTGGTAGACCGCTACCCACTGGGTATTCCGAATCTTCTTGATTAATGTTGTTTGGGTTGCCCGAGGCAGCCGCCAAATGGTAGTACTGTGCACTAGCAGAAGTACCTGCAAAAGCCACTACCAAAAGAGAGAGTATAAGTTTTTTCATACGCTTGTGATTATTAGCGACATGAAGTTAAGCCAATTCTACCAATAGACCCGCCTCTACGACTTATATTTGCGTGAAACCCAAAATCACAACCACTCATGGCACATACTTCTGCCTCATTAATGGAACTCGAAGAGCGCTACGGCGCACACAACTACCATCCACTTCCGGTGGTCCTTGACCGTGGAGAGGGCGTCCATGTATGGGACATAGAAGGGAAGAAGTATTACGACTTCTTAAGTGCGTACAGTGCAGTCAACCAAGGACACTGCCACCCGAAGATTGTAGGGGCCCTAACGGAGCAGGCGAAAAAATTGACCCTGACCTCTCGCGCCTTTTACAACAGCAAGCTTGGGGAGTACGAGAAGTACATGAGCGAAACTTTTGGTTTTGACAAGATTCTCCCGATGAACTCTGGTGCTGAAGCAGTAGAGACCGCTATCAAGATTGCGCGCAAGTGGGGGTATGAAAAGAAGGGTGTAGCAGAAAACGCAGGTATCATCATTGTCTGTGAAGGCAACTTCCACGGCCGTACAACGACTATCATTTCGTTCTCCGACGATGAGGACGCTCGTGCCAACTTTGGCCCATATACTTCAGGTTTTGTGAGCATCCCGTACAACGATATCGCTGCCTTGAACTTCGCTTTGATGAATGAGAACGTGGTAGGTTTCTTGGTAGAGCCTATCCAAGGTGAAGCAGGGGTGAACACTCCGGCAGATACTTTCATTGCGCAAGCGGCAGAACTTTGTAAGGAGCGCAACGTACTGTTCATGGCGGACGAAGTGCAGACCGGTATTGCACGCACAGGTTCGATGTTGGCCGTTTGTGGTAACTGTACTTGTGGCAATACATGTGAGCGTCAATCGACCTATTCAAAACCAGACCTATTGATCCTCGGTAAAGCCCTATCTGGAGGTGTATATCCAGTGAGTGCTGTACTTGCAGACGATACGGTGATGGAAGTGATCAAGCCTGGACAGCACGGTTCTACCTTCGGCGGAAATCCTATTGCTGCTGAGGTAGCCATGGCCGCGTTAGAAGTAGTAAAAGAAGAGCGTTTAGCGCCGCATGCTCGCGAGCTCGGTGCCTACTTCCGTGAGAAGATGAACGAGATCATCGGCGAGACCGACCTAGTAACTAAAGTGCGTGGTAAAGGCTTATTAAATGCCATTATCATCAACGATACCCCAAATAGCTCAACGGCTTGGGACATTTGTGTTGCCTTAAAAGACAATGGTCTTTTGGCCAAACCTACCCACGGTAACATCATCCGTTTTGCTCCGCCGCTAGTGATGACGAAGGAGCAGATGGACGAATGTGTTGCGATTATTCGCAAAACATTGCTCGAATTCAGAAAGTAAGATGAAACTGCGCGAGCTGTTCTTTCCCTACGACCACCGACCCGAGCACAACAAGGCTTTGGACGGCTTAAGGGGATGGGCGGTATTGCTCGTGCTATTTGGACACGCCACAAATCAAGGTCTGAGCCCTTGGCTTGATGGCTACGTTTTATCTCGAGGCAAACTCGGGGTCTACTTATTCTTCATCATTTCGGCCTACTTGCTTGACAAGCAGATCATCCGGGTTTGGCAGCAGGGCAAAGGCAACTTGAACTATTGGCGCTACTACATCGGTCGTCGCATTATGCGCATCTTCCCACCGTTCCTGCTCGCACTAATCACTTTCCGATTGATGAACCAGGCCGGCTATAAGGTGGTCATTCGCGAGTGGTCCCACGTTTGGGAGCATCTGGCACTGATGCGCGGCGACCATATCTTTTGGTCCATTCCTACGGAGTTCCGCTACTATTTGATCAGCCCGCTATTGCTGCTGTTGTGTTTGCGTCTATTTAATTTAAAAGGAAGCAATACGGTCCTATTCTTCACGGCCATCATCCTCGCTACGCTCTTCATTAATTACTTTGGTGAACTTCCAAGGCACAGCACCTTAAGGTACCTCGGCATCTTCGCCATAGGCACCCTCATAGCCGCTTTCGAAACCCTGTATCAAGAGAAATTTCAAGAGTTCATCCAAAGCAATTGGCTTACTAACCTCTTCATTGTCACGCTAGGAATATTCATCGGCTGGGGGTGGGCTTCCGACGATTTTACCCATTCCAATGTATACATTCCGGCAGCCATTCTTTGGGGCATTTTGCTCTTGGCATCCTTCCAAGAGGGGGTATGGCGCACGTTCCTATCCTTCCGTCCGTTTCGATTTATTGGCGCCATCAGCTATTCCCTCTACCTGTTTCACATTCCCGTTTTAATGTGGATCAAATCCCTAGGTCTGAGCAATGCCATCGCACTGCCTGCCTTCTTGTCATTATCTATCGCCGTGGCAGCACTTTTGCATTTGCTGGTTGAACGACCTGCACTTTCTTTGGTTAAGAAGTAAGCACTGGACCCAACCCTAACGATCACCTACCTAATGGATACCACCCAACGAACCTCTGCATTGCGAGCAGCCATGGCAAAAGGACAGACCTACGAACAGTACAGTTCCATGAACAAGGCAATGGCCAAAGAGGGTACAACTACAGGCCCACAAAAACCATCCTACGTGGAATACACCAAGCTGAGCGCAGCTCGCATGCGTCGGTGGGAGAAGACCTACAATCCGTCGCAAAGCACTCTTGACAATATAGCTTCAAGAACCAGCGAAAATGAACAATGGCTGGTCTTTAGCGAGACGTGGTGTGGCGATGCAGCACACAACCTGCCTTTTATCGCCAAATGGGCGGAACATGCTGGGGTAGACCTGCGCATCATCCTTCGCGATGAAAACACGGAACTCATGGACGAATTTCTGACGAATGGTGGGCGCTCCATCCCAAAATTGGTCCGGTTAAATGAACACTTTGAAGTCCTTGGAAGCTGGGGTCCACGTCCAACCCCATTGATGGAACAATATGCCAAATGGAAGGCACAGCCGGAGTTCGACTACAAAAAGTGGACGCTGTACGCTCAGGATTGGTACAACAAGGATAAGGGTGCTTCGCTTGAAGCTGATTTTACTGCACTTTTAGGGTAGGTCATTCAGAGACGTTAAACTCTATACTCATATTAAGCGCGTTAGCGATAAGCGCGAAGTTGGAGAGGCGAATGTCCTCGCCTTTTTCTATTCTGCTGATGTAGGGTCTTTTCTTACCTATTGATTGTGCAAGGTCTTCTTGGGTTAAACCCAGTTGCTTGCGCCGGTATTTGATGACTTCAGCAAAATAATTCGAAAATGCCTTGTGGTCAAACGCCTCTCGACTAGCACTTCCAGCAGTTCCAAATTTGGCGTCGATGATTTCATTAAGGTTGATCAGTTCGTTCATTTCCGACATATATTTTCAATAGTTCATTACCTCGGCTAATAGCCTTACGGTAGTCTTTTGTGCTCTTTTTTACGAATCCGTTAAGACAGATTACCTTTTTGGCTAGCATGAAATTTTCGTGATCTACGGGGTAAAGCACGAATCTGTATTCCTGACCAGCCTTTATCCGTAGTTCATAGAACCGAGTGTTAGTGAGCTTTTTTATGTAAGGCGCACCAACCACTTGAATCCCAATGAGCACTGCAATGACTTCGTAGAATTTATCTAGAACACGCTGCGACTGCTCTCCAATAAAGACAAGGCACTCCGGAGTGATTTTAATTTCACGCTTCACAAATGTAACGAATTAATTACATTCCGAACCTTTTAGTAAGACACAGAACCCAATTAATCTGGCTCTATTGAGAGGTGAATTCCAAGAAATGTGAAGAAAGAAAACTTACGAAGGTTTACTTCAACCCGTTCTCTTTGAAGTTCATGTACATCTGTTCAAAGTTTGAATACACTCCAGCGAGGAATGCATCGGTCAGCGCCTCTTTCACTGATGCCGGTGAGGGATGGCTGTCCTTCATGAACTTGTAGGCTTGCTTCATTGGGCCCGCCTCAAATTCCACGACGTGCCAGCGCTCCATAGCGTAGATGGTAGTTTTGAATTGTTT